>DATHCD010000019.1:0-47326 GCA_035319735.1 Xanthobacteraceae bacterium | reverse complement strand
CCTACGATCCAAGTCGTTCGCCTCCGCCTAGAGATCGTACATATAGGTCAAAGCGAAGAAGCTAAAGCCGATCTCACTCAGCCCAGATCGGCACCACAGGGGGCGAATCGTACAAGCCCACTTTTTCGACAGCATCGGTCACTGGCGCCGATTTGGCAGCAGCCGCGGGAAGTCCGCTAAGCGCCTGATACCGGCCGTAAAAGCCGACATGGGGGGCCAGCCATGCTCCGGATGAAAATGGGTGAGCGTCAGCGCCAGGTCGCCGCTGGCGAACTTGTCCTTGAGCACCATGCGGGTCGTCGCGATCAGGCGTTGCGCCGTATGACGGACATGCCGCCATGCCGCTCGAGGATCGCCGGCGCTGATCCATCTCGAGATAGGGCGAAAAAATAAGCCGATGAGAACCAACTCTAATCCGAGCCAGAACGAAGCAGGATAAGAGATCGGCCAGTGCCAGAGTTTTGCTTGCGTGAGAATCCTCTTTACTGGAATGACCTCTACGCACCTTGTCTTGAGCGCTTGCAATTCATCCTTCGAAAAGCCGCCAAGCCCCAGCAGCGAAAGCATGTGTTGCTCCAGATTCTCACTAGCGCCGACTTGCTTGATCCCATTGGCGGAAAGCATGATGAAGTTCTGATTATCAGCCTCGCCGAGAGTCAGTCTTTGGTCAGCAACCTTGATTAGCCGTTGCTGCCATTGCTTGGCCTGGTCCTCGAGCTTGGAAACGATTGCATACCATTCCATATATTTTGCGTGTAACTGCGAATCGTACTCTGCCTCGGCAATGCTGCGATCAAGTTCTGCTTGCTCACGCTTTAAGAGATTTTGGAAATCTACTTCGCTTGAAGGGGCGCGAGGAATCCGAGGGCGCGCCGGACGATCGCGCCATTCGCTAATCTCTTCAGGGGCCGCGTCGTAAAACGCTTTGAGCTCCGCCTTGGCACGCAGGGTTGCCCCGATGAAATAGGGTAGCTGGCAGGTTGCGGACGCCTGCCATACTTCGCCGCTCTCAATGGCGGGATCGCTCGAAGAGTCGGCGCGCACCCATCGGTAATCGTCTTGCGTTTCGTACAATGCGTGCAACGGGTGACTTTTGCGCCAAACATAATACGATGCGTAGAGCACCACCAGACCCAATACGGTGATGAGCAGGCCAGTTCGTGAAACCCGACTTGCAAACATGGCTTCCGAACACGCGCGACGCTTACAGCACGTACGAAGGGGGCGCGTTCATTGGGCCCGACGATCATGTCGGGTTTTGGGCAACGCTGGAAACGCGCCGTCACGGTCTCGGGCGAAATCGACGTCGATTTCGCGTCGCACAGAGGAATTTCGTCTCCGCAGGCTCCCGGAATTGTGCGTGAACCTCTCGATTCACATGGGCGTCCGATTTTCGGCCGCGCCATGACCTGGCTGCCAATGGGCGAAGAGGGTTGGCAGGCGTGAATGTCGTATTGAGACCGGCTCTGTCAGCAAGCCGCCGGCCGTCGGCCGCTCCCGGCGACGTCACTTCTACTCGTCGGCGGTCACCACAACCCGGATCGAATTCGCAGGCACGCCGCTGAGTTCGATGATAAGCGGCTGCGCGGCCAAGTCGAACTTCACGCTCTTACGAATCCCTTCGCAGCCGGTGGCGCCGGTGAAGCCCGACGACCTGACCGCGCGTCCATTCTGGAAGACGTCGATCCATCCTTCGGACGACAAGGTGATCTTGTATGTGCCGGCCTTGGCCGGCGCCGGGATTTGCAAGAAGCCAGCGAAGGATGCCGGCGACTTTGGCGCCCGTTCCGGCGGCAGCGGCAAGTTGGCGTCGGCAAAAGGTATGAGGTCGACGCTTGTCGCAAATGGGATCGGCCAAGTTATTCGCTCGCCGGAACGAACTTTCGGTAAATCCGTACCGTTGAGGGTCGCGCGCTCCTTGTTGATGGGCCACTTGAAGTTGTCGCAGCCGACGGGCTCTTCCGCGAAAGAGGGCAGGGCAGCGAGAAACGCGAGGGAAAGGAGCAGGCGACCGATCATGGCTTTCTTTATAGGTTTGGCCACATGCCAAAGCAATTCAGTGTGACGGGCCGCAGCAATGACAAGCGAAAACAATGACGGCCGCGCTTTGGCTTGCGCAATGCACGAGAGCCGATAAGGCGGTCCCAGTGGGCTTCGTTGCTCTCAGCCTACCCGCCGGCTTACGCAGTGCGCAAGCTCAATGGCGGCGCCGGG
The DNA here is from genome assembly GCA_035319735.1 of Xanthobacteraceae bacterium. Lineage (GTDB taxonomy): Bacteria > Pseudomonadota > Alphaproteobacteria > Rhizobiales > Xanthobacteraceae > BOG-931. The sequence continues at coordinate 45,112 of DATHCD010000019.1, read as the reverse complement.
GTCCAACCGGGCGCTTCTCCCTTTCAATCGTTTCGGGGGCTGCGCTCAAGCCGCTTCTTTGGCAGGCTCGACACGCTCGACCGGGTGGCCCGCATTCACCCACGCCTCGATGCCGCCGAGCAGCGGTCGGATCTTCTTGAAGCCCGCGTGCTTGAGATGTTTGGCGGCCGTGGCCGCCGATTCCTCGTTCGGGCAGGCACAGTACACGATGATCTCGGTGTCGCGGGAATACTGCTTGATGATCGGGTCGATATCTTCGGGATGTGCGGGAACGGCGCCGGGAATCATGCCGTCCTGCGCGCGAACCTTTTGCGGCCTCACGTCGAGAATGACCAGCTCCCCTCCCCCATCGATCAATTCGCGAAGTTCGGGGACGGTAATACGGTCCATCCGCAGCTGACGAATGAACAGCAGGCGTCGCCACCATTTGAACAGCGAGTACAGCCCAAAGCCGGCCGCAACCGCCACAATGCCGAGCGTGCCGAACTCCGCCAGGGTGGCGAGCACGCTCGTGACCGCGCTTTGAAAGATCACACCGAGCGCGACGAACACGCCGACGAACAACAGCGTGCCCAAGCCGTTGAGCAGGAAGAAGGCGGGCACCGACATATCGACAACGCCGGCCATTGCCACGGAAATGAGCGAAAGCCCAGGCAAGAACTTTGCGAAGATGAGCGACCAGGGGCCGAGTTTGGTGAAAACCGTTTCCGTCTGCCGGACGCAAAAATCCGGCGACAATGACAGTCTGCAGAGCAATCCGAGGAAGCGCTGGCCGTAGCGCAGACCGAGCCAATAAAGGACGAGTTCCGCGGCCTGGCTGGCGCAGACGCTGATCAGGACAATTTCGGCGAGCTGCCCCGCATCTTGCCCGGCAAGCGCTCCGGCCGTCACCAATATCGGAATGACCGGCAAGGGCAATCCGATGCGGGCGACGAAGACGGTCGAGAACAACAGCAAAAAGCCATGTTGCGCGATGGCGTCAATAAGCTGCCGCATTGTTCGTCCTGAACCGCGCTGGTTTACGTCAGAGATATTGTGATTGCCTTGCAGCCCGTCAATCGCGGCGTTGCCGGTCGGCGCATGGTTCCAGATGACCGGAAGGGTGCTGAGGGGCAGCGCAATGTCTGAAACCGAGTCATGCGCCGCGGCAAATGCCGTCAGCCCGCATCACATCGGCCTGATCGCGCCGATCGCTAGCACTTGTGAAAAAACCGGTAAATCTCCGGCGCCTGCAGCCAAAGCAACTGATAGGACAGGCCACCCTTTTTGCTGATCCAGACTTGGATGTCCGTCGGATAGTCCTTCCAAAGGTCCGGGGTAATGAAGGCAGGAAAACCCAAATGGAAGCCGAGCGATCCGCTGGGGGTCACGCAAATTTTCTCGCGGCGAATGTAGCCGGCCAGCACCGTGCAGGCGGAAACGCAGGGGCCTGAGATGCGTACATTGACGTCCTTTTTTTCCGAGAGCGCCTTCCATTTCGCCTGATACGCGACAAGAAGGCCGCCATAGTCGCCCGAAATCTCGATCGTCTCCCCCCTTGCGACGGATGTCGCAAGGGACAGAACGATGACCGACAGGGCTTGCCAGGCTTTCATCGCGCGCGCTCCTCAACGGGCAAGACCGCAAGCGATTGAGGTTCAATCGATTGCGGTCAAGCTTTCCTCAGTGGAGCACGATCTTTTCGGAAAACCGAGTTTCTGGTTTTCCGGATGATGCCCCCAAGTGTCATGATAGCGCCCGGCGCGCCATGTGTCAGCGGCAAACCGGATTGGACGGCAAATTGATCGCGCCGCCCGCGCCTCGCCGGCGTTACGCGACGCGCTGTCGCGAAGCCGGAGCGGCTTCCGGATCGTTCTCGCAGATCACGCGGTTGCGGCCGTGGTGCTTGGCGGCGTAGAGGCAATGGTCGGCGCGCTCGATCAGCGATTGCGGCGTATCGCTCGGTCGCAGCGCCGCCACGCCGATCGAAATCGTCACCCGTCCGAGGCGCTCGCCGCTCGATCGCTTCATCAATTCCTTGGTCATGATGGCGCGGCGGATATGGTCGGCGACCGTGATCGCCGATTGCAGGGCGGTGTTCGGCAACGCGATCGCAAATTCCTCGCCGCCGTAGCGCGCCGCGATATCCTGGCCCTTGACGTTCTGCTTCACCGACACGGCGACCAGACGCAACACCTGGTCGCCGGTCAAATGCCCGTATTTGTCGTTGAAGGATTTGAAGTGGTCCACGTCGGTCATCAACAGCGACAGCGACTCGTTCTTCTGTTTGGCGGCGGCGACGGCCTTGTCGAGCTCGGAATCGAAGAACTTGCGATTTGACAGCAAGGTGAGCGGATCGGTGAGGCTCTCGGTCCGCACCGTTGCGAGATTTTGCTGCAGCTGCTCGATCTCTAGCTTCGACGCCGACAGCCGCGCCTCGAGTTTCTTGTTGTTGACCTCCATCTCCTCGGCGCCCTGGATCAGGCTCTCGATGACCACGCGCAGCGTCTCGTGGTCGCCGGCGCTCGCGAGCTTTTCGCTGGCATTGGCAAGGCTCTCGGAATAGCTGGTCGCCGAGCCGGCGGCGACATCGATCATCGCCAGCACCTGCTTGACCTCGTCGAGCACGCGCGAGCCGACCGTTTCGATCCGCTCGCTGGCGCGGTTGGCCGAGAGGTGGGTGTTGTAGATGGCGTCGATATCGGCGTCGCTGAGCCCGCCTTTTTGCGCCAGTGTCTCGTTGATCGCGTGGTTGAGCTCGGGGTTGTAGCCAGTCGCGTATTGGTACCAGAGCTCGAAGTTTCGCGGCAGGGCGGGCTGGTGCAGGGCGCGGATCTGTTGGAGTGCAATCTCGGCGAATGCGAATGTCCGTTCGTGCTCGTCATGGGGCACGGCCATCACTCGCCTCCAATCGCGATTGACCGTCGGGAAAACCTGCCGCAGGGACGACTGCGAAGATTTTCAGCGGCAAAGTAGGATAGAGCAGTGAAGGACCGGTAAACGCATTGGGCTCAGCCCAAATTTTCCGCCGGGACGCGCAGGCTTTGATCAGTAAAGGCGGGCCGCTAAGCCTTGAGCGTGACCGGGCGCAGCAGGAAGGCGGGCAGATGCGTGGCCTCCTCGCCGTCATCGGCGCGAGCGCGTGCGGCGGGCTGCGGTGGCGCGGCGCGTCGCGACCGCGCCTCCTCGACGCGTCTGACCGAAGCGGCGGCCCGATGCGGCTGGCGGTGGCCGTCAGGCCGTCCGTGACGCGGCTGCCGCGCTGCTTGCTGCCGCGCCGGAAGCGCCGCGGCGGGCGGCTGCTCCATCCACGGAATCGTCCGGCCGATCAGCTTTTCGATCGCGCCGACCGCCTTGGCGTCGGTCGACCCCGCCACGATGGTGACGGCGGTGCCGGCGCGGCCGGCGCGGCCGGTGCGGCCGATCCGGTGCACGTAGTCATCGGGATGATGCGGAACGTCGAAATTGTAGATGTGGCTCACGTCCGGAATGTCGAGCCCGCGCGCGGCAACGTCGGAGGCGACCAGCAGGGTCACCTCGCCCTTGCGGAACTGCTCGAGCGCCGCCATGCGCGCCGGCTGGTCCATGTCGCCGTGCAGCGCCTGCACCGAGAAGCCGTGGCGCACCAGCGAGCGATAAAGCGTTGCGACCTCGCGCTTGCGGTTGCAGAAGATGATGGCGTTCTTCAAGCCCGCGGCAGAGCGGATCAGGCGGCGCAGCGTGTCGCGCTTGTCGTGCGGCTCGCGGCCGGATTTCGCCAGCAGCTGGGTCGTGGTGGCGACGGTGGTCGCCGGCGGGGCGACCTCAACGCGCACCGGATTGTGCAGGAACTGCTCGGTGATGCGCCGGATTTCCGGCGGCATGGTGGCGGTGAAGAACAGCGTCTGGCGGGTGAAGGGAACAAGCTTGCAGATGCGCTCGATATCGGGGATGAAACCCATGTCGAGCATGCGGTCGGCTTCGTCGATGACCAGAAGCTCGACGCCGGTGAGCAACAGCCGCCCGCGCTCGAAATGATCGAGCAGGCGACCGGGCGTCGCGATCAGCACGTCGACGCCGCGGGTAAGCTTGAGATCCTGATCGTCGAATGAGACGCCGCCGATCAACAGCGCGACGTTGAGCTTGTGGTTGACGCCGTATTTGGCAAAACTCTCCTCGACCTGGGCGGCGAGTTCGCGCGTCGGCTCGAGGATCAGCGTGCGCGGCATGCGCGCGCGGGCGCGGCCTTGCTCCAGCATGGTCAGCATCGGCAGCACGAAGGCCGCGGTCTTGCCGGTTCCGGTCTGCGCGATGCCGAGCACGTCACGCCGGGCGAGCACGTGGGGGATGGCCTGATCTTGGATGGGGGTGGGGGTTTGGTAACCGGCCGCGGCGACCGCGGCGAGAACTTTTTCGGACAAGCCGAGATGGGAAAAGGACATAGACCCTCGGTTCAGGACCCGCACCGGGCGCGGGAACCTATGGATTGAACGGGAGAAACACGCAGAAAGAAGCGAATCCGCATTGCTTCGGCTGCGCGGAACATAGGATCGAAAGCGTTAAAGTCAACCTGAAGCAGCCTGCCGCAATGCAGTAAGTTAAACGGATTCCTTCACTTTCCTCGATATCCGTCCCGGAGCACCGATGTCCGAGCCCCAGCCGAGCGTTCTCATTCCCGGTCTCAATTGCTCGGCGCGCCTTTACGCCGAGCAGATTCCAAGCCTTTGGCGCTTCGGCCCCGTCTTCGTCGCCGACCATACCCGCCGACGACGGCCTTGCCGCGATCGCGCGACGCATCCTCGCCGCCGCCCCGCCGCGCTTTGCCCTCGCCGGCCTTTCGATGGGCGGCTACATCGCTTTCGAGATCATGCGCCAGGCGCCGCAGCGCGTGGCGAAGCTCGCGCTCCTTGACACAAGCGCGCGTCCCGAGACACCCGAGCAAACGCAGCAGCGCCGCCCCCGGATCGAGCTGGCGAGAACCGGCCGCTTCGCCGAGGAGACGGACCTCCAGTTTCCCGTGCTCGTGCATCGCGATCGTCATGGCGATAAGGCGCTTAGACATCTCGTGCGCACCATGGCCGAGGAAACCGGCGCGGAGGCCTTTCCGCGCCAGATGCAGGCGATCATCGGCCGGCCGGATTCGCGTCCCGTCCTCGCGGCGATTAAGTGCCCGACCTTGATCCTGGTCGGCGACGGCGACGAGCTGACGCCGCCTGCGCAGGCGCGCGAGATGGCCGACAGCATTGCCGGATCGCGCCTCCTCGTCATTCCCGACTGCGGCCATTTGTCGACGCTCGAACGGCCGCAGGAGGTGACGCAGGCGTTGGCCGAGTGGATGACGGGGTAGGGTTGTTAGTCTTTCCTCCCCGCGCAGCAGGGGAGAAAAAATCACACGTCGAGCGATTCCTCGTCGGCGAATTCGGCGCGCTCCTGGATGAAGGCGAAGCGCGCCTCGGCCTTGCTGCCCATCAGCCGCTCGACGGAGTCCGCCGTATCCTCGCGGTCGTCGGCGAGCAGCACGACGCGAAGGAGCGTGCGCCGGCCAGGGTCCATCGTGGTCTCCTTGAGCTGCGGCGCTTTCATCTCGCCGAGACCCTTGAAGCGGCTCACCTCCACCTTGGCGTTGCCGTGAAACTCCTTTCGCAGCAGCTCATCCCTGTGTGCGTCGTCGCGCGCGTAAAAAACCTTGCCGCCATGGGCGAGCCGGTACAGCGGCGGTACCGCGAGATAGAGGTGGCCGTTGTCGATCAGCCGCGGCATCTGCCGGTAGAAGAAGGTGATGAGCAGCGAAGCGATGTGGGCGCCGTCGACGTCGGCGTCGGTCATGATGACCACGCGGCCATAGCGCAAATCCTCGTCACGATAATGGGCTCCGGTGCCGCAGCCGAGCGCCTGGACGAGGTCGGCGAGCTGCTGGTTCTGAGCGAGCTTTTCCTGGCCGGCGGAAGCGACGTTGAGGATTTTCCCGCGCAGCGGCAGCACCGCCTGCGACGCGCGGTCACGCGCCTGTTTCGCCGAGCCGCCGGCGGAATCGCCCTCGACGACAAACAGCTCCGAGCCTTCCGCGGCGCTGTTGGTGCAGTCGGCGAGCTTGCCGGGCAGGCGCAGTTTCCGCGCCGCGGTCTTGCGTGCGATGTCCTTTTCCTGGCGGCGGCGAACGCGCTCCTCGGCGCGCTCGACCACGAAGTCGAATAGCTTGTTGGCCTGGGCCAGATTCCCGGCGAGCCAATGATCGAACGGGTCCTTAATCGCCTGCTCGACGATCTTTTGCGCCTCGGCGGTGGCGAGGCGGTCCTTGGTCTGGCCCTGGAATTCCGGCTCGCGGATGAACACCGACAGCATGGCGGCGGCGCCGGCCATCACGTCGTCGCTGGTGATCGCGGCCGCACGCTTGCCTTGGCCGACGCGCTCGGCGTGGTCCTTCAGCCCGCGAAGCAACGCGGCGCGCAGGCCGGATTCATGCGTGCCGCCATCGGGCGTCGGGATGGTGTTGCAGTAGGAGTTGAGGAAGCCGTCGGCGTCGGCGGTCCAGGCCACCGCCCATTGCACCGCACCGTGCGCGCCGATCGTTCCCGCGCTGCCGGTGAAAATGTCCGGATGCACCAGCGTGTCGCCGTGGATGGCGGCGGTGAGAAAATCCTTTAGCCCTTCGGCATAGTGGAAAGTGGCGCGCTCCGGCACGTCCTCGATGCCGCGCAGAAGCTCCTTGGCGCAGGACCAGCGGATCTCGACGCCGCCGAACAGGTAGGCCTTGGAACGCGCCATCTTGAACACGCGCTCGGGTCGGAAATGCGCCTTGGCGCCGAAAATCTCGGGGTCCGGCCGGAAGCGAACCTTCGTGCCGCGGCGGTTCGGTGTCTTGCCGGCATCCTGCAGTTTGCCTTTCGGCTTGCCGCGCTCGAACGCCATGCGGTAGAGCCGCTGGCCGCGCGCGACCTCGACCTCCATGCGTTCGGACAGCGCGTTGGCGACCGAGACGCCGACGCCGTGCAGGCCGCCCGAGGTCTCGTAGACCTTGGAGTCGAATTTGCCGCCGGCGTGTAGCATGCACATGATCACTTCCAGCGCGGATTTTTTCGGAAATTTCGGATGCGGGTCGACCGGTATGCCGCGGCCATTGTCGGTGACGGTGACGAAACCGTCCGCCGCCATGTCGACCTCGATCCAGTCGGCATGGCCGGCCAATGCCTCGTCCATGGCATTGTCGATCACCTCGGCGAACAGGTGATGCAGCGCCTTCTCGTCGGTGCCGCCGATATACATTCCCGGCCGGCGGCGCACCGGCTCGAGCCCTTCCAACACCTCGATGTGGCGCGCGGTGTAGCCGGCCTCGGCCGCGGAAGCGCGCGAGGGCGCGCTGGCAACACGGCGCCCGCTGCCGCGACGGGCCTCGGGAGCGTTGGCGAACAAATCGAGCGTACCGGAAGTTTTCGGCGTTCTTGCTGGTTTTCCCACGATTCTTCCCATGTGGAGGTTCGCGCCTGCGCAGGCAACGGCCCGGGCGAATCAGCGCTTCGACTATGCCACCGCGCCGGCAAAGCATGAACGGGCTGCCGATGCGGCTGGCGCGGGCGCAGCGGACCGCCTCGGTCACATATTTACTGTTGCTCTTGCATTCGCTGGATGTTGCGGGTGCATTGACGCCCCGCGGCGCGGCCTTTATATGGCGGCGCATGAAAAGGCCCGTTGCAGCCAAGGCCATTGTCGAGCGCCGCCGTCGCCGCCGTGACACGGCACGAGCGCGCCTGCGCGCGTAAACATTCGTGCCGCCGGTTCCGCGGCACTCTTCCCTGATATCCTTCCCGTGGATTCGGCCCGATCCCGCAAAGGGCAAGGTGGAATCATGCCTGAGAAAGCAAAGAAGATCGGCGTGCTCGGCGCCTCCGGCTATACCGGCGCGGAGCTGGTGCGGCTCCTCATCCACCATCCGCGCGTCGAGATCGCGCTGCTCACTGCCGATCGCCGCGCCGGACAGGCGATGGCCGACGTCTTTCCGCAATTCGCGCCTTATGAGCTGCCGCCGCTCACCGCGCTCGATGCCGCCGACTGGAAAGGTCTCGGCCTCGACCTTGTCTTCTGCGCCCTCCCGCACGGCACGACGCAGAGCGTGATCAAAGATTTGCTTGCGCGCGTATCAGGCATCAAGATCGTCGATCTTTCGGCCGATTTCCGCCTCGCCGATCCCGCCGCCTATGCGCGGTGGTACGGGCAGGCGCACGCGGCGCCCAAGCTGCAGCGGGAGGCGGTCTACGGCCTGACCGAAATCTATCGGTCGCAAATCAAGGCGGCGCGGCTCGTCGCCAATCCCGGCTGCTATACGAGTTGCGCCGAGCTGGCGCTGATCCCGCTGCTCAAGGCCAAGGCGATCGATCCCGACGAGATCGTCATCGACGCCAAATCGGGCGTGACCGGAGCGGGCAGGGGGGCGCGAGAGGACATGATGTTCGCCGAAGTGTCCGAGGGGTTTCACGCCTACGGCGTCGGCCATCACCGTCACATGGCCGAGCTCGACCAGGAATTTTCGCGCGCCGCCGGCCGCGAGGTCATCGTCAGCTTCACGCCGCATCTCGTGCCGATGAACCGCGGCATTCTCTCGACGATCTATGTGCGCGGCCGCAAGGCCTCGCCGCAAGATCTGCATGCGCTGCTGGCGAAGCCTTACGCTGCGGAGCCGTTCGTGCACGTGCTGCCGTTTGGCAAGCTGCCGCAGACGCGGCACGTGCGCGGGTCGAACATGACCTTCATCGGCGTTAACGCCGACCGCATCGCCGGCCGCGCCATCATCGGCGCGGCGCTCGACAATTTGACCAAGGGCGCGTCCGGCCAGGCGGTGCAGAACATGAACCTCATGCTCGGCTTTCCCGAGAGCATGGGTCTTGAACAGGTGGCGCTGTTTCCGTGAGGACTGTCGTCTATGCTTTGACGTTCCGACGGCGGAGGCCGACTGCCACTCCTCTCAGATCAGCTTGAAGATCGCCAGCACCAAAATGGCCTGGCCGACGAAGCCGCCGACAAAGGCCAGCGTGCGCAGTACCGGAATGCCGAGCGTGTAGACGACGTAATGCGCAAGGCGCGACCAGAAATAGAGCGCGCAGGCGAAGACGGTCGCCGCTGTCGAAATTTTCAGCTGCTGCGCCGCCAGAACGAGCGGCGCGAAGATGACCAGATTTTCCACCGCGTTGGTGTGCGCCGCCATCATCCGCTGCGCCCAAGTCGATTGCGGCTTGTCGCTTGGGCTCGGGTTCGCCATCGCTCCCATGAGCCCGCGCACCATAGTGCGGTCGAGGATGTAGGGCACCCAGAACAGGCCCGTCATCGCTACCGTCAGCACTAGCCAAAAGATTTCCCGGGACATGACGCCCTCCCAGTTTGGTTGTCCGCACTGACAATCTTGCAGTTATCGAGCAGGCGGGGAAGTCCGGCAAAGATGCCTGCCGTGAGGCCTGTGCATAAGGCGGCGTGCGGACGATTTGGACCCGGCCTGCCGCCGCGCTCAGTCGCGCACCTTCACGTAGCTTCCCGGCGCGTCCTCGATCGGCTTGAGCTTGCCGTCGCCTGGAACGCGGGCGGGAGCCTGAGCTCGGTCCTGTTTTTTCAGCCAGGCGAGCCAGTCCGGCCACCACGAGCCGGGATGCTCTTTCGCCTTTGCCAGCCAGCCTTCGAGGTTGGCGCTGCGCGGCTTGGCGCCGGTCCAATATTGGTACTTGTTCTTGTCCGGCGGATTGATCACCCCGGCGATATGGCCGGAGCCGGCGAGCACGAACCGCACCGGGCCGCCGAAGAATTTCGAGCCGAACAGCACCGATTTCGCCGGCGCGATATGGTCTTCCCGCGTCGCCAGATTGTAGATTGGCAGTTTGATCGATCTCGGATCGATCACGGTGTTGCCGATCATCATCTTGCCCTTGGCCAGATTGTTTTCGAGGTAGCAGTTGCGCATATAGAACGAATGGTTGGCGGCGGGCATGCGCGTGGAATCGGCATTCCAATAAAGCAGATCGAAGGGGAACGGCGCCTTGCCCTTGAGGTAGTTGTTGATCACATAGGGCCAGACCAGATCGTTCGAGCGCATGAGGTTGAAGACGATCGACATCGTCTTGCCTTCGAGATAGCCGCGCTCGGCCATGCGCTGCTCGATCGCCTTGAGTTGCTCCTCGTCGATGAAAACCTTGAGATCGCCGGCATAGGTGAAATCGACCTGCGCGGCGAACAGCGTCGCCGAGGCGATGCGCTCGTCGTGCCAGGCGGCCATGGCGGCAAGCGTGACCACGAGCATCGTGCCGCCGACGCAATAGCCCACGGCGTCGACCTTGTCCTCGCCGGTCGCCTCTTTGATCGCGTCGAGCGCGGCGAGCGGCCCTTCACGCAGGTAGTCTTCGAAGGTCTTTTGCGCCAAGCGGGCGTCAGGATTGATCCAGGAGATGCAGAAGACCGTGAGGCCCTGCTCGATGCACCATTTAATGAAGGAGCTTTGCGGCGTGAGATCGAGGATGTAGAATTTGTTGATCCAGGGCGGCATGATCAAGAGCGGGCGCTTGCGCACGGTCGCCGTCGCCGGCGCGTATTGAATGAGCTGGATCAGGTCGTTCTGGAATACCACCTTGCCCGGCGTGGTCGCGAGATTGCGGCCGACCTCGAACATCGAGGAATCGGACTGGCGGATCTTGAGGTCGCCGCCGCCCGCCTCGATGTCCTCCGCGAGCATGCGCATGCCGCGAACTAGGTTGTCGGCGTTGGTCGTGAGCGTCTCGCGTAGTAGCTCGGGATTGGTCAACACGAAATTCGACGGCGACAGCGCATTGACGATCTGCCGCACGTAGAACTCGGCTTTCTGCTTGACGTGCGGATCGAGGTCGGCGGCGTCGCTGACCAAGACGTTGGCCCAGCGCGCGCTGAGCAGATACGCCTGCTTGAGAAAATCGAAGAACTGGTTCGAGGTCCACTCGGGATCGACGAAGCGCTTGTCGTTGGCCGCCGGGACGGCAGCGGGCGCCGCTTCTTCGCCGGCAAGGCGCTTGGCCGCCGACGCCCACAGGTCGAGATAGGTCTTGCCCAGCCGGGCCTGCAGTTCGACGACGCGTTGCGGATCGGCGAGCCAATATTCCGCAACCTGGCCGAGGGTCTTGACGATTTCGGTGAGCTCGCTGGCGGCTAAGTCGTTGTTCTTGCGGCCTTCCTCGCGCGGCTTGAGGTACGCGGCAAGCGCGCGGCCGCTTTCCTCGACGAGACGTGCCAGATTGCGTGAAAACTCTTCGACGTCGACGCTACCGACTTTCATCGGTTCTTGCGAAGGAGCTCGCACGAGCGTTTCCTCAATGGCCGCGGGGCTGGCAAACTCGCCCTTTGCGGCAGAAATGGCCCAAATAAACCATGCGCGCAAGCCGCGCCCGTCGTGTTCCGCCTCGGGCGCTCAAAGGGTCGGCGCAGCCCAGCAGGATGCGCCGGCTGCAACGTCCTTGTTTCGACATATTAACGCGTCAGCTTGATGACCTATATGCGCTTTCAGTTGATCTTTATAAACCATTGCGGGATAAGTATTTCTTCTTCAACCGAGGGACATCGAGGCGCCGCCGCCGCCGGGTCGAACGGAAACCCCGGGCCGAAACGAGGAGCCTCGTGAGAGGAAATCAGGGAAAGAACATGCGCGGCCGCCGGAACGCGACGGGGCGCCTGCTCGCAACCTTGCTGCGCACAGGAGCGATCGCGGCCGCCATGGCGCCTTTGGTGGCGGGCTGCTCTCCTGAAATCGGTTATCCGGCGATCCACGACATGCCGGCGCCGCGCGCGGACACGCCGCTCACGCCGGATCAGGTCAAGCAGGCAACGGATGATCTCATTTCCGAGCGCGACCATTTGAGCACGGCGGCGCAGGCCGCGGGCCAGCCCGGCGCGGGAACAAACTCCGCCGCGGACGCACGGAAAAGGCCGCTCCCGCCGCCCCCCGCGCCGCCGGTGCAGCCGGTCGCCCAGGGAGCCGACCCAGGCGCACCGCAGACCCCTGGTGCCGCCACCAAGCCGTGATTAAAGAGTGGAGGCCATCCGAGTCGCCCAATGGAAGATTTCTACCGCATCCGCCGGCTGCCGCCTTACGTGTTCGAGCAAGTCAACCGCGCCAAGGCGGCGGCGCGCAACGGCGGCGCCGATATTATCGACCTCGGCATGGGGAATCCGGATCTGCCGGCGCCCGCGCACGTGGTCGAGAAACTCAAGGAAACCGTCGGCAAGCCACGCACCGACCGCTATTCGGCGTCCAAGGGGATTCCGGGCCTGCGCCGCGCCCAGGCCGCCTACTATGCGCGTCGCTTCGGCGTGAAGCTCAACCCGGAAACCCAGATCGTTACCACGCTCGGCTCAAAGGAAGGCTTCGCCAATGTCGCGCAGGCGATCACCGCGCCGGGCGACATCGTCATCGTTCCCAATCCGACCTATCCCATCCACATTTTCGGTTTCCTGATGGCCGGCGCCGCCATCCGCGCCGTCCAGGTCGAGCCCGACGCCGGCTTTTTCGCCGCGCTGGAACGCGCGATGGCCCACTCCATCCCGAAGCCGGTCGCGGTCGTGGTCTGCTACCCGTCGAACCCGACGGCGTGCGTCGCCGACCTTGATTTCTACCGCGATCTTATCGCCTTCGCGAAGAAGCACGACCTCTTGGTGTTGTCCGATATCGCCTATGCCGAGGTCTATTTCGACGACAATCCGCCGCCGTCGGTTCTCCAGGTTCCGGGCGCCGTCGATATCGCCGTCGAATTCAGCTCGATGTCGAAAACTTATTCGATGCCCGGCTGGCGCATCGGCTTTGCGGTCGGCAACGAGCGCATCATTGCCGCGCTGGCGCGGGTGAAATCCTATCTCGATTACGGCGCATTCACGCCGATCCAGGTGGCGGCGACCGCGGCGCTCAACGGTCCCGACGACTGCATCAACGAGATGCGCGCGACTTACCGACGCCGGCGCGACGCCCTGGTTGATTCGTTCGGCCGGGCCGGCTGGGACGTGCCGCCGCCGCGGGCGTCGATGTTCGCCTGGGCGCCGATCCCGGAGCCGTTCCAGTCGCTGGGCAGCGTCGAATTCTCCACCCTCCTGGTCGAGAAGGCGAGCGTCGCGGTGTCGCCCGGAGCCGGCTTCGGCGAGCACGGCGAGGGACATGTGCGCATCGCCTTGGTGGAGAACGAGCAGCGCATCCGGCAGGCGGCCCGCAACATCCGGCGCTTTCTTGAAACCGGCCCGGAAATGCTGCACAACGTCGTTCCCCTCGCGACCCGACGTTAGCCGGGCGTCGCGCCGGCTCGGATTGGCGACGTTTTATGGCCGAACCGCTGAAAGTCGGTCTTGCCGGACTCGGGACCGTCGGCACGGCCGTGGTTCATCTATTGGAGCGCGGGCGCGACAAGCTCGTGGCGCGTTGCGGCCGCCCGATCGAGGTGGTCGCGGTCAGCGCACGCTCGCGGGCGAAGAAGCGCGACGTCGATCTGCGCAAATTCCGCTGGATCGCCGATCCGGCGACGCTGGCGGGCGATCCGGCAATCGACGTTTTCGTGGAAGTGATCGGCGGCGAAGGCGTGCCGGCGCGGCGCGCGGTGGAGACCGCGCTCGGCCGCGGCAAGCCGGTCGTCACCGCCAACAAGGCGCTGCTCGCCCGCCACGGTCATCAGCTCGCCGTGCTCGCCGAGCGCCATCGGGTCGCACTCAATTTCGAAGCTGCGGTGGCGGGCGGCATCCCGATCGTCAAGATGTTGCGCGAGGGGCTCAACGGCGATTCCTTCACGCGCATCTACGGCATCCTCAACGGCACCTGCAATTACATCCTCTCGCGCATGGAGCAGGACCGGCTCGGCTTCGACGAATGTCTGCGTGAGGCGCAGCGGCTGGGCTACGCCGAGGCCGATCCGTCCTTCGACGTCGAGGGACATGACACCGCGCAGAAGCTGTCCATCCTGGCGAGCCTCGCCTTCGGAACCAAGGTCGATCAGGCTGCGATCTATGTCGAAGGCATCTCCTCGATCACGCTCGCCGATCTCGACGCCGCGGGCGAACTCGGCTACCGCGTCAAGCTTCTCGGCGTGGCGGTGAGAACCGAGGCGGGCATCGAGCAGCGGGTGCATCCGACCATGGTGCCGAAGGATTCGGCCATCGCCCAGGTCATGGGCGTGACCAATGCGGTCACGGTCGATGCCGACGGCCTCGCCCCGATCACCTTGGTCGGCCCCGGCGCCGGCGGCATGGCGACCGCTTCCGCCGTCGTCTCCGATCTGGCCGATATCGCCCGCGGGGTGCGCACGCCGCCGTTCGGCCGTCCGGCCGCGCGCATGAGCACGATCCGCAAGGCACCGATGCAGCGCCACGAGGGCGGCTACTATATCCGGCTCTTGGCGCGCGATCGTCCCGGCAGCGCCGCGACCATTGCGCGGCGCCTGGCGCAGCAGCGAATTTCCATCGAGTCGATCGTGCAACGCCACGGATCGCCGCCGCAGAGCGACCTGCAGCCCGGCCGCTCGGGCCAGCCGGTGCCCGTCATCCTGATCACCTATGCGACCACCGAGGATGCAGTGCGCAAGGCGCTCGCTGCGGTACGCCGCGATCGGGTAATCTCGGGGCGACCGCAGGTGATCCGCATCGAGAAGAATTAGACACATGGTCGCGAAACCCGGCTTTCCGCTCCTCCCTATCATGCTCTAAATCCAGCCCCCGAGACGGCGGGCGATCGGTAAGGAAACGACGATGGCGTCGATAGTTGTTCCGCACGGCCTGATCCTCGAACGCATCCTGTCGATGGAGATCGTGCGCGTCACCGAACGTGCGGCCGTCAACGCGGCGCGGCTGCGCGGGCGCGGTGACGAGAAGGCCGCCGATCAGGCCGCGGTCGACGCAATGCGGCGCGAGCTCAACAATCTGCCGATCGAGGGCACGGTGGTGATCGGAGAGGGCGAGAAGGATGAGGCGCCGATGCTTTTCATCGGCGAGAAGGTCGGCTCCAAGGCCGGCCCCAAGGTCGACATTGCCGTCGATCCGCTCGAGGGAACGACGCTCTGCGCCAAGAATATGCCGGGCGCCATCGCCACGCTGGCCATGGCCGAGGGCGGCACCTTGCTGCACGCGCCGGACATCTACATGGACAAGATCGCGGTCGGTCCCGGCTATCCCAAGGGCGTGGTCGATCTCGACGCCCCGGCGGACGAAAACATCCGCAATCTGGCCAGGGCCAAGGGTGTTCCTGCCGAGGCCATCACCGCCATGATTCTCGACCGCCCGCGCCACGCCGATCTGATCGCTGCGGTGCGCAAGGCTGGCGCCTCGGTGAGCCTGATCACCGACGGCGACGTCGCCGGCGTCATCCACACCGCCGAGCCCGACAAGACCGGCATCGACATCTATATCGGCATCGGCGGAGCGCCCGAGGGCGTGCTGGCGGCGGCGGCGTTGCGCTGCATCGGCGGCCAGATGCAGTGCCGTCTCATGCTCGACACCGAGCAGAAGCGCGAGCGCGGCGCCAAGATGGGCATCAAGGACCCGCGCAAGAAGTACCAGATCGAGGACATGGTGCGCGGCGATTGCCTGTTCGCCGCGACCGGCGTCACCGACGGCCGCATGCTGTCGGGGGTCAAGTTCGGCAAAGAGATCATCGAGACGGAAACCGTGGTCATGCGCTCGGTCACCGGCACCGTGCGCTGGATCAGGGCCGAGCACCGCCAACTCGACAAGTTTTAGCTCACTTGTAAATCGGTTTTCTGAAAAGATCGTGCGCACTTGAGGAAAAGTTAGAGTGCGATCGATTTCAAGCTGAAGCGATTGCTCTCTAGGTGAGACACTCGGCGATCTCTCCGCTCGTTGGAAAGCGGCCGGTCGCCTTCTTTGAGAATGCGAGACGGCCGTCGACCCGAATTTCGAAAACGCCGCCGCCTGACCGCCGCAGGCTTATTTGCGCGGAGGGTCGCAGTCCAAGGATCAGTTCCCGCGCCTCACGGGCGCGCGGTTCATAGCCTCATTGACCGCAGTATTCGATCTCGATTTTCATGAATTTTCCTGACGGCTTGAACCCGCCCGTTTGAACCCACCTGTGCACGCCGCTTCTGCAGCAATATCGCTGACGGCATCGCTGACGGCATCGCTGACGGCGCAATTTTATTCGATAGCAAATATCCGGGACCTGACAAGACGCAATGTCGTGATCCGTCCGGAGCAGTGCTTCGGTTCAGTGCCAAAGCCAGACTTCCTGCTGTGCAGTAAGATCCGTGCTAACATTTTCCACGCTCGAGCAGGAGCCATTGGATTTTTTTGCCGTCACCCTTGCCAAAGCCGGAGCCCTACATGGAGCCGCTGCCATCGGCCGCGCCGCCGAAGGAGGTGGCTGTCTTCGCTTTGCTGACTGGTGTGAACCACCGCGTTGCAGCCTTCGGCTATCGCGGCGGCTCGTTTTTTGACCGGCGCGAGTTTTCTATGGCCGGGACCTTGGTGAGGCACCCCCAGGGCGACCTGCTCATCGATACCGGTTTTGGCCGCCACATCGACGCGCAGTTTGCGACTCTGCCTTTGATATTCCGTGCGATAACATCGTACAGTCTGTGGCAGCCCGCCGCCGACCAATTAAAGGCTGCCGGCTACGATCAAAAATCGCTGCGCTCCGTTCTTCTGACCCATGCGCATTGGGACCACGTCAGCGGCCTGCCCGACTTTCCACACGTGCCCGTATGGGTGACGCAGCCGGAGCGCGAATTCATCAGGAAGGGCGGGCACGGGCAATTCGGCAAGCCATTTACCGGCATACGATATGAAGAGTATGGGTTCGAACGGGGTCCGTACCTGGAATTTCCTGTAAGCCACGACGTGTATGGCGATGGTTCGATCATCGTCGTACCGACGCCGGGTCACACCCCAGGCAGCGTGATCATATTCGTGACGTTGCAAAACGGAACGCGCTATGCATTCGTTGGTGACCTGATATGGCAGCTCGAAGGCATCACCTTGCGCCAGGAGCGCCCCTGGCTCATACGCCAATTTGCCGATTTGGATGCGGCGGGCACGCGCCAAAACCTATTGCGCATGATAGCAATCAAAGAACGGCTGCCTGAGCTGATCATCGTCCCCGCGCACGACATCCGTGCTTTTGCCGAGATGCCGAAGCTCCCTTCGGCAAGCGGCGAAACCCGCCGCTAGAGGTAACAGCGGACGTGGCTGGCAACTGTTGAAATGGCCGTTCGGTGGCAAAAGCGGCAATGGCGATTTGCTGGCGGCCGTGCGTTATCCGCGTGCACATCATCGTGAGAAATGAAATTCGGCCGCGGCAGGCTGGAATGGATTTCGCTACTTCAACGCAATAATTGCGATATTCGTGGCGGACTGTAATGCGATCATCGATCCGGCAATGGACGCCCGCGGTCATTCCAGCCTCTCGATTTTCGAATGACGCAGCACGAGGATATCGGTTCCGCGGGGGGGGGGGCAAGTCG
Organism: Xanthobacteraceae bacterium; assembly: GCA_035319735.1. Taxonomy (GTDB): domain Bacteria; phylum Pseudomonadota; class Alphaproteobacteria; order Rhizobiales; family Xanthobacteraceae; genus BOG-931. Next base: position 27,710 of record DATHCD010000019.1, on the reverse strand, counting down.
CCGCTGTCATCGAGTGGCGGGAGGCCATATGCGCCGGGAGCGGGACACTCCCGTGTATGGGGCTGAACAGTCGCTTTATTGATCACGCGCTCGGTCGGCCTGCCGGCCAAGCGCCCGCGACGGACCTTATTCGGCTTGACTTATTGCGTTTGATTGCACAATTTGGATACTACAACCCTACGCGGCAGCACCGGGGGAATTCATGAGGAACAAGTCCGAGGCCGACGACGGTGTTTCTCGGTCGCCAATAGAAAATCTGGCGAAGCAGGTCGGCATTCTAAGGACGATTGTTGCCGCACTGGTGGCGATCCTGGCCGTTGCCTTCACCGCGGGTATCTTCTGGGAGAGGTTGATTACCTATGAAAGACTCGTTGACGAACAGCAAAAGCAGATAGAAGGCTTTGAGCATCAGCTTAATTTCCTCAAAAGCAATCTCTCGAATTTATCGGACCCGAGCTATCAAATCGAGATCAGCAATGATCCGGAGGGGTCGCGGTGCGAGCAGGGAAACGTCGTCACCGGCCTGCGTTATGATTCACAAAGAATATGGATGCGCTGTGCGTCCTTGGGTCGCGCCGCCTACAATCCCACACCTGCCACGAAATAGCGACGTCGAATGGCAGATTGCACGTAAACCGCTCGCTCGCCGCCATCGAGCATTCTGCACACGCTTGTGAGTTAGCCCCAGGCGAGCAAGCGAAGCTCGCGTGAATCGGCTAGGCTCGCCTCATGGGTTTCGAATCGCGAAACTTCGCCGCCAATAGCGGCCTTTTCCTCGGCGTCGAAAGCTCGGCGACCGGGCGTTCCTGGCGCGACCGGCTCGACGAGCGCGCGTCCGCGCGGGCGCTCGCGATCGCGCAGCGGCACGACCTTCCCGAGCTGCTCGCCCGCATCCTCGCCGGCCGCAACGTAGAGCTCGATGCGGTCGACGCCTTCCTCGATCCGACGATCAGGCGCTCGATGCCCGACCCCGACGTTCTCACCGCCATGCCGGCGGCGGCCGCGCGCGTTGCCGACGCGGTCATGTGCGGCGAGAAGGTCGCCATTTTCGGCGATTACGATGTCGACGGCGCGACGTCCGCCGCACTGCTCGCTCGCTTTCTCCGGCATTGCGGCATCGAGCCGCTCATCCATATTCCCGACCGCCTGTTCGAAGGCTATGGCCCGAATATCGAGGCGGTGCGCACGCTCGCCGCGCGCGGGGCCACGCTCCTGGTGACGGTCGATTGCGGCACGACCTCGATCGAGCCGCTGGCGGAGGCCCGCGCTCTCGGCGTCGATGTTGTCGTCATCGACCATCATCAGGCCGACGAGGAGCTGCCGCCGGCTTGCGCCATCGTCAATCCGAACCGGCGCGACGATCTGTCCGGGCTCGGCCATCTTGCTGCCGTCGGGCTCACCTTCATGACCGTGGTGGCGGTGAACCGGGTGCTGCGCTCCCGCGGCTTCTGGACCAAGGATCGGCCGGAGCCCGACCTGCTCCTGCTGCTCGACGATGTCGCGCTCGGCACGGTCGCCGACGTGGTGCCGCTCACCGGGCTCAACCGCGCCTTCGTCGCCAAGGGGCTCATCGCGCTGCGCCGGCGCAAGCGGGTCGGACATGTGAGCCTGATGGATGTGGCGCGGCTCTCCGGTCCGCCGGAGGCTTGGCATCTCGGATTTTTGTTGGGGCCGCGCATCAATGCCGGGGGGCGCATTGGCCGCGCCGACCTCGGCGTGCGGCTGCTCATCGAGGACGATCCGGACGAGGCGGCAAAGATCGCCGCCGAACTCGACCGGCTCAACCGCGAGCGCCAGGCGATTGAGCTCGAGACACTGGCGCAGGCGGAGGCCGAGACGATGGCCGCGCTCGGCACCGAGGAGCGAGGAGCGGTGGTGGTGACTGCCGCCGAAGGCTGGCATCCCGGTGTGGTCGGCCTCGTTGCGGCGCGGCTCAAGGAGAGGTTCGGCCGGCCGGCCTTTGCGATTGCGCTCGAGCCCGGCGGCATCGGCACTGGCTCGGGCCGCTCGATCGTCGGCGTCGATCTCGGCCGCGCGGTGCGGCGCGCCGTGGCCGAGGGCTTATTGGTCAAGGGCGGCGGTCATGCCATGGCGGCCGGTGTGACGCTGCGCAAGGACGCGCTGGCGCCGCTGCGCGCTTTCCTCGAAGCAACGCTTGGCCCCGATGTGGAAGCGGCGCGGCGCGCGAACGGTCTGCTGATCGACGGCGCAGTGAGCGCGGCGGCGGCCGATCCAGCTCTCGTGGCGCTGATCGAACGCGCCGGACCGTTCGGATCCGGCAATCCCGAGCCGGTGATTGCGCTGCCGGCGCACACCATCGTCTACACGGAAGAAGTCGGCCAAGCGCACATGCGCGTGCGGCTCAAATCCCCTGACGGCGCCGCGGTCAACGCCATCGCCTTCCGCGCCGCCGGACAGAAGCTCGGCGCCGGGCTCCTGCAAAACCGCGGCCGACAGGTCCATGCCGCCGGCTCCTTTGCGCTCGACCGCTGGCAGGGCGAGGAACGGGTGCAATTCCGGCTCGCGGACATCGCGCCGGCAGAGCCGTTCGCCGGGCGGTGAAGCATTGGATTTCAGCCAATCATGACTCTAATGTCTGCTTGTGATGAAATCCGTTTCGCCATGCAACTGGAGCAGACATGGCTTTTCTCACCAGGGGTTCCGTCAAACTTTATTATGAAGTCCATGGCGAGCGTGGTCCGTTCATTCTCCTGACGCACGGATTTGCCGCGACCAGCCAGATGTGGCGCGGCCAGATCGAAACGCTTAGCCAAGACCATCGTTTGCTCCTATGGGACATGCGCGGGCACGGCCGCTCCGATTATCCCGATGATCCAAGCGAATACAGCCAGGCGGCGACGGTCGAAGACATGGCCGCTCTGTTGGATGCGGTTGGCGCCGAGAAGGCGGTCATCGGTGGATTATCGCTCGGAGGTTATATGTCGCTTGCCTTCTATCGCGCTCATCCGCGAAGGGTCTCGGCGCTGCTCATCATCGATACTGGACCCGGGTTCAAGAACGATCAGGCAAGAGAAGCGTGGAACAAGAACGCGTTGGCAACGGCATCGAAGCTTGAAACGGACGGGCTTTCCTATCTGCAGTCGACCTCGCGGGAAAGAGCGACCAGCGAGCATCGCTCGGCGCGCGGTCTCGTTTATGCGGCCCGGGGCATGCTCACGCAGGTGGATGCGGTTGTCATCAATTGCTTGCCCGAGATCGCGGTGCCGTCGCTGGTGATCGTCGGCGCGAATGACGCGCCGTTCCTCAATGCCGCGGATTACATGGCGAGGCGTATTCCGGTCGCACGAGAATTTGTCGTCCCCGACGCCGGCCACGCGTCCAATATCGATCAGCCCGCGATCTTCAACACGGCGATGCTGGAATTTCTGCGCGCCGATGCCGCAGCCGCGATGCGAAAGCCGTAAGCTTTTTCATCCTCCCCGCGAAGTGGGGGAGGGGCAATAATGATATCAGGGAAAGCGGGCCACCCGCGGCGCCAACACCACCTCGGCTTTCGGAGCACAACGGACGTGATGCCGTCGCGCGCGTGTAGTGATTGACCCCCAACCGACCTCAGTCCCGGAATTTTGCTGTGACGCACAACATAGCTGTCACTCGATGGTGTGGTAGGGTTTAGTCCTCGGCCTTTGCTATTCTTTACAATATCGCCGAGGTGACCATTCGCGTCGTTATGCAAATGACACCGTCTCTCACAGACCAAATCCTTGCGCTCCTGAACGAAAGGCCTGGTTTTTCTGACAGGGAAATTACGGACGCACTGCTGGGCAGAGAAACTCACCCATCCCAAATCAACCAAGCGTGCCGTGCCCTGGAAGCTACTAACCGCCTCAGGCGAGTGGCGAGAGCAGACGGTAAGATCGGGAATTACCCTTTGGGCGTTCCGGCGCCGGAGCACAAATCGGTGACTCCCAAAGCGAGCACTTCCAATCAAATGTCGGAGGACGAGGTAAAGTTACATTTGAAAAATTGGTTGGAGGCTGCCGGATGGACGACGGAGATTGCGTGGGGCAAAGCGCGCGGCGCAGATGTTGTGGCGCGCTGCGGAAATAGCACCTGGATAATTGAGGCCAAGGGCTGTGGTTCGCGTCCTGAGATGCGGGTGAATTACTTCATCGGCATGCTTGGCGAGTTGTTGCAGCGAATGAGCACCGATGATGCCCGTTACTTAATTGCCCTGCCAGACATGCCGCAGTTCCGGCGTCTCTGGGATCGACTTCCGGCGCTTGCTCGTAAGCGGACTGAGATTTCGGCACTGTTCGTTTCGGCAGACGGCCGCGTTGAGCATCTCACGGCCCGCGACTTTAATTAGAGCCCCACTCCACGGCATCACAAAAAAGCTCATTGAGGTCAATCCTGCTGAGGACTTCTCAGTTAGCAGACGACGTAATACCGTGAGTTAGTAGTTTGGACTTCCAATTGGCGCTCAAGGTTTTGCGGAACTGGACACCTTCAATACAACTCTGGACTGGCGAGCGGATCGCTGAGCTTGCGGTGCGTCTCGGCCTGGACGAATGGATTGCTAATCGTCTATAGAACTTCGCGCGTTCCCAACTCATTCTCGCAACATGCAATACACGGCTGCAAGTGGTTCAGAGAAATGAGCAGAGCATCTTCACCTAGAATTTACTTCTACAAGATGGTTGCCGATAACGGCGGTGCGCCGTGCGTCCAAAAAGGCCTATTGTCACTTGCGATCTGTAAACCGATGATCCGCAAGAATGCGAAGGAGGGTGATCTAATCTTAGGGTTTGCGGGCAATTCGCTAAATCGTGATAATCCACTAATCTACGCAGCGCGTGTTACGAAGAAGCTGTGTGACGGCTCTTATTACAGGTCCGGTCATTTCTCTAGGCGTGGGGATTGTGTTTATCGATTTGCAAATGGCCGCTATTCGTGGCGCAAGCACGCAGAGCATCATGGACCAGGCGACTTAGTCCACGATCTCGGAAAGCCTCCTCTTTATTCCCGAGCAAACGTACTCTTGAGCACAGATTTCCGGTATTTCGGAAAAGCCGCCACTGACAAATACAAAGCTAAATTTCGACTGGTCAGGCAGGCCGTTGAACGACTCGGACAGGGACAACGAGTCCACCACGACGACGCACTTCGGGATGAATTGCTTAAGCTGATAACTTGGGTTTGGCGCGGCACATCGAAGAAAAAAATTGGAAGGCCGAGCGGCGCGCCATCAACTCGAATTTGCCATCGCTCGGGGCCTTGTGGGACGGCGTAGTCGAGAGTTCCTTCAATAAAACGCCTTTTTGCTGCGCTGCGGCGCGTCGGTTTACGGCAACATTACGCCAACTGCAATGTGCGCGGACGCAGCGATTGACCATCTCGGACCCGCACGCGAAAGTTTAGTTGAAATCGGCAGCTATATTGGGTTTGATCGTCGTAGACGTCACTATGATTGACTTGCAGCGAGTGCGCGTGATGGGATTGCTCACTGGCCCCGGAACTCATGTCTTTTTTTGTTATGATAATCGTTCATTTTCAATAAGGTGGGTCTCGAAAGACACCTCGTTCTTTGCATTACGTAGACGCGGGAAAATTCTCGAGATGAATTTCGCCCGCTGTGTATGTCTCTTTCCTCCCCTGCGAAGCGGGGGAGGTGGCGAGCGAAGCGAGCCGGAGGGGGCGTGCCGCGCGCACGCCGCCTGCGGCGAATTGGATGTTTGTTTGCTGGGACTGACGCCCCCTCTACGACACTCCGTGTGGTCCCCCCTCCCGGCTGCGCGTCGGCTGCGCGGGGGAGGATAAAGCTACACCTCGATCTGCCCTTCGAGGTAAAGCACGGCGCGTCCGCCGATGCTCACGCGCTCGCCTTGCAGCGCACAGTGGAGGGCGCCGCCGCGCCGCGACAATTGGCGGGCTTCGAACTCAGTCTTGCCGAGGCGCTGCGCCCAGTAAGGCACGAGCGTGCAATGCGCCGAGCCCGTCACCGGATCCTCAGGAATGCCTTGCGCCGGAGCAAAGAAGCGTGAGACAAAATCGATGCCGCCTTCTCCCGGTGCGGTGACGATCGCGGCCCAGCAATCCAGTTTGGCGAGGCCGGCGAGGTCGGGGTTAAGCGCCGCGACTTCGGCCGCACTGCCATAGACGATAAGATGATCGCGGGCGCGCAGGACCTCTCGCGGCTTGCCGCCGAGCGCCGCGACGAGACCGGCCGGCGCTTCGACGGGAGTTGCCGGCCGCACCGGCAAATCCATGACCAGCAGGTCCCCGCGTTTGCTCACGGTCAGCACTCCGGCTTTCGCGGTGTGAAAGCGCACGCCTTCGCGCCCCGGCTCGAGAAAATTGAACACGATATGGCCGGAGGCAAGCGTTGCGTGTCCGCAGAGATCGACCTCGACAGTTGGCGTGAACCAGCGCAGCGCGTAATCGCTTCCTTCGCGCACGAAGAAGGCGGTCTCGGCGAGATTGTTCTCGGTCGCGATCGCCTGCATGGTCTTATCGGGCAGCCACGCTTGCAGCGGGCAAACCGCGGCCGGGTTGCCGCCGAACAGCCTGTCGGTAAAGGCATCGACCTGATAGATCGGCAAACGCATCGCTGTAGTTTCCATCGGCCCGCGCATCCAGGCGGATCACGAGCCCTGCCGCAAGCGGGCGAGCAGTCCGACCCCGGCATAGCCGTCGGCCGGCTCGATGCCGAGCTTGCGCTGAAAGTTACGCACCGCGATCATCGTGTCGTTGCCGATACGGCCGTCTGCGCCGCCGGTATCGAAGCCGAGCGCGGTGAGCCGGCGCTGAATCTCCTGCACTTCGGCGAGCGTCGGCGCCGGCTCGGCGCCGGGAAATTTCTGCACGAACGGCTCGCCGCCGACGCATCTGTCGCCGAGATGCACAAGCGCGAGCGCGTAATTCATCGACGGATTGTAGCTGCGCACGGCGAAGAAATTCGGTCCGAGCAGGAAGGCTGGTCCGTCTGGCACCGGCACCCAGGGCCGCGCTGTCGCGTTCGGCTGCGGAAAAGACTCTTCGTCGGCACGACTGACGCCGAGCGCCTGCCAGGCGGCGTAGCTGCGCGAGATGTCGCGGCCTGCGCCAGCAGGCATGCGGACTTCATAGCCCCAATGCTCGCCGCGCCGGTATTTTCCGCGTTCGACGAAATAGCGCGCGGTCGAGCCGAGCGCGTCTTCAGGCGGGCCAAACGGCGAAATCCTGCCGTCGCCGTCATAGTCGATGCCGATATGAAGCCACACCTCCGGCATCCACTGCGTGTGGCCCATGGCGCCGGCCCAGGAACCGACCATTTCCCCGGGCGTGCTCCAGCCGCGCTGGATGATCGCCAGCGCGTTGATCAGCTCCTGTTCCCAATAGTGGCGTCGTCTCGGCTCGCCCCAGGCCAGCGTCGCCAGGGCGGGGATCACCGGCCGCATATGGTTCTTCTGCACAATCGGATCGCCGAACATCGATTCGATGCCCCACACGCCGAGCATCACCGAGCGCTCGACGCCGAAGTCATTTTCGATGCGGGTGAACAACGCCGCGTATTCCTTCGCCTTTTCGCGGCCGGTAATGAGGCGCCAGTCGGAGACGCGGCGATTGAGATATTGCCAGAGCTGTTCGTTGAATTCGGGCTGGTTGCGGGTCGCCTCAAGCCCGGCCGTGTCGGGCTCGATCGTGCTCATGACGCGCGCGTAGGTCTCCGGCGTTATGCCGCGTGCGATGGCCTTCGAGCGGAACGCGGCGACCCACCGATCGAACGACATGCGGGCGTTTTCCGCGGTCACCGCGCTTGCCGCGCTCGGCAGCAGCGACCCCGCAAGCGCGCCGACGATGGCCTTTAGCGACGCGCGTCTTGCAATGTTCGGTACCGACGATCCTGCCACTGCGGCTCTCGCTCTTTCTGACGAGCTTGCGTTCGGTCTTTTGCTCGGTTTTGGGCGCGCCGTCGAGCATGCCTGATTCCCGGTTGACGTTCGCGCGGATATGCGGCTTCACCACGGCAGCGGGCGCCGGGAATCGGACGCCGCAGCGGCCTTCGGCGACGACATCGCGGAGGAATTGGGCCCGGTCGTGGCGTCGGCGCCGGCCGGCGGCGCCGGAGTTTGCTCCGCGCCCGCCGGCGGCTCTGCGGATTCCGCTCCGCTGGCGAGCCGGTCGAGCAGGCGCTGCAGACTGTCGGCAAAACTCTCGATATTGAAATTCAACGGATCGTCGTGGCCGCTGCGGATGCCGGCATCGATGGCGGCATGGAAGGCCGGCACGAGCCAGTGCTCCGCCCGTACGCTCGCGATCACGTAGAGGAGCGCCAGTCGGTCATATTGCGCGGTCGTGAAGGCCGGGTTGGGGGTCAGCATGTCGTTGCGGCGACCACGCCCGCCGGCGCTGCGTCGCGGCTGGATCATCTCGACGTGAAGGAACAGCCCTTTCAGCGCGCCGGCGAAATTGACCGCGCGCTCGAACTTGGTCTCGCGCCAGGGAATCGCAAAATCGTGACTCAATAACATGGCGCCGGAGCGGTTGACCACGACATGGGCTCTCCCCCAACCGTCAACGCACTTGAAATTATTGAGATTGTTTAGCTTTGCATTGGCATCGAGGTCGGCAGGAAAAGGACGGCGCCCGAAATTCGGCCCGCTGGTATCGTGCACGACGAAATAGCGCGCCGAGGGTGCGTCCGGATCGTTGTCGTTGGCGTGTGACACCGGCCGCCACAGATAGGCGGCAAAGTCCCATTCGAGGTCCTGCTTGGACAGAAAAGCGCTGAGCGCTTCGCGCGCCGGGAGCTCGCCATCGCGTCCGATGCGGGCGGCGAGCGGGGGCGGCAGACCCTGCAGCATCGGAGCGAGATTCCTCGTCGAATCCATGCCGCGCATCAGGCACATCGCCTGTTCGACCGGTTCGCCGCGATAGCTCAGGCTCTGCCGATCGAAGGCGCACGGCCCCATGTCCTTGAGGATGACGGGCGGCTTCGGGCGGCTCGGCTTGCATCCCGCGAACGCGGGGCCGGCGAGGACAGGCAGTAGCGCCGATGCGGCGGCAGCGGCGATGAGACCGTGGCGCGAGCGCCGATCGGCGCAGGCGGCGAACACGGCGGCGGCGCGGACGCGCAATCGCGCAACGCCGCCGGATTTTATCGCGACGCGCACCGCACAAATTCCAAATTCATGAAATCCTACTATCACCGGTAACGCCGGCGCTGCCAAGCTGAAATCAACGGGTTCTCACCCCACAACGCCCTGACCGAGGCGGAATGGCAGGGGCTGCGCTCGGACTACTCCTTCGCCCGCTCGACGTAGCTGCCGTCGGCGGTCATCACCACAATCTTGGTGCCGGCGCTGACGAAGGGCGGCACCATGGTGCGCACCCCGTTCGAAAGCAGCGCCGGCTTATAGGAGGACGCGGCGGTCTGGCCTTTGACCGTGGGCTCGGTATCCACCACTTCGAGGATGGCCCGCGGCGGCAGCTCGATGGCGACGGGGATGCCTTCATGCAAGCTGAGCGTCACCTCCATCTCCGGCTGCAGATAGGCGGCCTGGTCGCCGATGACGTCGGCCGACACTGCGACCTGGTCGTAGGTCTCCATATTCATGAAATGGAAGCCGTCGCCATCCTGGTACATGAATTGGTGCTTGCGGTCTTCGACAAAGGCGCGCTCGACTTGCTCGGTGGTCTTGAAGCGCAGCGACACCTTTACGCCGTCGGCGATGCGCCGCACGTCCATCTGGGTGACGGGGGTACCCTTGCCGGGATGGATGTTCTCGGTCGCCACGATGACCCCGAGCTTTCCGTCGATCTCGACGATATTGCCTTTCCGCAGCGAGCTGGCGATGACTTTCACAGGGTTCCTCGAGGTTCGGTGCGCAGTGGGAGCGCAACATAGCGATCTTGAGCCCGATCGCCACATATTTCATCGGCTTGCAATGCACAAGGACATGCCAAAGACCTCGTCGCCGGCCGCCTCTCCCTTCTGGGCTCCGCATGTGCATGCCGACCGCCGGCCGGTGCTCATGGCGCGCAACCGCATCGTCGCCGCGCTACGCGCCTGGTTTGCCGCGCACGATTTTACCGAAGTCGAGACCGCCGCCTTGCAGCTTTCCCCTGGAAACGAGACCCATCTGCATGCCTTCGCCACGCGGCTCGAGGCCCCGGACGGCACGTCGTCGCCGACGTATCTGCGTACCTCGCCGGAATTTGCCTGCAAGAAGCTCCTCGCGGCCGGCGAGCGCCGCATTGTCGAATTCGCCAGGGTTTTCCGCAACCGCGAGCGGGGCCGGCTGCACCATCCCGAGTTCACGCTGGTCGAATGGTATCGCGCCGGCGAGCCTTACGGCGCGCTGATGGCCGACTGCGCGGCGCTCCTGGGCGCGGCGGCGCAAGCAGCCGGAACCAGGCATCTCAGCTTTCGCGGCTTTGCCGCCGATGCGTTCGCCGAGCCGGAGCGGCTCACGGTGGCCGAAGCCTTTACGCGCTATGCCGGCATCGATCTCCTGGCGACGCTGACCGACGGCGAGCAGGATCGCGGGCGCTTCGCGGCCGCAGCGCGGGCGGCGGACATCCGCGTCGGCGACGACGACAGCTGGGGCGATATTTTCAGCCGCGTGCTGGTCGAAAAGGTCGAGGGCCGGCTCGGCATCGACCGTCCAACCATTCTCGACCAATATCCCGCCGGACTGGCGGCGCTGGCGCGGCCGGCGCGCGATCCGCGTCTTGCCGAGCGCTTCGAGCTTTATGCTTGCGGCGTCGAACTCGCCAACGGCTTTGCCGAACTCACCGACGCCCCCGAGCAGCGGGCCCGGTTCGAACGGGAGATGGCGGAGAAGGCGCGCATCTATGGCGAGCGCTATCCGATCGATGAGGATTTCCTGGCCGCCTTGACGGCGATGCCGCCGGCGAGCGGCATCGCGCTCGGGCTCGACCGGCTGGTCATGCTGGCGACCGGCGCCTCGCGCATCGAGGAGGTGTTATGGAATCCCATGGCATGAAATCTGAAACGAACACGCTGGCCGGTAGCGATGAGCTTTGCGACGACGCTCTCATTTCGCATGATCGGCTCGCCGTGCTGGCCGGGGTCGCCGCGCGCTATGCCGTCGCCATTACGCCGGCGATCGCGGATTTGATCGATAGGGCCAACCCGCATGATCCGCTCGCACGGCAATTCGTGCCCGACGCGCGCGAGCTTGAACGACGGCCGGAGGAACGCGACGATCCGATCGGCGACGATGCCTTTAGTCCGGTCGAGGGAATCGTCCATCGCTATCCCGACCGGGTATTACTCAAGCTCGTCAATGCCTGCGCGGTCTATTGCCGGTTCTGCTTCCGCCGCGAGATGGTCGGGCCGGGGCGGGGGGGGCTGTCGCCGCCGGCGCTCAAGGCGGCGCTCGACTACATCCGCGATTGTCCGCAAATCTGGGAGGTCATCCTCAGCGGCGGCGATCCACTTGTGCTCTCGGCGCGCCGGCTCAAGGACGTCGTGGCGCGGATCGCCACCATCGCGCATGTCAAAGTGATCCGTGTGCACACCCGCGTGCCGGTCGCGGCGCCGGAACGCATTTCCGCCGCGCTGGTGCGCGCGCTGCGCACGCAAGACAAGGCGACGTTCGTCGTCCTGCACGCCAATCATCCGCGCGAACTGAGCGAACAAGCCCGCAAGGCCTGCGCGCGCTTCGTCGATGCCGGCATTCCCATGCTGTCGCAATCCGTGCTGTTGCGCGGCGTGAACGACGATGCCGAGACGCTTGGTGAGCTGATGCGCGCGCTGGTCGAATGCCGGATCAAGCCCTATTACCTGCATCACGCGGATCTGGCGCCGGGTACGGCGCACCTGCGAACCGGGATCGCCGAAGGCCAGGCGCTGATGCGCGCGCTTCGCGGCCGCTATTCGGGCCTGTGCCAGCCGACCTATGTGCTCGATATCCCCGATGGTTACGGCAAATCGCCGATCGGCCCAAGCTATCTGAGCGAGGACGGCGCCACAGTCGAGGACTTCAACGGCCAGCGGCACCGCTATCCGCCGCAGCGCTGAGCGTCCTGTGGGTTCCGCGGCGCACGGGCTTTGACGCTATCTTGTCGCCGATGTTAGGCTTCCCGCGCGCCACGGGCTTCGTACGAACGGCGTTCAGCGGCCACGCCGATTGAGAGCGAAGTGGGGAGCCGGATCGATTGAGGTCAGTAATTTGCCGGCTCGCCGTCATTGTGTCGTTGGCCGCTTCCGCCGGCGGCTGCGGTTACGATCAGGTCATTCGGTCCTGGGTGGACCAATCCGTGGAATCCGGAGCGCCGGCCGACGTGAAATTGCCCGGCCAGGTCTATCTGCTGCGCGGCCTGACCAGCATCTATTCGTTCGGCATAGATCAGCTTGCCGCCAAGATTAGCCATCGCGGGGTGACCGCGGTCGTCTACGGCCTCACCGAGACCGATAAGCTCGCCGACGACATCATCCGCAAGTACCGTTCCGGCGAGGACCGCGGCCCGGTCATGCTGCTCGGGCACTCGAGCGGCGCCGACCGCGCCATCACCGTCGCGCAAAAGCTGAACGAGGCGAACGTCCCGGTCGCGCTGATCGTCGGCCTCGATCCGACCCGCACCGCGGACGCCGTGCCAGCGAGTGTCGAGCTGTTCATCAATCTCTACCAGGGCAGCAATCTGATCGGCGGCGGCGCGGCAAAACCCGCCGCCGATTTCCGCGGGCGATTGATCGATGTCGATCTGCGCCAGCACACCGAGATCTTTCACATTACGCTGGATAAGACGACCGCGGTGCAAGACGCCGTCGTGGAAAAAATCATCGCGGTGGCCGCTTTTGCGGCGCGGCAGGCGAAGCGGCCGCCGCCGAGGCACCCGCAAGCGAGCGCTGGTCCCCGGCCACTGCTGCTTAAATATACGGTGCCGCGCGAGGCCCCGATCATATTGTGGGACGACGCGGTTCGGGTGAAGCTGAAGTCCGGCGACACGTTGGAATCGATCGCTTCGAGCTATGACGTGCCGTCCTGGGCCGTGGCACAGATCAATGGAATCGAACCGGATCATCCTATTGGGCCCGGCGGTACGCTGATTGTTCCACGCATCGTCTACAGCGATACCCGTCCGCCTACGGCGCCACCTTCCGCGGCGCGCGGAACGGCGCAAGCCGTCGCTCGCACCTCAACCAAGCCGCCGCCGTCGCGGGATCAGGCGCCGGCGGCCGTTCCCGAAGCGACGGAAGCTTCGCCGGAACAGGGCGCCGGCTCGTTCGGTGACCGATGGACTCCGGCAGCGGCGCAATAGGGCATGATGCGGAAGAGCGGGAGCCGGTTTTCCGAAAAATTATGCTCGAGCTAGGAAAACGGGAGCGCGATCGACTCAAGCTCGATTGCGCTCTGGGCGACTGCTTCCGCGGGCGTTGCGCCTACTGCCGGGGCGGAAAAAACACCGCCGTCTCGAATTCATAGCCGCAGGCTTCGCACGACCAGGAGTGGCGCACGCAGCGTTCGCTGAAATGCTCGGACCAATCGGGCGCCAGCAGCCAGGCGTTGCATTGCGGGCAATGATTCCTGACTGAGGTGAGGGGTCGCGTCTGCTGCGCAGTCTCAGCGTGCAGTGTCATGAGCTTTATCCTCCCTGCACCCCGCCCTCGGAGGGCGCGCTATAGATCGGCTCTGTGGCGACCGCATGACGCAACTGCGTCGGCAACAGGACGATACATCGCCACGCTGCGGCGCTCTGTCGCCGCGCCGCGGCAATTGGACTCGATTGCTTGGGCTGCGCATAATCTTTGCGCGGCCGGTTCCGGCGACCGGCAGTGGCGCGGAGGAGGAGAATTGCGGGATGAGCAGGACTGCAACGCTGCGGATTGGTATCGACACCGGCGGTACCTTTACCGACATCGTCTGTGTCGATGACAGTTCCGGCGCGATGCGCGTCACCAAGGTGGCGAGCACGCCGTCGAACCCGGCCGTGGCGCTAGTCCGCGGCGTCCACGCCATCCTCGGCCAATGCGGCGCCGGCATCGATGAGCTTGCCGTGCTGGCGCACGGAACGACGGTCGCGACCAACGCGCTGCTGCAGGGCGAGATTGCCGGCCTCGGCCTGATCGTCACGCAAGGTTTCCTCCATATTCTCGAGATCGCCCGGCAATCCGTGCCCGAGGGCTATGGCAATTCGTATTTCTGGGTGAAGCCCGAGCGCATCGTGCCCTTGCGCTATGTGCGCGAGGTCGGCGGGCGGCTCGACTTCCTCGGCAGCGAGCTGCGGCCGCTCGACGAGCCGAGCGTCCGCGCCGCCGGGCGCTTCTTTCGCGAAGCGGGCATCGGCGCGATCGGCATATGCCTCATGCATTCCTACGCCAATGCCACGCACGAACGGCGAGCCGCCGAGATCGTGGCGCAAGAATATCCAGGCTGCACGCTGTCGCTGTCCTGCGACGTGCTTCCCGAATACCGCGAATACGAGCGGGCGGTGACCACGCTCGTCGACGCGTTCATCAAGCCGCATATGAGCCGTTATCTCGACCGCATCCGCGACCAACTCGGCTCCGAACTGAGCCAAAAGCCGTTCCTTGTGATGCAGTCGTCGGGCGGCGTCGCCAGCCCCGATCAGGTGATGCGCAAGCCGATCACGACAGCACTGTCGGGGCCAGCCGCCGGTGCTCTCGGCAGCGCCGTCATCGCCGAAATCGCCGGATTTCCCGATGTCGTCACCCTCGACGCCGGAGGGACCTCGACCGATCTCTGCCTGATCGAGGCCGCCAAACCGAAGATCACCAATGGTGGGCGGGTCGGGCGCTTCCCGGTGCGCATCCCGATGCTCGACGTCAAGACGATCGGCACCGGCGGCGGGTCGATCGCCTGGATCTCGCGCGAAGGAAAACTCCGAGTGGGGCCGCGCAGCGCCGGCGCCGAGCCGGGCCCCATGTGCTATCCGAATGGCGGCAACGAGCCGACCATCACCGACGCCAACCTGGTGCTCGGCCGCATTCCTCCGGCGCTGATCGGCGGCGGCATTCCCCTCAATCTTGCGCGCGCGCGCGAAGGGCTGAAAGTGCTTGCGGCGCGGCTCCCCGGCAGGCTGAGCGTCGAACAGCTCGCCGAGGGCATCATCGAGATCGCCGACTGGGATCAAGCCAACGCCATCCGGCAGATGACCATCCAGCGCGGCATCGATCCGAGTGCGTTCGCGCTGCTTTCGTTCGGCGGCTCCGGCCCGGCGCAATCGCCGGCGGTCATGGAGCTGATGGGCATGAAGACCTGCATCGTACCGCCGAACCCGGGCAATCTCTCCGCCTTCGGCCTTCTCGCCGTGGATTGGCGCTCCGATCACATCGTCACCAAGGTGATGCCCGAGGAGGCGATCGAGCTACCAGCCGTCGCCGCCGTTTACGCCGCTCTCGAAAAAGACGCCGCCGCGACGCTGGAGAAGGACGGCATCGCGCCGTCGAGGATCGCGCTGGTCCGCGAGGCCGATATCCGCTATGCGGGCCAGTCCATGGAGGTTCGCGTCGCCGCCCCGTCCGGCAACGTCGACGGGCGATTCATCACCGCGCTGATCGATGCGTTCCATGCTGCGCATCTGAAGACCTTCGGCTACAACTATGCCGGCCAGCAGAAGGTGGAGCTGGTCAATTTCTGCGTGTCCGGCATCGGAATGATCGACCGGCCGAGCGTTCCCGAACTCGCGCGCAAGACCGACAAGCCGCCGCAATCGCGCAGCCGCCCGGTCTATTTTGACGGCAAATATCGCGACACGGCGGTGTACGAGCGCGAAGCGCTTGCGGCCGGTTTCCAGCTTGACGGGCCGGCCATCGTCGAGGAGTTTGGCTCGACCACCGTGGTCTTTCCGGGCCAGCACCTCGATGTCGACGCGCACGGAATCCTGATCATACGCGCCGCCGGCAAAGCCGCGGAGGCTCGGCAATGATGAACGTGCATGCCAAGGAATGGCCGTGGCCGACCGCGCCGGATTTGCCCAAGCGCGAGGTCGACCCGATCGTCCTGCAGATCGTCGAGGGCACGCTCAATTCCATCGAGGCGGAAATCGAATACGCCATCGAACGCACCGCGCGCTCGCCGATGATCCGCGAGGCACATGACTACCGCGTCGGCCTGTTCGACCGCTATTGCCGCAAGCTGACCGGCCGTTCTTACTCGGCCATGCCCAATGCCGTGGTCCGCGATTTCCCGCCGCACACCATGCAGCCGGGCGACGTGTTCCTGATGAACGACACCTACCTGACCGAGGGCTCGATCGGGCATCTGCCCGATTTGTGCAGCACCGTGCCGGTATTCCATCAGGGCGAGGTCGTCGCCTACATCCAGGCCTTTGGTCATCACGACGACATCGGCGGGCGCGTGCCCGGCTCGATGCCTGGCACCGCGACGACGGTCTTCGAAGAGGGCCTCGCCGTTCCGCCGGTCAAATTCTACAGCGCCGGCGCGCGCAACGAGGCGGTGTTCACCATCGTCAGACGTAACACCCGGGTCCCGGACATGCTGGCCGCCGATCTCGACAGCGAGGTGCAGGCCTGTCTGATGGGCGCCCGCCGCATGGCGGAGCTGTTCGATCGTTTCGGCCGCGAGACGGTGGAAGCCTGCTTCCAGGCCATCCTCGACACCTGCCGCGATATTTTTCGCCGCGAATTGCTGCCGAAGATCGCCGACGGCGAATATCGCTGGGAAGACTATGTTGAGCACGACGGCGTCACCGATCCGAAGCTGCACAAGCTCGCGCTCACGCTGATCAAGAAGGGCGACCGCATCGCGCTGGATTTCACCGGCACCGACCCGCAATCGTCCGGACCGATCAACTGGCCCGCCGACTATGCCGGCGGCGCTTTTCTCATCAAATGGATCGCGCCGATCCTGCGCAACCTCGCCGATACGCCGGAACGCGCCGCGGAGATTCATGTCAACGAAGGCGTCTGCGAGGTGTTCGACGTCGTGTTTCCGCCGAAGGGCACGCTGATCACGCCGGAATGGCCCGCGGCCACCAATGCGCGCTCTTTCGTGCTCCTGCGCTGCCTCGGCCTGCTCGCCGGCGTCGTGGCGCAGGCCGCTTCCGGCCGCATGCCGGCCGATCAGGAGACGATCCGCTACACCGGCTTTTACGGCACCGATCGCAGCGGCAAACCGTTTCTCTCGCGCGAGGTCTTGGGCGGCGGCTCCGGCGGCCGCTATTACGCCGACGGCAATGACGCCATCCACATCGTGCCCGACTCGCGCAACCAGCCCGCCGAGTTTACGGAGACGCGCTTTCCGCTTCTGGTGGAGAAGCTGGCGCTGCGGACGGATTCGGGCGGCGCCGGCAAGCGCCGCGGCGGCTTGGGTTACGAGAAGCATTACCGCGCGCTGGTCGACTGCCGCACCATAGTGACCGCCGACCGCGTGCGGCTGGGCTGTTACGGCGTCAATGGCGGCAAGGCGGGCAAGCCGTTCTGCGTCACCATCGACGTCGAAGGTGAAGGGCGCGACCTCGGCGGCCTGGTCGATGGCGAGCCGGTCAAGGCCGGACAAATCGTCCGCGTCGTCACGACCGGCGGCGGCGGCTGGGGCGATCCGCTCGAGCGCGAGGTCGAGCTGGTCGAGCGCGACGTGATCGAGGGCAAGGTCTCGCTCGCCGCGGCGCGCGAGGATTACGGCGTCGTGCTCACGGCCGAGGCCGGCGGCGATTCATTCTCGCTCGACGCCAAGGCGACGGCAGCGTTGCGCGACAAGCTCAAGGCCGAGGGCGCCCGCGAACACCGCATGATCGATCGCGGCGGCGGCTTTGAGAAAATGATCCGCGGCGAAATCAAGCCGTGGACGCGATCAGCCTGAAAGTTTTTGCAAAAAAGGTGCAAGGCAATGGCCATTGAAGTCGTCAAAGTCGAGCTGAAGAACGTGCAGGATGCGTCCGGGCTCGAGGCCGCGATCGGCAAGGGGCAATTCGGCGCCGACGAGGTCATCGCCGTGATTGGCAAGACCGAAGGCAATGGCGGCGTCAACGACTTTACCCGCATCCTCGCCGACCAGGCGTTTCGCGCCGCGCTGCGCAAGCTGGGAAGCCGCTCCGTCGAGGAGATCGCAAAAATCCCCATGGTCTGGTCGGGCGGCTGCGACGGCATCATCACGCCGCATGCGACGGTTTTCAGCCGCAACGACAAGACCGGGCCGGCGACCAAATCGCGGCTGACCATCGGCACGGCGATGAGTGCGGAGATTTTTCCCGAAGACATCGGCCGGCCGGCTATGGTCGAGAAGGTGGCCGCCGGAGTGCGCGCGGCGATGCGCGACGCCTGCATCGATGATTCCGCCGACGTGCACTATGTGCAGACCAAGACGCCGCTCCTCACCGTCGACTCGGTCGCCGAGGCGCACGGGCGGGGAAAGGAGGTGGCGTGCGAGGTGCACGAGTCGATGGGAGTGTCGAACGGCACGACCGGGCTCGGCATCGCCGTGGGCTTGGGCGAAATCAAGATGCCCAGGGCGGAGGAAATCTGCCGCAACCTCGACCTCTATTCTTCGGTCGCCTCGTGCTCGTCCGGCGTCGAGCTGACGCGGGCGCAGATCGTTCTTCTCGGCAACAAGAACGGCGCCGGCGGCCGCTACCGCATCGGCCATGCGGTGATGAAGGATGCGCTCGACATCGACGGCGTCTTTGAATCGATCCGCAATGCCGGCCTCGAATTGCCGGAGCGGCCCCGCGCCGCGGATCTGAAAGGGCGGGTGGTAAACTGCTTCATGAAATGCGAGGCGGACCGCACCGGCAAGCTGCGCGGCCGGCGCCAAATCATGCTCGATGATTCCGACGTGCCTTGGCATCGTCACGCCAAGGCCGCGGTCGGCGGCGTTGCCGCGGCGGCGATCGGCGACCCCGCGGTGTTTGTCTCGGTCGATGCCATGCATCAGGGGCCGCAGGGCGGCGGACCTTGCATCGCGATCATCGACGCGGGCGAGTAGCGCGCCGTTCGCCATCTTCGCGGCGCGGGGCGAGAAAGAATTTCATGGTCGACCTGACCCTCGTGCGCAAATCGGCGCGTGAACTGGCCCGGCTCATTGCCGCGCGCGCGATCAGTCCGGTCGAGGTGCTCGATGCGCATCTTACCGCGATCGAGACTGTCAATCCCAAGCTCAATGCGATCGTCACGCTTGCCGCCGAGGAAGCGCGCGCCGCCGCGCGGCGTGCCGAGAACGCGGTCATGAAGGGCGAGGTGCTGGGCCCGCTGCACGGCTTACCGATCGCGATCAAGGACAACACGCTGACCGCCGGCATCCGCACGACCTTCGGCTCGCCGCTGCTCAAGGATTTTGTGCCGGCCGAGGACGCCGAAATCGTGAGCCGCCTCAAGGCCGCCGGCGCGATCATAATCGGCAAGACCAACATTCCCGAATTCGCCACCGGAGCAAATACCGTCAACGAACTCTTCGGCCCGACCCGCAACCCGTGGAACCCGGCGCTGAGCGCGGCGGGGTCGTCCGGCGGCGCGGCGGTCGCCGTCGCCTCCGGCATGGTGTCGATCGCCCAGGGCACCGACTTCGGATGCTCAGTGCGCATGCCCGCCGCGTTCTGCGGCATCATCGGCGTCCGGCCGACGCCGGGGCTCACCTCCAATCATCCGAAGCCGCTCGCCTGGGATCCCGGGTCCGTTCACGGCCCGTTGAGCCGCGATGCGGAAGACGCCGCGCTCATGCTTGACGCGATGGTAGGCCTGAGCCGCCTGTCACCGATTTCGGTCGCGCCGCCATGGCCGAGCGCGCTCGCCGCGCTCGAGCGCCGCGAGGAGACGAAAGGTCTGCGCCTCGCCTATGTCTCCGACATTGCCGGCATTGGCGTCGAGACGGAAGTCGATACGATTTGCCGTCAGGCCGCCGCGGCGTTGAACAAGCTCGGTGCGCAGGTTGAAGAGATCGACTTCGACGTCAGCGACGGGCGCGCCGCCTATCAGATCTGGCGCGGGTTCTGGGTGGTCGGCCGGCAATACGAACGCCTCGACAAGCTCAAGCACTTCGGCCGCAACCTGCGGAGCAATATCGAAGCAGGTCTCAAGCTCACGGCGATCGATTTGGCCGCGGCCGAGCAGACGCGGCAGGACGTGTACCATCGTTTCCGCCGGCTGTTCGAGCGCTTCGATGTTCTGCTCACGCCGTCGTCGCCGGTAAAACCGTTTCCGGTCGAGATGAATTTCCCGGACCGGATCAACGGCCGCGCCTTAGGCAATTACACCGACTGGTTCGCCTCCAATTATCTGATCACGCTGGTCAGCCTGCCGGCCGTCAGCGCGCCGGCCGGCTTGACGGCGGACGGACTGCCGGTCGGCATGCAGATCGTCGCCCCGCGGTTCGAAGAGCCTCTGCTTCTCAGCGTCGCGCATCGCATCCAACACGCGAGCGGCGTCGGATGGCCGCCGCTGGCATCATGACATCAGCCGAATCTCCGCGTCGCGGCTATTTCGGCGGCGTAGTATCCTGCGCTGTGCCGTCGCAGCCGGAGTGATCGACCACACAGGCGGCTGCCCGACCGGGCCCGGCGGTTTTTTCGCATTGGGAAAGAGCCTGCTTTTCCGCCGCTCGCCGGTCATCGGCCACCGCCCAGCCGACGCCCGGCGTCCCGGCCAGGGGATCCATCGCCACGGCGACACACTTATCGCTGTAGAGCTGGATCACCTTGCAGAGCGACCGCAACCTTTCGTTTTTCGCCGCGTCCTTTGTCGTGCGACAGGCTTTGAGTGCGCGTTCCGACGCGGCGTCGGACGTATCATTGCCGTTGGAATAGCCGTAGGTGAAACCGCCTTTGGCCACGTCTGCGGGCAGTCCGACCGCGAGTGCTCCGGCGGCTAAGGCGAACTTCGGGCTGATCGCGCCACCGAACAGAACGAACAGGAAAAGAAACGCTTCGGCGCCGCATCGCCGCTGCGATCGATATGCGTGCATTCGCCCCTCCGAAACTTGCTCCGCAACATAGAACAATGCCCTGCGCGGCACCAGCGCCGTGCGCGTTGCCGACCGGTTTTGATCGACGAAGAAGTTTAGGAGTTCACGGCGTTGTCATATTTCCCGACGCTGAGGCGAATGCGGTCGAGAAAATGCGCGAGATCATGCGGTGTCCGACCGAGCAGCCAGGCGAGCGTGTTGGGATTTCCGGCAAGGCCGTGGTGCGCGTAGTAGCCGAACATGGCGGCGAGCGTAACGCGTTCATGCTCGCCCATTCCGGCGGCACGCATACGTGCGTCCCACGCCTCGATTGTTTCCTCTTCGGCGCGGATTTTTCTCTCAAGCGCCGCGCCGATTGCCGCCGCGATTTCGAGCTGGCTCAGCGGCCGCGTGCCGACGAGTTCATAGGTCGCGCCGTCATGGCCGTCCGTCGTGAGCACGAGCGCGGCGGCTTCGGCGACGTCGTTCAAATCCACGAGGCTCAATCGCGTCGCGACCGGATAGGGGATGCGGAATACGCCATCTCCGATGATGCCGCGCCATGCGCCGAGGATGTTTTGCATATAGGCCGTCGGCTGCAGAATGGTCAGTTTGAGATCGGCGGCGAGCAGCATTTCTTCGACCCGCATCTTCTCCCAGTGATGCGGCATGGCCTCGATCTGCGGATGCAGGACCGAGTGATAGACCAAGCGCTCGACGCCGGTTGCGCGCGCGGCGGCAGCGACGGCGCGGGCGAAGGCGAGTTCGTCGCGGCTGACATTGGGGCAGATGTGATAGATCGCCCGCGCGCCGACGGCGGCGAGGGTCAGCGCGCGGTCATCTTCGAAGCTGCCGAGTTTGATTTCGGCGGCGCCCAGTTCCTTGAGCGCGGCCGCTTGCTCCGCGCGGCGCACCAGGGCGCGCACGCTCGCTCCCGTGGCGGACAGCGCCTTGATCACGGCCTTGCCGGTCTTGCCGGCGGCGCCGGTGACCAGAATCATCTCAGCTTGGCCGTCAATTCGAACAGCCGGTTCGGACTGAGCGGAATCTCAAGGAGCTCGATCTTTTTATCCAACAGCCCGAGCGCATCCTCGATGGCCTGGGCAAATAACGGCCCGACCGGAATGGCGCCGGCCTCGCCGGCGCCTTTGATGCCGAGCGGATTGAGCGGCGAGACGGTCTCGGTGTGGGCGATCTGCATGTGCGGCACGTCGAGCGCTGTCGGCAAAAGGTATTCGGCAAGCGACGCGTTGAGCAACTGGCCTTCGTCGTCGAAGACGAGCTGCTCGTAGAAGGCATTGCCGATGCCCTGCGCCACCCCGCCGTGGATCTGACCGGCCAGGATCAAGGGATTGATGACGGTGCCGCAATCGTGCACGACCGCGTATTTGAGCACTTTCAGCGCGAATGTCTGCGGGTCGACCTCGACGATCATGGCATGCGCGCCGCTCGCGGTTGCGCCGCTCGGCGGCCCGAAATATTGCGTGGATTCGAGTCCCGGCTCGGTGCCGGGACGCACCGCGCCGCGCATCGGATTGGCCTTCAGCGCCAACGCGCCGAGTTTGACCGCTTGGCCGGGAATGCCGACCACCGAAACCGCGCCGTTGGCGATTTCCAGGTCTTCCTCAGCGCATTCGAAATGCTCGGCGGCGAGTTTGAGGATTTTCTGCCGCACCGCCTTGGCGGCTTCGTTGACGGCATTGCCGGCCACCACCGCGCCGCGGCTGGCGAAGGTGCCGGCGCCCCAATAGAACTGATCGGTGTCGCCGGTCACCACGTCGATGTCGCGTACCTCGACGCCGAGCTGATCGGCGACGATCTGAGCGAAGACCGTGAAATGCCCTTGGCCCTGGGTGCCGATGCCGGTCGCCACGCTCACCTTGCCGTTCGCCTGCACCTGGACCTTGGCGCCTTCATAGGGGCCGATGCCGGTGCCCTCGACGTAGCAAGTGACGCCAACGCCGACGTGGCGGCCCTGCGCGCGCAATCGCGGCTGTTCTTCGGCGAGGAAGCGATCATAGCCGATCAGGTCCAGCGCCTTGTCGAGAATCGGCGCGTAATTGCCGCTGTCGTACTGCAGCGGTGCGAAGTCCTGATAGATGATCTCGTTGTTGTAGGGGAACGCGTCGGGCGGGATGAAGTTGCGCCGGCGAATTTCGGCGCGATCAAGCTTGAGTTCGTGGGCGGCCAGATCAAGCAGCCGCTCGATGACAAAAACGCCGTGCTGGCGGCCGGCGCCGCGATAGGGCGTGACGATCGGCTTGTTGGTGAAGACCGCGGTAAAGGTGCTCTCGTAATTGGCGATGACGTAGGGTCCGAGCAGCGTGCACTGGCTGTTGATCGGCACGGTAAGGCCGTAAGGGTCATAGGCGCCGGTATCGTGCAGAAAGGTGTCCTTGACGCCGAGAATGCGGCCGTCGCGCGAAAGCGCCATTTCGGCGTCGTGAATCTGGCCGCGCTCCTGGGTGGTGGCGAAAAAATGCTCGAGCCGGTCCTCGATCCATTTGACCGGACGATTGAGTTTTTTCGCTGCCCATGGGATCACGACCTCCTCGGGATAGAACAGCATGATTTTCGGCCCGAAGCCGCCGCCGACAAAGGGCGCGATCACCCGCACCTGGCGCTCGCTGAGACCGAGCATTGCGGCGAGCCCGTTGCGCAGAAAAACCGGCGCCTGCGTCGTATCCCATACCGTGAGCTGATCGGCGCGGGCGTCCCAATTGGCGACGACGCCGCGAGTCTCGATCGGCGAGGAGGCGCCGTGGTCGTAGCGGAAGCGGCGGCCGACAATGTGGTCGGCGCGCGCGCGGGTGGCGGCATAATTGCCGCGGCCTTGGCGGACTCGGGCGGCGACATTGCCGGGCACGTCGTCATGCACACGGGCGGACGTCTCTGCCAGCGCCTTCTCCAGGTCGACGACTGCCGGCAGCGGATCGAGTTCGACGGCGATGTCGGTGAGCGCATCCTCGGCGAGGTAGCGGCTCTGCGCCAAGACCACGGCCAGAGGTTCGCCGACGTGACGCACCTTGTCCTTGGCGAGCGGGACCTGCGTGCGCTGATTGAAGGTTAGCCCGGCGATCGGCGGCGGCGGGACGAGAAGCGGCCCGGGAGCCCAATAATCCCCGAGGTCCGCGGCGGTATAGACGGCGAGGATACCGTCCCGCGCCCGCGCCGCCGAAACATCGATCGAGCGGATCGCGGCGTGAGCGAGGTTGCTGCGCAGGAAGGCCGCGTGCAGCATGCCGGGAAGCTCGACATCGTCGATGAACAACGCCTGGCCACTGAGCAGCCGCGCGTCCTCATTGCGTCTGACCGGGGCGCCGAAATTTCGCGTCGCCAATGCGATCACCTCCGCAGCCGTTCGGCGGCAAGCGCAACGGCCTCCACGATGTGCTGGTAACCGGTGCAGCGACAAAGGTTGCCGGACAGCGCCTCGCGGATCTGCGCCTCGTCCGGCGCCGGCGTTTCCTCCAGGAAGACCTTCATCGTCATCAGGATGCCCGGAGTGCAATAGCCGCATTGCAGCCCGTGGCAATCGCGCATCGATTCCTGCAGCGGATGCAGATGATCGCGGTCGGCTGCGAGACCCTCGACCGTCATGATCGCGTGGCCGTCGGCTTGCGCGGCGAACATCAAGCAGGAGCGGACCGCGGCGCCGTCGAACAGCACCGTGCAGGCGCCGCAGACGCCCTGCTCGCAGCCGACATGCGTGCCGGCGAGCGACAAATCATGGCGCAGGAAATCGCTCAGCAGCGTCCGCGCCTCGACCGCGCGGCGATATTGCGTGCCGTTCACCGTGACGGTGATGTCGTGGGTGTCGGTGGTCATGCCGCGCCGGCCCGCTCGACCGCAGTCGCCAAGGCGCGCCCGGTCAGCACGCCAGCGATGTGGTGCTGAAACTCCTTGCTGGCATGGACATTGCCGCCCGGCTCGATCGAACGCCGGACCAGCTCGGCGGCGCCGTCGATTTCCGCGGCACCGACGCGGCGGCCGACGAGGGAGTCGCTCGCCTGCGCGGCAAGCACCGGCGTATCGCCGGCGTTGCAGAGCGCGATCCGCGCCGCGGCGCAGCGGCCCTGCTCGTCCAGACGCAACGTGCAGGCCACGCCGATGATGGCGAAGTCGCCGCGTCGGCGCGCCAGCTCCAGAAAGCAGGCGCCGGAGCGCGGTTGGGCGACCGGCAGTTCCACCTCGACGAGCATTTCGTCGGGCTCGAGCGCCGTGCTGAGCGCGCCGACGAAAAAATCCGCCGCGGCGATCCGGCGTTCGCCCCGCACCGACTGCGCGCGCAACTTGCCGGCGAGCGCCAGCACGATGGCGGGCATTTCCGAGGCCGGATCGGCATGCGCCAGGTTGCCGCCGATGGTTCCGCGGTTGCGGATTTGCGGGTGGGCAATGTGAGGCAACGCTTCATGGACGAGGGGCAGGTCCCGTGCCGTCGCCGGATCGCGCTCGAGGTTGCGGTAGCGCGTCAGCGCGCCGATGCGCAGGCCCTCGGGCGGACAATTCTTTACGCCGGCGTACTCACTCAACCGATTGATGTCGATCAGCACGGCCGGCTGCGTCAGTCGAAAATTCATTGTTGGAACAAGGCTTTGGCCGCCGGCAAGGAAGTGCGCCTCGTCGCCATATTGGGCCTTCAACTGCAAGGCCTGATCGAGGGTCCAAGCGGCGACGTAGCGAAAGGGCGCAGGCTTCATGTCGTCGGCAGGCTAGCACAAAATTCCGCCCCGGGGGCCGGCGCAAAGTGTGGAAAAGATCGCCGCGCCGAGTCAAAAATTCTCCGCAAGGGGCGCGCCGGAGAAGACCATTGACAAAAGACGTGAATTAGCGTGCCCAATATTCTGTCAGCGTGAATAAAGGTTGGGCGCGAATTCCGAGCGTATGTCTGTCAATATTTTGCGATGGACCAGCGCACGGCAACACCGTCGGGCCCGACGGAGCAAAGCGTGGCATTCGCGTCCTCGCCGAAACTATCGACTGGCCTGGTTGACCGCATGCGGCCGCCTGAACATGCACGGGGTGACGCCGAAACTGCCGCCGGGTCCGCTCAGCGAGCATTGACAGTCGACGCACGCGGCGTGTCGCTGACGTTCCACACCAGAGACGGCGAGGTTCAGGCTCTCTCCAACGTGGATCTGCAGATCGGCGAAGGCGAGTTCGTCTCCTTTATCGGGCCCTCCGGTTGCGGCAAGACGACGCTGTTGCGCGTGATCGCGGATCTCGAGCGGCCAACGGCGGGGACCATTCTGGTCAACGGCATTACGCCGGAAGATGCGCGTCTGCAGCGCCACTACGGCTACATCTTCCAGGCCCCGGCGCTTTATCCCTGGCGGACCGTCGAGCGCAACGTCGCCTTGCCGCTGGAGATCATGGGATTCGGCACCGAGGAGCGGCGCAAGCGCGTCGAGCGCTATCTGAAACTGGTGAATCTTTCTGGCTTCGAACGGAAATTTCCCTGGCAGCTTTCGGGGGGCATGCAGCAGCGCGCCTCGATTGCCCGCGCGCTGTCCTTCGATCCCGAGCTGTTGTTGATGGACGAGCCGTTCGGCGCGCTCGACGAGATCGTGCGCGATCACCTCAACGAGCAGCTGCTGCGGTTGTGGGACCAGACCGGCAAGACGGTCCTCTTCGTCACCCATTCGATTCCCGAAGCGGTGTTTCTGTCGACCAAGATCGTGGTGATGTCGCCGCGGCCGGGACGGATCATCGACATCGTCTCCTGCGATTTCCCGCGCGAGCGCACGCTCGAAATCCGCGAGACAGCGGAGTTCATGAAGGTGGCGCAGCGTGTGCGCTCGGGCCTGCGCTCAGGTCATTCCTATGACGAGTAGCGCCGACGCTCTTGCCCTGCCGCAAGCGGTTGGGTGGCCGACCTGGCTCATCAAACGGGCGCCGGTTCTCGTCGTCGTCTCGATCCTGATCGTGCTCTGGTATCTCGCCGCCATTCTGATGAATGCGCCGATGGTGCGTGACGCATTCGAGCGGGCGGAAACGCAATATGCCGTCTCCGATCTTATCGCCGGAACGCTCGACTCCGAACGCCCGATTGTGCCGGCGCCGCATCAGGTCATGGCGCAATTGATCGATTCGGTATTCAACTATCCGCTCGATTCCCCGCGCAGCCTTGCCTATCACGCCTGGGTGACGCTCTCGGCGACCGTCGCCGGCTTCGCGCTCGGCGCCATATTCGGCATCCTGCTCGCGGTCTTGATCGTGCACGTGCGGACGCTGGAAAAGAGCCTGCTGCCCTGGGTCATCTGCTCGCAGATGGTTCCGATCCTGGCGATCGCGCCGATCGTCATCGTGGTGCTCGGCGCGATCGGTATCCGCGGCCTGCTGCCGAAATCGATCATCTCCGCCTATTTGTGCTTCTTCCCGGTCACCATCGGCATGGTCAAGGGTCTGACCTCGCCCGATCCGATGCAGCTCGATTTGATGCGCACCTGGTCGGCGAACAAATGGCAGGTGCTGTGGAAGCTGCGCTGGCCGGCATCGATTCCATTTTTGTTTGCCAGCCTGAAAGTCTCGGTGACGATTTCGCTGGTCGGCGCCATCGTCGCCGAGTTGCCGACCGGTGCCCAGGCCGGCATCGGCGCGCGCCTGTTGACCGGTTCGTACTACGGCCAGACCGTGCAAATTTGGGCGGCGCTGTTTGCCGCCGCGATCATCGCCACCGTGCTGATCGCGCTCATCGACGCCGTCGCCAGATTGACCGCCTGGCAGATGGGAGCCGCTCGGTGATGCCGCGCGTCCAGGCTTTCGGATTTTGGCTCGCGGCCGTTGCCTTGCTGATCGCGTTGGCGCTGCCGCTGTCGAGCGAGCCCGCCGCCGCCGTTACCGTCCGGCCCCTGCTCCTGGCGGCTCAACTTTGCGCGGCGC
>DATHCD010000018.1:0-11077 GCA_035319735.1 Xanthobacteraceae bacterium | reverse complement strand
GACAGCGGGTCGGGCTTTCCGGCCTCGCGCTTTTCATAGGCGGAGACGACCCGGTATTGGGTGATCTCGAGCGCCTTCAGGTCGACTTCGAGCTGTGCCACGCGCTGGCGAAACCCCGGGTCTTCGATCAGCGGTTTGCCGTTCGCCCTCATCTCGTGCGCCGTCTTTTTGGCGAATGCGACCCGCTCCTTCGATTTGCCGAGCCTCGCGATACCGGTGCGTTCGTGGCCGAGCAGGTATTTGGCGACATCCCAGCCCTTGTTCTCCTCGCCGACCAGGTTCTCGACCGGGACCTTGACGTCGTCGAAGAACACCTCGTTGACTTCACGGCCGCCGTCGATGGTCTGGATCGGACGCACGGTGATGCCCGGCGTCTTCATGTCGATCAACAGAAACGAAATGCCTTGCTGCTTCTTGGCGGCCGGATCGGTGCGCACCAGGCAAAAGATCCAGTCGGCATATTGCGCGAGCGTGGTCCAGGTCTTCTGGCCGTTGACGACGTAGTGGCCGTCGGCGCGCCGCGCCGCGGCCTTCAGCGAAGCGAGATCGGAGCCGGCGCCGGGTTCGGAGAAGCCCTGCGCCCACCAGTCGTCAAGATTGGCGATGCGCGGCAGAAACCGTTTCTTCTGCGCCTCGTTGCCAAAGGCGATGATGACGGGCCCCACCATGTTGACGCCGAACGGCAGGGGTTCGGGCGCCGGCGCCTGCTGTACCTCTTCGCGGAAGATGTAGGTCTTGACCGGTCCCCAGCCGGTGCCGCCCCATTCCACCGGCCAGTGCGGCACGCCCCAGCCCTTGGCGTTGAGGATGCGCTGCCAGGTGACGAGGTCCTCTTTGATCAGATGACGTCCCTCGATCATCTTGTCGCGGATCGAATGCGGCAGCGCGCTTTTCATGAACGCGCGCACTTCCGCGCGGAACGCGTTTTCCTCGGGCGTGAAGCGCAGATCCATGGCGCACCCCCTAGTGAATTTCGAACAGGCCGGCGGCGCCCATGCCGCCGCCGATGCACATGGTGACGACCGCGTATTTGGCGCCGCGGCGGCCGCCCTCGATCAGCGCGTGACCGGTGAGCCGCGCGCCGCTCATGCCGTAGGGGTGACCGATCGAGATCGCGCCGCCGTCGACATTGAGCCGTTCCTGGGGAATGCCGAGCCGGTCGCGGCAATAGAGCGCTTGGCTGGCGAACGCCTCGTTGAGCTCCCACAGATCGATGTCGTCGACCTTGAGGCCGTGACGGCCGAGGAGCTTCGGCACGGCGAACACCGGCCCGATGCCCATCTCGTCGGGCTCGCAGCCGGCGACGGCGAAGCCGCGGAAGGTGCCGAGCGGCTCGAGGCCGCGCCGTTCGGCAAGCTTCGCCTCCATGACCACGCAGGCGGAGGCGCCGTCCGACAGTTGGCTGGCATTGCCGGCAGTGATGAAGCCGCCCTCGCGCACCGGCTTGAGCGCGGCGAGGCCTTCGAGCGTGGTATCGGGGCGGTTGCCCTCGTCGTTCTTGAGCGTCACCGGCTCGAAGCTTTCCGCCTTGGTGTCCTTGTCCACCACTTTCTTGGTCGTCGGCAGCGGCACGATCTCGCTGTCGAAACGCTTGGCCTGCTGCCCCGACGCGGTCCGGCGCTGGCTTTCCAGCGCGAAAGCGTCCTGGGCTTCGCGGCTGACCTTGTAGCGCGCCGCGACGATGTCGGCGGTGTCGATCATCGGCATGTACAGCTCGGGCTTGTGCTCGAGCATCCACTCGCTGGGGGCCGGCAAGCTCTTGCCGTCCTGCACCAGGCTGATGCTTTCCAGGCCGCCGGCGGCGATAACCGAGGCCTCGCCGGCAATGATGCGCTGCGCCGCCAGCGCAATCGTCTGCAGCCCCGAGCTGCAGAAGCGGTTGACCGTCATGCCGCCGACGGTGACCGGCAGGCCGGCGCGGATCGCCGCCTGGCGCGCGATGTTGCCGCCGGTCGCGCGCTCGGGCAGGGCGCAGCCGAGAATGACGTCCTCGACCTCGCCGGGATCGACGCCGGCGCGCTTGACCGCATGATGGACGACATGGCCGCCGAGATCGGCACCGTGGGTCATGTTGAAGGCGCCGCGATAGGCCTTGCCGATCGGGGTGCGGGCGGTGGAAACGATCACGGCGTCGGGCATGACGACCTCCCATGCAGCATTTGGATAACGGGATCGGCGATCCCGGATTCTTCTTGCTTTTGTGCAGGAGGATAGATTGCCGGGTCAAGCCCGGGAAGGCCCGTACCAGATCTGCGTTTCGAGCGCCCCTCTCACCGCCGTCGAGCACTCAGCCCGCTGCCGCGGCCTTGTCGGTTGCAAAACTTCTCAAGACAAGCGGCACCGGTGGGCGCGGCACAGCGCCCCATCGGCCCGACACGGCCGACGAGCCATCGACGTGTCGGCCGGAACTCACCTTTGCATCTCACACGGCGCCGCACCTCCTCATGAAGCGCCGTCCGACTCCGTTTCCGATTGCCCCCCGGTCAGAAACCGATCCGCCGGCTGACCACGTTCTCCTCCTGATTGAGGGCGCGCTGCTCGGCGCGGGTGATGTGACCGTGATCGAATGACGCCATCGCCCGTTCCTCGCGCCGGATCGTTCGATCCTCGTTGTGCAGGCGATAGGCTTGCGCGGGCGTCAACTCGCCCTCGCGGAGTCTCTGGTTAATGCGGAAGTTCTGCACGGCGAGTCGCTCGTTGACTTCGGCGCGACGCGGATGCTCGGCGTCCCATCGCGACTGGGCGAAGGCGCTGGTGGCCGAGGCGCCGAACAGTCCAAGCGAAACGGCAACGATGGCTTTGGTCAGGCTGTCCATGACACTCTCCTTTGCTGGCGATCGCGGTGTGCTGCGATCTTCTGTCGACCGTCATTCTCTTCCCTTCGGCCTGAATGCGCCGTGGATCAGGTGTTTAGTGCGTGTTCATTAACCTGAGATGGTGAATCGCGGCAGCGACGCGAT
The DNA here is from genome assembly GCA_035319735.1 of Xanthobacteraceae bacterium. Taxonomy (GTDB): domain Bacteria; phylum Pseudomonadota; class Alphaproteobacteria; order Rhizobiales; family Xanthobacteraceae; genus BOG-931. The sequence continues at coordinate 8,117 of DATHCD010000018.1, read as the reverse complement.
CCGCGCGCCGGAGCTTGTCATCGCCCGGCTGTTTCAGGCCGAACTCGCTCGGCCAACCGGCCCTACTTTTTCCCCACGATCGACACGTCCGCGCCATCGCGATACGCCGCGTGGCGCCAGCCGTCCTCGTCGTAATCGGCCATGCACCGCTCGGCGAACGCCTCCATCTCCTTGAGCGCGCCGGAGGCCTGCGCCAGTTGCAGCGGGAAAATGCGAATGAGCTCGTGGCTGCCGGAATAGTTCATCTCGTAAAGTTCATGGCGGGCGCCGAACTCGGTGCCGACGGCGTCCCACAGAAGCTTCATGATCTTGATGCGCTCTTTGTAATCGATGTTGTTCGAGCCGCGCACGTACTTCGCCAGATATTTGTCGATGTCCGGATTCTTGAAGTCGCGGGCGTGCGAGGGAAGATAGATCAGCCCGGAGGCGATCACCTTCTCGACGATCGCGCGCACCGCCGGATATGCCTCGGTCATGAACAGCCGATAGGCGCTCGAGGCGCGCGGATTGGGCAGCACCGCGCCGTCGACCCAAGGCACGGGATTGAACGCCATGGCGTCGGTGAGCGACCAGAACAAATTGCGCCAGCCGATCACCTCGCCGATCTGCGCCTGCACGCCGCGGAACGCCTCGACGCCGGTGGCGCGCGCGGCCTTGAACAGCAGGCCGGCGATGAAATCCAGTTTGACGGAAAGCCGAGTGCAGCCCTGTAAGGTAAAGCCGTTGAAGAAACCCGATTGCGGATAGAAATTCTTCAGCCGTTCGATGTCGCGATGAATGAGAACGTTCTCCCAGGGAATGAAGGCGTTGTCGAAAACGAAGATGGCGTCGTTCTCGTCGTATCGCGAGGTCAGCGGATAATCCCAGGGCGAGCCGGTGGCCGCGGCGGCGAGCTCGTAGGATGGCCGGCAAATGAGCTTGATGCCGGGCGTGTTCATCGGTGCGATGAACATCACCACCATGGCCGGGTCATTGATTTCCTGACCCATGTTCTGGCCGAGAAAATTATAATGGGTGAGCGCCGAGTTGGTGGCGACGACCTTGGCGCCGGACACGTAAATGCCGGCGTCGGTCTCCTTCTGGATGGTGATGTAGACGTCCTTGACCTGCTCGGCCGGCTTGTTGCGGTCGATCGGCGGGTTGACCAGCGCGTGATTGAGAAAGAGCACCGCCTCCTGCCCGCGCTTGTACCAGGCGCGGGCGTTGTCGGCGAATTTCCCGTAGAACCCGGCATTGGCGCCAAGCGTGTTGAGGAAGGCGGCCTTGTAATCGGGGCTGCGCCCCAGCCACCCATAGGTGATGCGCGCCCAGGCGGCGATGGCGTCGCGCTGCGCGACCACCTCCTCGCGCGAGCGCGCCGCCTTGAAGAATTTGTGCGTATAGCCGCCGGAGCCGGTGTCGGTCGGCGCCGTGAGCACCTCCTTGCTGCCCTTGTCGTGCAGCGCGTCGTAGAGGAGCGCAATCGAAGCGGCCGAATTGCGGAACGCCGGGTGGGCCGTGACATCCTTGACCCGCTCGCCATAGATGTAGACGTCGCGGCCGTCGCGCAGCGACTCAAGAAACTCCGCTCCGGTGAACGGGCGTTTCTTGCCTGCGACGATCGCCTCGGGACGCTCCGGCATGGTCTGCTCCATTTTTCAGATCTGCGATTCCCGGCCCCGGCCGCGACGGAGCGCCCAGACGCTGAGCGCGCCGACGATGACCACGGCGACGGGGGCGCCGGCAAGCCCCGCTTGCGCGTAGGCGACCGCGCCGGACGCGGCGCCGAGCAGGAAGCCTATCGCAATGGCGAGAACGACGGACAGCCTCGATCGCACCGCGGCAAACTCTTTTTCGCTGCCCCGATCGCCGGGATCGCGCGCCCGGCGCCGCCAGGCCAGCAACAAATTGGTGGTCTCGATGCCGACCTGGGTCATGTTGCCGGTCATGACGTTGGTCTGCGGAACGCCGCGCATCAACAGGCGCACGATGACGCTCTGCGTGCCCATGGCCATGGCGCCGAGCGCGCCGGCGACGATGCCGTGCCAGTCGCCGACGCCGGTGAGCGGCTGAGCGGTGAACATGACAACGGTGAAAACGGCAAGGAGCGCCGTCTCGAACGCCAACATCCATGGCAATGTCGCGCGATTTTGCTCGCCGACCACGGCGATCAAACCCGCGGTAAGCGCCGCGGCGAAGATGAAAGCACCGATGGCGATGAGCTTGCCGGTGATGCCGGTGTCGTGGGTGACGAGCTCCGCCGTGCCGATGACGAAACTCCCGGTCACCTGGGCGACGAAGAGACCGAACAGCGCGAGAAAGGTGTAGACGTCGACATAGCCGGCGACGAAGCTCAGCAGCGCCGGCACCGATCGCGGCAGCGGAATTTCGCGCACCGGCAGGACTTGAGTCGTCAATCGAGTCCTCGCTGTTCGCAACTCAATGTCCGAGGCAAGAAAGACTACAGGGACATTCCCGGCTTGGGGAGCGCGCTCCGCTTGCGCCGCGGATCTTGCGGTGAGGAAGTGCGGGATTCCCTGAAGGGCCGGCGGCCGCCGGCGCGGCCGTGCGGACGGCGGGAGGTACAAAACGCAAGCGGCCGAGACCGAACTCCGGATGGCTCGGTCAAGGCCGCCTGGCTCATACCCCCGTAAGAGCCGCGTTGATTTAGCCACCCTTCCGCTGCGCGAATCAATAGATCAGCGCCCCGAGGCCGCGTGAGTCTTACCGGCTGTGGCATTTGCGCCACAACACGGTTCCTGCCGCCTAGGATTTCGCCCGCCGGCACGCCCCCCAAAGGCGCGCGGCCGTCACTGGCATGTCGAGATGCGCTCCGGCGCCGCCGGGAATGGCGTCGGCGACCGCGTTCATCACCGCGGCGAGCGCGGCCGTGGTGCCGGCCTCGCCGACGCCCTTCACGCCGAGCGAATTGGTCGTCGCCGGGACGCAAGAGAGTTCATCGCGGATCGACGGGATGTCGCCGGCGCGCGGCATCGCATAGTCCAGGAACGAGCCGGTGACGAGCTGGCCGCTCTCGTCGTAGATCACCTGCTCCATCAGCGCCTGTCCGAGCCCCTGCGCCACCGCGCCGTGCAGCTGGCCCTGGACGATCATGCCGTCGAGCACGTTGCCGCAATCGTCGACCGCGCTATAGCCGACGAGGTCCATCTGGCCGGTATCGGGATCAATCTCGACTTCGGCGACGTGGACGCCATTGGGAAAGGTCTGCGGCGTTTCCAACGCGGTCTTGGTATCGAGGTCTTCGGCAATCGTGCCGCGCCGTTTCAGTTCGGCGGCGCGTGCCGCGAGATCGGTGAGCGAGATACGATGATCGGTCCCGATCACAGTGAAGGCGCCGGCCGCATAGGCGATATCGCTTTCCGCAGCCTCGAGCAGCATCGCCGCGATGTGCCTTCCCTTCTCGATGAGGCGGTCGACGCATTTGACGATTGCCGAGCCCGCGGTCATCGCCGAACGCGAACCGACCGAGGCGTAACCGGCGATTTCCAGCGCGGAATCGCCCTGCCGATGGATCACCTTGTCCGGGGCAAGACCGAGCCGCGCGGCGACCAGACGGGAAAAAACCGAGGCATGCCCCTGGCCGGTCGCCTGCACATTGAGATTGACCGCTACCGTGCCGTCGCCTGGAAACGTCAGCAGCGCCCCTTCGATCGGCGTGGCGCCGGCATGTTCCACCATGCAGGAAATTCCGATGCCGCGATATTTTCCGCGCCTCCGGGCTTCGTGCCGGCGCGCCTTGAAGGCGTCATGGTCGGCGAGCGCCAGCGCCTTTTCGAGGACCGGCGCAAAATCGCCGCTGTCATAGGTCGTGCCGACTGCGGTCTTGTACGGCATGGCGGCGGCGGGGATGAGATTGCGCCGGCGCAATTCGGCCGGGTCGATGCCGGTCACGCGCGCCGCCTCCTCGACCACGCGTTCGAGCACGTAATTCGCCTCCGGCCGGCCGGCGCCGCGATAAGGCGCGGTCGGCAGCGTGTTGGTGAAGGCGCAGCGCGTGCTGATGTCGATATGTCTGATGTCGTACATGCCGGGCAGGCAGCGGGCAAAACTCAGACTCGGGATGTGCGCCCCGACCGGGCCGATATAGGCGCCAAGATTGGCGATGTTGCGTATGCGCAGCGCCAGGAAGCATCCCTTTGCGTCGAGCGCAAGCTCCGCCTCGGAATAGGTGTCGCGCGCCTGATTGTCGCTGAGGAACGCCTCGGAGCGGCCCGACATCCAGTGAATCGGTCGGCCAAATTTTTTGCCGCCGGCCAAGAGCGCGAGATATTCGGGATAGGCACCGGTTTTGAGGCCGAAAGCGCCGCCGACATCGTCGGTCGTGACGCGCAAGCGTTCCTTCGGAATTTTCATGATGTCGGCGAGGTCATCGCGCAATATGCGCGCGCCCTGCGAGCACGCCCGTAACGTATAAACCTCGGCAGCCGCATCGTAGCGCGCCGTCGCGCCGCGCGGCTCGATCGCGGCAACCGCCATGCGCTGATTGATCACCGTGATGCGGGCGACGAACTTCGCCGCGCGGAAGATCGCGTCGACTTCGCGCGAATTGGCGGCGGGATCGCCGGCCGGCCCCGGCCAGTCGATCGCGAGATTGCCCGGCGCCGCCGCCCATAGAAGCGGCGCGCCGGCAGCGAGCGCCGCACGCGCGTCGATCACCGGAGTGAGCGCATCGTATTCGACCACCACGCGCTCGGCGGCGTCTTGCGCCGCGATGGCGCTCTCCGCAACCACCATCACGACCGGCTCGCCGACACGCATGACGCGCGCCGTCGCGAGCGCCGGCCGGTGCGGCATGATCAGCGCCTTGCCGCCGCGCCCGTAAAGCGGCGGCTGGCGGTGATGCCGCCGAGCCCCTCGATGTCGCGGCTGGTTAGCACGCCGACCACGCCGGGCGCATCGCGCGCCGCCGTCACGTCGACGCTCGCGATCCGGGCAAAGGCATGCGGCGAACGCACGAAATGCGCATAGGCCTGATTCGGCCACGGCACATCGGCGGCGTAGCGGCCGGCACCGCGGAGCAGAACTTCGTCTTCCAGGCGCGGCTCGGGCGTCACGCGATGTTGCGATTTTGCATCCATGCTTTGTCCCGGAACGTGTTTTACCGTCTCGGGGGATTCTTTATAAATGAAACTGCCGGCCGCTAAAGCCATGACCTTTCCGAGCATGGGCGTCGCGGCTCGACCTCCTGCTTGTTCCCCCTGCCGATGCCGCGTCCCGGTGCGCTCGCCTCGACCACGCTTTCGCCGTGCTGATGCGAACGCGAATATTTGCGCGACCAAGCGGCGCGGATTTTTGGCTTGATGGTTAAGAAAAAGGCCGAGAAGCCGGCCCCGGCTGCGTAGAGATCGCCTGCTACGCGGCCATGAAATTCTCGTTTTCCTTCTTCCGAAGAAGACGCCGCGGCGACATGGTGTACGCGCCGCTAACGCGGCTGCCGCTTTTCATCCGCAAATTCTTCCATCTGCGTCCGCAATTGTTCGTCAGTGTGTGATCGGGGCACACAAAGGGACGCAACGGAGCGAGGCTCGCCTCTTTTCCCTCACCGGCGACATCGCGTCGTCGGCGATGCTGTGCATCGCCTTGGGCCGCGACGACTGCAAGCGACGACACAGGTGCAAAAAACGATGATGAAACGATCGATCATTGCCGCCTTGCTTGCCTGTCTTGTCTGTTCGCCGGTTCAGGCCAAGACGTTCATCGGCGTGTTGTGGCCGATGTTCGGCCCGCTGCCGGCGATCGGGCTCGTCGAACTCGTCGCCGAACTGAAAATGATGCCGGACGTCGAAGTCACGACCTATCTGCATCAATCTTGGCCGGCGCTGGTCAAAGATCTTGACCATCTGCCGGATGGTACGCGCAGCATGGTCATCGGCTATAGCCTCGGCGCCAACGCGTCGGCTTGGGTCGCCAACAAGGCCAAGCACGTCGACCTGATCATCGCGCTGCAGCCGTCGATGCTGAGCTGGAATCCGGACATCGTCGGCGACCACGCCAGCCGCATCATCGAAATCTATAATCCCGATCCGGCGGAGACGTTCGGCGGCATGGGTTCGAAGAAACTCGTCGGGCCGAACATCGAATATATCGCCAATCACGACTCGCATATGGGCGCGCAGTTCAGCTGGCAATTCCGCGATCTGGTCAAGACCGAGGTCGCGAAAATGTCGCGCGAGGATCGCGAGGAGATCGCGCAGGCAGAGAAGGCGGCGCCGGTGAAGCCGCCTGCGGCCGAGCCGGTCGAGGCGCTCGCCTATAGCGAGCCGGCAAGCCCGCACGAGGCGCTTACCAGCGCCAAGCCGGGGGAGCGCAACAGGAAAGCCGCGCAAGTGCCGCCGCCGCGCCAAGAGCCGAGTAAAGTCGCTTCCGCCGCGGCGCCGCCAGCGAAATCACCGGCAGAGCCTGCAACAGCGGGAGTGCCAGAGCCGACTGCGCCATCTGAAGCCAAGACCGAAGCCGTTGCCAAGGCCGCGCCGACGCCTCAGGCAGGCGATCTCACCGCGTTCCTCGAACGCCTGACGCGCTCGGTCGATTCCGGACAGTTACCGCTCGGACCCGGGCTCACACCGGACTCGCTGATGGCTTACGCCAAGCGCACCTACCACGTGAATCCGGACGCGAGCGCGTCGTGCCTGCCGGCGTGCTCGCATGAGCAGCTTTAGCGCATGATCCGGAAAAGCGGAAACCGGTTTCCCGAGAAGATCATGCTCCACGAAAGAAGCGAGAGCGCAATCGATTCAACCTGAAGCGATTGCGCTCCAGGCCAAGGACCAAGGCGCGCGCAATCGCAGAGGCGCGTAACGGCTCAGTCGCCCCTCGTCAGGGTCTAAGCGTGCCGGCTTGAGGCACATTCGCGATAAGTCCGTTCATCCCCCAATTTCAGACATCACGGATGGCAGTCGGCTCGGCCGCTAAGTGCCAGAAGCGGAAGACATTGCCGCTTCATAGGTCTGATGATTCAACCCGACCGCTGCCGCGTAGCGGGCCAGCTAGTTAAGTTTCCAGTTCAGACCGGCACGGACCACGTTGAAATCGACGCGGCTGTAGCTGGCGGTGAATGAAGACGGTATTGGCGCGCCTGGAACGGTAGCTTGTGCAGCAACATTTGTCGTATTGCCATGGCCCAGGTCAACGTAAAGATATTCCCCCTTCACGCTGATATTGTTCCAGAGCATATATTCGCCGCCGGCGCCGACGGCAAAACCGGTGGCGGTCCGTGATGAATTGCCGAGAAAGCAGTTCGTCGCGCCGGCACCACCAGGGGAGGTGCAGCTATAGGAGTTGCCTGTAATAAAATCCGCCGATTCTAAAACTGGCGAGTTAATTGCGGCCTGCGCATCGACGCGGCCATAGGCGAAGCCACCGGTGCCATAAACGAGAAGGTTGTTCCACGGCAGAAAGCCGACGCGACCCCTGACCGTGCCGAACCATTTGATGTTCTCCGAAGCCTGAAAGCTCGAAGGGCTTCCTAACAATGAAAAATTAGAGGTGCCGGTCCCTTTGATGTTCGACCAGTCAAAATCCGTTTCGAGGCCCAGCAACCAATTCTGATTGATCTGCCAATTATAACCAGCCTGGACGCCGCCCAGAGCGCCGTGAATGTCGAATGAGGTCGGAGGAATGCAGGTCCCGCCGAAGGCGCCACCACAGGTAGTGGCGCTTGACACTATGTCGTTCGGTGTGACGCTGACGGTTGGGTCGTGCCACCCGTAACCGGCGTTACCACCGACATAAAAGCCGGTCCAGGTGTAAGCTGGTACCGGCGGAGGCGGCGCTTTCACCGCCATGTCGGCCGCCAAAGCAGACGTACCCACCAGCGTCGCGAGGGCAGCGATGACAATCGACAATCTCTGCACGAAAGCCCCCTGAATTGCGACCAATTATAATCCCGCCGTTGTTCGCCGGCTGTTGCCTATCCGCCACAGGAACAGGAATTCGGGAAATTCCAGACACGACAATAAGAGCGCGTCGAGGTCCGGTTTGGGTCTTGGTCGTGTCAAAACGCTTTGCGGGAAGGTAGATTTAGCGCCCTTGGCGAGGGGGCATGGTATTTCAGGTTTGATTACGCCCTGATCGCCGCCATCAGCGGCTGGATGCCCATGATGTTCATCACACGGCTG
>DATHCD010000017.1:0-148161 GCA_035319735.1 Xanthobacteraceae bacterium | reverse complement strand
CTTGGTGCGCGAGCATCTCAAGAGCGGCGCCTTCGTGCGGTCGTCCGACGGCGTGATGCTGGTCGATCTCGACGGTAACCGCTTCTACGATCTCGGCGGATCGTACGGCATCAATCTCTTGGGCTATGACTGCTACAAAGGGACGATGGCGCGCGGTCTTGCCCGCGTCCGCGAACTTGGTGCCGTGCTCGGGCCTTATCACCCCGTCATCGCGGACAACGTCAAGCGTTTGACGCAGTTTTCCGGTCTCGACGAAGTTTCGTTCCACATGTCCGGCACCGAGGCCGTGATGCAGGCGGTGCGGCTCGCGCGATATCATACCGGGCGCTCGCATCTGGTGCGCTTCTGCGGCGCCTATCACGGCTGGTGGGGCGATGTGCAGCCGGGCATCGGCAATCCGTCGCCGGCGCATGAGACCTACACGCTCAAGGACATGTCCGAAGAATCGCTGCGCGTCATCCGCTCGCGGCGCGACATCGCCTGCGTACTCGTCAACCCGCTGCAGGCGCTGCATCCGAACGCTCCGGCGCCGACCGATTCCGCCCTCCTCGACAGCTCCCGCCGCGCGCATTTCGACAAGGACGCCTATGCCGGCTGGCTCAAACGCCTGCACGCGGCTTGCAGCGCGCAGAATATCGTCCTCATCTTCGACGAAGTCTTCGTCGGCTTCCGCCTCGCCGCCGGCGGCGCGCAGGAATACTTCGGCGTGCGCGCCGACCTCGTCACCTACGGCAAGACGCTGGGCGGCGGGCTGCCGATCGGCGTCCTCTGCGGGCGCCGCAATCTCATGCGGCGCTTCCGCGACGATCGGCCGGCCGACATCTGCTTTGCCCGCGGCACGTTCAATTCGCACCCTTATGTGATGGCGGCGATGAACGAGTTCCTGCGCCGGCTGCGGACGCCGCAGAGTGAGGCGCTCTACCGCGACCTCGACCGGGTCTGGAACGAGCGAGCGCGGCGGCTCAACGAGCGCCTGCGCCGGGAATCGTTGCCGGTTGCGGTCGCCGCCATGTCCTCGATCTGGACGGTCTGCTACAGCCAGCCGTGCCGCTACAATTGGATGCTGCAATACTATCTGCGCGCCGAGGGGCTGGCCCTGAGCTGGGTCGGAACCGGCCGTCTCATCTTCAGCCTCGATTACTCCGATGCCGACTTCGACGCGGCCGCCGACCGTTTCGTCACCGCGGCCAGAACCATGCAACGGGACGGCTGGTGGAGCAGTCCGCCGCCGACCAACGCATCGATCAAGCGGGCGATCGTCAAGGAGATGATCGCCCGCCGCCTGTTTCCTCCGCGCGCTCCGACGAAGCATTGATCCGAGAAGGCGCGCTCAGGTCAGCCGCGGCGCCTCTTCGCTTTCCTCCTCGTCCCACGTGGCGCGAATGCCGGGATCGATCAGTTCGCCGCGCAGCAGCGCGAACGGCGCCTTGTGATAAAGCTTGATGTCGTGGAACGGGTCGGTGAGAATTTTCGCCGCCCACACTAGGCCAGTCTGCACGTCCTTGAGGAAGAACAACTGGACGGTGCGGAACACAACGCCGCCGATGCCGACCGCGAGCCAGACTATCGCGACATGACGGACGAACTGCGCCTTGTCCGCATGCCGGGCGAAGATGCCGAAATAAGTCGGATCGAAGCAGAGAGGCAGCGGCGACAGCGCCCAGATCGACAGCAGCACGACTTTGCGGCGCAGATTGTAGCCGACCTTGATCTTTTCCTTGTATTCGTGACTGGCCTGGTTGATCTCGTCATAATCCTTCGGCTCGAAGAAAAAGTGGCCGGCCTGCCGCGTGGTCATCGACACCAGCCACCCGGCCAGCGCCGAGACGGCCGGGTCCTTGAAGATCATCACATAGGAAAAGAGAAAGCCGATGGCGCTGACGAAATGCAGCGACTGGTTGATCCGGCTGTGATGATAATAGCGGTGATCGTCCCAGCGCTGGATTCGCAAGGCTTCGCGAAAACCGTCCATCTGCTCCCCCCGTGGTTAAGTTATCAGGCCTGGGTATGGCGATTCGATGAATCCCTTGTGACAGGCAGGAGAATGCGTGGGCGACGCCTGGTCGCGCAGCGCCCCCGATGAAGCGATCAGCGCGCGGCCTGCGCGGGCGGACGCCTCTGTTGCGAGACATTCTCGCACGTCACGCTCGCTCCCGCGTCCTTGGCGAAACGAATGAGGCAGAAATGTCCGAACGGAGGCATGGCGCGGCGCTCGATGAGGCGCATGCCGGCGGCCCGCTTGGCCCACTGCGCATAGCGCGCGAAGGAGAATTCGGTTCGCCAGCCGAGCTTGCGCGCCGCCGGCGCAAACCAGTGCTCCAGCGCCCGCCGCAATCCCGCCTCGGCGCCGACACGGCTCACCAGCACGATCTCGCCGCCGGGCTTGAGCACGCGGGCGAACTCGTCGAGCGTCGCTTCCGGATTCGGCACCGTGGTGATCACATATTGCGCGACGACCACGTCGAAGGAGTCGTCGGGAAACGACAGATGCTCGGCATCCATCACCCAGAGCCCTTCGACGTTCTTGAGTCCGAGCTCGGCCACGCGATCCTGCGCCTTGCGCAGCATCGGCTCCGAGAGGTCGACGCCGCAAAGGCGACAGTCCTGCGAGTAATAGGGCAGCGATATACCGGTTCCCACGCCGACCTCGAGAATGCGTCCGCCGATGCGTTCGGCGGCGGCGATGGCGGCGTGGCGGCCGCGCTCGAAAACCGCCCCGAAAACCAGATCATAGACCGGCGCCCACCGGGCATAGGCCTTGGTGATCGTCTGCCTGTCGAGCTCCATGGGCGAGCGGACGGTCATGCGTGATCCTTGCATTGAACAATTGAACCCATTCGCCGCGCCCGCTTTAGCCGGGCGCGGTTTCCGTGATCGTCATCGCCAGTTCCGCTTCGCTGCCATGGCCCGCGGTCACCTTGCGGACGTGGCCGAGAAACTGGCGCGCGCTGTTTTCCCATGAGCAGTCGAGCGCGAATTTGCGGCAGGCGTGGCGGGAGATCTTGAGCGCCTCCATGCAGGCGCGGCCGAGGTCCTCGTGCAAAACCCCGATCGGATTGTTGCCGACGACGTCTTTCGGACCGGTAACCGGAAAGGCGGCAATGGGCACGCCGCTCGCCAGCGCCTCGAGCTGCACGATGCCGAAAGTGTCGGTGCGGCTCGGAAACACGAACACATCTGCCGCCGCCAGATGCGCGGCGAGAATGCCGTTTTCCAAAGGACCGAGGAATTTCGCGTCGGGAAAGCGGCGCTTGAGGATCGCCTCGTGCGGCCCGCCGCCGATGACGACCTTGGTGCCGGGAAGATCGAGCGAGAGGAACGCCTCAAGGTTTTTTTCGACCGCGACGCGCCCGACGCTCATGAAGATCGGCCGCGGAAAGCCGAGCTCGACGGCGCGGCCTGGTCGGAACAGGTCGATGTCCACCCCGCGCGTCCACATGCCGAGATTGTTGAAGCCGCGCTCTTTCAGCTCGCTCATGAGCGAGGGCGTGGACACCATGGTCACCGTCGCCGCGGCGTGGAACCGTCGCAGCACCGCGTAGATCCAAGCTTGCGGGATCGGCGAGCGCACCGAAATATATTCGGGAAACCGCGTGGTGTAGCTCGTCGTGAACGGCCGGCCGCGGCGGCGGCAATAGGCGCGCGCGGCAAAGCCGATCGGTCCTTCGGTGGCGATGTGGATGGCGTCCGGCCGCGCCTGTTCGATGCGCGCGGCGATCCGACGCCGGCTCGGCACGGCGAGCCGCAAGCCGGGATAGGTCGGCAGCTGAAACGAGGGGAAGCCTTCCGGCGAGAGGAAATCGATCGCCGCGCCGAGCTTGCCCGCGGCGCGCTCGAGCGAGCCCAGTGTGCGCACGACGCCGTTGACCTGCGGATGCCATGCGTCGGTCGCCACCAGGACTTTCATCGGGCTCCCTGCGGCCGAGATCGCCCGGCGACGTATTTTGCGAATCGCATGCGACAACAATTGCTATTTCATATCTCAATCATGTGACGGTCGCGGCTCGGGCGCTTCAATGCGCCGTAGTTTGCACGGACGCATTGCAACCGCCATCAGTTCGTTACACTCCTGTTACAAACGAATGAGAGCGTGCGCCGCGAATCGCACGACGGCTTCCGGGAGTTCATCGTCCCACGCTGAAATCAGACGTGACGAGCAATTTCGCGCCGGCGATCATTCCCAGCCACGCCCGGACCAAAATCAGCGCCGCGATCAGCCTGTTGGTCCTCGCCGCCGCTCTGTTCACGCTTTACTTGTTGTTGCGCGACATCGATCTCGGCAAGGTGGTTGCCGCGTTGCGCGCGCAATCGATCGAGAGAATCGCGATCGCCGGCGCGTTCGTCGTCGCCGGCTACGTCACCTTGACCTTCTACGATGTGTTCGCGCTGCGCACGATCGGCCGACACGCGGTGCCCTATTCGGTGGCGGCGCTGGCGAGCTTCACCAGCTCCACCATCGGCCACAGTCTGGGCGCCGCCGTCTTGACCGGCGGCCTGGTGCGGCTGCGTATCTACGCCGCCTGGGGCTTGACCGTCGTCGATGTCGCCAAGATCGCATTCATCACCGGCATGACCTTCTGGCTGGGCAATGCGTTTCTGCTCGGCGGCGCCCTGGCGTACGCGCCGGAGGCCGCCAGCGCCATCGATCACATGCCGCCGTCGATCAACCGGGCGATCGGGCTCGCGGCATTGTTCGCCATTGCCGGCTATTTGAGCTGGCTCGCGCCGCGGCGGCGCGCCATCGGCCGCTCCGGCTGGCGTCTGGTGCTGCCTAGCCTGCGTTTCACGCTCGTGCAGATCGCCATCGGGGCGATGGACCTCACCCTGGTGACGCTGGCGATGTACGCGCTGCTGCCGCCGAGCCCCGGCGCCGGCTTTCTCAACGTGCTCGTCACCTTCCTGATTGCGGCGCTCCTGGGAACCATCAGCCACGCGCCCGGAGGCCTCGGCGTCATCGAGGCGACGATGCTCATCGGTCTTCCGCAATTTCAGAAGGAAGAGTTTTTGGCGGCGCTGTTGACCTTCCGCGTCCTCTATTTCGTGCTTCCCCTCCTTCTCGCCGCCTTCTCGCTGGGTCTGAGGGAATTGCGCCTGCTCGCGCACGAAACGGGTGAATACGGCGATCCGCGCGATCACGAGCGCTGACTGCAAGCCCTGCCCCGAACGCGCTGCGGTCGGGCCTGATCGGGCGCGAGCGCAGAAGTCGCGGCTTGGCCGCGCCCTTGCCGACGGCCGCAAGCTTGTAAGGCGGATGCGCGCACGTTAAGTTTGCTGGCGTAGGGTGGGATGGGTTGTGGCGCGCGGTTTTGTCGTTGCGGGGGCTCGAAAACACCGGCAATTTCCGCCGGCTTACGCACAATCCGCATGCGATCGTCCCGACGCCGGAGGGGTGCGGCTGGCCGCGACCGCACCGATTGCGGCCGGCGGCGGACGCAGGTTGCAGGCGATGGCAGCGGCGATGCTCGTGGCAATAACGTTCACCGCGGCGATGGCGCCGCGCGAGGTCGCCGCGGAAACGATCGAGTCGGCGCTGGCACGCGCCTATCAGGGCAATCCGCAACTCAACGCGCAGCGTGCGATCGTCCGCCAGACCGACGAGAGCGTGGCGCAGGCGCTCTCCGGTTATCGGCCGAACGTTTCCGCGAGCGCCAATGTCGGCAGGCAATATACAAGCATAACCGAAACCTTTCCTCCGATCCCGGGCACGCCTTTGTCGAAGAGCATAGAGGTTTCGGTCACAGGCACGACCACGCCGGGCGCGCTCGGGGTCACCGGCTCGCAGACACTGTTCAACGGCCAACAGACCGCCAACAAGGTGCGGGCCGCCGAGAGCCAGGTTTCCGCGGCGCGCGAGACGCTGCGCGTCATGGAGGAATCGGTGCTGTTGGCGGCGGCGACGGCCTATATGGACATGTCGCGCGACACCGCCAATCTCGAGGTCCAGCAGAACAACGTTCGCGTTCTGCAGCGCACGCTCAAGGACACGCGCAATCGTTTCGAAGCCGGCCAGGTGACGGACACCGACGTCGCCCAGTCGGAGGCGCAATTGGCCGCGGGCGAAGCCGCCCTGCACGCGGCAGAGTCGACGCTGATGACGACGCGGGCCAATTATCGGCGCATCATCGGCGTCGAGCCGGCGAATCTCGCGCCGGCCGCGCCCGTCGACCGGCTTTCGCCGTCGACGCTCAACGCCGCGATCGCGACCAGCATCGCCGAGAACCCGTCGGTGACGGCGGCGCTCTACGGCGTCGACGTCGCGCAATTGCAAGTGAAGATCGCGGAAGGCGCGTTGTGGCCGACGCTCGCGCTGCAAGGCAACATCCAGCAGCAATATTTTTCCAACGTCTTGACGCCCAATCTGCTGACGGCAACGGCGCTGTTGAACCTGACCGTTCCGCTCTATCAGGGCGGCGCCGAATATTCCGCCATCCGTCTCGACAAGGAAGTCGCCGGCCAGCAACGGCTGAATGTCGACCAGGTGCGCGACCAGACCCGGGCGAATGTGGTGCAAGCCTGGGGCCAGCTACAGGCGGCGAAGGCGCAGATCGAGGCGGCGATACGCCAGAACGCCGCTGCCGAACGGGCGCTGACCGGCGTGCGCAACGAGGCCATGGCCGGCCAACGCACCACGCTCGACGTGCTCAACGCCGAACAGGCGCTGGTCAACGCCCGCGTCGCGCTCATTACCGCGCAGCACGACCGCATCGTCGCCTCCTACAGCCTATTATCGGCGGTCGGCCGGCTGTCGGCCAAGGACCTGCGGCTGCCGGTCCCGATCTACGATCCGACCGTGCACTATCACCAAATCCGCGACGCCTGGTTCGGCGTGCGCACGCCCGACGGGCGGTAGGTTGCTGCCGGCTGGTCTAGTTTCAGTTTGGTATCTGAAACTCGTTCGGGCGTTGACGCGAAGCATGGTCATGTCTACATTGTAGATACGGCAGGAGCGACCGGAGATGAAGGTCGAATTTTTAAAGTGGGGCAACAGCCTGGCGCTGCGTGTGCCCAAGCCATTTGCGCAAGAGATCGGGGCCAGCGTCGGCAAGGCCGCCAACATGGAAGTGCACGATGGCAAGCTCATTGTAGAGGTTGCCAAGCCAAGGCGGCGTAAACGGCGTTACAGGTTGGAACAGCTCGTCGCCGGCATCAGGCCAGAAAATCGCCATTCCGAGCTCGAGTGGGGACCGCCTGTTGGCAACGAAGTCTGGTGACTACTGCCCCGATGCCGGCGACCTCGTCTGGATCGATCTCGATCCCACGCTTGGCCACGAGCAGAGTGGTCATCGCCCGGCTATCGTACTGACACCGCGGCATTACAATGGGCCGTCGGGCCTTTGCATCGTGTGCCCAATTACAAGCCGGGCGCGGGGTTACCCGTTTGAGATCGCCATTCCAGCCGGCCGCGCCATCTCTGGCGTCGTCCTGGCGGATCAGGTGCGCAGTGTGTCCTGGGAAAAACGATACATCAAAATGGCTGGCGTAGCTTCGGCTAAGCTGGTCGATGAAGTCCGCGAGTGCCTCGCTGTATTGCTGCAGATTGACTAAGCTGGAGAGCCGGACGCGATATGACCGACGTTCCCGCACTAGGCTCTCATGGGATCTCGAACTTTAATCCCCCACTGACCTCATGAGGGCATCCGCGACGGCCGGGACTTCTTGACTTTGTACGGGTAATCCGTATCTATGACGAGCGACGACTTTGAATGGGACGAAGCGAAGGCTGCCGAGAACTAACGGCCTGAGTTTTGAACTGGCGACCAAGGTTTTCAAAGACCCATTTGCGATCGAACGGCTGGATGACCGCGAGGATTACGAGGAGGATCGCTTCATTCTGATCGGCACTGCCGAAGGCACGGTGCTGACGGTGGTCTATACGGAGAGGAACAGCCGCGTCCGGCTCATCTCGGCACGTCAGGCAACCAACCGCGAGCAAGATGACTACTTCACCAAAAACAGTTAAGCGCACTTTGCGTCGGATGACGCAGAAACAGATTGAGGCCGCAGCTAACAGCGATCGCGACAATCGCCCGCTTTCTGGTGCTGATCTTGAGCGTATGAAGCGCACGCCGCAGGTTAAGATCATCCGGCGCGTGCTTGGCATCAGCCAGGAAGATTTTGCGGCGCGCTATCACATTCCGATCGGCACCTTGCGCGATTGGGAGCAGGGCCGCGTCGTGCCCGATCAGGCTGCTCGGGCTTACCTGACAGTGATCGCCCGTGATCCAGAAGCCGTCCGTAAAGCGCTCAATCCACCGCAACGGTAGTGTGTCTCCTTGCTCCCACAAGGTTGGTCTTGCGCGTGTGGCACCAGCATGGGGGAGGGAAACACGCGGCACCAGCAAACAATCAATAGGATTTGGGCAGGCCGAGCACGCGCTCCGCGATGTAGCAGAGGATGAGCTGCGGGCTGATCGGGGCGATGCGCGGAATGAGAATTTCGCGCAGGTAGCGCTCGACGTGATACTCCTTGGCGTAGCCGAAGCCGCCATGGGTCATGACCGCGGTCTCGCAGGCCTTGAAGCCGGCTTCGGCCGCCAGATACTTCGCCGCATTGGCGGCGGCGCCGCAAGGCAGCTTGTGATCGTACTGCCACGCGGCCGAGAGCGTCATCATGTCGGCGGCTTCGAGATTCATCCAGCATTCCGCCAGTGGATGCTGGATCGCCTGATTCTTGCCGATCGGCCGGCCGAAGACTTCGCGCTTCTTGGCGTAGTCCACGGCCTTGCGCAGCGCCGCGCGCCCCAGGCCCACCGCCTCGGCGGCGATGAGAATCCGCTCCGGATTCATGCCGTGCAGAATGTATTCGAAGCCCCTGCCCTCTTCGCCGATGCGATCCGCCACCGGGATGCGAAATGCGTCGAAGAACACCTGATTGGAATCCACGGCCTTGCGCCCCATCTTGGCGATCTCGCGAATCTCGACGCGATCGCGATCGATGTTCGTATAGAAGAGGCTCAGACCCTCGGCCGGCTTGCGCCGCTCTTCCAGCGGCGTGGTGCGCGCGAGCAGCAGCATCTTGTCGGCCGATTGCACCGACGAAATCCACACCTTCTGCCCGTCGACGACGTAGCTGTCGCCCTCGCGCCGCGCCCGTGTCTTCAAGCGCGTGGTGTCGAGCCCGGTATTGGGCTCGGTGACGGCGAAGCAGCATCTTTCCTCGCCGCGCACGAGCGGCGGCAGCATGCGTGCCTTCTGCTCCTCGGTGCCGAACACCACGACCGGATTGAGCCCGAAGATGTTCATGTGGATCGAGGATGCCCCGCTCATGCCGGCGCCCGACTCGGCGATGGTACGCATCATCAGCGCCGCCTCGAGGACGCCGAGGCCCGAGCCGCCATAGGCTTCGGGAATGCAGATGCCGAGCCAGCCGTTCTTCGCCAGGGCGGCGACGAACTCTAAAGGAAACTCGCCGTCCCGGTCTCTCTGCAGCCAGTATTCGTCGCCGAAACGGCCGCATATGGCGGCGACGGCGGCGACGAGGCCTCGCTGTTCCTCGCTCAGGCTGAAATCCATCGGGAGGCTCTATAGGTTATTTTATCCGCCCCCTCCACCGCGCGGCGCCATGGCCGACGCTTGGCGTCGGCGTTCTTGACGTAAGTACGGCGGCCGGAGGCCGCCTATGCCCCTCCCCCACTTCGTCGGGGAGGATGAAACACGAGGGGTGCTATTTGGCCTGCGGCGCTTGACGCACAGAGGCCCACGGATCGGAGTTTTTAGCCTGGGGTATCTTCTGCAAGGCTGATTGATAGGCCTTCTCGTCGGCCTTCACAGCCGGTTTCTCGTCCCGCGAGGCATGGTCCGAAGGATCATCTTTCGTCGGCAGGTTCTGGTAAGGCGGTGCGCGCTGGGCCTGAGCCGGGATCGTCAGCAATGCGATTGCCGCGACGGCCATCACGACGATTCTCATCGGATCCTCTCTCAAGCTGATCGCCACTGCCGGCCGCGAGCGGACGGTATGAAATCATCCGCCGCAAAGCAATAGCGCGGGCCCAAAGGACCCGCGCTCTTGCCGTTCTCTTAACTTAAGTCGATCAGCCGATCAGAAGCCCACGCCGAGGCCGACGAAGCCGACCACGATGTCAGACGGAGCGCTGCCAAACGCGGTCGAGCATGCGCTGGTGTGGCCGAGGGCGGTGCACACATTCGGACCAACGCTGAGAGTATTGGCTGCCCGTACGGCGTTGTTGACCAGGTCGTACCACTGGAAGCCGCCCTTGACGTACCAGTGGCCCCACTGCGGCGGCAGCCAAGTGAGATCCCAGATCGCGGTCAGGCCGGTGGTGAAGATGCCGACGTCGCCGGAACTGCATGCCAAGGATCCGTTCCCGGTTATACCAAGAACAGCCACCGCAGCAGTATTGCCGCACAGGGCGTTCCAGGAACTGGACGGGCCGACGGTCACGTAGGTCGGCGCCTTCAAGGTCACCGGAATATTCCAGCCCCACTTCATCAGGCTCGTGGTCGGGGTGATGCCGACGAAGAAGTTGGAGGCGTTGGTCTCGCCCTCAAACCCGATACCCGACACTGCTCCCGGAGCGAACCCGGCTGCGTTGCAAGCATGGGCCCCCGGCGGACAGGCTGCACCTGATCCCAAACTCGTGAGATAGTAGGCCCAGGTCACGTAGGGGTTGAAGGTGATCCACCACCCGGTGAAGGAGTCGTTCAAGCCAAGCTTCAGTTCGTTGATCCTGAGGGTGGGGAAGCCCGTTGAGAATGCGAAAGCGTTAAACCCTGACAGGGCGGGCGTCGGGCCTACGTCCAGGGAATAGGCTTGGATGTAGGACTCGGTCAGCGACCAGTACGTGCCGAACGTCACCGAGGTGTTGGCGATCCAGGCCCAATCGAACGCATCCCCGTTCATGTTGGCCGTCTCACAGCACCCTGGAACTTGAGTAATCCCAGGAGTCCAGTATCCCTGGAATTGCTGGGTGAAGTCGGCGACCGTGGTGCCGCCGATCGACCAGGAATTGATGAAGCCGGCCTTGTTTTTGTAGAGCGTCAAGTTCAGGCCGGCCGCGATCGTCTCACTGCCGCCGGAGAGCGCCATGCCGTTCGGGTTGACGAGCTCGTTTTCCCATTGGGCATCGACGAAGCCGTGGATGTCGATTGGCGGCGGCGCAGCAGCGGCCGGGGCAGGCGGAGCCTTTGACGGGAGGCCCATGTCGGCAGCGGATGCCGCGGTTCCCCCCAACCCGAGCGCGAACGCGCAACCGACAAGTAGAGCGAATGAAGTTCGTGTTTTAGACATTGGGTCCCCCTGGCTCTAGCCCGGCCCCAGGTCCCCTGGCTTCCGGGCACTCCGAAAAGTCCAACCCGACTCGCCCAAAGCGGGCCTTGTCACATTCACTGTTAGCATTTGATCAAAGACTTCACAAAGCTTCCAAGGCCCGATTCTCGTGCATTAGTCCTGATTTTTCGCGGCAGTTGCTTTTTTGTCACAATTTCCTCGGGGAAACTGCAGCGGGATGGGATGACCCGGGCCGGGTGCCGGCAATCGATCGCAGAAAGCCTCGAAAACCGGCATGATCTTCCCGTCATTTCCGCCGCGGCGCTCGATCGGCCCGGAATTGCCCCCCACGACGGTCCTCGCCGCCCGTTTTGGCCGAAAGCAATAGAATCACAATGTTACAGGGCGAAAACTCGCCTGACCGATGCACCGGATCGCGCGGAATGCGAAAATCGCGTATTTTCAAATCGATAGGGATTTCCAAGCGGCGCGGCCGGCCGAGAACCCTGCGATGGCAGAGGGCATTGTGACCATTGAAACGAGTCCGGCGTCACCGGGAGCGGCGAGCCAGGCGTGAGCCCGAGCTGACATCGCGAGGAAAAGTTCATGCTTCCGCCCATCGCCGATTACGACAAGCTCTATCGGGCTTTTCATTGGCAGATACCCGCGACCTTCAACATCGGACCGGCCGTGTGCGATTCTTGGGCGCGCACCGATCCGCAACGGCTTGCGCTCGTGCACGTGCTGGCGGACGGAACGGTCGAGGAAATCAGCTATGGCTGGCTGAAAGAAACCTCGGACCGCTTTGCCAATGCGCTTCGCGCTCACGGCATCGTTCGCGGCGACCGCGTTGCGATCCTGCTGCCGCAAAGACCCGAAGTCGTGGTGGCGCATGTCGCGATCTACAAGCTCGGCGCGGTTGCGCTGCCGCTCGCGACCCTATTCGGCGCCGAGGCATTGTCATATCGCCTGGAAAATTCCGGCGCCAAGGCGGTTATCACGAACGACGACGGTCTAACGAAACTCGCGGCGATCCGCGACGAACTCGTCAATGTCGAGCTCGTGGTCTCGACCGATGGTCGGAGCGAAAGAGCGGCCGGCTTCGGCGCGTTGATCGACCGCGCCTCCTCCACCTTCGAATCCGTTGAAACCACTCCCGACGATCCGGCGATGATGATCTACACGTCGGGAACGACCGGCCCGCCGAAGGGGGCGCTGCACGGCCATCGCGTCCTCCTCGGGCATCTGCCGGGCGTGGAAATGCCCCACGACTTCTTCCCGCAGCCGGGCGACCGGTTCTGGACGCCGTCGGACTGGGCCTGGGCCGGCGGCCTGCTCGACGTGCTGCTGCCGAGCCTCTATTTCGGCGTGCCGGTCGTGGCGCGGCGATTCGACAAGTTTGATCCGGAGGAGGCCTTTGCGCTCATGGCGCAGATGAGGGTCCGCAACGCGTTCCTGGCGCCGACCGCGCTGCGCATGCTGCGCTCGACTACTCCGCGGCACCGGGACGGGCTGCAACTGCGGACGCTGGGCTCGGGCGGCGAAACGCTCGGAGCGGAAACGCTCGAATGGGGCAGAGCCGCCTTCGGCCTCGACATCAACGAATTCTACGGCCAGACGGAGTGCAACCTCGTGCTCAGTTCCTGCGCGTCGATCGGGGTGACGCGGCCAGGCGCGATCGGCAAGCCGGTTCCAGGCCATCGCGTCGCGGTCATCCGCCCGGACGGCGCGGCGGCGCCGCCCGGAGAACTCGGCCAGATCGCCGTCGCGCGGCCGGACCCGGTGATGTTCGTGGAATACTGGGGGCGCGCACGAGCGACACAGGAGAAGTTCATCGGCGACTGGATGACCACCGGCGACCAAGGCGTCATGGACGAGGACGGCTATTTCCATTTCATCGGCCGCAACGACGACGTGATCACCTCGTCGGGCTATCGCATCGG
Organism: Xanthobacteraceae bacterium; assembly: GCA_035319735.1. Classification (GTDB taxonomy): domain Bacteria; phylum Pseudomonadota; class Alphaproteobacteria; order Rhizobiales; family Xanthobacteraceae; genus BOG-931. The sequence goes on along the minus strand of DATHCD010000017.1, from coordinate 134,991 downwards.
TCCCGGCGAGATCGAGGACTGCCTGATCCGTCATCCCGCCGTGGCGCTCGCCGCCGCGGTCGGCAAGCCGGATCCCCTGCGCACCGAGATCGTCAAGGCGTTCATCGTGCTCAAGCCCGGACAGAGTGCCTCCGATGCGCTCGCCGACGAGATTCGCAATTTCGTCAAGACGCGGCTGTCGGCCCACGAATATCCGCGCGAGATCGCCTTCATCGACGACATGCCGATGACGACAACGGGAAAAGTAATCCGAAGATTGCTGCGGGAGCGTGGCTGATGGTCATTGGCGAACGGCATCACACACGATGAAGTGCGGCTGCGCTCATTCGGGTCGTTTTCCTTCTTCTTCTTACCACGCCAGAACGGCGCGACGTCGAACAGCGCACGACGGAACAGCGGGCGCGAGATGCGGATCAAATGACAGAGCTCGCGCTCTGTGGTAGGAAAAATTTACTTGATTGAGGAGTGAGTATGACCATTGCCGAATCGCGACCGCCGATGCGCGCCAACGGAGCGCCCGTGCGCCACGATTGGACGCGGGCCGAGGTCCGCGCGCTGTTCGAGCTGCCGTTCCCGGAGTTGATATTCCGGGCGCAGAGCGTTCACCGCGAGAATTTCAATCCGGCCGAAGTGCAGATTTCGACGCTTTTGTCGATCAAGACCGGCGGCTGCCCGGAGGACTGCGCCTATTGTCCGCAAAGCGCCGCTTACGAGACTGGGCTGCACGCGGAAAAGCTGATGGCGCTCGATGCGGTGGTCGCCGAGGCGCGTGCGGCGAAGGCTGCGGGCGCAAGCCGCTTCTGCATGGGCGCGGCCTGGCGCTCGCCCAAGGATCGCGACCTCGATTCGGTCTGCGCTATGGTCGAGAGCGTCAAGGCGCTCGAACTCGAGACTTGCGCGACGCTCGGCATGCTCACCGCGGAACAGGCGCGGCGGCTCAAGCAATCGGGCCTCGACTACTACAATCACAACCTCGATACCTCGCCGGAGTTCTATGGCCAGATCATCACCACGCGGACCTACCAGGATCGGCTGGAAACGCTCGGCTATGTGCGGGAGGCCGGTATTCACGTCTGCTGCGGCGGCATCGTCGGCATGGGCGAGGCACGCGAGGACCGCGTCGGCATGATCGCGACCTTGGCAAGCCTGCCGGCGCATCCGGAATCGGTGCCAATCAACATGCTGGTACGCGTTGCCGGCACGCCGCTTGCCAGTGAGCCAAGCCTCGATCCGATCGAGTTCGTGCGCACCATCGCCGTCGCCCGCATCGCCATGCCGCGCTCGGTGGTGCGGCTGTCGGCTGGCCGCGAGGAGATGAGCGAGGAGACGCAGGCGCTCTGTTTCCTTGCCGGCGCCAACTCGATTTTCTATGGGCCGAAGCTTCTGACCACGCCGAATCCCGAGCGCGGTCGCGATCAGGCATTGATGGATCGGCTTGGCCTATCGCCAATGCAACCGATCGAACCTTTGTTGGGCGGTTTGCCGCAGAACAGCGCTAGTCAGTGAATCTAAAGTTCGCCGCAAGCCGCGCATTTTCGGCCTCAGATGCGAGGGCGTGAAGAAGCAGCTTGCGCCACCTCGCCGTGCGCTTCTGGATCAAAGTATCGATCATTGATCACGCCGCGGTTTCGCGCGGTTTTTGCGGCGGGAAGCGCTGCAGGAGCTCGATCACTTCCTCATCCGAGATCTGACGGAAGTCGTGGTAATAGAAGCCGAGCGCTCCGAACATCTCGTGCGCTTCGAGGCAGACGATGTCGTCGGCCTCCACGCGCAATTCAGCAAGGCTGTCGGTCGGCGCAACGGGAACCGCGAGCACGAGGCGCTTCGGATCGCGCGCGCGGGTGGCGCGCAATGCCGCGCGGGTGGTTGCTCCGGTGGCAATGCCGTCGTCGATGACGATGGCGGTGTGCCCGGCGATCACGGCACGTTCGCGACCGCCGAGATAGCGCTGCCGGCGCCGCTCGATCTCGGCGAATTCGGCGTCGCAAACCGCGCTGAATTCGGCTTCGTCAATGCCGGCATGACGGATCACGTCCTCGTTGCGCACGATGATCGGGGTGCGGCCATCGACGATCGCACCCATCGCCAGTTCCGGCTGGAACGGCACGCCGATCTTGCGAACGAGAATCAGATCGAGCGGCGCCGCAAACGCAGCGGCGACCTCGGCCGCCACCGGAACGCCGCCGCGCGGCAGCGCGAGAACGACCGGCGCCTGATCCTTATATTCGGCAAGCGCGACGGCGAGTTTCCGGCCCGCTTCCGCGCGATTCCTGAACGGCATCCGCTTCCTCGCTGGCGAGCGCCCATCGCCGGCGCACCGCGCTAGGCCCCGGCCTCACTCCTCGAACACGTAGCTTCCCGGCGCGTCGCCGAGCACCGGATAGCCGGCGCGCGGCGCGCCGATGGGCGGCAACGTCGTCGGTGCGCCGGAGCGCTCCTTAAGCCAAGCGACCCATTGCGGCCACCAAGACCCGTCCTGACGCGCGGTTTCCACGAGGAAGCGCTCCGGATCAAGGTAATGATCGCCGGCTCGCTTGGTGCTGATCCGGAAGTCGTGCCCGGCGTGGCCCGGCTCCGACACGATACCAACATTGTGGCCGCCGCTGGCGAGCAAATAGGTGACCTCGGCATCCGTCTGCAAGTTGATCTTGTAGGTCGAGCGCCACGGCGCGACATGGTCGCGTTCCGTACCCACGGCGAAAATCGGCGCGCGAATATCGGTGAGCGCCACCGGCTCGCCGGCGGCGACGAAGCGGCCCTCGGCGAGATCGTTGTCGAGGAAGAGCTGGCGCAGATATTGCGCATGCATGCGATAGGGCAAGCGCGTCGCGTCGGCGTTCCACGCCATCAGGTCGGTCATCGGCTCGCGTTCCCCGAGCATGTAATCGTGGACGACGCGCGACCAGATCAGATCGGTCGACCGCAGCATCTGGAACGCGCCGGCCATCTGCCGGCTGTCGAGAAATCCCTGTTCCCACATCAGGTCTTCGAGGAAGGCGATCTGGCTCTCATCGATGAACAGCATCAGCTCGCCGGCCTCGGTGAAGTCGGTCTGGGCGGCGAACAGCGACAGCGTTGCCATCCGATCGTCGCCAGCGCGGGCCATGGCGGCCGCCGCGATCGACAAGAGCGTTCCGCCGAGGCAATAGCCGACCGCGTGCACCTTGCGATCCGGCACGATGGCGCCGACGGCATCGAGCGCGCTCATCACGCCGAGCGTTCGATAGTCCTCCATGTCTAGATCCCGATCCTGCGGTCCGGGATTGCGCCAAGAAATCATGAACACGGTAAAGCCCTGTTCGGTGAGGTACTTTACGAGCGAATTCTGCGGTGACAGATCGAGGATGTAATATTTCATGATCCAGGCGGGAATGATCAGGATCGGTTCCGGCCGGGCCTCGTTGGTCGCCGGCGCATATTGGATCAGCTCGATCAGCCGGTTGCGGTAGACGACCTTGCCGGGCGTCTTCGCGACATCGCGACCGACGACGAAATTCTCGGCGCCGAAAGGCTTCTTGCCGCCGACGAAGCGCTCCCAATCGGCGACGAGATTTCGCAGGCCTGACGCGAGGTTGTGGCCGCCGGTGCTCACCGTGAGCCAGAGAATTTCCGGATTTGTCAGCGGGAAGTTCGATGGCGCGCCCATGTCGAGCGCCTGGCGGGCGGCAAATGCGACCATCTCCTCGTGGCGCTTGGAGACGCCGCGGATGCCGGTAGTCGCGTTGTGCCACCATTGCTGCTGCAGCAGGAAAGCCTGATAGACGAGATTGTAGGGCCATTTCTGCCATTCCGCGCCGGCGAAGCGATGGTCCTGCGGCAGCGGTTCGATGCAACGTTCTGCCTCACTGCCCTCGATCGCGCAGCGAGAGGCGTAATTTGCGAACCGCACCGCCTTGCGCATCGCCTTGTAGGTAAGCTGCAGACACTTACCCGGTGCGTTGGCAAGATGCGCGGCCCAGTCGAGATAGGCGGCGGTGATCGCCGCCGGCGAAAGCCCGCCGGTGAAGCGAGCCATGGCCGCGTGCAGCGAGCGGTCGGTGACATCGGCAAACGCCGTCACGCTGTAGGAATCGCGATCCTCGGCCGATCTGGCGGGGGCGCCGACCGCGGCTGCCGCGGCAGCGCTCCTCGCCAGGGCCGGCGGCGGCCTTTTTCCGGCGCTCGGGTCGGCCGACGATTCGTCCGACAAAGCCGCGATGGCTCTTCGCTGCGGTTGCGTAGCGGTCATGGCGTTAATCCCGATGCCGCGGAGTGGCCCAGCCACCGCATGCTTCGGCCCTTCCGCCGCGGCGCGCCATGATCCATGTCAATGTCATAGCGAGGGCTTGGCGGATTCGGGAACACGCGTTTGGCATTCCCAAGCGGTCTAGATGACAGGGAAGTCTGCCGGCGACGCGCTTCCACGCGTTGCGCGCACGAGGTTATCGCATCGATTCGGAAGAGGAGCCGACGACGGATGAGTTTCTCGAGCGGCTCAAGAAGGGGCGCCTCGAGCTGAAGGACCAGATCGCCGCGGCACTCACGCGGATCGAATGAATGTGACTCATCCAGTCACCGGTGCGGCGCCTCTGTGCACCGGCGCTGATATGTGACGCCGAGACGGCACCGGACGCCGTTGCGCCGCAGACCAGCCGGGCGAGCCTAGTGACTAGCCGGCGGGCGGCCCGCAAGGCGCTGCCCGCATAAAAAGCAAATGCCGGCACAGGATCGTCGATGCGCCAGTACCCATCGTGGACGCGCACACTCCTATCGAGCCGCGAACAGAATTTCCGATGGCGAAGGGATTCGCACCACGCCGCGGCCCTTCCCGCCGACAGATGTGGCGGTGGCGGCAAGCCGAGTTCGCGGCAGTAGGCAATCAGAGGAAGATTGACGCCGTTCAAGGTGGCAATCTCTTCCTGCCAGTCCGTTCGACCCACCGTGGGTTCGATTATCATAAATCGCTCATCACGCGAATCTCGTTTGAACTCCAGGCTGCCCAACCCCTCATATGCCGAGGCGGCAACAAAGTCGGCAACCAGAGGACCCAACGGCTCCGCCGCCTCCGGGGCAGCGACGCAAACAGCCGTGGAGCCGACCCGCGGCGGATGGCAGGCGATCTTGCGCCCAAAGAAGACGCTCGGCGAGGCGTCCCGCTCGCAATGAAAAAGCGCAAAATAGATATCGCTGTCGGCCCCCTCGACCCAGTCCTGAGCGACGAGTTGTCCGGCTGCGGCCAGCATCCGGCGGCAGACGACTTCGGCCTCCTCCATCGTTCCGACCCGGCTCGCGCGTTCCGCCTGAGCGAGGTGGACCGCTCCCTTATCGACGGGTTTCACAACGACCGGAAATTGAAGCTCCGCAAGGTGCGTAATTTCGCTATCCCGACCGAGAGTGATGGTGCGCGGAACGGGCAATTCGTGCCGCACGGCGAACTCGTGAAAGCGCGCCTTGCTCGCAAGCGTCGTCACCATTTCGGCAGGAGGCAGATGGAATCGGTAGCGCTGCTCGAGTTCCCTGCGGTACTGCGAAACGGTGTTGACCGCCTTCTCGTCGGTCAGAATGAGTACCGCTCGAGCGCCGATCAGGCTTTGCAGCTTCAGCAAACCGTCGATCAGCGGCCTGCCGTAGAGCCGGCTCACGGTGAAAGGACGCGCCCAGCGCGACCACATTGCCGCATGAGGAGCGGAGGTATCGACCACTATCGTGGTTATGCGCTGCTTGGCCAGACTGCGGACGACGCCGAGACCGTTAGCGTCGGCGCCAACAACCACTGCGGGGCAGCTCGCGGCCATACGGATTTTTCAAACAAACGCGGCAATCATTGCGAAGGGTCTACCTTTTCGGGCGACGCCTTCACAATCAAGCTTCCGCATTTACCTTAATCGGGCGGACTTGAATTTTGCCGAGGGCGCCGGCCAGATCGAGACGCTGTTCGACGAGCTTGCGCTTGCCGCGCGGCGACAGCGGAATGCGATCGACCAGCTCGACGGCCATTCTCAGCTCACCCGCCATTTTGCAATTGAGAAGATCCCGGTAGTTCGAGAAGTCGGCGGCAGCGCCCGCCGCCGACACGATGCGGACCGTCGCCTCGCCGGGCGTGTCCTGATAGAACTGATATTCCCGAATGCCGTGAGCCGTTCCCTGCAGATTGGAGATGATGCCCTTGACGGCGATCAGAACGCCGGATCGGCCGAGCAGATAAAGGGTATCGTGTTTGGGAGCGATGCCGCGCACCGTCAGACGATAGCCGTTCGTCGCGTCCGGCAACGCCACAAGCTGCGCTTTGTCTCCGGTCTCGTAGCGGATGAGCGGCATGCCCGGAAACAACAGGCCGGTCGAGACGATTCGACCGCAAGCGCCGGGGGTCGCAACCGCCGCGCCGTTCGCATCCACCAGCTCGGTGTAGCCGTAGAGCGGGTCGAACGCGAACAGGTCGGGATCCTCGTCCCGGGCCCAGGCGAACGCCACTTTCTCGCTGAGGCCGTAAAACGGCACGAGCCGCGCGCGGTCGAAGACCTGCCGGACGATCTCGCACTGGCTGGCGTCGAAGCGCTCGGACGTGGGAAAGACGCCGTCGATCTGCGACAACGGCATCAAACCGCTCCGGGCCAGGAACGAGGCGAAGATCGCGATCGCCGACGGATAGCCATGAATGAAACGGATGCCGCGGGCGATGATCTCATCGTGGTAGCCGCGCATGGTCGCGTCGGTGAGGTGAAACACCGAACAACGCAACTCGGCAAGCGCCGGGTCGTATTGCATGTGCGTTGCATCGGCGTCATCCAACGCGACGCTTCGGAACACGCAACGCGGATCGCCGGGGCGAAAGCCGGCATGCGACCAAGCCTCATGCACGAATGCGTATTCGATCGGGCTGCGATGGCGGTCGAGGTAGAACTTCACGGGCTTGCCGGAGGTGCCGCCCGTCGAGGCGACATCGAGTTCTTCGACCGGGCGGGTGCACATCTCCCGCACATGTTCAAGGATCGTCGCAGGGGCCAGGATCGGGATGCGAGTCCAATTCGCATGGTCGAGGAGTTGCTCGGGGCTCAAGCCGGCGCCGAACACGTCCCTGAGCGACGCCCGATAATAGCGACTGCGCTCCTCGGCCGCCGTTACCATCGCCAGGCGAGCGCGATCTTGATGCTTTCGCACCAGAGCCGGGTCGCTGCGCGCAGCGGCGATCAGCTCGCGCCAGCGGCGATAGCTCGGGCCCCATTTTAGGTTTTCCGGAACGAACCGCAGAAACCGCGCCAGCGTGAAACGCGTCCGCGCCGGAAGATGCGAATAGGAACCGCGAGCGACATCGAGAAAATGCTTCATCGCCGTTGCCTGCCCTCGCACCGCCGAAAAAACGCCGGGAAGGTGCTCTCACAAAAACGCGGCTGCGGTCCGGGAAACGAAAGTTAAGCTTAAGATCGCTCGTGAGCCGCAGGCCGCAGCGCGTAAGATCACGGCGGGCCGACACGCGCCCGCGGCGTAACGTTAACGCGCGGCTCTCCACCAAGCCGGCGCTTGACGCTGGTGCCGCCGCCGTCGTCGCGTAGTATCGCGATCATCGAGGAGAGTTCGTTGTTCGCGTCCGCGCACCGATCAGAGCGCTTCGAAGCATTGCTGCTCCGGCGCGGCGCGCAATGCACCGCCACGCTGCTTGCCGCGTTGCTGGCGACGGCGCCGTCCGTGGCACAGACCGGAAAAATCGCCGGCTTCGACCGCGGCGTAGCGATTCACACGATGATGAACTGGGCCGAAACTGAGAAATCGGACCCGACACGCTATATCTCGCCGGCTTTCCGCGGGCCGAGCTATCAAACGTCCGATGCGCTGTTGCGAAACGTCGCCGATGCCGGCTTCGATTTCATCCGGCTGACGCTCGATCCGGGTCCCTTCCTGCAATTCACCGGCGCCGCCCGCGACGCCCTCGACCGCCACCTTACCGCCGTGGTCGATCGGCTGCTCGCGCATGGTTTCCGCGTCATCGTCGATTTTCATCCCAACAATCAGGTTGCGGATTATGCGCCGGAAAAGCTCGTTCAGGCGACGGACGATCCATTGTTCCTCGCCTACGTCGGCGCGGTGAAGCGGACCGCCCGCCTGCTGGCGGCGCTGCGGACGAATCGCGTCGCCCTCGAACTGATGAACGAGCCGCAATATGGCTGGGACGCAGCGACGGCCGAGCGCTGGCAACGCATGCTCGAACAGTTGCACCGCGAAGCGCGGACCGAGGCGCCGGACCTGCTCCTCGTCCTCACCGGCGCGCGCGGTGGCGACGCGACCGGCCTCATCGCCTTAAACCCGCGGCCGTTCGCCGGCAGCCGCGTGCTCTACAGCTTCCACTATTACAAACCGTACGACTTCACGCATCAGGGCGTAAAATCGACATTGCCGAGCGCGTGGGACTGGCGGTTCATTTCCGGCCTGCCATACCCGGCGCGCGGCGGCGATCCCGATCGCGTATGGCGCGGCATCGAACAAGATATCTGGCTGGACACCAACCTCAATTCCGCCGACAGGCGCCGCGCCTTGCAACGGACCCGCGAGCGCCTCGCCAACTATTTCGCCAGCGGCTTCGGCCGCAGCCAAATCGCGGCGGAATTCGACACGGTCCTGGATTGGGCTGTGCAGCATCGGATCGATCCGAATTCGATCCTGCTCGGCGAGTTTGGCGTAACCCGCACCTACGGCATGTATCGCGCCTCGGATCCGGCGTCGCAGGAGGCGTGGATGCGGGACGTGCGCGTCGAGGCGGAACGGCGAGGTTTCCGCTGGGCGCTGTGGGCGCTGTCCGGTTATGGCGGAATGGCGCTGGTGGCGACCGACGGCGGTGACGCGCTCGATCCGGTCTCGCTGCGTGCGCTCGGCCTCAACGGCGGCTATTGACGGCCGGCGCGGGCCTGGCGCCGTGGAATGCGACAATCAGAAGAACGATCATCAGGACGGTCGGCGTCTTCGTCGACAGCCCGTTGTTGGCGCTTGCGACCATGAAAAACGCGCAGGTGCCGATCACGACATGACGGCCCGCTCCGGCCAGCAGGATCAGAAACGTTCGCGCCATGAATAAGAGGAAGATGATCGTGCCGATCAGCCCGAACTGAAACACGAACATGACGATCGAGCTTTCGATGAAATCGAGGTCGAAATGCTCGGAGGCGAGGCTGCGGATTCTGCCGATGTCGGCACCGAACAGGATGTCGCTCCAGCTGGCCAGGCCGAACAGCCCATAAACGCTCACCCGCGCCATGGCGCTTTCATCGAACAGGCCATTCTGGAAGCGTTCGAGCAGACCGAGCTGGAATAAGACCGCGAGCACCGCCGGAACGGCGAGCAGCACGGCGAGGAGCAGAGCCGCCTTCATCCGGAATCGTGTTTCCGGCGGCATCGACGGCCATTGCTGCAGGGCGATGACGGAAAGCGTGCTCAAGCCGGCGACCAGCGTGGCGATTCGTGCGCCGGCCGCAACCGTGCCCAGCAGCATGACGACGATGACGCCCGCCTTGGCCGCGGCTTTCCACCGCGTCGCCGCGACGAAATTAATGCCGACGGCATTGAACAGGCCGAGCACCAGAGGGTGCTCGCTCAGCCCGGTGGGACGGAACGACAGCTCCTGTAACGGATAGGGCAGCAATCGGGTCTGCAACGCGAATTCAGCCAATGCCACGCACGCACCCGCCGCTATGAAGACAAGAAGCGTCCTACCGAGCCATTGCCGCCACGACGGCGGGAAACAGAGCATCAGCGCCCCGCCGGCGCAGGCGACAAGATAGGAGTCGACCAGATAACCGATCGAGCCGGTGTGTCCGAGCAGCAGCGTGAAGGTTGCGATCCCGCCGATGATGAGCGCAAATGTCATGAGGCTGCGCAGCGCACGCAGCCCCCAGTCGTCGAATTCGATGCGCGTCGACAGCAGCGTCGCGATCAGGACAAGCGCAATTCCGTACGTGCTCGGATGAATCTTCTCGACGATTGAACCACCCTCGCCCGAGTAGTTGACCGCTTTGTCGAGAATGTGAGCGTTAACAATCAGGCGCACGAGGACGAACGCCCAGAACAGTGCAAACAAGTAGCGCAGGAACAGACGGGCGTCCCATGCATTTTCGATCGAGGGATAAGCGCCTGCCAGTCGCATTCTGAAGGACCCGCTCGCCACGGTCATGCTTCGCTTGCCGCGAAGCCGCAATCAGCTTTTCATATGGCGATAAATCTTTGCTTAACCCTCTTCCGTTGCCGTTTAACGTTAAAAGGGCAGTTGACGGTTAACGCTTGCCAACAGAGCCCGCAAAAATTGTATGCCGTGCAAGTCCATGCTAGGCCCTTGCTTGGCGATCAGCCCTACCGAATCCGATGAATTCGCCGATGTCTGCATATCTCAACGCCGCGATCTATTGGCCGCCGCCCTTTGTTCTTTGGCCGATCCCGCTAGCGATGCCGTTTTGGCTTGTTTTTCTTTGGGCACGCGGCACCGAACAAAGGATTCTTTCGCGTCGACGCCCTCGCGAAGATGCGGCCATTGATTTCGACAGCGGATCTTGGCCGCTCATCAACTACGGTTGGCGAGTGGTCCGGCTTTCCGCCCTGTCGCTCGCGTTCTTGACGCCACCGTGGCTCGACGGAGCCCTTCGAATCGCCCTGTACGGCGCCGGCCTGCTGATGATGATATCGGGCGCCTTGTTACGGCAACACTGTTTGCGAATGCTCGGCGATTATTTCACCTACCGGGTCAGCGTCTCCGAGAAAAACACAATCGTCAAAAGCGGCATCTACCGATGGGTCCGCCACCCGTCCTACACCGGCGGGATGCTGTTCAATCTCGGCATCGGGCTCACACTGACAAACTGGAGAAGCGCCGTTGTCATCATCCTCGGCATGATCGTCATGTATGTCTATCGGGTGCACGTCGAAGAAAAAGCCCTTCTTAAGGTGCACAGTGCCGCTTATGGCGAGTATATGCAGCGCACCAAGAGATTTGTGCCTTTTGTTTTTTGATTGGACGGAAAGCGACCATTGAGCTCGGCGTCGCCTGCCGCCCGCTAGTGTCGATTGTGTCTCTTGGCCGGGGAAAATGTGAACGAACGACGTTAAATTGCTGGAAGAGAAGCCCATGCCGGAGCCTCACAAACTGCTGCGAGTACTGATCGCGACGCCGCATGGGCTGGGCGGTCGTGGCGGCATTGACCGCATGAACGACATGGTAATCGAGGTGATATCAACCGCTCCCGACGTCAACGTCACTGTCGAGCGTCTGGTCACCCGCGGACGCGGCAGCATCATCCTTGCGCCGATAGTCCTGACATTGGCACTGATGCGGCTCTGGCTCGCGGCGCGGCGGCGAGAGGTTGATGTTTTGCACATCTGTCTCTCGCTCAAGGGCAGCGCGTATCGCAAGGTCATCCTTGCCAAGGTCGCGAAACTTTGCGGCGTGCCCTACGTGATCCACCTTCACGGCGGAGGTTTCGAGTATTTTTGGCTGACCATCGGGGCCCGATTCCGCCGGGCGATGGATCGCATGTTCATCGAAAGCGACAAGATCGTCGTGCTTGGCCGCTACTGGGTGGACATTTTCACCGGTTGGCTGCCGGAGACGCATGGCAAACTGATCGTCCTTCCCAATGCTACCCCCCGCCAAACAATCGACAAGCAGCCATCCAGCGACGGCCGCGTGCACCTGACATTTCTCGGGGAATTGGGTCGAAGAAAAGGAACCCCGCAGCTGATCGCTGCGCTCGGGCGCTTGGCCGGTCGCCAGGACTGGACCGCGACAATTGCCGGAAATGGTGATGTCGATGAGACGCGTGCTGGCGCGCGCAGATTAGGTATAGCCGAGAGGGTCGAAATACCGGGATGGCTCGATGCCGAGGCGACCGCGCGGGTTCTGCGTCAAAGCGACATCGTCGTGCTGCCGACGTTCATCGAGAATCTTCCGATGATCATTCTCGAGGCCTTTGCCTGCGGCATCCCGGTGATCACAACTCCGGTCGCCGCCATCACCGAGGTGGTTGAGCATGGGCGCAACGGATTGCTCGTTCCCGTCGGCGATGTCGGCGCGCTGACGGACGCCGTCCGGCGGCTGATCGACGATCCGGACCTACGCCAGCGTCTCGGCCGGGCAGCGCGAGAAGACCACGCGCGAGCCTATGACATTCGCGGCTATGCAAAACGGCTGGCGAATTTGTGGCGCGGGGTGGCCCACGACCAGGAAGCGACGCGAGCGTGTGAAAGCTCATTCGATCTGACTAAACCGCACACAGGATCGGCATGAGCATCCTCGAGAGCGGATTCAACTCGCCACCGCTCATCTACCCGCCGAGGCGGGCCGGCTGCGAAGTCACCATAGTCGCATCGGTCATCACTGCCCGCAGTGCACAATTACATTCTTCGCCCAATCGCCTCATCGCCGCGCCCGTCACTGGGCGGCGCGCGCCAATAGCGCGGGCCCGCCTGATGTCGACGACCTGAAGCTGCCCGATCTGATCGAAATTGTGCAGACCCGCGATGCCCAGGCCGCGCGGCGCATCGAGACGCGCGACTTCCACCTCGCGGAAATGCGACGGCGAAAGCTCGACGATCTCATGCCACACGATGCCCGAACCGTAAGCATTCTCGCAATCCTGTGCCGGGCGAAACAGCCGGCCGCCGCTGCGTACAACACGACCGGCGGGACGCGCCGAGCGGCAATCAGATTTCACCGGGTTGCCAGAATGCGGTCGCCAGGGTCCGGTAAGCCTGTCGCTGTAAAAAATGAAAAGCTCGTCGTGATCGGTAGTTCCGTGCTCCGCCATCGCCGCAAACAGCCACCAGCGAGCATCATGGAATATCGGTGTTGCATCAGCGAGCGCCGCGCCTTCGATCAGCACGCTCGCGAGTTCCCAGCGCCACGGAAATTCGACGGCACGATAGAGTTCGACGGCGTTGCTGTTCACCGTCTCGGGAAGCATGTAGACCGCTCCACCGTCGGCGAAGACGAAGGGGTACGACAGGTGATAAGGTCGTTCCAATACCGTAATCGGCGCGCTCGCGAGCCGGCCGCCAACGACTTCCGCGGCTGAAATCACGCCTTTCTTCGTTTCCCGGCGATATTCCTCGACGAATATGAATGTCCGTTCGCTCCAGGCGTAGAGGAATGGATCCGCGTAATAGCGCTGCCCGTCGTCGGCGAGCGGGACAAAGGGACCGGGTCGATTGCGAACAGCGACGGACCATTGATCCGCCGGCGAGAACTTGTCGAGCACAAGATTTAACGCCTTCGTGGCAATGAACTCTCCGACAAAGGCGGGCAAGCTGCGCGACGCTGTCGGATCGAAGGTGAAGACAGCGGTGGTTCGATTGCCGCCGCTCAAGTGCAACGCCCTCTCGACGATCGCAATGCAACGCGCGAACGACAATTGTAGTCCCCGTGTCAACCGCCACTTGTCGTCGATGGCGGGCATGGATTCCGCAAGCGCGTCACGGCCGCCCTGTTGGCACACCGACAGATGCGGGGTCTGCCGGCCAAGCAGCCGAGCGACAAGCGCCATGCTGTCCGGCGAACCGTTGTAACGGATCGAAATCGACTTGGGGCGCAATTGCGTACTTTCGGCGAGGTCGACGACAACGTCGAACTCGTTCTCATCGAGCGCGTGGGAACGCGGAAAGCGTTCCATTTTGAAATCCGCTGAAGTCGCTGGCCGCTCTCGGTAGAAAAGACGCTCGACCTTCAACCAGGCGCGTAGCGCCAACGGGTATGCCGGCGCGCGATCGTCGATGAACACGGTGACAGCGTGCGTCTTGGATAGACTCTCCGTCAACCGCTCATGCCAAGCGCCAAGCCGGCGTCGTGGAAGGATGAGGGCGATCCGCATGTCTTTGGTATCGCAAAAGCCTCTCGACCGCCAGGCGGCCGACAAGATCAATGCCACGGCTATCGCCGCCTCTGCCATCAATCGGCACTTAGCCTTAACGGGCGAGCGCGACGCCATGTCAGCTACGCAATCCTGCGCCGGTGAAATGCAACACCGGTCGATACGCGCGCTCGTTAGCGTTAATCATCGTTACCCGGTGTCATTCGCATCGAGTCCGCGGTAAGCGGATTGCCCACTTTCCCGCCGGCACGCGATTTTCGCGCCAAAGTGGATGCCGCGAATTGCACCGCTGCAGTTCCGGATCGCGCACGAGAACAGGAATGCTCGCGACCGCCAAGCGACTTCAAGACGCCGCGCCGGTTTCGGCGGCAGCACACGCATTTCCTCCCCGCCACATCGCGGTCTATGTCCCCGCCCTCATCGGCGGCGGAGCCGAGCGGGTCGCTGCCCTGCTCGCCTCAGCTCTGCGCGCAAACGGGCATCGCGTAACCCTCGTTGTCGATTTCGAGGCACCGCATAACAACAACTTCGTCGACGCGAGCGTCGAGCGCATAACGCTCGCCGGCGCTCATGGCCGCGATATCCTGCTCTTGGCGGATTTTCTGAAAAAGGCGCAACCCGACATTGCGCTGGCCATCGGCGCGGCGAGCAACATCAAGCTTGTCTTGGCGCATCTGTTCGCCCGCTTAACGTGCCGCATGCCGACGCGGATCGTGCTCTCTTACCACGGACCATCGACGTTTGGCAGCGGCTGGCTTGGATGGGCGGCCTACCCGCTGGCGCCGCTGCTCACGGGCTACGCGGCGCGCACGGTTTGCGTGTCCGAAGAGTTGGGCCGGCATTTGGTGAAAGGCTGGCGCGTCGCGCGCCGACGAATCACTCGTATCTATAATCCGATAGCGATCGATCGGACCAAGCCGGCGGCCGACGCGGCGGCTCTTGTTGCGCGGTCGCCGACGGTCATCGCTGTTGGCAGACTATGCATGCAAAAGGACTATGCCACTCTCATCAGGGCCATGGCGCTGCTTGCCCGCCCAGATGCACGCCTTGCGATCTACGGCGACGGCCCCGACCAGCAGGCACTGAAGAATCTCGCTGCGCGCCTCGGCTTGGCGGAGCGCATCGATTGGCAAGGCTATGTCGTTGATCCGTGGGACGCCTACGCCCGAGCGCGCTGCTTCGTGCTGTCCTCCCGCCACGAAAGCTTCGGTAACGTCGTCGTGGAGGCGCTGGCGTCAGGGCTGCCGGTGGTGTCGACCGAATGCGGTGGTCCGACGGAAATCCTCGACCGAGGTCGGTTCGGCACCCTGGTCCCAATCGGCGACGCCGCGGCGCTGAGCGCCGCCATTGCCCAGGCCCTGGACCGGCCCGGCGATCCTGCACCGCGCATCGCACGCGCGCGGGAATTCGCGGCGCCAGAGATTGGCGCGCGTTACTTGGCGCTGTTCGAGGACATTCTGTCCGGCTGAACGTCGGCGCTTAAAGGCGCCCACGGCGTCTCGATCAGTCGCCACAGAGAAAATCCCAAGACGGTCAGCAGCGTGCCGTAGACGGCGCAGAACGCTGCCGCCGCGACGATCACAAGCGCGCCTACGCCCCAGGCAGAGTGATGGATGAGGCTCCAAGTCGCCGCACTCGCGCAGAGCGCCGCAGCCGTCGCCTTGCTGAGATCGCGCCAAGGAATCGCGAATGCGAACGTTCGCGACGAGACGACGGCGGCGCTGACCAGCGCCACGAGCGTTACCGCCACGCAATTGATGGCGGCACCGAACAGCCCGCAACTGCGGACCAGCAGAATTCCCAACCCGACGCTCACCGCGGCTGAGGGGATCATTATGATGAAATGCGGCCAATTCTGCTGCGTCGCGTGCAGCGCGTTGTCGAATATGAACTGCTTGAGCGAAAGCATGAAGGTCGCGGTCGCGACCCACGGGATCAGGATGGCGATCTCGGCACGATAACTCGGCGGGAACAGCAGCGTTGCGAGCGGATCCGCAAGCAGCGACAAGCCGGCCACGATGCCTATCCCAAGAACCGTCATCGTCGTCATTAAGCCGCTCTGGACCGGCCCGGCTTGCCGTGCTCCGCCATTCGCGTAGGCGCTTACCAACAGGGGGAAGGTAAAGTTGTTGAGCGCACCGAAGAAGAGTTCGACCGGTTGACGGGCAAGCGAATAGGCGGCGACGTAGACGCCCACCGTCGCCGGACCGAGGAAATAATTGAGACTGAACCGGTCGAACCAGCCGACCGTGTAGGACAGCACGCTTGAGAGTACGAGCGGCACGCCGAAGGCGAGCGCCAAGGCGTAGCCGCCGCGCGGGAAGACCGGCCGCGTCAGCTGACGGGCCACCGACAACAGCCCGAGCGCCGCGCTGCCGCTGGTCACCAGCGACAAGGCGATCGACGTCGGCAGAAACGAATGCGGGTGCATCACCGCCACGATGATCGTTGCCGCCGCGATACCGAGTGCACGGCCGCATTCGACTGCCGTGTAAGTGGTATGAGCGCGGGAGAGTTGAGCCAAAGTTAGCGTAGTGCGCAGCAGCGCGAACGCCGCAATATACACGGCAACCGCCAGCATCATTTCCACCGAGCGGTCGCCGCTGATGAGCGGGACGACCAGCACCGATGTGGCCAGCCCGATGACGGTGCCGCCGGCGCTCAGCGCCAAAGCGCGGCCGAGCCGCCGCGGCCGCAAATAGCGCGCGCCCGCTTCGGTGCGTAGCAGATAGATGCGTATCCAATTGGTCGAAGCCATTTCGAGAATCTCGCCGGTCGTGACGACGAGCGCGAACAGGCCGTATTCGATCGTCGGCAGCAGCCGCGTGAGCACGATCAGAACGACGAGCATGGCTAGACGGGGCGCGGCGTTGGCGGCGAAATAGAGCGGGTAAATGCCGTGAGCCCGTTCGGCGTCGGACCTGCCGGGCGGAGGTTGATCGTCGCGTCGTCCGCGCGCGCGCTCGGTTCTGGCCGAGACTGCGACGGCATGCTGGTGCCGGCCGGAAGACCAGGCAAAATTCATTCCCGTTCTACTCCGCTTTGCCACTGGCCTTGAGCGTCCCGGCGGCAAACTGTGCCAGCAGATGCCGGCCGAGCAGGCCCGCGAAGACCAGATTGGTGCGCAGATATCGCGCCGCGAGCCGGCGCGGCTCCTGCATCATGCGAAAGGCCCATTCGAGACCGGCGCGCTGCAGCAGCGCCGGCGCGCGCCGCACCTGCCCGGCGACGACGTCGAACGTGCCGCCCACGCCCATAACGAATGGCACGCCGAGACCATCGCGATGGCGGTGCATGAAGCGTTCCTTGCGCGGCGTCGGCATGGCGATGAACAAACAATGCGCGCCGCTGGCGCGGATGCGCGCGCAGACCGCTGCCTCCTCATCGGGCGCGAAATAGCCATGATGGCTGCCGGCGAGAACAAGGCTCGGATGTCGCTGCAGCAATTTGCGCTCGGCCGCGGCCAGCACCGCCGGCGTGGCGCCGAGCAGGAACGGCCGCAGGGTGCGCGCCGCACACTCGGCGATCAGACTTTCGAACAGATCGGCGCCAGCGACTCGATGCGGCACCCGATGACCGAACAGACGCAGCGCATAGACGATTCCCATGCCGTCAATGCCGACGATGTCGCTCGCGCGGATATCGCGCTCGAGCTCGGCGTTGGTGCGCGCATTGACGAGCTTGGCGACATTGAGGGCGACATGCTGGCAGCGCCGGCCGCCGGCGATAGCCGACAGGACGCGCTCGACGGTCTCATCGTATGAAAGGATGTCGACGGGGAGACCAAACAACGTGACGCGCATCGTTTGCTTTCGCGCTGCCTATGACGCGACTCCTCAGGCCGCCTCGTCCAAGCCGGCCAAAAGTCCGACCGTATCGACGACGATTTTCGAGGCGACCGTGCCGCGATCGAGCGAGCGGAACTTGTTGTGCGCCACAAGAATGCCGACGATGTCGGCGCGCCTGACCGCGGTCGGCAGATCGGTGAGCTGCACACCGGGAAAGTTGGCGAGCGGCGGCGGCAATTCGCGCAGGTGCGGTTCGACCGCAAGCACGGTGCCGACGCGCCGTGACGCAACCTTGCAGGCGATCTCCAGCGCCGGGCTGTCGCGCAGATCGTCGACATTCGGCTTGTAGGACAGTCCCAAGAGTCCAATGACCGGCTGCCGGAAGCGCTTGGCGAGCTTGACGATGCGGTCGGCGACGAAATGCGGCTTGCCGTCATTGACCTCGCGCGCGGTCTTGATCAGCGGCGTTTGCTCGGGCAACGCCTGGTGGATGAACCACGGGTCAACCGGAATGCAATGCCCGCCCACCCCGGGGCCTGGCGAGAGAATGTTCACCCGCGGATGCAGGTTGGCCATGCGGATCACCGACCAGACATCGATGCCGAGCGCGTCGCACACTAGGGACAACTCGTTTGCGAACGCCACGTTGACGTCGCGGTAGGCGTTCTCGACGAGCTTGGAGAGTTCGGCGACGCGGGCCGTCGTGGTCTTGATCGGTCCCGTGGCGAAGCATGAATAGAGTTCCTTAGCGCGCGCGGCGCTGCGCCGGTCGAGGCCGCCGATGATGCGAGCATTGTCGATCAGCTCGCGCAGGGTCTGGCCGGGCAAAATGCGCTCAGGACAATAGGCCAGCAGGATGTCGGAATGCTCGGGATTGGCCGTCGGCAAGGTCAAATCCGGGCGCAATTTGCGCAACAGCTCCGCGGCGCGCTCCGTCGTCCCCACCGGCGACGTCGATTCGATGACAATGAGATTGCCGCGCGTGAGCACCGGCGCGATCGATTTGAGCGCAACTTCAACCGCGGCAAGGTCGGCCTTGTGGTCGGCGGCGATCGGCGTCGGCACCGCAATGATAAAGGCATCGGCGGCTTCGGGGGCGGTCACCGCCCGCAGCTTGCCGGATTTCACCGCTGCGCCGAGCACCATGTCGAGATCGGGCTCGACGATATGGGCGCGACCCGAATTGATGCGCTCGACCGCGTCGCGATTGACGTCTACGCCGATGACGTCAAGGCCGCGTGCGGCGAACGTCGCGGCGGTCGGAAGCCCGACATAGCCAAGTCCGATGACGGAGACGGTCTGAATTCCCGTTTGCATGTTACCAGGTCCCTCACAATGCGTTCACTGGCGCGGCCGTCGCCGAACGGATTTGCCCCGCTGGCCATGGCCGCGTAGGCCTCTTCGCAATCCATAATCTCGTCGACCGCCGCCACGATCGCTGCCGGGTTCGTGCTCACCAGGCGAGCCACACCAGCTTCCACCGCCTCGATGCGCTCGCTGGTGTCGCGCATAACCAGGACCGGCTTGCGCAGCGATGGAGCTTCTTCCTGCACGCCGCCGGAATCGGTCAGGATCAGGTGGCAGCGCGTCATCAGATAAACGAATTGCCGATATTCGAGCGGCTCGATCAGCCGGACGTTGCGAAACCCGGAGAGCCGCTCGAACACCGGGCCGCGCACGTTCGGATTGAGATGGACCGGATAGACGATCTCGACGTCGCCGCGACGCGCGATCGTGCGCAACGCGTCGCAGATGCGGGCGAAGCCGGCGCCGAAGCTTTCGCGACGATGCCCGGTGACGAGCACGACGCGCTTGTGCCGGTCGAGCCAGGAGAAAGTGCGGTCGAGACCTTCTTTCAAGGCGCCCGGCGACGTCACCTCGCGGGCAACGTGCGTCAAGGCGTCGATCACGGTATTGCCGGAGACGATGACGCTGTCCGGTGCGTGGCCTTCGCTGAGCAAGGCGGCGCGCGCCCGCCGGGTCGGCGCATAGTGGCGCGTGGTCACGACCGCGGTGAGCCGCCGGTTGGCCTCTTCCGGCCATGGGCTTTTCAGGTTCCCGGTGCGCAGGCCGGCCTCGACGTGCCCGACGGCGATGCGGCGAAGGAACGCCGCCAGCGCCGCCGCCGTGCTCGATACCGTATCGCCCTGCACCAGCACATAGTCGGGTTGAAATTGCGCGAGGATTGGATCGAGTCCGAGCAGGACGCGGGCGAAGACATCGCTCAGTGCCTGTCCGGGCCGCATAATGCCGAGATCGTAGTCGGCATTGAGCGTGAAGGTCGCCATCACCTGGTCGAGCATCTCGCGGTGTTGCCCGGTGACGCAGACGCGCGACTCGACGCCCCGCTGCTGCGCCAAGGCAAGGACGACCGGCGCCATCTTGATCGCTTCCGGACGTGTGCCGAATACTGAAAGGATCCGCATTATATCTTTGGACGCGCCTTGCCGATTTCTATCGCTGAGCTAGCTTTTAGACTAAAACTAGCCCGAAACCATGTGACAGAAGCGTTTATCCGAAGATCAAGTGTCGTTTAACCTTAAGAGTAAGCGTTGATTAACCTTTATAATATTAAGATTAACATGAACTCCGCCTGCGTAACGTGAGTCGTTAGGTCAAGATGCGCGTGATGGCACTGCCCGGTTCAAATACGCGTCCGCGCCCGATGGCGGTCACGCTCGCAGCCGAGGTTCAAAGACCCCGCGCAACCGCTTCCAATCGTGGCGCGGCGCAGATGACGACGTTGTCCTCTTTGCTGCGCCGCCCGCGCTGGTATGCGGCTCGTCTTGCGGCCATGCCGCCGGCAGAAATCCCGCATCGCATCGCCGAGGCGCGCCGACGCCTCGCTTGGCGGCGCGACAAGGCTGGATGGCAAGCCTTCGAGACCACCGGCGACGGCGCGCTCGCCGATCTTCCGGCGCTGCGCGCGCGTCTTGCCGGTTTCACCGCCGGCGAAGCCAGTCGACAAATTAGCAAAAGCATTCGCCGGAGCTGCGAAGGGCGATTCACTTTTCTCGGTGAGGATTGGCCGCCGATCGTCTTGCGGCCGGGCGAGCCGCTGCAGATTCCGCCCGCGTTCTGGTTTCACGATCCGATCACCGGCAAATCGTGGCCCGGCGCAGCGACGTCGAGCTTCGATGTCGATGTGCGCTCGACCGGCACCGAGTTCGGCGACGTCAAATATGTCTGGGAGCCGAACCGGTTGCAGATGCTGCATCCGCTTGCCGCGGCCATTGCTGGAACGCAGGACCAGGTATCGCGACAGGTCGCCTTTGCCATCATCGCAAGTTGGGCGGCCGCGAATCCGCCCTATCGGGGCGTCAATTGGAAATCGGGCCTCGAACTTGCGCTGCGGCTCGTCAGCATCACGCTGATCGTCGCCGCCGCGGAGCCCTCGACGCTGCGCGCCGAAGAGCGCGTGATGATCCGCCGCCTCGTCGTTGCCCATGCGCGTTATCTCGCGGCGTTTCCCTCGCTCTATTCATCGGCCAATAATCACCGGATCGCCGAAGGACTCGGTCTGTTTCTCGCCGGCGCATTGCTTGCTGATCTCGACGAGGCGCATGGATGGCACGCTGAAGGTCGCCGCATTCTCGAAGTCGAAGCGGCACGGCAGATCCTCGCCGACGGCGTCGGCGCCGAGCAGTCGCCGACCTATCAGGCCTTCACGATGGAGATGCTGGCGCTGGCGGCGCAATTGGCGAAAGAACTGGGGACGCCGCTCGCCCCGACGCTGATCGAGCGGCTCCTTCGCGGTGCCGAATTTCTGTCATGGCTTGTTGACGAGAATGGTCGCGCGCCGGCGATCGGCGACGATGACGAAGGCCGCGTCATCGCTCAGCCGCCGGACCGCGAGCCGCGCTATGTCGCCTCGGTGATCGCCGCCGTCGCCGGCCTTGGAAAGCGCGCGGAGCTCGCGATCTCCGCGCACGATCCGCATTTACGGGGCGTCATATTCGGCAGCGCACGGACGCCCTCGCCCGAACGCACCGGATTGCGGATTTTCCGTAAAGGCGGCATCTCCGTTGCCAACGAAACGATGAATGGTCGGCGCGTCCATCTGGTGTTCGACCACGGACCGCTCGGCCTGATGCCGTTAGCCGCCCACGGCCATGCTGACGCGCTCGCGCTGTGGCTCACCATCGACGGCGAGCCGGTCTTCATTGACGCCGGCACGTATCGTTACTTCTCCGGCGGCGAGACCAGATCGGCTTTGCGCGAAAGCCTGGCGCACAACACGCTCGCAATCGAGCGCCTCTCGCACAGCCGCGCCGGAACCGCCTTCGGTTGGCTGACGACCGCGAACGCACACTTGGTCGAGGCCGATCAGGGTCCGGCTTGGTGGGTGCTCGGCGCGCATGACGGCTATGGCAAGCGCTTGGGTATACGCCACGCCCGACGGATCAGGCGCACACAGACCGGATTGGCCATCGATGACCGGCTGGTCGGCGGTCGGCGATCATCGGCGGTCACGATACGATTCTTGTGTGACCCCGATGTCGCGGTCGCGATCGACGGCAGGCACATCGCCATCAGCAGCCGGCTCGGATCGTTGTGCCGGGTCACACCGCCAAGCGGCTTTTTCGCCGACGTCGTCGAGGCGGCGCATTCACAGCGCTTCGGACACATCGCTCCCGCGCCCCAGCTCTTGCTCACAGGGGAATTAGCCGGCGAGGTGGCAACCACGTCGATCGAGATCGCCGGAGGGGAGGCAGCCGACACACGGGCACATTCGCGCATCGATCGTGCACGCACCGTGCCGCAGTGCGGGCAGGAGAAGCTGAGGAGGGAGCGATGGCGCTGATCGAAGCCGTTCCCCATCGGCCGGTACGCTCGGCGGGTCTCGAAGAGCCGAGGCCCGCGCCGGCGGCGGTGATCGATTTGCGTGACATTTTCGCCATCGTGCAACGGCAGCGCGGATGGATCCTCTGGCCGGTCATCGTCTGCACGATGGCCGCGCTGGTCGTCGCCCTCGCGCTACCCACGCGCTACACCGCGACCGCGCAGATCCTGCTCGACGTCAAGGGCCTGCGCGTGCTGCAAAGCGATCTGACCCCGCGCGCCGAACAATCGGGCGACACGCAGCTGGCCGATGCCGAAAGTCAGCTGCAGGTCGTGTCGTCAGGCGGCGTGCTGACGTCCGTGGTCGAACGAGAAAAGCTGCAGGACGACCCAGAATTCGGCGCGGCGACGCCCGGCCTGCTGTCGTCCATCATCGACCCTGATCGAGGCCCGGAAGATCGGGTGCTCAAGGCGATGCGCAGCCTGCAGCGCCGGCTGGGGGTACGCAGGCCCGACAAGACCTTCGTCCTTGACGTGTCGGTGTGGTCGGAGGAGCCGGCCAAGGCGGCTCGGATCGCCAATGCCATCGCTACCGTCTATCTCGAGCAGGAACTCGCGTCGAAGACCGACGCCGCCAAGCGCACCAATGCCGCGCTGGTGTCGCGACTCGCGGAGCTCGGCGAGCGGGTATCGCGCAGCGCGCACCGCGTCGAAGACTACAAGGCACAGAACCGGATCATCGGCGCCAGCGGTCAACTGGTGAACGAGCAGCAGCTCAGCGAGCTCAACAACCAGCTGGTGCTGGCCCGGACCGTCACCGCCGAGCAACGCGCCCGCTACGAGGACATCCAGCGGCTGCAAAGAAACCATTCCGAGCCTGACACCATCGCTGAGGTGACTGGCTCCGCGACGATCACCGCCTTGCGCAGTAAATATGCCGAGGCGAAGCAGGCCGAGGCCAATGCCAGCGCGATCCTCGGACCGCGCCACCCGAGCGTCGCCGCCGCCGCGGCGCAGGTCGAGCAAAGCCGGCGCCTGATCGACGAGGAAGTCTCGCGCATCGCCAACACGGCGCTCAGCGAATACAACCGCGCGTACGCCAATGAAGAGGCGCTGGAACGAAATCTGGAGATGCTCAAGGGCGACGCGGTCAGCACCAACCAGGCGCTCGTTCGGCTGCGCGAGCTGGAGCGCGAAGCCGAATCCGATCGCGCTGTCTACGCCGCTTTCCTCAACCGCGCCAAGGAGGTCGGGGAGCAGGAAGGCGTCAACGACAGCAATTCCCGCATCATCACACGCGCCATTGCCCCGACGACCAAGAGCGGACCGCCGCGCATGCTCATCGTCGCGGGCTCGCTCGTAATCGGCCTCATCGCGGGCCTCGGGCTCGCCCTGCTGCGCGATCAATTCGATCCGGTGATCCGCTCGCAGCGTCAGCTCGCTGCCGAGTTCGGGATGCGCGTGCTTGCGATCGTGCCCGACCTCATCGCCGCGTCCTCGCCGGTCTTCGCGCGGGCATCGCGCCAATCCGCGGCCATGCAACGGCTGCGCAGCGCGCTGCGGTCGGCACGCCCAACCGGCGACGCAACCGTGGTCCTCGTTACCTCGCCCGACAGCCCCGACGCCCGATCGGTCGTCGCGCTCAACCTCGCGATCCGCGCCGGCGGCGACGGCGAACGGGTTCTCCTGGTCGACGGCGACCGGCAGCAGCAGGCCATGATGCTGGCGGTCCGCGACGAGGACGGCGAAGAGCAAGAACGGCTCACGAGCCTCGCCAACCGCGTCGTGCGCACGCCGTGGGAGCGCGTCAAGTTCCTGCGCGTCTCGCCGCCGGCCGGCAACGACCGGCAGATGGCTTACGATCTGCGCGATGCGGTCATGAGCAGGGTCGACAAGTTCGACCTGATTGTCGTCGACGGCGGCTTGCTGTCGAGCGATCCGGTCGTGCGCACCTTCCCCGCCCCGGTCGACGACATCGTCATCGTCGTCGAACGCGGTCGTACGCGGCGCGATCATCTGCGCGAGGGGCTCGAAGCGCTCGGAGCGAACGAGGCCAAGCTCAGCGGCGCCGTTCTCGCCGATTAGTGCAAAACGGCAAGCGCCGATCCGGTCAAGGAGGGAGCGTGGCTGCTGTTTGCCGCAGGCACGTTGATCGGCGGCAGCCGCGGCCGTTATCTTGGCGGGCGCGGCGGCGTGCCGATGCTCGCCGCCTTGCGGCCGCGCCTGGCGCGGATGAAACTGAGACACGCCGCCTGCCGGGCGGCCATTTTCTCTGGCGAGAGCATGCAGATGGAAAACGCCGGCCTCGATTGCCTGACCGAACGGCACCTGTTGCTGTTTGGCACGATCATTCAGTGGTTCGCCCGCTATGAGTTGCTCATGCAGGACGTCATGGCAACGGTGGCCGGCTGCGATTCCGCATCGGTCATGCTCTTGACCCGCAGTCTCGATTTCAGCCGCAAACGACAGGCCCTGCTCGATCTGCTTCGCCACCGGTCGATTCCGCTCGACCGCTATGACCGCATCAACGAGCATCTCATGGTCCCGCACGCGCTGACGCCGCTGCGCAATGATATTGCGCATTCGGCATGGGTTCCCGGACCGGCGGCAAACTCGATTCAGCCGGACTGGATCCTCGACCTGCCGCCGAGCGTGACGCCCTTGCGCGGCGAAGAGTTTATCGAGCGCGCTGAAGACCAAATTGCATACAGCCTTGAAGATTTCAGCGAAGTCGTCGAATCGCTCGTTGCGAATTACGAGCGGCTATCCGACTATCTGCGCGAGGTGGGATTGGTCCGCGGTTGACTTGAACGAGTGGTACGTTTCGGAGTAAACTATAATTTAGCGATGCATCGCGGCGCCGCGTAGCCGCAAGGGGTGAGGAGCTGACTGCCGGCGTTTGCCGTCTTTTTCTCTTTCGCGTCCGGGTGCGGGGTGGAACCGGTGTCGAAATCCATCTATTTGATCAATCCGCTGGCTGATTTTCCCAGCTATTTCAGCGCCGAAGTATTCGCGGCCTGGGGGTTTGCTCCCGCTACTTCGATGGCCGACCTTGCGATCGCGACGGTTGCCGCTCTGGCACCGGGCGATTTCGCGGTTCGGCTATGCGACGAGAACGTCTCACCGATCGATTTCGACGCCGCCGTCGATTTTATCGGCATCACCGGCAAAGTCAGCCAGTGGGGCCGCATGAAGAGCATCGCCGACGAATTCCGCCGGCGCGGCAGAACCGTCGTGATCGGGGGACCATATGCATCCCTGAGCCCGGAAACGGTCGGCCCGCATTGCGACGTTCTGGTGCGCGGAGAGATCGAGGATATCGCACCGCAAATTTTCGCCGATCTGCGCAGCGGCTGCTGGCGGAGCGAATATATCGGCACCAAGGCCGACCTCGCCGCCTCGCCGATACCGCGATGGGATTTGTATCCGAATGAGCGAGCCGTCATGGGCACCATCCAGACGTCCCGCGGCTGTCCATTCGAGTGCGAGTTCTGCGATGTGATCGAATATGTCGGGCGCAAGCAGCGGCACAAACCCGTCGACCTGGTGTTGCGCGAACTCGATGCACTCTATCGGCTCGGTTATCGAACCGTCTTTCTCGCCGATGACAATTTCACCGTCTACCGCGCCCGCGCCAAGGAGCTGCTCGCCGCCATCAAGGATTGGAACGCGCGGCAGACAGACGGCAGAGTCCGGTTGACGACGCAGATCTCGATCGACGCCGCCGGCGACATCGAAATGCTCGAGATGTGCGCCGACGCTGGCCTAACCCACGTTTTCATCGGCATCGAGACGCCCGACGCGGCGAGCCTGCGCGAGGCGAAGAAGCGCCAGAACCTGAAGAAGAATCTACTCGACGAGATCCAGCGGATCGTCGATTACGGGATTTCCGTCGATTGCGGAATGATCGTCGGCTTCGACAACGACGATGTGAGCATCTTTCACCGGCAGTACGAATTCGCCATGGCCACGGCGGTTCCGATCTTCAGCCTGGGCGCGTTGGTGGCGCCCGCGGCAACGCCGCTCTACGCGCGGCTAGCCAAGGCCGGCCGCCTGGTCGCGGACGGCGCGGAGATCGCCGCGACGCCCTGGAGCACCAACGTCATTCCCAAGAAAATGACGCGCGACGAATTGTTCGATGGGGTCAGATGGCTATGCAGCTCAATCTATCATCCCGCCGCTTTTGAGGAACGGATGTCGAAGCTCATCGACACACTGGGCAGCACGCGCGTTCCCGCGCCCACGCGGCAGCAGGCGCAAAGCTCGAAGGCCCGCGCCGCCACCATCGATGCCGCCCGGATGCTGCAAAGGATACGTCATTTGGGGCCGGCGGAAGAAAAAATGTTCTCCGGCATCATCAAGAAGCTTCGGCGCAATCGCGAAGCTTCCAGCGAGGTGCTCGGCTGCATGATGCAATACTGCCAGGTTCGCCACATGTACGAGCGCTGCGAATTCTGGGATCCGACATTGTTTGAGGACGGCGCGTCACTGGCACCGCGGCAACGGCTCGGCGTCGACGAATCCGCCGCCGCCGCGGCAAGCGTGGTGCCGTAGCGGCAGCGCCGCTGCTGCGATCCGCTCTAATCGCCCTGGAAGTCCGGCTTCTGCTTGCTGACAAAGGCCTCGTAGGCGCGTTCGTAATCCTTGGTCTGCATGCAAATGGCCTGCGCCTGCGCCTCGGCCTCGATCGATTCGTCGATGCCCATGCTCCATTCCTGGTGAATGCAACGCTTGGTCATGGCATGCGCGAATGTCGGACCGGCAGCGAGCGATTTCGCCAGCGCCTGCGCCTCGGCGAGTACGGCGTCCGGTTCGCAAAGCTTGTTGTAGAAGCCCCAGCGCTCGGCTTCGTCGCCGTCCATCGCGCGACCGGTATAGAGCAGCTCGGCGGCGCGTCCGGCTCCGATAATCCGCGGCAGCATGTTGCAGGCGCCCATGTCGGCGCCGGCCAACCCGACCCGCACGAACAGAAACGCCACTTTGCTCCGCGCCGTTCCCACGCGCAGATCCGAGGCCATGGCCAGGATGGCTCCGGCGCCGGCGCAGATGCCGTCGACCGCCGCCACGATCGGCTGCGGGCAGGCGCGCATCGCCTTGACCAGATCGCCGGTCATGCGAGTGAAGGCGAGCAGGCCCGACATGTCGTCGTTGCGCTGCATCTCCACCAGCGGACCGATGATCTCGTGCACGTCACCGCCGGAGCAGAAGTTTCCGCCGGCACCGGTAACCACGACGCTCTTGACGCCATCGGCATAGACCAGGTCGCGGAACATGTCGCGCAGCTCGCCATAGGATTCCAGCGTCAGCGGATTCTTGCGGTCCGGCCGATTGAGCGTGACGGTCGCGACCTTGCCGTCGAGCTGCCAAAGGAAATGCCGCGGCTTGAAAGCGGCAAAATCCACGCGCGGCGGACGGAAACGCCGGGCGGTATCGGCGGTGGTGGGAGCGCCGGGACGGCGCGCTTCGGCGGTTGCACTGGGTGTGGACATCGTCACCTCCTTTAGCCCGCGAATGTGAGCCCGCCGCTGACGCTCAACACCTGGCCGGTGATGTAGTCAGAACGAGGGCTGGCGAAAAACAGGATTGCGTCAGCAATCTCCTGCGGCTTGGCAAACCTGCGGAAGGGAATGGCGCGCAGGAAAGCTTCCTTCAGCTTTTCCGGCCGCGACTGCAGCATCGGCGTATCGGTCGGTCCGGGACAGACGCAGTTGACATTGATCGAGTAGCGCGCGACCTCCCGCGCCAGCGACTTGGTGAAGGCGATGACGCCGCCCTTGGCGGCGGCATAGGTCGTCTCGCCCGAGCTGCCGACGCGGCCGGCATCGCTCGACACGTTGACGATCTTCCCCTTGCCGGCGGCAATCATGACCGGAAGCAGCGCCTGGGTCAGGTGCAGCGTCCCGCCGAGATTGACGGCGATGACCCGATCCATGTAGTCGGGCGGATTGTCGATGAATGGCTGCAGGTCGTTCCATCCGGCCGCGTTGACCAGGATGTCTATGCGCGGATGCTGCGCCAGCACTTCGGCGGCGCAACGGCGCGCCGATTGCGGATCGGCGAGGTCGACCTTCACGAATTCCACGGCGAATTTTTCGGCCGCTGCCTCTTTGCGCAACGCGGCGCCTTTTTCCTCATTGAGGTCGGCGCAGATGACGGTCGCGCCGTTCCGGGCGAGCTCCATCACCGTTGCCTTGCCGATGCCGGACGCGCCTCCGGTGACCAGCGCCGTCTTTCCCTCTAGACTCATTGGCAGATCTCCCTTCTGGCGCGCTGCGGCGGTTACCGGGCTCCGCCGGCAAAGAATGCTTCAACGCGCCGCCTTGTTTCCACATTGGTGAGCAGGCGGCGCGTCGCCTCCAGCTCCTCGCGATATCCGCCCGCTCCCGGCGCCAATGCCGCGGCGATGCACGCTTTGCCGCAGGCGAGGGCCGCGGCCGGCAGCGTCGCGACGCGCCTCGCGACCGCCAGCGCGCGCTCCGCGAGCTCCGCGCGCGGCACGGTCCACTGCACCACGCCGAGGTCGCGGGCGACCGTGCCTTCGATGACCTCGGCACCCAAGATCAGCCTCGCCGC
This sequence comes from Xanthobacteraceae bacterium, assembly GCA_035319735.1. GTDB lineage: Bacteria > Pseudomonadota > Alphaproteobacteria > Rhizobiales > Xanthobacteraceae > BOG-931. The sequence goes on along the minus strand of DATHCD010000017.1, from coordinate 106,031 downwards.
CACCGCTCGCCCGCAAAGCCTGGTCAGGCGCTGCGTGCCACCGCCGCCGGGGATCAAACCGAGCTGAACTTCGGGCAAGCCGATCTTAACGCCATCGGCGGCGATGCGAAAATCGCACGCCAGCGCCAGTTCCAGCCCGCCGCCCATGGCCGCCCCGCCGATCTCCGCAAGGGTGACCTGCGGCAGCTCTTCGATGCGCTGGTAAAGGCGCTGGATGCCAGCGACGTAGCTGTACATGCGATCGGGACCGTTCGGCGCATCGATGTGGCCGCGAACTTCGGCAAGATCGGCGCCGGCGCAGAACACTTTCTGGTCGGAACGCAGGTGCAGCACCTTCCAGTCGGACCGCGCGTCGAGATCGTCGAGCACGCTGGTAAACCGGCGCACCCACTCCTCGCTGATGGCATTGACCGGCGGCCGGCTAAGCAGCAATGTCACGATTTGGTCGGAGATCGAGACGTGCAGCATGGCTATGCTCATCGTCCCGGTCTGGCGTTGTCGGAATGCTGTGTGGTCATGCGTTTCGCCAATCGAAGTGCGGGACTACGCATCAGCCCCGCCTCCGTTGCCGGCCGCCTGACCGACATCGCCGGCGCTGCGCAGCATGAAACGCTGGATCTTGCCGGTTGCAGTCTTCGGTAGGCTGTCCACGAACTCGATCCAACGCGGATACTTCCACGGGCCGACGGATCGCTTCACATGGATTTTCAGTTCCTCATAAAGAGCGCGATTTGCCCTGCCGTTATGTCGATCCTTGAGGACGACGAAGGCCTTCGGCTTGATCAACCCGTTGGCGTCCTCGGCGGGAACGACGGCGGCCTCGAGAACGCTCGGGTGTTCGATCAGCGCCGCTTCGACTTCGAACGGAGATACCCAGATGGCGCTGACCTTGAACATCTCGTCGGTGCGGCCGCAGTAAGTGAAGACGGCATCGGGCCGACGCACGTATTTGTCGCCGGTTCGCGTCCACTCGCCCATGAACGTCCGGCGCGTCTTGTCGCGCTGGTTCCAATAGCCGGCCGCGGCCGTTGGGCCGCGCACCAGCAGCTCGCCGATCTCGCCGTCGGCGACGTCATTGCCGGCATCGTCGACCAGTCTGAGGTCGTAATTTTTCACCGCCACCCCGGCGGTGCCGTATTCCACGGCATGCGGCAGGTTGGTGAGGTAGAGGTGGCCCATTTCGGTCGAACCAACGCCGTTGACGATGTCGAGACCAAACCGCGCTTTCCATGCCTCGCCGACATGCGCGGGCAATGGCTCGCCCGCGGAAAAACACAACCGCAAGCGACGCGATCCGTTTTCCGGCGTGCAATCGGGATCGGCGAGGATCGCCGCATATAGCGTCGGCACCGCGTAGAACATGGTTGGCTGATAGCCGCGCAGCGTTTCGAATACGGTCTGCGGAGTCGGTCGCTCCGGGTAAAGCACCGAGGTTGCGCCAACCGACATGGGGCAAATGATGGCGTTGCCGAGCCCATAGGAGAAAAACAGCTTGGCGGCGGAATAAATGACATCATCCTCGCGAATTCCGATGCGGTCCTGTCCCGCCAACCGCGCCATCGCCATCGGACTCGAATGGACGTGCATGACGCCTTTCGGCATTCCGGTGGTACCGGACGAATACATCCAATAGGCCACCTCGTCGGCGGATGTTCGCGCCGGCGCCGAGCCCTCGTTCTCCGCCGCCAGCAGCGTATCAAGTCGCGGCATCGAGTCCGGACCGCCGCCGACCACGATGATCGATTTCAAGCTCGGCATGTCCTGCGCTGCCTCCTGCACGACCGGTAACAGCGCAGTCGAAACGAAGGCGACCTTGGCCCGCGAATCCTCGAGCAAGTAGCGGTACTGGTCAGCGGTCAGTCGCGTGTTGAGCAGGACCGGCACGATGCCGGCGCGGATAGCTCCCCAGAACAGCACCGGGAAATCGACCGTGTCGAGCAAAATCAGGGCAATACGGTTCTCTTGCTCGACGCCCAGGCGCGCCAACATCGGCCCGATGCGCGCCGCCGCGTCGCGCAATTCGCCATAAGTGATGTTGCGGGCCGGATCGACGCAGGCCGTCTTGTCCCCGCGCCCCTCGGCGACATTGCGGTCCACGAAGTCGACGGCGGCGTTATAGTCGCGGAAGGCGGTCATGCATGGCCCGAGACTGCAAGTACAATTAAGCCGCTGGCAAACGAAAAGGTCCTTGACTTATGTTAGGTGACGGCAGCGAAAGTCGCGACGCGCGGCCACAGTCGACTATCGCTTCCTTGCTTGATTTAGGTCATGGCGCCGAGCCGCGAAAAACAGCGATCTATTACGGCCGCTTGGCGGTTTGGCCGGCCAGGCGGGAGCGCTGAGGCCGGTCGCCATGCAGGAAAGCCCGCAACCGAGAAAACGGCTGCTTCGGGTGAAGCTCAACGGACGCTGGCGTGAAGACGCCGTGTCGGAGAACCAGTTTCTGGTTGACTATCTTCGCGACGTGGTCGGGTTGACCGGCGTGAAGACCGGATGCGACGGCGGTGAATGCGGCGCCTGCACTGTGCTCCTCGACAATGAAGCGGTTCCTTCCTGCCTCATGCTTGCGGCGCGTTGCGAGGGACGCACGATCGAAACCATCGAAGGCGTCGCCGCGCAGGGGCGGCTCGATCGATTGCAACGCGCATTTCACGAGAAGCTCGGCGCGCAATGTGGGTTTTGCACTCCGGGTATGATTATGGCGGCAGAAGCGCTGCTGCGCCGCAACCCGCATCCTACCGCCGCGGAAATACGCACCGCACTTTCCGGCAATCTGTGCCGTTGCACCGGTTACGTGAAGATCGTCGAGTCGGTGCAGACAGCGGCGGAGCTGACACAATGAATGGCGGCATGACGGACAATGCCAAACGCCGCGGCGTGCCCCTTATCGACGGCGTCGAAAAAGTAACCGGGCGTGCGCGCTACACCGCGGATCTCGAACATGCGGGTGCCCTCGTCGGCCGGATTTTTCGCAGCCCGGTGAGCCACGGCGAGATTGTCAGGGTTGATGTATCCAAGGCGCGCGCGCTCGAGGGCGTCGTCGCGGTAGTGACCGGTGAGGACTGCCCACATACCTATGGCGTTCTGCCGGTCGCCATGAACGAATATCCGCTCGCGCGCGAACGGGTGCGCTACCGGGGAGAGCCGGTTGCCGCCGTCGCGGCGACCGATGCCGAGACCGCGCAGCGCGCCATCGAACTGATCGCGTTCGAAGTGCGGGAGCTACCGGCCTATTACACGTCGGCGGCAGCGCGCGCTGCCGACGCTGTGCAATTGCACGCCAACAAGCCCGGCAATTTGGAGCGCGAAGTCCACCACGAGTTCGGCGACCTGCGCGCCGGCTTCGCCGCCGCGGATCTCGTGCGCGAGGCGCAGATCAGCTGCGCCGAAGTCAACCACGCGCAAATCGAGCCGCACGCCTGTCTCGCCGATTACGATCCGCTGACCGCGCGGCTGACGATCCAGAGCGTCTCGCAAGTGGGCTATTACCTGCACCTGATGCTGGCGCGCTGCCTCGAGATGGACACCGCGCGTATCCGCGTGGTCAAGCCGTTCATCGGCGGCGGGTTTGGGGCGAGAGTGGAGGTATTGAACTTCGAGATCATCAGCGCGCTGCTCGCTCGCGCCGCCGCCGGCAAAGTGCTGATGCAACTCACGCGCGAGGAGAACTTCCTCACCCATCGCGCGCGGCCGCAGACGGATACGCGGCTGAAGCTCGGCATGCGTCGCGACGGCCGCATCACCGCCTGCGAGTGCGAAGTGGTGCAACGCGGCGGCGCCTATGCCGGCTACGGGATCGTCACCATCCTCTACGCCGGGGCGCTGCTGCAGGGCATCTATGACATTCCGGCGATCAAGTATGACGGCTACCGGGTCTACGCCAATCTGCCGCCGTGCGGCGCGATGCGCGGTCACGGCGGAGTCAATACCCGGCATGCGTTCGAGTGCCTGCTCGATCGCATGGCGCGCGAACTCGGGCTCGACCCTTTCGCGGTCCGCCGCGCCAACATGCTGCAGGCGCCGACGCGCACCTTGAACGATCTGATGGTGAACAGCTACGGCCTCGCCGAATGCCTGGACAAGGTCGAGCGCGCCAGCCGATGGCGCGAGCGCATCGGAACGCTACCCGCCGGCAAGGGCCTTGGCATGGCCTGTTCGCACTACGTGAGCGGCGCGGCAAAACCGATCCACTGGACCGGCGAGCCGCACGCGGTCGTGAACCTCCGTCTTGATTTCGACGGCAGCATCACCGCGCTGACCGGCGCCGCCGAAATCGGCCAGGGCTCCTCCACCATGGTCGCCATCGCCGTTGCCGAAACACTCGGCGTCTCGCTCGAACGCGTGCGCGTGATTGCCGGCGACAGCGCGCTGACCCCCAAGGACAACGGCGCTTATTCGTCACGCATCACCTTCATGGTCGGCAATGCCGCGATCGACGCCGCAGCGAAGCTGAAATCCGTCCTCGTTGCCGCGGCGGCGCGCAAGCTGGAGGCGCGTGAGGAGGACATTGAATGCACCGCCGAAGCCTTCCGCGTCGGCGCCCACGGGCAATCCAGCCTGCCCTTCATCGACGTGGTGAAGGCCGCTCTGGTCGATCGCGGCCCGATAACGATTTCGGGGAGCTTCTCCTGTCCGCCGGAAGCGCAGGGCGGCAAGCATCGCGGCGGCGCTGTGGGCTCGACAATGGGCTTTAGCTATGCGGCGCAGGTCGTTGAGGTGAGCGTCGACAACGCAACCGGATTGGTGACGGTCGACAAGGTGTGGACCGCGCTCGACTGCGGACACGCGATCAATCCGTTGGCAGTGGAGGGACAAGTCGAAGGATCGGTCTGGATGGGCATGGGCCAGGCCCTGAGCGAGGAAACGCACTACGTCAATGGGCTGCCGGCCCACGCCAGTCTGCTCGAATATCGCGTTCCGACGACGGTGGAATCGCCGCCGATCGAAGTCGCGATCGTGGAAAGCCACGATCCCAACGGACCTTTCGGCGCCAAGGAGGCAAGCGAGGGTGCGCTGGCCGGCTTCGCGCCGGCCCTGGTCAACGCCGTGGCCAATGCCACGGGAATTGAACTGAACGAGCTGCCGGCCACGCCCGATCGGATTATGCAGGCATTGGTCGAGCGTCGCCGCGCGGCGCGCCTCGCCGCTGCGCAGGAGGCCGCATCATGAGCGGCCTTGCGCCCGATACCTCTCTCGTCCGGCCGACCAACATCGCCGACGCCATTGTGGCCCGCCAGCAACATCCGCAAAGCCGGTTCATCGCCGGCGGCACCGACCTTCTGGTCAATATGCGCCATGGGCTGATCAACCCCGACGCGCTGATCGATATTTCCCGCATCAATGAACTGACGGATTTCGAGGCAAGCGCGCAGGGCCTGCGCATCGGCTCCGGCGTTACCGTCGCCGCGCTGGCGCGCAGCCCGGTCGTCGCCGCGGACTATCGCGCCGTGTCGCAAGCGGCGAATGCCATCGCTGGCCCCGGTCACCGCGTCTTGGGCACGGTCGGCGGCAATCTTTGCCTCGACACGCGTTGCATTTTCTACAACCAAAGCGAGTGGTGGCGTCAGGCGAACGGATATTGCCTGAAGCGGCGCGGCGACGTGTGCCATGTCGCGCCGCAAGGCCAGCACTGCCATGCCGCCTTCACCGGCGACCTCGCGCCAGCGTTGCTCGCGCACCGCGCCTCGATCGAGGTCGCCGGCAGAAACGGCCGACGCCACATTACGCTCGGCGAACTGTATGTCGACGACGGACGCGCCCATTTAGCGCTCGCCGATGACGAACTCGTTGTCGCCGTGCACGTGCCGGCAGCGCTGCCCTCGGCTTATGCCAAGGTGCGCGTGCGCGGTGCCATCGACTATCCGCTCGCCGGCGTCGCCGTTGCGCTGCAAACGCACGTCGGCGCGGTCGAATCGATTCGCGTCGCGCTCACCGGCACGAATTCGCGGCCCTTTGTTCTTGAAGGAACGCAACCGCTCATCGGCCGGCTGATCGACGACAAGGCGCTGCAGCAGATCGAGCAGCTGGTGCAGAAGCAGGTCCGGCCGATGCGCACCACGATCGCCTCGGCGCACTATCGCCGTCTCGCGGCTGCGGGACTGGCACGCCGCTTGACCGCCGCTCTCTATGCCGAGCAATCGGGCTAGCGCGAGCTGGAAAAGCGGAAAGCCGGTCTCCGAAAGATCATGTTCCGCTTAGGGAAACGAACGCGCAATCGGGTAGTGTCCTAATTTGAACTTTCTTCTTCGTACACAATGGTTGCCGCCCATTGATTGGCCTCGTGCAGTGTTGCGCCCGTAGTTGACGATCTGCCGATTGTCGAACGTGGCCGGCTCTTGCGTCCTCGCTCCTGCTGCGGAGGGGTTAAACAGCGCCTAGACCAGAAATGGGATTAATCGCCAAGTGTGGGTCATGTACCGAGCATACGGCTTGCCCAACGCGGAAAGCATTGCCGCCTCCTCAACAGCGATGCGGTAGCCGAAGGCGCTACTTGACAAGATCAGCATCGCCAATACGCCGACCCAGTTACCAAGCGCGAGGCCAAAGCCGATCAGCGTCAGCAGTGATCCGGCGTATGCGGGGTGGCGGATGTAGCGATACGGTCCGAACTCAATAACGCGTTGTGCGGCCTGCGTGGCGACGTTGACGGTAAAATAGCGCCCCAACGTCGCCACCGCATACCAGCGCAACGCCGTCCCGGCCAGGACGCAGCAGATTCCGATTATGAACATGGGTCGCCTCGCTGACCCGATGGCCGCGCCCGGCAGCAACAGCGTGCAGGCAAAATCCAGTAAGAAAGCGACCCCCAATATTACGACAAGAAACTTAAACGATCCGCGATCACGCGTGTCTGAGGGTGCAGATCGTCGTCTGGTATTCAGAATCAGTTCGGCGCCGTTCCACAGTACGAACGTGGTCCAAAATGTCACGACGTAGAATGGCTCACCGCTAAATGGAAGAGAGGCCTGCGCATTCATGCCATATGTTCTTTTGACGGCGGAGGACACTACCCGCAATCGATTCAACTTGACACGATTGCACGCTAGCGTCGCGCGCGCGGCCGGCGCCGAATGCGCTTGGCCGCGGAACGCGATCCCGACGCGCGACGCGCGGCGGTTGCCGTCGGGATGACGGCGGTCGCCTCAAGCTCGATCTTGGCGGGATGGTCGAGCAGATCGGCGACGAAAATCATGCTCATGGTCGGAAAGTGCTTTCCCATCAATCGCTTCCATATCCGCCCTAATTCGGCGCGTCCGGCGAGATAGGCCGGCCGGTCGATGCAATAAGCTGTCATGCGACAGATATGATGGGGAGCGCCGCCGGCCTCGGCGAGCACGGCGAGTATGTTCCTGAGCGCCTGCTCGAATTGCGGGACGAGGCTGTCGCTGGAGAATTGTTGCTGCTCGTTCCAACCGACCTGGCCGGCAATGAATACGATGCGTCCGGCGGGGACGACGATGCCGTTGGCGTATCCGATCGGGGGCGCCCAACCTTGCGGGAGCAATATTGACATAGCAACGTTCCATTCAAGCTGGCTGCGCAGCCTCGCCGCTGGCGCGCGCATGCGGCACGCACGCATTCTCATTCTGTCCCGGCGCGATCGTCCGGCGCGATCGCAGCACGATCTTCTGCGCCGACCTGCCGAAGAAGTGGTAACCAGAACCTCCTTCCGCCAGGACGTCGAGAAACTCGTCGGCGTGCGTGACCCGGATGCTGCCGAGGATATCGCACCCGCGACGCAGATAAGCGTCAGGCACCAGACCGACGGTCGGCCCAACCACGACCTTGCAGGCGTCCGGACGCGCCGCGGCGAGAATTTCATCAAGGGTATCGTTGATGAGCGTGGTACCGGTGACCAAGAGGACGTCGGCCTGCGGCACGACGACGGGCGCTTGCGCCGCGTGACGATAGAACGGCATCTCTTCGGCCTTCAGCATTGCCGGATCCTGCTCCAAGACGAGATAAGGCTGGCCTCGCCGCTTCAGTTCGCGCAAGAACGGAACGAAGGCTCCGACGACGACGACCATCTGTCCGGGGCGAATGCCGGCCGCGTCAAACGCGTCAGTGCCGATCTCCATGTCGACGTCGGGATGCGGCCGGCGGTCCCAGCACAGCGCCGCCAAGGCATTCATGGTGGCGATACCGACGGCGCGGCGGATTCCGTCCTGCTGGCGCGCCTCGTCCAAGAAGCGAACGGCGCGACGGCCGCGCATCTTGCCCGGAAACGGCATGGCCGCGGCCGAACTCGGACAACATACCGCCTCGGGGATGGCTTTGATCGGAGTGGCGCACGCGCCGACATGGCCCGTTGCCAGCTTCACGCCGGTAAAGAACAGGCCGACGACCGCACGTTCAATCGTCACCGTTTCGACCTCGGCTGACGCAATGTCGCCGATGGCCGCGATCGTCTCCGCCAAAATCTCGTTTGCGGACATTAAACCTCCACCGGGCACCAATGCGAGTCCATGGCCAACGCCGGCAGCGTTTCACTGCGCTTCGCGGAAAGAGCCGCGAATGACCGAACGCTCCTCGGTCGCGAGGTGGCGCAGTTTGCCGACGTCGCCCACCGCGACATGCGAGGCATTGACCGCGACGCCGACCGATCGCAGCTTGGCAAAGGCGCGGGACAGCGACTCTGGCTTGAGCCCGAGCCGCGCCGCAATCAAAACCTTGTCGTAGGGCAATGCGATGACGCAGGAGCCATTGTCAACCGGCGCGAGCGAGGCGAGGAACTCGGCAACCCGCTGTACCCCGCTCTGCGCCTTGAGCTGTTCGATCTGCTCCACGAGGTGATGGATGTTCAGCGATGTGGAGGCGATCATGGCCAAAGCGATGTCCGGGCTTTCGCGGATGCAGCGAACAACGTGATCCGCGGGGATTCGCACGACACGGGCGTGGCTGACGGCCTGGGCGGTAGCCAAATAGCGTGACCCGGTGAAGGCAACCGCCTCAGCGAAGCTCTCACCCTTGGTCATGATCTGAATCACGGTTTCATCGCCGGACACGGCGATCCGGAACAATTTGATCCAACCGTCGATGACGATGAAGAACGCGGTCGCGAGCTCGCCCTGCCGGACCAACGTGTCGTGCGGAGCCAGCATCACGGCCGTAGCAGGCGCAACCACGCGCTCGACCGTCTCGGCCTTGAGGCCTCGGAAAACCGCGATGCGGGTGATGATCTGAAGGTCCCCGGCCGTAGGATGTGAGGCCATGTTGCGCGTTCGCCCGATTGACAGTCGTGCGCGGACACCCTAACCGGCTACCGGCACGGCGTCAGGAATCCGGGCATTAGATGGATTAATGCATGCCGGCAGGCGGGCTCGTTTGATCCAAGTCAAGGCGAAAAAGGCTCGATTCCGGTCAATAGGACGCAAAATTCGGAAGTTTCGGTCGATAATGCCGCTGTTTTGGCGAGTTCCGGAAGCGTCGTCGCGTCGCTTCCAAGTCCCGAGCGGAGAGCGATGGGCACCCAGATTATCCGCCCACTGATCGGACAACGCCACGCGCTCGGCCATCAGGTCATCGATGCCGATCACATGGCGATCGCCGACTGGTGGTTGCGCGCCGTCAATTGCGAGCCGATCCAATCCCCATTCTTCATTGCCCGGCTCAAGAAGCTCATGCGCGAGCATTTCGACCACGAAGCGGGCCTGATGGAACAATTCGGCGGCAGGCTCTGCGAATGTCACCGAACAGAGCATCAGAACTGGATCGATCTTTGCGACGAGGCGCAAGCGCTGAGCCGGGATAATTGGAAAAAAGCCCGGTCATTGCTGCGAGTCGAATTGCCGAGACTGGTCCGCGAGCACATCATCTCCATGGACCAGCTGACGGTGATATTCATCAATACCAACGGCGACATCGGTCAGCGCGTTTTTTGTTGAGCCTCGCTTTCGGTTGCTCACGGAGCGGCCGCGCGTCGCCATCGTCGATCGAGAATTGGAGCGTTTGGTCGCCGACTCTGCACCGGCCCGGTGCGCGCCTCATGGCGCCGGAGAGCGCGCTGCTGCCGCTTCAGGAATTTTCGATAGCCCGCTCGAAACACAGCTGCTCCGAGGGGCAAAAACCGGTGTGATCGAGAAAGCCGAGCAGATCGCGGTCGCGCCAATCGATTTCGGTTCGAATGCGCTCGACGCGAAGCGTGGCCAGATTGATCAGAAGCTGCGAGAGCAGCGCGCGTCCGACGCCGGACTCTCGGTGATCGGGGTCAACACCAATCGTATCCATCACCGCGGTCGGTTCGACGCGGCCGAACTCGCCTAGGTCGACGCGCGCCATGATGAAGCCGAGCGTCACCCCATCGCGCTCGGCAACGAGCGAAACGCGCACGTCCGATTGATGCAGCGCTTCCTGGAGTTTGCGCTCGAAATACGCCGAGCGGTCGCGACCGGTAATGCGCCGGTCGATGGCGACGAGCGCCCGCAAATCGTCTTCGCGCATCGTGCGCACCGGAATGCGGTCGCGTGCCAACGGACCGAAATCAGGCGCCGCCGGCGCGCCGTAATTGACCTCGGCTGCCGCGTCGGCGCGCTTGGGGATCGTCACGCGTGTATAAGCGGGCATCGCCACCTCCACCCGTCAAATCTCTTCAGTCGCCTCATCGAGAGCCGCCGCAACGGAGCGCTGCAGCGCCAGACGCGGAGCGAGTTCGAATCCGACGGCAGCGAAAAAGCGCAGCAGATCGTGGTTGGTCCAATCAGCCTGCGATTGCAGCGCGCGCACGCCTCTGCTGGCCATGATCTCCCAAAGTTCATGCATCAGCAGATGGCCGATGCCGCGCTCGCGACTTTCGGCTTCGACACCGATCGCGTCCAGGACCCCGACGGCGTCCCGTTGGCCGAATTCGCCGTGCAGGACGCGGGCAAAGGCAAAACCGCGCAAGGCGCCATCCAGCATGACGCCGATATGGACGAAATCCTCGGGATGAGCTGCGGCGGCGGCGAAACGTTTCTCAAAGAAGTGACGGCGCGCATGGCCGCTGAGCGCACGGTCGATCGCGATCACCCGTTCGGCATCACTCGCATCAAGGGGGCGACAGGCGCGGCTCGCCGGAGCAGAGGCGGTTTTCATGAACAGACCTCAGCTAGACACCTTTGATACGCGGCTTCGGCGGTGCCATCAGTCAAGCTCATCGCCCCTCACCCGTGCAATTGCTGATACTTGGCGAGCAGATCGTCCCTGCTCTCGACCCAATCGGGATGCGGCACGATGCATTCGGCCGGACACACCAACTTGCATTGCGGCTCGTCTTCAGCGCCGACGCATTCCGTGCACTTCATCGGGTCAATCACGTAGATCGGATTGCCGGCGGTGATCGCCTTGTTCGGACATACCGGCTCGCATGCGTCGCATGCGGTACAGGCCTCGGTAATCGTCAGTGCCATCGGCGTCCCTTTCTCAGGCCGCGCTCGGCAAGCTGCCAAGAGCGGCGAGCTTGTCAAACCGGTAGGCACCCCAGAGCGCAGCTCCGATGGCGCCAGCGTAGATCGAGTCCGGATGACTGCGGACCTCGGTCTTCATATCCTTCATTTTGGCAATATCCTCCTCGAGCGCCGCGACCAGACCTCGGTCAAGCGCCAGCCCACCAGTCACCATCACCACGCCCTTCGTCACCCCCACCGCCTTGAGCAGCTTCGACAGCCGGCCCGCCATCGACAAGTGAATGCCTTTGAGAATGTTGGGCGCCAAGATTCCGCGCGACACCATATTGATCACGTCAGTTTCGGCAAGAACCGCGCAAATGCTGCTGACGACTTCGGGATTGTCCGCCCGCCGCGACAGCATTCCGACCTCGTCCTGGGCAATACCGAGGTAACGCGCGATGTTTTCCAGGAACTGCCCGGAGCCGGACGCGCATTGGCTCGTCATCTTGTAGCTCAGGACCTTGCCCCGTTCATCGATGGAAATGGCACGCCCATGCAGCGCGCCGACGTCGAGCGCGGCCCGCGACTCCGGGTCGAGAAAGATTGCGCCGCGCGCGTGCGTGGTCATCGAATAAAAGTGGCCGGTGTGGAACGGCACGCTCTCCGCCTCGCCGGTCGTCGCCACATAATCGACGTCGCTCTCGGCGAGCTTGGCGTCAGCGAGGATTTGATCGTAGGCGACTCGCGCCAGCTCCATCGGATCGCGCTGGCGAATACGCAAGGTCGTGCGGGAAAGCCATTGGCTGCCGCCATTCTCGACGCGGAACAGCGCCGCCTTGACGGCGCCGGTGCCGACATCAATGCCTGCCGCGATTGTCATGCTTCGCTCCCTTCCGCCAGCCCAAGATGCGCCCGGCGCGCGAACTCGGCGGCGCCGAGCGCCCCGGTGTAGATCGACTCCGGGTTGATGTTGATGGTCACGTCGCCGTAGTTTTCCTTGATCAGCTTGCGCAGCTCGCGCACCGCGGCCTCGTTCTTGGCCACCCCGCCGGTGAAGGTAAACTCGTTGGTCACGCCGCCCGAGCGCGAGATGATCGAGACCGCGCGCAGAATGATGGCGCGGTGCAGGCCGGCGAGGATGTCCTCGCGTTTCTCGCCCAGCGACAGTCGATCGCGCAATTCGGCGCCAGCGAACACGGTGCACGTCGAGTTAATTCGCGCCGGGCGATCCGATTTCATCGCCAACGGCCCCAATTCGTGCAGACCCATGTTCATTTCGTCGGCGATGTAGCCGAGATATCGTCCGCAGCCGGCCGCGCAGCGGTCGTTCATCTGGAAGTTTTCCACGATGCCGTTGGCGTCAACCTGAATCCCCTTGGTGTCCTGGCCGCCGATATCGAGGACAGTGCGCGTATTCGGATACATCATGTGGGCGCCGAGGCCGTGGCACAGGATCTCCGAGCGGATGTGCTCTTTGGAAAACGGCAACGTCACCCGACCGTAGCCGGTGCCGACGAGATAGGTCTCGTCAAGATCGACCGCGAGGGTCCGCTCAATGACCGGCAATACGCCGGCAGTGCCGGATTTGAGGCCGGGATCGACGGCGAGCACGCGGCCGAGCGCGCGGTGAAACTTGCCGCTCAGCGCTCCCGCCGGAGGCCGATTTTCCACGTCGATGATCGATTTGTCGTAGAGATTGAGCAGCAGCTCGTAGGGCAAGCCCGCCGCCCGCGCGACCTCCTCGGCGATGCTGTGGTAGCGCGAGCCGGCTATATCGCGGAAAAAATCGGACTTGCGCTTGGCGCCGGGCGCGTAAAGAGCCGGCGCCTCCTCGCGCAGCCGCTTGAACACCTCGCCGAGCGCATCCTTGATGCCGGTTTCAAGGCCGGCAAAGCGTTCGCCGACCACGAGACCGACGCAGGTCCGTTCGAGGTCGTCAAGCTGCTCGAGAAACTGCTCCAGCCGGAATGCGCGCTCCAGCGACGCGAGAAAATCGTCGAGGTTGCCGTTGAGCCCGCCGGCTTCACCGAGCGCACGGCGAAACAGCGTAAAGCGGGCATCGACCCGTGCTTCTTCGCCGGCAACGCGGCAAGCGGTGCTGTAGTTCGAGCGGGAGTTGGTAATCCCGCGGCCCAACACGTTGCAATTTTCATCGAGCAGCACGGCCTTGGTGGTGGTCGAGCCCAGATCGATGCCGACGAAGGTCTTCATGCAACGGCTCCCTCAGGCTACAGCGCGCGCGCCGGCCCGTTTCTGCTCGATCATTTGGAAATAACTTTCGAGCCTATTCTTGATGTTGGCGGCCGAAAAATAGCGCGGATCGACGAGATCGGATTCGACGAAGGCGCCCGGCTTGCCGGTGCGCTTTTCGACTTCGCGCATGATCAGAAGCTGGCCGGCGGAGAAGCTGTTGCAGCTCTTGATCGAGTTGATCAGCAGGCCGTCGGCCTCGTAGTCCTTGACGTAGCCCGCGAGCATGTCGATGCGCATCGGCAGGCTGCGGTTGGTGTAGACGCCGAGGCAGTATTCGGCGAGCGTTTCCAGCGGCTTGTCCGGGTCATGACGGAAGCCGAAATCGTAGACGCCGCCGACCTTGGTGTAGCTCGAGGCCACCACGACCGCGCCTTCGTCATAAAACATCTTCCAGAACTGGCGGAAATTCGTGTAGTTCGGCGGCCCTTCGACCACCAAGCGGTATTTTTCCTCGCCCATGTCGCCGTCGGGCGTGACCGGACCTTTGCCAGAGGCGAGCCGCTCCTCCACTTCCGCGCGCAGGAATTTGTAGTATTCGATGGCGTCGTCGGTTCCGCGGAAGGCGCCGAAGATCGGGCCGATATAATAGATGCCGCCGAAATAGGCGTCGATCGGCGACGGCTTGCGCTTGGCGGCCTGCAGGACGCGCACCAGATCATCCTCGGCCACCGTCGACTTTTTCAGATATTCGCGCAGCCGGTCGATGTCGAATTTCACTCCGGAGACGCGCTCGAGCTTGGGAATGACCTCTTCCTTGAGCTGCTTCACCATGTATTCGATCATGTTCTTCGTGATCTTGCCGTCGCCCATATAGGGCGTATGCAACATGATCGTCTCGCACTTGTACTGCTCGCGCAGCAATTCGAACCACTTCATGAAAGTGAAGCATCCGGTATAGGAAAGGAGCAGAACATCGGGGTCCGGCAGCTTCTTGCCGTTCGGCCCGATATTGCCCTTGGCCATCATTCCGATATCGGACTTCACATAGGTGCAGACATCTTCCGAATGACCGATCTTCTCCGCCTCCAGTACATAGTTGCCGGATTGCCGCCGCAGACCGCTTTGGATGGCATTGACCTCAGGTAGATTGTTGAGGAGGTCGAAGCACATGATCAGCTCGTTGAGGTTGCCCGGCACAAAGGTCGAGGCCACCTTGGCCCCGGTCTGCGGCGCGCTGGTCAGGCGATCGTAGTGGGCGGCCATCATTTGCTTCTGCTTGACCATGGACGCGTCCTTCTCGACGTCCGTGGCCGGCGCCGTCTTGGGGGTATTGATGGTCGTCATCGTCCGCTCCATAGCTTGATCGAGTCGGAGAACGTGCCCGCCTGTTCGCGGATCGGCTGCATCTGTCCGGAATTTTCCGCGTATTTGAACGCGATATAGGGAATATCGGCGTCCTTGAGTACGTGCTGCAGCATCGGCCGTTCGAGCAGCGCCGGGTCGCAGAAGCTCGGGCAGGCAAAGATCACGCCCTCGGCGCCCGAGCGCCGCACGGCGCGGACCAGATGCTGACCTTTTTCCTTGAGATCGGGTTCGTACTTCGCCGCTGTCGATTCGGACTGGTGCAGGAAGGCCAGCGCCAGGTTGCGCAGCGGATCGCCTTCGATCGGAACATCCGCCGTCAGCCAGCGCGTAACCAGCAGCAGATCGTCGTCGACCACGTAACAGCCGGCAAGCTCCAGCGATTTAATCAGGTTGTATGGCGGTTGCTCGCAGAACACGCCGGTCAGCACGATGCGGCAATTGTCGCGCCGCGGCCGTTCTTCGTTCGCCGCCGCCGCCAGATACTCGCGCAGCATCTGCGAATGCTCCTCGACCGGAAGCACCATGCCGGCGCGGAGAACGAGATAGGCCTCGGTCGCCGGGACCTGCCACGGGCGCTGCGCCCGCAGCGTGTAGAGTTCGCGAATAAGACGGCGATTTTCATTGTACGCCGCGATCGATTCCCGCAGCTCGTCATCGGTGACCGGCTTGCCGCGCAGGCCCTCGAGATCATGCCGGAGTTCAGCCAGCTCATTGATGTAATAGTTCCCGCCGATCTCGTCGTTGTAGTTCTGCGGCACGTCGAAGTAGCGCACGTAGACGTTCGGGAACATCATCTTCCACATGCCCGACAGATTGCGGATCACGTCGCAGATCGACGGGAACAACATCCCGTCGACGAAATCGAGGCGGCCGGAAACGCCGAGCTCGATGGTCGAGCGCGGGATGCGGCAGATGTAGCTCTGGTAATAGGCGTCGCCATGGATGACTTCGAGTTGGTCGCCGCCGCCAAGGATGCCGAGCGGCAGGAAGCCGGCGGCGTGGATGATCTCGCGCGGAACGTAGATCGGCATGTAGCCGACGACCTTGCGCGCCGGCGCGCCGGCTTTCCATTGCCGCGCCGCCGTGAACGACAGGTCCTCGAACAAAGCCTGCGCGCGCGAGACGATCGCCGCACAAGCATGTCCATTCATTGATGTTGCCATTGCACCGCCCTTTTCGCCACGAATGCGGTCAGGCCTTCGGTCGCATCGTGCGTCTTCATCAGTTCGTCGAGGTAGAGCCGCTCCACGGATCTGATCTTGCTGCGCACGCGCGACGCATAGTCCGAGCGCGCGGCCTTGATCGCGTAGCGCAACGAACTCGCGCTTTTCGGCTTCAGGAACGAGTCGAAATACGCGACCGCCGCGCGTTCCGGGTTGGCTGCAGCCTGGTATGCCATTCCCATTGCGGCGGCCTCGGCGCCGCTGACGGTGCGCGCGGACACAAGCAGGTCGAGCGCCCGCGCCGGCCCGATAAGCTCGGGCAGCAGGCAGGACGCGGCCGGCGCAAACACCCCAAGCTTCATTTCGGGCTGGCCGAGCACAGCATCAGGCGCGGCGAACAGGAGATGGCCGGCGAGAGCAGCCTCCAATCCGCCACCGAGACACTGTCCATGCACGGCCACGAGGATTGTCACCGGCGCTTCCACCATCTGCAGGATCAGGCCGTGAATACCCGCCAGCATGGCCGCGCACTGGCCGGGCAAGTGCTCTTCGACGCTGGCGCCGTAGCTGAAGTGCGGACCTTCCGCATCGAGCAGGACGGCGGTCAGACCCGGGTTCCCGAGATGATCGGTGAAGGCGCGAGCGAGCGCTTCGATCATAGCCGCATCGATCAGATTGGCTTTCGGCCTGCTCAGACGCAGCCGCAGCAACCTGCCCTCTGCTTCCAGCCAGACCTTGAGGGGCGTCGTCATGATCCGACACGCGTCGCGTCGCGCGACGCGGCTCCATCGCCGCGCGGCCGACTGGCGAGGGAGTCGCGGCGCTGAGCCGCGCCGGGCATGATGCTCTCGGTCAGTTCGTCATCCCACCGCTCGTTGGCCGCAAGCGCGCGCCGCAAGGCGATGAAATCGACTTCGCGACCGGTGTCCTTTGTGCCTTCGTTGAACGCGCGGAACCCGGCGCGCGCCTCGGTCATCATGTTCAGGGCAAGCCAGGCGCGGGAATTCTCCTTGTTGCGGTTCCAGGCGTCGAGCTTCGGCTTGCGCAGCTCTTCAATTGTCTTAGTCGTGCAATCGGGGAACGTGTAGAGAAGCTTGGTGCACAGCTCCTCTACCTTCGCATCGAGCGGGCTGAGATCGACGACGCCGCGTTTCATCAATTCCTGCCCGGCCTTCAATGCTTCGCCGGATTTCGGCTTGCCGAAGGTAAAGCGGCCAAACTCGTCGGTGATGCGGCTGGTCTCGACCAAGGGGTTGGCGATGAACTTGCCGTCGACCTTCAGCGCCGGGACGATGTCGGTCAGGATGCCCATGAAATACGCTTCATGGGCGGAGAACGGCTCGCACAGCACGCACGCCGCCATTGCGCGCTCGGCGCCGATCACCACCGGCAGGAAGTCGGTCGCTCCGCCGATGGGCGCCGAGCCGTGCTTCGGGCCGGCCTGTCCGAAGCGCGCAAGGTCTTGGGCGACGGAGAAGTCGCAAGCCATGCCGATCTCCTGGCCGCCGCCGACGCGCATGCCGTTGATTCGGCAAATGACCGGCTTATCGCAGGCGAGGATCGCCGAGACCATGTCGTTGAAGAGCCGCATGTAGCCGCGGTATTCCTGCGGGTTGCCGGCGTAATATTCAGCATATTCCTTGGTGTTGCCGCCGGTGCAGAAGGCCTTGTCGCCGGCTCCGGTGAAGACGACCGCGACCACGTCGCGGGCAGCGCTCGCGGCGCGGAACGCCAGAATCACCGCCTTGACCATGTCGGTCGTGTAGGAGTTGAACTGCGTCGGGTTGTCGAGCGTGATCCAGGCGTTGTACAGGCCCGCCACCGGCTTGCCGTCCGTCCCCTTCACCGGACGCTTTTCGTAACGCACCCCTTTGCTGACAGCGAGGCGCGCGTCTTCGGCCACGAGACCGTGGTCTTTCGCGTCTCGTTCCTGCGCGTCGGCGTTGCGGACGGCTTGGCCAGTCATGATGATGCTCCTCAATGCGTTGGCACAAGCACGGCGCGGCGTTTGAGCGAGCCGGCGTGCGCCGCCTGAAACACTTGATTGATTTCGCTGAGGGGGTGCTTCTCGACAAACGGCGAGACTTTGATCCTGCCGTTAAGCACGAGCTCAAGCGCCTTGGGATAGAACTCAGGGACGCAGCCCCAGTTGCCAATTGCGCGGGCGTGATAGGCCATCAGATTGGAGAGTCTGATTTCGACCTTGTCCATGGTGAACCCGACCACGCAAAGAGTGGCACCGTGATTGATCAGGCTAAAGGCGCTCTCTTGGCCGGCGCGCGTGCCCGAACATTCGAAGATAATCCATTCGGTCTGCCGCAACCCGCGTTCCTTGGCGAAAGCTGCGATCGCCTGCTTGAGATCGCGCGGAGTCTTGTCACGGGCGTTCAAGGTCAACGCGGCGCCCTTCCCGGCGATGACATTAAGCTTGTCGTCGCTGACATCGATGGCGACAACCGCGGCGCCGAAGGCCGTGGCGATCTGCGCGGCGTATCCGCCAACACCGCCAACGCCGTTGACGATGACTAGATCGCCGTCGGTGACGCCGGCCTGCACCACCGCCTGGTAAGGCGTCGTGACCGCGTCGGCGATGACTGAAAGATCGGCGAGCTCGATTCCGGTCGCCTGCAGGCGATGTTCATCGACCTCGCATAGACCCTGGGCCGGGACGACGATGTGGCTTGCGAAGCCGCCGTGGATGTCGTTGCCGGGCATTTTCTGATTCGGACAAATCGTCGCCTTCCCGCGCTTGCACACATCGCAATGTCCGCACGGGATGACGGCCGGCACGATGACCGCGCGGTCGATCCACCACAACGCGTTCGCCCCGGCATCGATCACATGCCCGCTGATCTCATGCCCGAGCGTCAGCGGCAAATCGTGCTTGGTTCGAACACCGTCGTAGTAATAGCCGAGATCGGTATGGCAGACGCCGCATCCCGCGATCTCGACCAGCACTTCGTCCGCTCCTGGCGAGAGCTCGTCGATTTTAACTGGAACCAGGGGCTCGCCCCTAGCCGTCATCATCCACCGAACCGGTTCCACGCCCATGCGCTTACCTCGTGCGTTCGCTCCCTCGTTGGCATTTTCGAGCATGCGCCAGCAATGCATTCCTTGATCTAAAGCAAGGAAACTCGAAATTCCCTCCGGTCATATAGGCGCGTTAACAACCTTGGCCGGGCGATCAGCTTGGCCCGATGAAGGAAACGCGCATGGGGTTTCGCGAGAGCGTGTCGGTTGCGATCGTCGGCAGCGGCGGCGCCGGCGCGCTCACTGCAGGAAATTTTCTGCTGGAAGCGGCGAGCATCGCGGGATGGCAGGGCCTGCTGACCCGCACCATCGGCCCGCAGATTCGTGGCGGCGAGGCGGCGGCTTTGCTGCGCCTGGCAACGCATCCGGTCGAATGCATGCCCGACCGATACGACATACTGATCGGGCTCGATTGGCTTAATGCCAACCGTTTCGAGGCCGAAATCGAGATCGGCGCAAACAGTCTGGTGATCAGCGATCCGCGCGGCGGCGAAACGCCGCCGCAAGTGGCGGCGGCCGGTCCCCGCGTCGTCGAAATTCCGATGAAGGACATGGCCAAGGCCATTCCCGAGGGGCGAGCGAACATGATCGCGCTCGGCGTCGTCGGGCGTCTGATCGGGCTCGGCGTCGATACTTTGTTGGTGCTCCTGGAAAAGCGCCTCGCCGGCAAGGGCGCGGCAGCGATCAAGGCGAGCCGCGCCGGCATCCAAGCCGGATACGATGCCGCGGCGGCCTGCAAGTTCGGCGAGCGCCTTGCCGGACCGGCCATCAATGGCAAACGCAGATGGCTCATGTCCGGAAACGAGGCCGCGGGCCTCGGCGCCATTCGCGGCGGCATTCGCTTCGCCGCGGCCTATCCGATCACACCGGCGACCGAAGTTCTCGAATGGCTCGCGCCGAATCTTAGCAAGATGGGCGGCGCGCTGCTGCAAGCCGAGGATGAGCTCGCCGCCATCAACATGGTCATCGGTGCATCGTTCGGCGGGACGCCGGCGCTGACGGCGACGTCCGGTCCCGGACTTTCGCTGATGATCGAGGCGCTCGGCCTCGCGACCGCCGCCGAGATTCCGATTGTCGTCATCGACGTGATGCGCGCCGGGCCGTCGACCGGCATTCCCACGAAATCCGAGCAGGCGGATCTCAACATCGCGGTGTATGGCTGTCACGGCGATGCGCCGCACGTGGTGGCGGCGCCGCAGTCGATCGGCGATTGTCTGTTCACCACGCAATGGGCAACTTATCTCGCCGAGACGCTGCAGTCGCCGGCCATCGTGCTGTCTGATCAGTTCATCGGCCAAGCCCGGGCGTCGATCGAGCGACCGGCCGACGTCGCTTTCATCGGCCAGCGGGCGAAGGCTACCGATGTCGCCGGAGCCTATAAGCGCTACGCGATTGCGGCGGGCGGCGTTTCGCCCATGGCGATGCCGGGGACACCGGGCGGGCAATACACCGCCGATGGCCTCACCCATAGCGAGCGCGGGATCCCGACAAGCAGCGAGCGCGATCACAACGCACAGCTCGACAAACGCCGCGACAAGCTCGCGCAATTCAATTTCGGCGACCATTGGGCAACCGCCGAGGGCGCCGGCGATCTCGCGGTCGTCACTTGGGGCTCGCTCACCGGCGCGGCGCGCGAAGCGATCGCGCGAGCGGCCGGCGACGGCGTCGAAGCCGGCCTGCTCGCCCTTCGCCTGCTGTATCCGACCCAGCCAGAACGCTTCGCCACCTTGCTCGACGGAAAGAAACGCATTCTCATCGTCGAGCAAAGCCACGGCGCACAGTTCTATCACTATCTCAAAGCCCACTATGATCTGCCGGCCGAAGTCCGCGTGCTCAATCGCGCCGGACCGTTGCCGATACGGGCCAGCGAGATTCACCGCGCCATCATGGAATGGAGGTGAGGATGTCGGTGGTCGACATGCGGCCCGCTTGCAAGCCCGGCGACTATAAATCGGACATCAAACCGATTTGGTGCCCCGGCTGCGGCGATTATCACGTCCTGATGTCGTTCACGCGCGCCTTCGCGGAACTGGGACTGCCGCCGGAGAACATCGTTGTCGTATCCGGCATCGGCTGCTCCTCGCGTATCCCGGCCTATACGACCTGCTACGGATTTCACGGCGTGCACGGACGTTCGCTGGCGATCGCCGCGGGGCTCAAGGTCACCCGACCCGAACTGACGGTCGTGGTGGCGAGCGGCGACGGCGATGGCTATTCGATCGGCGGCAACCATTTTCTCCACGCCTGCCGCCGCAATATCGACATGACCTATGTGGTGATGGACAATCACATCTACGGCATGACCAAGGGCCAGCCGTCGCCGACGACCGAGCCGGAGTTCGACACGGCGCTGTCTCCGGGGGGAACCGGGCTGCGGCCGTTCCATCCGCTGGTCATTGCGCTTGCCTCAGGCGCCAACTTCGTCGCCCGCTGCTTTTCCGGCGAGCCGAACGAGACGGCAGCGGTCTTGGTCGAGGCGATCCGCCATCCCGGCTTCTCGTTCGTGGAAGTCTTAAGTCCCTGCGTGACCTTCCGCCCCGACGAGAAGGAATGGAAGAATTACGTACACCCCGCGCCGGTGGCGCCGACCAGCGACCCGGCCAAGGCAGCGCGTCGACTGATGACCGACGACGGATTCAATACCGGCATTCTCTACCGCGGCGACCGCAAGCCCTACCAGCCGTCGGTTGGGCAGCCGAGCATCGATGTCTCGGAGCTGGAGAGGGACTTCGAGCTATGAGCGCCGCGAGCGAAGCTCCGAAGGTCAAAAATCTCGCCGATCTGCTCGCCGTCGCCTACCAGATCGAGGCCGATGCCGTGGACCGCTACAACCTGCTCGCCGATCAGATGGAGACGCACAACAATCCCGAGCTCGTGGCCGTGTTTCGCGATCTTGCCCGCGCCGAGGGAATTCACCGCGACGAGATTCGCCGCCTCGCCGGCGAAGTGGATGTTGTCGCGCACGCGCAAAGGATGGCGAAATGGAAACGCGGCGAGAGTCCCGAGGAAGCCAATCTAGGCGATGCCCATTACCTGATGACGCCGTGGCACGCCCTGCAGCTGGCGCTAAAGGGCGAGGAACGCGCGCTGGCGTTCTTCAAATCGATCGTCGAGACGACCAAGGATCCGGAAATTAAGAGGATGGCGGACGAATTTGTCGAAGAGGAAGCCGAACACGTCAACCTGGTGCACCGACTACTGCGCCGGCATCCAAAGCCTGCCGCGAACTGGTCGAGCGATCCCGACCCCCCGATTCCGCAAGAGTAAGTTTTCGGCTCGCGATCCCGGGCGCGTCGATCAGGATGCTCGGGAGAAGCGTGTCTCATCATTCGTCACATAGGCGTCGAAAACCGCGCACACCGCGCGCACGAACGCCCTCGCCTGTTCCGGCACCGTGACCTTGCTGCCGCTGCGTTCAACGATTCCATCGTTCACCAGTTCGTCGAGCCTGGACAGCTCGTCGGCGAAGTGGTCGGCATTCGTATCGTAGATCGCGCATATTTCTGCCACGTCGACGTGCAGATCGCACATCAGCCGCTCGATGATGCTGCGCCGCAATCGATCCTCCGGCGTGAGTACCGATCCGCGCACGGTGGCGGGACGGCCGGCCACGATCGCGTCGCGGTAGGCGACCATGCCGGGCGCGTTCTGCACATAGCCGTCGGGCAACGAGCCGATCGCCGAGGGACCGAAGCCGATGAGGATTTGCGACTCGTCGGTCGTATAGCCCTGGAAATTGCGATGCAGTCTGCCCTCGCTCTGGCGCTGCGCCAGCGGGTCGTCGCTCCTGGCGAAATGATCGAGTCCGATCCGCCGATAGCCGCCGTCGATCAGCACCTCGGCTGCGGTGCAATTCTGCGCATATCGCTCATTGCTGTCGGGCAACGCCTGTTCCGGGATCAGTCGCTGGTGGCGTTTCATCCACGGCACGTGGGCGTAGCCGAAAAGCGCGATGCGGTTGGCATCGAGCGCCAGCGCCCGCCGTGCGGTCGCCGCGATCGTGGCGACGGTTTGATAAGGCAGGCCATACATCAGATCGAGATTGATATTGGCGATGCCTGCACCGCGCAAACGATCCACCGCCTGCGCGGTCTGCTCGAAGCTCTGCATCCGGCGAACCGTCTGCTGCACGCGCTCCTCGAAATCCTGCACACCAAGACTTGCGCGCGTGACACCCATGGCCGCCATCGCGGCAATATGCTCAGGCCTCAAGGTACGGGGATCGATTTCGATTGCTATTTCGGCAGTGGGCGGGACGGTGAAATTCGCTCGCAGCGCCGCCATCACCCGCTTCAGGTCTGGCGGGCGCAACGCATTCGGCGTGCCGCCGCCCCAATGGATCTGCGCCACGGGGGGTGCAGCGAGGAGCCCGCCGACCATGTCGATTTCGCTTTCCAGCAGTTCGACATAGGCGGCAATCGGCGCATAACGGCGGGCGACCGTGGTATGACAACCGCAATAGAGGCAGAGCTCGGCGCAAAACGGCACGTGAATATAGATCGAAATCGGCGCATCGTTCGGCAAAGCCGCGAGCCAGCGACGGTATGATCGAGCATCGACCTGCGCACCGAACTGCACGGCGGTCGGATAGCTGGTGTACCGTGGAATTCGCCGGTCCAGGTATTTCAGCAAGTTTGATTGCATGGGTCGTCAGGGTCTCGCGCGCGGCAACGAGCATCACAACGACAGAACGCGATGCCGCGACATGATCTATGTCAAGATTGCTTACTGCGCTGTTTTCCGCAAATCCTTGACCCTGACCGCTTTGCCCTGCGACCGCGGCACTTCGCCCGGCGCCTTGATGGCGACGTCGCAGGTCACGCCGATCAGCGATTTGATGTGATGACGAACCTCGGCGGCCTTGCCGGAGCGCGAAGCCTCGTCGAGCGCGGCGCCCGGCGAGGCCTCGATCTCCACGCGCATGAGGTCGAGCGCGCCCTCCCGCGCCAGCACGATCTGATAGTGCGGCGCCAGCCCGGGAAAGCCCACGAGCACCGCCTCGACCTGCGAGGGATAGACGTTGACGCCGCGGACGATCAGCATGTCGTCATTGCGCCCGGTGACGCGCATGATCCGCAGGTGGGTTCGACCGCACGGACAAAGCTCGCCATTGAGCCACGTGATGTCTCGCGTCCGATAACGGATCATCGGCAACGCTTCCTTGGTCAGCGTCGTGATGATGAGCTCGCCCGACTCTCCCAGGGGTCGTGGCGCCAGCGTCTCCGGGTCGACGATCTCGAACAGGAAATGGTCCTCCCAACCGTGCAATCCGGCTTGCGCAACATGGCACTCGCAGGCAACGCCGGGACCCATGATTTCGGAGAGGCCGTAGAGGTCGACGGCCTGGATGCCCAGCCTTTGCTGCAGATCCTGGCGCATGGCCTCGCTCCACGGCTCGGCGCCGAACACCCCGGTGCGCAGCGGTAACTTTCGCAGGTCGATGTCCATGCCTTCGGCGACTTCCGCGATGTTGAGTGCGTAGGACGGCGTCGAACAGAGAATTTCGGCGCCGAAATCCTTGAGCAGGCTGACCTGGCGTTCGGTGCCGCCGCCGGACAGGGGAACGACCGTGCAGCCGAGGCGCTCGGCGCCGTAATGGGCGCCGAGCCCGCCAGTAAACAGGCCGTAGCCATAGGCGTTGTGCACGATATCGCCCGGCCTTGCCCCGGAGCAGGCGAGCGAGCGCGCCATCAGATCGGCCCAGCGGTCGAGGTCGGACGGGGTATAGCCCACCACCGTCGGCTTACCGGTCGTTCCGGACGAAGCGTGTATGCGCACGACCTTTTGCCGCGGCGTTGCAAACATGCCGAAAGGATAATTGTCGCGGAGGTCACTCTTCAGCGTAAACGGAAAGTGGCGGATGTCGGCGAGCGACGACAAACTGCTCGGCTTGACGCCGCGCTCGTCGAATTTCCGCCGGTAATGGGGCACGTTCGCGTAGGCGCGCTCGAGGGTTTGCTTCAACCGCGTGAGCTGCAGCTCCGCGAGCGCCGCGCGCGGCATCACCTCGACCTCCGGATTGAACATATACGTGTCCACCTTGCGAACCGCCCCCTGCATGCTCATGGGCCCGTCTCCATCCAGATTATATTCGTTGCGGCCGTGGTCAGGCCAATGCGGCGCGTCTTTGACCGTCGGCTCGGCCTGCAATCATCCGCTGCTCTTCCCCGACACCGATGACGAAACGCAAATCGCATTCGGATTACCGTCCCGGCTGAGTAATTTGCGGTGGCCAACGCGTCGTTTCGGCCGGGTTGCGGCCGCGCGAGGGCACAAAGGGAATGGTGAAGCCTTGGGTAAAGCCGGCGCGCGTCACCACGGTCAGTTTGAGCCAGGCTCCGGTGGCAAACACGGCAAGACCGGCGACCGCGGTCGGTAGTTGGGACACCGGAGCGATGATCGCGGCCCCAAGCAGCGCGGCCGGCAACAAATGGCCGACAAGCTGCAGGGGCAGCGAGATACGGTGCAGCGCCGCGACCGCCGCAGCCGGAGCCCACGTTTGCAACCGTTGCCGGTAATATTCCCAGGCGATGGCCCGCGCGACCAACGCCGCGATGGCCGCCGGCGCGACCCACGCCGGCGGCGGGGCGACGAAAAGGCTAACGACGAGCAAAAGCCCGAGGCCTTCCGCAATACCGGTGGCGATGATGACCGCTTGCAGCGCCGGCTCGCGCCAGGCGGGCACGCCTCGCGAGGCCCTCAGCATGCGCGCCTGGCAAAACATGAACGCCAAGCCGACAGCGGCGGCAGCCGACGCAAGACCCGCCACCGGCACACGCGCCTGAAACGGCAACGGCACCAATCTCTGGTCCGCCAAAATTGCGATCCCGGCGAGCGCGAAGAGCGGCACCGACAGGAGAGCCTCGCGCGTCATCCATGAGGTCTGCGGATGGAAGAAGACGTTCAAAGCGCGAAACGGCCGTCCGATCTCCAGCCAGACCATCGACAGGCCGAATCCAATAAGCGCGACCGCCAGCAGCGCCGAGGGGAAATAGTTCGATCCGGCCGGGAGCGCCGCAGCCGACGCCAGGAGAAGCCCGGTTCCCGCTCCGCCGCCGATGAAGTTGCAGGCGGCGCGGCTGTCCCAGTTGCGCTGGAGCCGGGGCGCGCCGTCGAGGATCGCGGTCATGACGGATCCCGATCCCATAAATAATAGAAGCCCGGGTTCGTCCCCTGCTCCTCGTGCATTCTGAAGTGTTTGTTCTCGCGCAGGAGCTTGGAGACCCGGCTTTCCGAATCGTCGATATCGCCGAAGGCAAGCGCTCCCGAGATGCACAGATTGACGCAGGCCGGCGTCGCCTCTGGATGCTCGCCCGGTGTCAGCCCGCGAGCGACGCCGGCATCGATCGTATCGGCGCAGAAGGTGCATTTGGTGGCGACGCCAATGACGGCGTCATCCGCGCGCAACGCCTCGTCCGCGGTCGGCTCGTGGCCGAAGGCATATTCGCGCTTTTCCACCTTGTAGCGCGCCTCATACGGGCAAGCCACGGCACAAGCCGCGCAACCGATACAAAGGTTATAGAGAATCTGCACGATCCCATCCGGCCGCCGGCGGGTGGCGGTGGTCGGACAGACCCACTCGCAGGGCGGATCGGAGCAGTGCTGACAACCCGTGGGCACGAAGACCCGGCGGACGGCGGGATATTCCCCTACCTCCAGGTCGAGCACGCGTCGCCACTGCACGCCGGGCGGCGTCGCGTTGGCCTGCTTGCAGGCCGCGGTGCAGGTTTGGCAGCCGATGCACCGCCGCAGATCGGCGACCATGACGTAGCGGGTCATGACTGCACGCTCGTTCGCACCGAGACGCGGACGAGATCAGAGCCCGAGCCTGTGGAATCGGTCAGATCGAGCGAGATCGGCGCGACGGTATTGAGGCTCGGAAAATGCAGATCTTTGGCGTATGGCGTCTTCCAATGGTCGAACTGCCCAATGATGACGACCGTGTCAGGACGGATTCCCTGGACCAACACTGCATGTCCCCGCGTGCAGCCGGTGACCGAGCGAACCTCGACCGCGTCTCCCTGTCGAATGCCGAGACGGTTCGCGGTCTCCACATTGATAATGACTCCGCCATGGCCGCGCATGTTGCGGCCCACTTCGTTCATCAGCGGGATTCCCGCATTGTTGCCGGCGGAATATTGCATGCTCTTGGTGGTAATCAGCCAAAGCGGGTAGTCGGCGGGATCGCCGCCCATCTTGCGCAGCGCGCGCTCCCAGCGAGCGGGCACGTCGTCCCATAGCGGTAGCGGCGCGTATTCCTCGAGCTGGTCGTCCCACCAGTGGATGTCGTGCTCGTGCAGCCGATTGCCGAGCTCCCGCCCGGCGCGCGACAACCGCTCCTGATAGGGCAACTCGAACCGCAGGTTGTTCTCCACCATCGTCGGATAGAGATACCAGTCCTCCCGCTTGAACGGCACGGTATAGAAGCCGTGCTCCTTGAACCAGGCGAGGTCCTTGATCTCCGCGCCGTTCGAGAACTGCGCGGTCGCGGCCTTGCACTCGGCGTCCCAGATTTCCTCCACCGTGTGCGCGCGGCCGGTATCGAGCGAGAAATCGTAATCGCTGCCCGTGAGCGGTACGCAACCGGTGCCGTGATTGATCGCGGCATTGTATGACTCGAGCAGTCCGCAGCGGCGCGCCAGCTCGGTGGAAATCCAGGTGAAGTCGCGCGCTTCTCCTCGCGGCGCGACCGCCGGCTGGCGCAAGGCCACGCCGTGGTGCTCCCAGAACTGCTCCTGGAACTTGGTGCCGCCGATGCGTATCAGTTGCGTGGCTTCCAGGTCGGTGGCGTCGGGCAGCAGAATGTCCGCCATGTGGTTCGTCTCGTCGAACGTGTAGGCGAAGGCGACGACAAACGGCATTTCCGCCATCGTCTCGACGAGGCGGCTGCTCTGCCAGAACGATATGGCCGGGTTGCTGCGAAACACGAACCAGACATCGGGCGCCGACGGCCGCTGCCAATGCGGCGGCACCTCCTTGAGGAACATCCAGGCGAGGTGGGTGGGACCGAGCGCCTGGGCCCACGCCGAGTCGCCGAGCAAGGGCACCAGGGTGCGATGCGCGTTGCGCCCGGTCGGCTGCGCCGTCCAGTGCTCCTTGTCGGTGGCGTTCAGGTTTGCGGCCATGAAGCCGTCCTCGCCCGGCCTGACGGTCGCCAGCCGATTCCCGAGCGGCTTGTTGAGTCGCGTCGTGGTGCCAAGCGTGCCGCCCGGCACTTCCAGCGCGCCGACAAGCGCCGCCAGCATCGTGCGCGACCAGCAGCAATCGTAACCGCCCCAACCGTTGTTCACCGTCTTGCCGAGCACGACGGCAACCGGCCGGAACGGCAGCAAATCGCCGCCGATCTCAATCGTTTCTCCGACGCAGGCATTTTCCAGATATTCGTTTGCAACCCGGCGAATGGTCGCCGCCGACACGTCGCAGATGGGAGCCGCCCATTCCGGCGAATGCGCGCGCATGTGCTCGACGAGGCAGGTGAAGGCGGTGGCGCCGACGGCCTGCTCATGTCGCCAAATGACGCCGTCGGGGCCGATTTCGAGGCAATCGGCGACCGAGAATTTGCCCTCGAGACTTGGAACGGAACCGGCCCGGTCAAACGGGACGGCGGACGATTGATTGCTGTCCCAGATGAGCGGCTTGCGCTCGCGCGGATCGCGCAAGTAGTAGCCGTTAGGCCCAATGAGATACGGGGACGCCGTGCGATCGCGCAAGAATGCGACGTCGAGGCGCTCGCGCGGGTGCTCGTGAAGCAGAACGTGGAGCATGGCGAACATGAACGCGCCGTCGGCCTTCGGCTTGATCGGCACCCACTCGGCGGAGGCGGCTGCGGTCACCGAGAGATGCGGCTCGATCTGCACGCGCTTGATGCCGCGAATGCGTGCATCCGCGTGTCGGCGCGCGGCGCACACGCCGGCCGAAACCTCGACATTGGCTCCGAAGGAGACGATGTAGCGGCACAGCACCGTGTCGGCAGCAACCGTGAAGCCACGGTGCCAGAATTCGCCGTACAAATGCTCGGAATGGACACACTTCACTCCCTGACCCGAGCCAAAGCTGTAATCGACGGGACCCCAGGCGGAGAGGAATGCCGGGAAGGTGCCCATGTAGCTCTGCGGCGTTCCGCCATGGCCGAAGCTCGCGGCGACGCGGGGCAGGCCTGCCTCATCACGGAGGCCGCGGGCGCGAATCTCGCTCAGGCGGGAGACGATCGTGTCCAACGCTTCGTCCCAGGAAATCGGTACGAAGCCGGGATCCTCGGCCCGCCCCTTGCGCGGGTTGGTGCGCTTCATCGGCGTGCGCAAGCGGTCGGGATTATATGTCTTCTGAATGAGCCCGAGCGCTCTGACACAGACGCGGCCATCGCCCGGGTGGATGCCGGCGGCGGCAAAATTTGGAAGAATTTGGGTCGCCACGCCGTCCACGACCTTGACCGTGAGAAGGTCCGGCCCGGAAACACAGTTGTAGCAGTAGCTGGGGACCGCCTTCACCGCGTGGTTTGCGCCGGTTGCCATCGGATCCCCTCCAAAGAGGCCTCCCAACTTGATCGGTCCATTCGGACGCTTGCGCGCTTGCGCGCTCACGCGCGGCGGCTAGTCATTAGCGCAGCCTTCGGCCGCGAGTGCATTGATTTCGGTCAATTGATCGCCGAGTGCGCCGGCGCATGCATAGATATGAAGCGGGCCTGGTCGATCGCCGCCGCTGGTTAGCCGGGCGCGTCGCGCGGCCCGGCTCAGACGCCGGTCCGATTCACTGTAATCGTTGGCCGGCCGGATTGCTTCGGCTCGATCCCGCCCTGCCATCAAAAAACCCGTGGGAGAACGGCCCGGGAAGGCCGAGGTCCGTTAGCGTCGCCGCGGCCTCGGCCGCCGCGAGCGTTCCATCGAGCACAGCGCGAAAGGCGCCGGCGACGCGCACCATGTCGCAACTCTGCGGCGACAGGCGGAAGCGCCCGACCCCCATGCTCTGCAACTCCTGCACCCGGTCGATCAAATTGAGAAAATCGTAGGACAGCGTCTGCACGCCGTTCACGGCAAGGAACGACTGCCCGCTCAGAGTCCTGAGCTCAAGTCCGTCGGAATCGTTCTCGCAGACGAACAGGCAACTGTCCTTCGTGCGGCCATGCGCGCGGGCGTGATAGCAGCGCGCCGAGAGCGCGAGCGGCATGCGTCCGAAAACCAGGATCTCGAATGTTGCGTCGAGGTCCCGCGTCTCCTGACAGAGCGCCCGAATGGTCTGCGCGGGCGTCTCCACCGGAAGGCAGAAGTTGCGGGCGCCGCCGCGGGCGAGAAAGGCCACGCTGCGCTCGTTGTAAACATTCATGAACGGACCGATGTGATGCGGCCGCCCCTGAAGCCGCGGCAACGCGGAGGCATCGTTCGCCTCGACCAGACAATCTTGCGACGCACAGACGCTCTCGACAAGTTTGCGGTCGTTATTGAGCGCCACCATGGACAGCGTCGAAGCCACAACCGTCTTGCCGGCGGCGCGCAGTCGTTCGACCACCGATTCGTAATGCGGTTCAAACAATGGCGCGCGTTTCGCGCATATGACTTCACCGAGATAGACGGTCGCAACCGGCGCTTCATCGGCGATGCGGAAATAAAAATCCCGCCAGCGATCGGCCGGCCAGTTGAACAGGACCGGACCCAGGGTAAGCTCAGCCGGGCGATCGCGCACTGCTATCTCCACGTCTTGCTGCGGTAGGCGCCTTCGGTCTCGCGTTGACCTTCGGTCAGCGCCAACAAGCTCGCCAGGCTCGCGTCGCGGCCGGCGAGGATGTCGTCAACCGCCCGGCGGAAGGCGGAGACCACCGCCTTGACATAGGCCCGGCTGCGCTGGCGGCCCTCGATCTTCAGCGCGGTCACCCCGGCGCGCATCAGATCGGGCAGCAGCGCCGAGAGATTGAGCGTGACCGGCTCCTCGAATGCGTAATAGGGCTCGTTGCGCACGGCGCACAGGTAGCGGCCCTTGCAGATGGTCGGGTAGCCGGCGCTTTCGCCGGCAGCGAAACGGTCGATGACGAACGAGCCGAGCTGCGTCGTCAGATTGCGCTCGGCGTCCTCCTCGTAGTGTACGTCCGCAGCCGGCGAGCAGACGCCGTCCAGATTCGTCGAAAGACCGGTGACATAGCTGGTCAGGCTGCAGCGCCCTTCCGCCATCATGCCGATATTGCCGAACACGAATGCTTCGATCTCGCAAGGAATCTGCCGATGAATGTCGGCAATCTCGGCGACGGTCAGCATGCGCGGCAACACCACACGCTTGATGCCGAATTCCCGGCAGTAGAACCGGATCGCTTCCGGCGACGACGCGCCGGCCTGCACGGAAAGGTGCAGCCGAAGCGCCGGGTGGGTTTGCACCGCATAATCGGCGACGCCGAGATCGGCGACGATCAAGGCATCGACGCCCAGCCGCGCACCGAGATCCACCGCCTCGCGCCAAAGCGCAAATCGTCCGGCCCGCGGGAAGGTGTTGACGGCAAGCAGCACCTTGGCTCGACGCGCGTGAGCGTAGCCGATCGCCGCTTCAAGCTCGGCGGGCGTGAAATTCAACCCCGGGAAATTTCG
This sequence comes from Xanthobacteraceae bacterium, assembly GCA_035319735.1. Lineage (GTDB taxonomy): Bacteria > Pseudomonadota > Alphaproteobacteria > Rhizobiales > Xanthobacteraceae > BOG-931. The sequence continues at coordinate 74,351 of DATHCD010000017.1, read as the reverse complement.
GGCATTGGTTGCATTCTGCAAGCCGCAATAGACTGCGTCGGCGCCGGCATCGACTGCGCTGCGCAGCGCCGCCGGCGTTCCCGCCGGACAGACCAATTCCGGACGCGTCAAGTCGCCTTCATTCATCGCGCCACCCCCATGCGCATGCCGCGCAACGCCGAAATGACGAGCTGCAACGGCGCCGACAACGGTCCGAACGCCGAGACGACGCTGTCGAGCGCGCTGCCTTCGAAGTCATCCAGCGCATTGCGCAGCGCGACCACGGCTTCGGTGTCGCCGCTCACCCGCAAGTCGCGGGAAAAGAACAGCGCATCGCCGTCGATCGATCCGTCGATCATGTTCAGGAGATTGAGAAATGTGCCGGCGATCGCGGCGTCATGACGCGGCCGCTCGTCCCGGCGGCTCGCCCGCAGGGTGGGCCGCGCCGCGTTCGGCCGCAACAGCAAGACGAGCGGAAGGTCGATCGGATCGATCAGGAACAGCTTGTCGGCATGCGGTCCAAGGCGGGCAAACAGTTCGGGGCGCGAGCGGGCGACATGCGTCGCGATATGCGTGAGTATCGGCTGCAGCAGCGCCAGCGGCACGCCGGCCAGCAACCAACCAGGAACGGTTTGCAATAGACCTTGTAGCGGCGAAGCAGAACCGCCGGCACCAGCGCGGGGCGTCATGGATCAAGGCTTATCGTCTGCGGTCGCGGCCGTACTTGATCAAGATCAAACCGGGGGGGCGCCAGCGGTTTCTCCCCGTGCGGACGGCAGCAAAGGCGAAGACTCAGAGGCCCGGCGGCCGCCGATTCGACCGCTCTTACACCCCGAGATAGGCCTCGCGGACGCGCTTGTCGCCTTGAATTTCCGCCGCCGCCCCGCTCGCCGTGATCGCGCCAGTCTCGAGCACATAGCCGCGGTCGGCGATGGCGAGCGCGGCGTTGGCGTTCTGTTCGACCAAGAGCAGCGTCAAACCGCTGCGTTTGAGGTCGAGCAGCACATTGAGGATCTGGTCGACCAGGATCGGCGCAAGCCCCATGGAGGGTTCGTCGAGCAGGAGCAGCCGCGGCCTCGCCATCAGCGCGCGGCCGATGGCCAGCAATTGCTGCTGGCCGCCCGACAGCGCGCCGGCGGTCGCGCGCCGCAATTCGCCGAGCATCGGGAACAGCGCATAAATGCGATGAATATCGTCGCCGCGCTCGCCGTCGTAGCGGGTCCAGGCCCCGAGCTTCAGGTTATCCTCGACCGAAAGCGGCGTGAACAATTGCCGTCCTTCGGGAACTTGCGCGATGCCGAGCGCTATGCGTGCATGTGCCCGAACGCGCTCGATCGAACGGCCTTCGAAGCGGATGCGGCCGGCCGAGATCGGCTGAACGCCGGAGACGGCGCGCAACAGCGTGGTCTTGCCGGCGCCGTTGGCGCCGACCAGCGTCACGATCTCCCCGGCCTTAACTTCGATGGAGACGCCGTGCAGCGCCTCGATGCGGCCGTAGCCGCTTCTGAGATTCTCAACCGACAGCAAGGGCGGGCTCCGATGTGCCGCGAACGCCGAGATAGGCCTCGATCACCGCCGGGTTCATGCGCACCTCGGCGGCGGCGCCTTCGGCGAGGGTGCGGCCGTTGGCGAGGACATGGATGCGGTCGGATACGTTCATGACCAGCCGCATATCGTGCTCGACCAGCACCACCGTGACGTCGTCGTCGACGATGCCGCGGATGATGTCTTCGATTTCTCTCGTCTCGACCGGATTGCAGCCGGCTGCCGGCTCGTCGAGCAGCAGCACCGTCGGCTCGCTGGCGAGCGCGCGCGCGATCTCCAGACGCTTGAGATCGCCATAAGCGAGGCTGCCCGCCGGCCATTCGGCCACGTCTTCGAGGCCGACGCGGGCGAGCGCCGCGGCGGCTCGTTCGCGCGTGCGCCGGTTCTGTCGCCCGACCGCCGGCAGATGCAGGAGATCGGCGACAATCCCGGTCACCTCGTGGCGATGTCGGCCGACCATCACGTTCTCGACCGCGGTCAGGTGCGAGAAGATTTGCAGATTTTGGAACGTGCGCGACAAACCGCGGCGGGCGAGCTGTTCTGGGGGGAGCGCGGTCACGTCTTTTCCGCAAAGCCGCACGTGGCCGTCGTGCGGCACGCTGAGCCCGGAAATCAGGTTGAACAATGTGGTCTTGCCGGCGCCGTTCGGCCCGATGATCGAGAACACGATGCCGGAGGCGACATCGAAGCTGACGCCGTCGAGCGCGCGCACGCCGCCAAAGGAGATCGACAGCCGCTCGGCCGACAGCACGGTCACGGCCGCCATCCACGCAGGGCCGCCGCCACGCTCGGCACGATTCCGCCGCGCAGGAAGATCATGACGCCCATCACGATCAGTCCCAGCACCAAATGCTCGTAGTCGTGGAACAGCGTCAGCGCCTGCGGCAGAATCACCAGCACCGCCGATCCGACCAGCGAACCGACGACCGAGCCCATACCGCCCAGCACCACCATGGCGACGAGCTCGATCGAGCGCAGGAAGCCCGACACATCCGGCGTGATGTATCCGTTGATCAACGCCAAATACGAACCCGCGACCGACGCGTAGACCGCCGAGACGATGAAGATCATCAGCTTCTTCTCCGCCACGTCGACGCCGAGCACGCGGGCGGCGATTTCGCTGTCGTGGATTGCGCGCAGCGCGCGTCCGGTCGGGCTGTCGATCAGGTTGAGCGCGAGCGCGGCGCCGACCAGGAAACTGGCTGCCAGTATCCAGTACCAGGTCTCGGCGCCGCGCAGCGGCCAATGAAAGAGGATGAGCCGCGGCACGGTCATGCCGTCCGGCCCGCCGGTCCAGTTCGCTTCGTTGGTAAAAACGATGGCAAGCAGCACGCCGAAGCCGAGCGTGGCGACCGCAAGATAATGTCCCTTGAGGCGCAAGATCGGTCGGCCGACGACGAACGCCACCAGCGCCGACAGCAGCGCGCCGAGAACGAAGGAGAGTAACGGCGGAATCCCGAGATGGCTCGGCCCGATCGCGACCGCGTAGGCGCCGACCCCCATGAAGCCGGCGTGGCCGAGGCTGACCTGGCCGGCGAAACCCATCAGCAGATTGAGGCCGAGGCCGGCGATGGCGAAGATGAAGATGAGGGCCGCGACGCGGTAGTAATAGGCGGAGGGAAACAGCAGCGGCAGCAGCAGGATGAGCGCGGCGAGCGGGAGGAGGGACACCAGCCGGTGCTGCGGCAGCCGAAATCGATCAAGCAGCGCGAGCACGCTCACACCCGCTCAAACTTCGCCCTACCGAACAGCCCCTGCGGCATGGCGAACAGCACGGCCAGGATGACGAGAAATGCGACGGCGTCCTTGTAGCTCGCGGAAACATAGCCTGCCGCGAGCGCCTCGAGCAGCCCGAGCAGGACGCCGCCGACCACGGCGCCCGCGGCGCTGCCAATGCCGCCGAGCATGACGGCGGCGAAACCCTTGAGCGCCAACAGGGTGCCGGCGTTGTAGCTGGTGAGCGTGATCGGCGTGATCAGAATGCCGGCAATGGCGCCGATGGCCGCCGACAGCGCAAAGCAGGCGCCGACGATGATGCGCGTATCGATGCCCACGAGTCGCGCGGCGACGCGGTTGGCGGAGGTCGCGATCACCGCCTTGCCGAACAGTGTTCGATCGATGAATGCCCACAGCAGCACGACGATGATCAGCGCGCCGGCGAGCACGAGGAGGCTCTGCGGCAGAATGGCAGCGCCGCCGACGCGGATCGGATCGCTGCCAAAGAGCGGCGGCAAGCTGTGAAAGCGCTTGTCGAAGACGACTTCCGCCACGCCGCGGAGAAAAATCGAGGCGCCGATCGTAATGATGATCAGCGTCACCGCGTTTGCCTCGCGCGCCGTCATGATGGCGAAACGGTAAAGGGCAAGACCGACCGCGGTGGTGAGGAGAACGGCAACGAGAGCAGCGAGCGGCAGCGGGACTCCGGCGTAACCAAGAAAGACCGTGGTCAGCCCACCGAGCATCACGAACTCGCCCTGGGCGAAGTTCACCACGTCGGAGGCGTTGTAGATCAGCGTGAAGCCGATTGCGACGAGAGCATAGATGGCGCCGACGGTCAGCCCGGAAAAGACGAACTGCAGAAACTCCGCCATCGGCGCACGCCCCTATCGCCGGAGGTGTAACGAAACGGAATGCGATGAACCGTCCCCTGGGGACGGCTCATCGTGGTCCTCACGAACCCGAGTCGGAGACCAGCGTCCAATCGCCGTTCTTGATTTCGAGCATCCGGAACGCCGACAAGTCGAGGCCCAGATGATCGGTCGGCGACATGGTGACGATGCCGCCGGTGCCGACATAGCCTTTGGTCTTTTCGATCTCGTCGCGCACCTTGGCCTTGTCGAAGCTGCCAGCGCGTTTGGCCGCTTCGGTTAGAATCATCAGCCCATCATAGGCGTGACCGCCAAAGGTGGACACCGGTTGCCCGGTCTTGGCCTCGAAAGTCTTCTGGTAGCCGACGACCACGGGCTTCTGCTTGTCATTGTCCGGCAGCTTCTCGGCGACGAGCAACGCCGCGGCCGGCAGCCGTACCCCATCGGCAGCGGCGCCGGCGAGGCTGATGAACTGCTTCGAGGCGACACCGTGGCTTTGGTAGAACGGATACTCGATGCCGAGCTGCCGGTAGTTGCGCGTGACGATGGCCGGACCTTGGCCGAAGCCGGTGTTGACGACCGCTTGCACGCCGGCCTTGGCCTTGATGTTGGTGAGCTGGGGCGTCATGTCGCTATCGCCCGGGCCGTAGTTTTCCACGTCGGCGATGGTGATGCCGGCTTCCGGCGCCACGGCGACGCACTGATCGCGCATCGACTTGCCGAACGCGTCGGCGCCGGAAATCAGCGCTATCGTGGTCAGGTTGCGCCGCTTGAGATCGGCAAAAATCTTTTCGCACGCCATCTTGTCGGTATGCGGCGTCTTGAAAACCCATTTGCGCACCGGCTGGATGATCTGGATGGCGCCGGCAAGCGAGATGAACGGGATCTGCGCTTCTTCGAAGACCGGGATCATCGCCAATGTCGCGCCGGTGCTCGTGCCGCCGACCATGGCCACGACCTTGTCCTCCTCAACCAGGCGGGTGGCGAAGGTGCGCGCGGCGTTGGCGTCGCCGCCGTCATCGTAGACGATGAGCTGGATTTTCTGACCGTCGACGCCGCCCTTGGCGTTGATGTCGTCGACGTAAATGTCGAGCGTCTTCTTCTCCGGATCGCCCAGGAAGGAGGCGGGCCCGCTGACCGACAGCACCGCGCCGACCTTCACCTGGGCAGCAGCGGGAATCGCGGTCAGCGCCGCGGCGAGGCCGAGGCCGATTGCGACAGCACCCTTAAGATTTTCCATCATCATCATCGAGCCCTCCTTCTGGTTCGACCTCGGCAAATCCTGCCCCTCTATGTGCGATAGCCTCGGAATCAGCCGTCGACGCCGCCCAAGGTTCTTGTCCCATTTACGGGGACCCGGGCGCTGCCGCCTTGCCTTAAATCAAAGCGCGGAGGGGATTATGGCTTTGCGCCGATCGTCAGGCCGCCGGCCGTCGCCGCCCGGCAACCGGCCGCCGCCATTCGCGGCGCGTTGACCTAGGTCAAAGCACCGGCATTCGTTCGTCCTATGTTTTCAGCGTCAGGTTGTCCTTCATTCGAACGTGCCGCCTGGCGCACGCTGTCCAAGAGGAGGGTTCAATGTCAGCCCTGCCTGGTACACAACAAAGCAGGTCGCTTGTCGAAGCGGTTTTGCAATGGTGCCGAAATTGGACCAGCAAGAATACCGTTGAGCAACTGAAATGCTGTGGCGCGGAGGAAGTGGAGCGCATCGCCAAAGATGTCGGTTTGTCCGGCACCGAATTGCGGGCGTTCGCAAGCCTCGGTCCAGAAGCGGCCGAGCTGTTGCTGCAGCGAATGGCGGCGCTCGACCTCGACCGCAACGAGATCTCCCGCACCGAACTTCTGACCTTCCGCGACCTGCAGCGCATTTGCACGATGTGCCAAAGTCACGGGCGGTGTGCACGCGACCTGGCGCGCGACGCCGCCGACCCGGCGTGGAAGGATTATTGCCCGAACGCGGCGACCCTCGTGGCGCTCACTGAGCTGCCTTGGGCGAGACGGCGTGAGTCGTAAGGCGGCGATACGGTCGCCCGAGATCGACCCGCCCCGCCCTCGTCGGCGCGAAGACCGGTATCAGGAACGATCAGCCCTTCAACATTCCGTCGGTTGTCTGCTACAGTGCCCGGCCGCTATTTCACGATCGCGTTTTCGTACGGATAGATGACTTCGCCGCTCTTGAATTGCGGGGGATAAACAATCACCTCGGTCTTCAGATCGCGGAAATCGTCGATGCTGTTGCCCCTGATGTTCTGGAACTGCGCCGCCAGCGTGCGCTCTTCGCTCCATTCGCCCTGTTCGTTGAACTTCACCTCGCCGACCACGGTCTTGAACGTGGCCTTGTGCAGATAGGCGGCGAGGACGTCGTCATCGAGGCTCTTGGTCGCGGCGATCGCATCGCCGAGCACCTGCAGATCGGCGTAGGCCCACACCGGCATGTAATAGCCGAGCGGATCGGTGCCGGCGGCCTTGGCGCGCTCCTGATACTTCGCGATCAGCTCCATCGAGCCCGGGAACGCCATCGACTTGACCGGAAGCCAAGTCTCAAAATTGACGATGCCGTTGAGCAGCGGACCAAGCTGAGTCTTGAACACCGTGGCTTGCAAGCCGACCATTGCGCCGCCCCACATTTTCGGCTTGAAGCCGACCTCGTGCATCGCCTTGACCATACCGACGGTATCGAGCGGATAGGAGCAAACCACCAGGAGATCGGGATTGGCGGCCTGGATCGCACGCACGATCGAGGTGAAGTCAGCCGTCGATGCCGGATAGCTCTTGTCGTAGATGACCTTGAACCCGGAATTCTTGGCACTCTCGCGCGCCCCTTCGCAGGCATTTTGCCCGAACTCGGCGTCCGCATAGGCCAAGGCGATCGTCTCCGGCTTCGGTTTCTGTGCTTCGGCCACCTTGAAAAAGCCGCGCGTGAACGCCGGCTTCGGAGTCGGCCCGTTCGGGATCATCGAGAAATATTTTGGGTATTTGAACGTCTCGTTGATGCCGGTTCCGAACAAGCTCACGAACAGCTTTTTCCGCTCGATCGCGATCGGCATGGCCGCGGCGATCTGGGTCGACGCGTAGCCGCTGACGATCAGATCGACCTGGTCGATATCGAGAAGCTTCGAATAGATGCTGGGAACCTGCGCCGGGCTGCTCTGATCGTCGTAATAGATCAGCTTGACCGGGCGCCCGAGCAGTCCGCCGGCGGCATTGACGTCGTCTTCCCAGATCTGCATCGCCAAGAGCGACATCTTGCCGTTGGCGGCGAGCGGACCGCTGAGCGACATGCCCAAGCCGATCTTGATCGGATCGGCGGCTTGCGCCGGCGCGGCGGCGACAAGCGCGCAGGCAACCGCCGCGACCAACCATCCCGGGGCAGTCAACCTAAGCAATTGCCATTTTGGGAACATTCCGTCCTCCCCGTGTCGTGTCCGACATCGCGTGAAGACGCCTGCTGGCGCGCTCGCGATGTTTGTCGGCGGAATTCTGGACGCAATCGTTTCAGGTCAAATCGATCCCGCTCCAGTCTCCGCCTTTCCGCGTCATCCTCTAATAACCGCCCGTGCGGGTGCATTGTCAAATGCCGACTCCGCAATCCGTCGCGAGACGCCGGCAAACATCACTGCGCTCCCAGGTAGTACCGGCGGACCAATTCGGCATGCCGCAGCGTATGGGCATCGTCCGCAGACAGGGCAATCTGGCCCCGCACCAGCACATAACCGCGATCGGCAATGCGAATGGCCTGGCGGAAGTTTTGTTCCGCCATCAGCACGGTCAGCCCCAATTGCTTCCGCAGCGTCGCGATGGTCTCGATCGTCCTGGACACCAGAATCGGCGCCAGCCCGACGGACGGCTCATCGACCAGCAGGATTTTCGGCAGCGTCATCAAGGCACGCGCGATCGCCAACATCTGCTGTTCGCCGCCGCTCATGCTGCCGGCCAGCTGCCGGCGCCTTTCCTTAAGCCGCGGGAACGTATCGAAGCAAAACGAAAGACTATCGGCGATGCGCGCACGCGCCGGCTCGCGATAGGCGCCGAGCAGAAGATTCTCCTCCACCGTGAGCTTGGGAAACAGCCGTCTGCCTTCGGGAACGAGCGAAATCCCGAGCCCGACGATGTCTTCGGTGTTGCGCCCGATCAAATCGAATGTCTTACCCTCGATGGTCGCGGAGATGCTGCCCGCTGTCGGTCGCACCTGGCCCATGATGCATTTGATCAGCGTACTCTTGCCGTTGCCGTTGGTGCCGAGAAGGACGACGGTCTCTCCGCTTCGCACCTCGATGCCGATCCCGGCGAGCACGCGCACCCCGCCGTAGCCGGCGTGCAGCCCGTCGATCGTAAGACTATTCGCCAAGGTAAGCCCTCTCGACTTCATCCCGTTTCATGACCTCGTCGGGAAGTCCGTCGGCAATTTTTTGCCCGGCGACAATGACGATGATTCGTTGCGAGAACATCATCACCGCGCGCATGATGTGCTCGATCAGCAGGATCGATATCCCCTCGGCATTGAGCCGCGTCAGCAGCGCAAGAATCTCGTCGATTTCGCTGTCGGAAAGTCCGGCCATGACCTCGTCGGCGATGAGCACTTTCGGTTGCGCAGCCAGCGCCCGGCCGAGCTCGAGTTTCCTGAGCTCCACTTGCGTCAGCCTCCTGGGGCTGAGACCGGCCTTGTCGGCAAGTCCGACCTGATCGAGGATCGCTTGCGCCGCGTCGCTGACGGCGCGCGCCGAGGTGTGGCCGACGGCAAAGCGCAGCGGCACTTCGATATTTTGCTGCACGCTCATGCCCGTGAACGGTCGCGGAATCTGGTAGGTGCGCGCCAGCCCGCGCTTCGCCCTGATCCAGGCCGGTGTGGCGGTCACGTCGTTGCCGTTAAAGGCCACGGTGCCGTCGTCGGGAGTGATAATTCCGGTCAGGCAATTGACCAATGTGCTCTTGCCGGATCCGTTCGGGCCGATGAGTCCCACGCGCTCTCGCTTGTGCAGCACAAAATCGACGTCGGACAGAGCGGCAAATCCGTCGAACCGTTTGCTGATGCCCTTCGCGGCGAGGATATTCACGTCCATGCGCGGCCCCGTTTCCAGGCGCGAGCGATCCCGACCACGCCGCGCGGCGCCGCGGTCAAGAACAGCACCAGCAACATGCCGACGAAGAAGAGATTGGCCGCCGAGGAAATCGTTACCGTGAGGACCTGCTGCACCGAACCGAGCATGATCGCGCCGGCGAGGGGACCCCACCAGGCGGCGGTGCCGCCGATCAACGGCATGGCAATGGAGTTCACGGTGATCGCGAGACTGAACGCCGTCGCCGGATCGACATAGGAGACGTAGTAGGGAAACGGAGCACCGGCCATGCCCATCAACGCCCCGCTCATCGTCGTCGCGATCAGTTTGAGACGAAGGCTGGGGACGCCGCTCGTCTCGGCCGCGGTTTCGTCATCCCTTATCGCCGCGAGCCCGATGCCGATCCATGACCTCTCCACCGCCCACGCCGCGAGCACGGCGCAGGTTGCCAGCCCGATCATGAGCGTTACCAGCAGATGGGCATACGAATCGAACAGTCCGGAGATTTGCGGCCGCACCACATAAACGCCGCGCGCGCCGCCGACGAAACCCCAATTGACAATGACCGTCTGCAGAACGATGGCCAACGCCAAGGTGGCGATGGAAAAGAAAATGCCGCGCAGCCGCAGCGTCAGATATCCGGTCGCAAGCCCCATCAGGCCCGCGATCGCCGCGGCGGCCAACATGTCGATCAACAACGGCAACTGGAAGAGTTTATTCAGAACGATCGTCGTGTAGCAGCCGGCGGCGAAGAAGCCGGCGGTGCCGAAATTGACGTAGCCGCCGTAGCCCCCGAGAATGTTCCAGGCCGTGCCGAGAACGACGAACTGCAGGATCGTGTACGCCGCGAGGTAATAGTAGGCGCTGACGCGGGATCCCAACAGGATCGCCGCCGCGGCAAAGATCACCCCGGTCACTGCGATGGCAACACCCGGGCGCAGACGCGGCGGCAAGAGCGTCGACTTTCGCGGCCGGTGCGCCGGATCGGCCTGCGCGCTCATCGTCCGAATATTCCCGCGGGACGTAACGCGAGGGTGACGAGCAGCAGGCCGAACGACACGGCCGGTGACCACGACGGTCCGAAAAACGTCGTCGTCAGAGTCTCGGCAACGCCCAAGATCAGTGACGCCACCAAGGCGCCCGGAATGCTCGCCATCCCGCCGACAACGCAGATGGCAAAGACCCGGCCGATATACTCTCGTCCGATCGACGGCTCGACCGGCTGAATAATGATGAGCAGAATGCCGGCCACGATCGCGCTCGCCGTGGCGATGCCGAACGCGATCTCCTTGGCGCGGATCGGATCGGCGCCGATCAGCCGTACCGCCTCCGCGTCTTGGGCGACGGCCAGTATCGTGCGGCCGACGAAGGTTCGCGAGAGAAATAGCTGAATGCCGGCGAGCATGCCCAGCCCGACGAGGAACGGGAGCATTAAGCGCCACGAAATCGAAATCGGGCCGATCCCGAACGTCTTCGAGACGTAAGGAGCGACGATGGAACGGTAGTCGACGCCGAAGGTGAGCACCAGGCCGATCTCGATGACGAACAGGATGCCGAAGAAGAAAGCGAGCCCCTGCAGCGCTTCATCGCCGCGCCGCTCAAAGAAAACATGATAGCCGCGATAGAACGCCCTGCCGAAGAGCCATCCGAGCGGCGCGAAGACGGCCATTGAAACGAACGGATCGAAATCGAAGGCGCTCCAGCCCAGATAGCCCAAATAGGCGCCGCCGATGATGAAGGCGGGATGCGCAATGTTGACGATGTCGAGCATGCCGAATTCGATGGTCACTCCGATCGCCGTCGCCGCATAGAACCCTCCCAAGACAACGCCGGTGACGACGGCATTGACCAGCAGGTCCCAGCTGAAACTCATCGTTGCCCTCCCCTCATGTCATGCGGCGTCCGACGTGACAATCATCGGGCGTTCATTGGCGCGCGTTTGCGGCGATCATTGCACACAGATTGTCCGGCGGTTTGCCGTCGCGGCAGACCGCCACGCCCGCAGCCAGGCATCAAACCATTTGCAAAGCGCCGCGCTCTCGCTTATCAGCGTGAAATACCATGGAATACATGGGCATGCACGAACTGCTCTCGCCTGGCTGCTTCATCGACAGCGACGCGCCCGCCATTGTGCAATTCGCGCATGAGGCGACTGTCGGAGCGGACGACGAATTGGATAAGATCCTGCGGGTCTATCGCGCGGTGCGCGACCGCATCGTGTACGATCCCTATATCGACTTCCGCAACCCGGCGAACTTTCGCGCCAGCCAAGTGCTGGCGAGCGGTCGTGGCTTTTGTGTCGGCAAATCGGCAGTACTCGCCGCCGCGGCCCGCGCCATCGGCGTTCCGGCGCGGGTTGGCTACGCCGACGTGCGCAATCACATCACGTCACCGCGGCTGTATGAGCGCTTCAAGACCGATGTTTTCATCTGGCATTCCTACACCGATCTTTACCTCTGCGCCCGATGGGTCAAGGCCACCCCGGCGTTCGACTCGACGCTGTGCGAGCGGGTGGGACTGCAGCCGCTGGAGTTCGACGGCCGCCACGACTCGCTGTTCCATCCGTTCGATCGCACCGGCCGCCGCCACATGGAATATCTTCGCGACCGCGGAACCTTTGCCGACGTCCCGTTCGAGGCCATCCAGGCCGACTTCCGGCTCACTTATCCGAGCCTCATCAACGGGACCCGCTTGGCCGGTGATTTTCGATCCGAGGCGATGGCCGGGGATTCGCCCGAGCAAGCCCGCCGCACCGAGGACTAGAGCCGCACAACAGCGGACACCCATCTGTCGGCGCGACGTCCGCTGATCTTGCGAAACTCACCGTCAAGGCAGATGTGCCTCACTGTCTTTTGTCCGCAGGCACGGACACCGGTTCCTGAGCATATTCCCGCGCGCAGCGCTCCAGATCCGAGAAATTTTGGTGCAGCTGATCGACGGCAAAACCAAGAGTAAATAGCTGCTCGGCCTCGTCGTTGGCGAGCGCGCGCGTTAAACCCTCGCGGCGAAGCGAGGTGATTTCCGACGCATAGGCGTTGACAGCCGCTTCCACCGCAGCGAGCGGCGGCGGTCGGCTGCGCCGCGGGAGAGCGGTCGCGGTCTTGCGCAAAAAATCGCTTGAGTCCGCACCCAGGCGCGCGAGCAGCGGCCCAAGACGTTGCGCGAACGAATCCGGAAGCGGCACGGCCGCCGCGCGGCCGACGATGACGAGATCGTGGCGCAGCCTGAGCAGGGTCCGCGACAGCGGGCCGGGATCCGGCTCGGCCACGAGATTGATCACGCGCTCGCGTTTGGCCTCGGCCGCGATTGCCTGAAAGGCGACGACAGCTTCGCCGATGTCGTTCTGAATGCGCCTGATCTCCTCGGGATCGAGCTTCCCAGTGACGCCAGCCAACAGCTGCGGCAGCGCCCGTGCCAGCTGATCGAGAATGCGGGCAGCGGCGTCCAATCCCAGGCCGTGCGCTCTTTGCGGAAACACCAATAGTGAAACGGCCACCGCGACCGCGCCGCCAAGCGCAACCTCCAAAGTACGATAAAGCGCAGACTCGATCGGCCCTTCGGCGAGCTGGCCGGAAATCAAGAGCACCAGCACGGCGGAGAACGGAGCGACTCGGAAGCTCGGGTTGAACGCGGCGGCGAGCGCCAGAGGAGCGATGGTAAGTGCCAGGACACCGCCCTGCGCAATCGGCGTGGCGTGGGGAACAAGCACGCCGATCACGGCGGCATAGACCGCGCCGCTGACCGTCCCGACGACATAATCAATCGTTGCCCGCAACGATCCGCCCACGCTGATTTGCGTCACCACCACGGCGGTCAGCACCACCCACAGTCCGTGCAGCGGAATCGCGAAAACCTGGGAAATGGCGAACGCCAGCAGGCCCGCAACGGTGCTACGCAAACAGAAGCGCAATTCGGGTCGGTGAGCGCCGAGCCACGCTCGCGCGCGTTTCCAGTTGATCACATCATTCATGCCGGTTCCTGCCCGCAACCCCATTATCGCCGGCGACTGTCCTGGAGCGCAATCGCTTCAGGTTGGTTCGATTTCGCCCAAGATCACCGGATCAGCGCATGGACGTACTGCGCCGGTTGGAGAGCCTCTCAGCCGATTGGGGGCATGCGTCGGCGGTTCGATGGCCCGACGGTGCGGTCGAGATGACAAGATGGCCGCGAAGAATCCCGGCAATTCGTCCGCAGCGGCCCGACGAGCAAACGGCGTTATTCGATCATCGTCGTGATTTGACTTCCCAGCGGCGCTTCGCTCGCTCCTTGCTCATCCCAAATACCGCGGCCGCCAGCGCCGGCAGAACCGTGCACGCTTGGCACAAAGATTTTCTGCAACATTTGCGGCTCGATCGGCTTCTGCAGCATCGGCACGTCGCTGAACCGGCCGTCGACCGTGCCGGCCTCGTAGCCGGTGACGAAAACGAACGGGACGCCTCGCGACGACAATATTTCGGCGACCGGGTAGGCTAAGCCGTCGCCGAGATTGAGATCGAGGATGGCGGCATCGAAGTCGCCCTCCCTCGCCACGGCAAGGGCTTCGGACGCCCGGCTGATCGGGCCGAGTACGGAATGGCCCCATTCGGTCAGGCATTCCTGAATCATCATGGCAACGAGCGCCTCATCCTCCACCAGCAGCACGCGGCGACCGCTTGTCATTCTTGCCTGTCCGGACCCATTGTCCGTTCGCTCGCGTGCGGGTCTTGGCGCCCGCGCGCTGGTCGTTTCCGACCGCGGGATCGACAAGGTGCATTGCAACCCGCTCGGGTGCCAATCGAGCGTCGCCTTGCCGCCGAGTTGCTGCTCGACGCTGGCGCGGATCACGTTCAGGCCGAACGAAGGGGCCGCCGGCGGCACAATTTTCGGGCCGCCGCTCTCCAGCCATTGTATGATCAAAAGATCGGGCCGCACTTGCCAAGTCAGGTCGACTTTGCCCGCCATAGACGACAGCGCGCCGTGCTTGGCGGCGTTGGTCGCGAGTTCGTGCAGCGCCAGCGCCAGCCCCTGCGCCATGTGCGGCCGCAGCGACACGTTCGGGCCGCCGATCTTGACCTGGTCGGCGTCGGAAACCCGGTACGGAGCCAATTCGTCCGCGGCGATGGCGCCGAGATCGGCGCCGAGCCAGCGCACGTCCGAAAGCAAAGCGTGGGCCCGCGCCAGCGCCTTGATGCGGCCCTCGACGGTCGCGACGTAGTCCTCGACATTGCGGGCGCGCGTGAGTCGGATGATCGATTGGACGACCGCCAGCGCGTTGCGCGCGCGATGATCGACCTCGCGCGCCAGCAGAACCTGGCGCTCGTCGGCCTCTCTTCGATCGGTGATGTCGATGGTGACGCCGCTGATGTGCACGACGCGGTCGGCCGCGTCGAGGCTCGCGGCCGCCGTACCGGTGCACCAGCGCAGGCTGCCGTCGGGGCGCAGCACGCGGAAATCGGCGTGTTGCGTACGCGCGCTTTTGGACATGCCGAGGCCGATCTTGTGCAGCCGATCCCTATCCTCGGGATGGATCATGTTGCGGATATTTTCTGCCGTGACCTTGAAGCTTTCGCGATCGACACCGAAGATGCGAAACTGGCCTTCATCCCATCTCCATTCGCCGGTGACGAGATCCCAGTCCCATGAGCCCATCTGGCCGGCGGCAAGCGCCAGACCGCGGCCCTCCTCGCTCTGCAACAGACGTGCGTTCGAGCGTTCGAGCTCTGCGGTACGCTCCGCTACGCGCCGCTCGAGTTCGGCGTTCAGTCGTTCGAGTTCGCGCGTCTCGCGATAAAGTTCGGCGAAAACCTTGACTTTGGCGCGCAGCACTTCGGGAACCACCGGCACCGGCACATAATCCACCCCGCCCATTTCATATCCGCGCAGCCGATCGACATCTTCCACGTGGATGGCGGAGATGAATATGATCGCCGTCCTCTCAAACCGCGGGTGCTGGCGGATCATCGCGGCGAGTTGAAGGCCATCGAGTTCCGGCATGCAGGCGTCGATCAGGACGACGGCGGCATCGCTTTTGAGCAGGAACTCCAGGGCCTCGCGCGCCGACGACGCCTTGACCAGATTCTCTCCCAGGCTGCGGAGAATTTCCTCGGTGGCGAGCAACTTAGCCGGTTGATCGTCCACCACCAGGACATTGACTGGCTCGTGCATGGCGACTTTGTCTGGCATGGCCATGGCCTAGCAATGCAGCCACATCCGCAACGCGGAGAGCAGCTGCTCCGTGTTGACCGGTTTGGCGAGATAGTCCGAGACGCCCGCCTCGAGGCACTTCTCGCGGTCGCCCGTCATGGCCTTGGCGATGCTGCGCGCCATGGTGTGCAATTGCGCGTCCTCGTTGGCCGACAATTCGCGGCCGGTGAACACCACGACCGGCACGTCGGCGAGCGCCGCCTCGGCGCGCATGCATTCCAGGACCTCGAAGCCGGACATGTCCGGCAGCCGCAGGTCGAGCACAACGCAGGCGCAGACCTCGCGGCGCAACAGGTCGAGCGCCTCCTGGCCGGTGCTGGCATTGATGATCTCGATGTCGTCGTGGCCCAGGAGTTCGTGGATGCTCATCTGCTCGGCCACATTGCCTTCGACGACCAGCAAACGCCGGCGCCGCGGCTGCGAGAAGTCCTTGATCTTGGCCAGCGCCTCGGAAATCCCTTCCCGCGTCGTCGGCTTGGTGACGAACTGTCGCTCGACGTATTTCTGCCCGCGCTCACCCGGCACATTCCGGTGCAAGAGAACCGGGCGCGCATCGCCCGGCTCGCGGCATGCGTTTTTGCCGCGCGATCGCCGGGTTACGAACGTGAGTCTCCCCCTCACGTGGCTCCTCCTAAGGCGTAAAGCGAACGCGGCCGCCTGAGGAAGGTTCCGACCCCCGAAGCCTCGGGAACAGAAATTTTTTTGCTAGTGTACCCTTAGTGAATGGAACAATCTCTCCGGCTCCGGCCGGAGTCGGGCCAGCGACCAGCCGACGCCCCTCGCCTCGCCGCTGCGTTGGTGTTGGTGTCGATGGTCACGATCCAGTCGGGGAACCAGATTATCTCCCGCTGCGCCACGGCATGCCCGACCATCGTTATCGAAACATGCCGAACCGCCGACTGGCGCACATACAGCATCGGCAAAAAATCGCCGCGCATCCCCGTCAGCGGCGAATGATGGCCCAACAATAGGAAGCGCAGGCCCCTGCGGCTCGCTTCGCTCACCACCTCCCCCTTCCATGGGGAAGGTGGTTTGTTTTCTGTCGGCGCTTCGCTCTCGCGTAGCGGTTCATCCTTCGAAGCTCGCTTCGCTCGCACCTCAGGATGACGCTTTCGAGGCTCGCTACGCTCGCACCTCAGGATGAAGCGTTCGCGGCTCGCTGCGCTCGCGCGTCAGGATGACGAATTACGGAACGTACGCAACCGCTTGAGGAAGGCGCGCGCGAAGGGCGACAGCCGCGGACGCTCGTAGACTAACCGTCATCCTGAGGTGCCCGCCGAAGGCGGGCCTCGAAGGATGATCGCCCCGGGCAAAGTGGACCCGCGCGAGCAAGGAAGGCACTCTCGCACGCGCAGTCCGTCGTCATCGGTCAGGCCAGCACCGCTTACGCTCCGGGCCGAGGTGGTATCCGGGCGGGCACGCACGGCCGTTAAACATCGGATGGCAGCGGCCATCAGGAGCGCGCCAGAATCCCGGACCGCATCCTTCCGCGACCTTGATCACCAGGCCGCCGGCAGTGCCGACCGGCGCCGGGGAAATGCCGGCACTCGCAGCCGATGCCAGGCCGCAGGCCAACACAGCGCTCAGTACAATTGACCGAAACATCGTATGTTCCTTCCGATTGTTGATGCCGCCATTGCGGCGGCTGGTTTGATTTAGGCTTAGTCGCGCTGAACGGCGCCTGAACGGCGCGTCAAGCGTAAGGACAGGTTGGTGACAGAGTCGTTCAATAACGCCATTTCAGCCGGAAATTCTGCTGAGGTGGAGGCCTCCGAAGGCAACATGGATCATGGCTTTGGCAATTTCGATGCACTATCCCTAGTCGCATACGCGGCGCCGCGCAGATCCGATCCGGCTTACGGTCGAGACCAGGTTGATCCAAATCAACGCGCCCGGCCCGGCCTTGAATAGTAGATCGGCAATAGTCGGGAACGACAAAGATGCAAAGAAGCCGCATTGCGGAAACGGCCACGATCGAGTGGCTGTTGATTGCCGCCACGATCATCGGATTTAGCGCGTGCGCATCGGCTAAAGATGTCGATGTCGGCAAGATGGAATATCAGTCGAGTTGCGCGGCCTGTCACGGCATCGACGCAAAAGGCAACGGACCGGTCAGCAAAGAATTGAAGACGCCGCCTTCTGATCTTACGGTTCTCGCCAAGAATCATGACGGAGTGTTTCCTTATGATTTGGTGTACCAAATGATCGACGGCCGGAATGCGACGATCGCCAGCCATGGCACGCGCGAAATGCCGGTTTGGGGATATCGATTCGGACCGCCGCAAGCGTTTCGATACAAAAATCGCATCCTGGCGGTGATCGATTACCTAAAAAGCTTGCAGGAAAAATAGAGAGATGACCGGGGCCGCATTGCCCCTTGAGGCGTCGATAGGAGGCTTCATCCTGCGGTGGCCGCCGGCTCGCTATTCACCGCCTTTCTCGGCAGCAGCAGTCAACGGCTCCGCGCCGCGTTCCCGCGTTTTTGAATTAGTCGAGGCGACCTGCGTCTGTGCGGCGGGATTCGATGCGAACAAAGCGTCAAAAAATTTACTCGGCAACGAACCATCGTTGTCGGCCCACGGGACGGGCGGCAGTTGCGGCAGGTCGATATTCCCGGCCGGCAGCACCATCGCAAGCGGTATTATTCTGCCCGGAAACCGTGCGAGGAAGACCTTGTTCATTCCGCCGTCGAGTCCGCTATAGATGGGGGCGACCGGCGCGTTGTCCCTGACCAATTGCGCGTATTCGACCTCGTCGGCGCGTTGTTTCTGCAGCGCCCGCCGGGCGATCTGCGGATTGACGACAAAGGCGGGGCATTTACCGATCGGATCAAACACAACGGGCTCCGACGAATTCGGGGAGCGGTACGCATCGAACACATAACGGCGATCGCACACCTCCACGCTGGGTTCGAGATGCGTCGTCTCGAAATGATCGTTGCCGATCTTGAGCATCTTCCAGAAGGCCATGTTCGGATTCGTTCGATGCCGCGCCAGATTCGCCGGCGTCAAGCGGAACGGAAAGGCCTGGATCTGGAATGACGGCTGGTCGCCGACGAGCGAGTCGCGCGCCAGCGAATAGATCTCGCCCATCTGCTCGTCGGTCATGGCATAGCAGCCGCTCGACCAGCAGTCGCCGTGGATCATGAGAAAGGTGCCGTCGCGGTCGTTCGCCTTGTCGAAGCTGTTGGGAAAGCCGATGTTGATCGCAAGATAGTAGTTGGAATTCGGATTCATCAGCTTCGGCGTAATCGTATAGAACCCCTCTGGAGCCTGACGGTCGCCCTCATGCAGCTTCGGCCCGAGATCGCCCGACCACCGACAGATCGGATAGGTCTTGAGAATCTGGAAATGGCCGGTGCTGTCCTGCTTCCAGACTTCGAGTTCCGCTTCTTCCTTGAAAACGCGCACAAGGATCGGTGAATGTTTCGGCAGCTTCTTTTGTTGGAACAGCGAGAGCAGCTCGGGCGACAGCTCCTGTGTTGCCTTGGTCGGCAACTGATTGCCGTCTTCGCCAAGGCACCGGAGCGGCGCAAATGCCGCGGCAAGAGCCGCCGTTAGCACAAGCGCGCGAACCACCGTGACGCGGATCAATGCTGTGCTCCCGACCGTGGGACCTTTTCCCATCTCATTACCTGTAGCAGGTGGCTTTCGTGAGGCAACGGACGTCAGGATTCAGGGGGCGACGGCGTTGAACAGTTCCTGGATGCGGCCATGGGCTGCTGGATCGCCGAGCGCTGCGATCAGCAGCAGCCGCGCTTTCGGTCCCTTGAGGTCACCGGCGAAAATCGCGCCGAAATCTTCGAGGTCGCGCCCGCCGCCGCCGCCGCCATAGACCGGGCTGACGCGCCCAACCGGACACCGCGAGGTGATGACGACTGGCAAGCCGGCGTGGCAGGCACGCCCCAGGGCCTGTGCGAATTCGGCCGAAACATTGCCCCTGCCGAAGGCTTCAACGACCAATCCGTCGACGCTCATCTGGCGAACGCTATCAACGATCTTGCCATCGGCGCCGATCGCTGCCTTGAGGATTTCGACGCGTTTGTCGAGTTGCTCGGGACGCAGATGCAGAGGGGGAATCTTCGGCCGGCGATAAATGATGACGCGGCTGCCGTCGACAATCCCAAGCGCGCCATGGTGATATGATTGGAACGTTTCGACGGCGCTGGTATGGACCTTGGTGACTTCGCGCGCCGCATGTAGCTCGCCATTGAAGCAAATCATCGCGCCGAGGTCTCTCGCCTCCTCGGCGGCGGCGGTGCGGACAGCGTCGATCAGGTTCCTGGGGCCATCCGTCTGCGGATGGTCGTGAGGAAGCTGTGCTCCGGTGAATACTATCGGTTTCTCCGAATCGATCAGGAGGCTCGCCAAAAAACAAGTCTCTTCCATCGTGTCGGTACCCTGGGTCACGACGACACCGTCGATCTCCGGGCGATCGAGCAATTCGCGCAATCGGCGAACGAGGCCGGCGACGAAGGCGAGCGTCATGTTGAAACCAGGAATGGTGGAAAAGTTCTCGAACACCAATTCGGGCAGGTCGTCGCGCCGCGTTGCCGGGGAGAGAATGGCCTCGACGGTCTGCGATGCCACTGTCCGGCCGAGCGCAGCATCATAGCGCGACGCGATCGTGCCGCCGGTTCCGACAATGACGACGTGTCTCTTGTGGCTCACGCTAGCCTTCATCGACGGCAAAACGACCCGGCGCCGCGCCGTCCGACCGTCGCCGATGAAGCGCCGGAGGGTAGACGGATTGCCACCCCGTTATGTATCGTAAGACCATTGCAAGAGGAAGTCTCGCGTCCGGGGCCTGGCCCACGGCGGAGAAGGCGGAGGAAGGCGTCATGGCAAAAGAAATTCTGTGCGGGTTCGGTATCGATGTCGATGCCGTTGCAGGATGGCTCGGGTCCTACGGAGGCGAGGATTCGCCCGACGACATCTCGCGCGGTCTATTCGCCGGCGAGGTCGGGAGCCTGCGTCTGCTGAAACTGTTCGAACGCTTCGGCATCAAGACAACTTGGTTCATTCCCGGTCACTCGATCGAGACCTTTCCGGAGCAGATGAAAGCGGTCGCTCAGGCCGGGCACGAAATCGGGATTCATGGATACAGCCACGAAAATCCGATTGCCATGACTCCGGAGCAGGAGGAGGCCGTTCTCGACAAGTGCATTGATCTGGTCACCAAGCTGCAAGGAAAGCGGCCGACCGGATATGTCGCGCCATGGTGGGAATTCAGCGCAGTGAGCAATGAGCTGTTAATCAAGAAAGGCATCAAATACGATCACAGCCTGATGCATCATGATTTTCAGCCCTATTACGTGCGGGTCGGGGACAGCTGGACCAAGATCGACTACTCGAAGAAGCCAGAGGCCTGGATGAAGCCGTTGGTGCGCGGGCGCGAGACCGACCTCATCGAGATTCCAGCAAGTTGGCACCTGGACGATTTGCCGCCGATGATGTTCATCAAGAAGGCTCCCAACAGCCACGGCTTTGTCAGCCCATACGCCATCGAGGAGATGTGGCGCGACGAGTTCGACTGGGTCTATCGCGAGTACGACTACGCGGTCTTCCCCATCACCATCCACCCGGACGTGTCCGGGCGCCCGCACGTCCTGATGATGCTGGAACGGCTCTACCATCACATGGTGCGCCATCCCGGCGTCCGATTCTGCACGATGAACGAAATGGCTGACGATTTTGCCAAACGGCACCAGCGAAAGAAGTAAGCTCGCATGTGCGGCCTGTGCGGAGTCCTTGGCAATGACGGCGACTGGACGGAGTCGGCGGCGATTCCGTCCGCCGGCGCGCGGCCTACGCGCCGGGCGCAACGGCTTCGGTGTGTGCGCATCGTCAATGTCGTCCTGGCGCAGTTCAGTCTTCATGTCGCGGATTGGCAGGGCGCCAAATACCAGCTGACGACCCGCACGGGCCGCACCGAGCTTGTCGACAATTTGGCGCAGGTCTGGCAGGCGGCGGAACGCATCATCGGACGAGCCTGCGACCCGCTG
The DNA here is from genome assembly GCA_035319735.1 of Xanthobacteraceae bacterium. GTDB lineage: Bacteria > Pseudomonadota > Alphaproteobacteria > Rhizobiales > Xanthobacteraceae > BOG-931. The sequence continues at coordinate 52,995 of DATHCD010000017.1, read as the reverse complement.
GAGCCCGCCTTGATCGCACGCCTTGATGGGATCAAGCGGATAGGCTGAGCGGTTCGTGCAGCAAGAGACGACCTTCATCCCCGTCAATGTGATCACCGGCTTCCTCGGCAGCGGCAAGACGACGCTGTTGCGGCGGCTGCTCGCTGCCCCCGAGCTTACGGACACGGCGGTTCTCGTTAATGAGTTCGGCGAGGTTGGTCTTGATCACCACCTGCTGCGGCGGCTTAACGACGAAATCGTGCTGCTGCAGAGCGGTTGCCTTTGCTGCACGATCAGGGGTGATCTCAGCGCGGCAATGCGCGGTCTTTATTCGCAGCGGGAGCGTGGCGAGATTCCGGCGTTCCGGCGTTTAGCGGTCGAAACGACGGGGCTCGCCGATCCAGTGCCGATCCTCTCGACGATCATGACGGAGCCGGTGCTTCGTCATCATTTCCGGCTCGGCAACGTGGTCACGACGGTCGATGCGGTCAACGGGCTGAGGCATCTCGAAAGCCAAGCCGAATCGGCGAAGCAGGCGGCCGTCGCCGATCGCATCGTCATCACCAAAACCGACATCGCCGCCGAAGGCGACGTCGCTGAGTTGCGTCGCCAGCTCGCGCGGCTCAATCCCGCCGCCCCGAAGCTTGACACCGCGCCCAGCCTCCCGCTCGATCCGGAATCACTGCTGACGCGCGATCTTTACGATCTCGACGGCAGGGCGGAGGAGGTGCGCCGATGGCTCGCCATCGAGAGCGAGGGGCCGCGTTCGCCCACGCCTCACCGCCACGATGTTGATGTTAATCGGCACGATGCGCGCATCCACGCATTCTGTCTGCGTTTCGAGCAGCCCTTGGACTGGACCGCCTTCGGCATCTGGCTGACCATGCTGTTGCAGCATCACGGCACCGACGTCTTGCGGGTCAAGGGCATGCTGAACGTCGCGGAAGGCAGCGGTCCGGTCGTGATCCATGGCGTCCAGCATCTCGTGCACCCGCCGGATCACCTGCCGGAATGGCCCGATGACGACCGCAGCTCACGCATCGTCTTCATCGTCAGAGGGCTCTCCCGCGACAGCATCGAGCGGTCGCTGTCGGCGTTTGCCCGCCTCGGTGCGCTGGTTTCAGAGAGCGTTTGATCGAAGGCGTCCTCAAGCAGACGCGACGCCCGACGCAACGGCTCGTCGAGGGTCAGCACCCGCCGGAACGACCGCGCCGCAGAAACTCGCCGCGGCCCTCGCGGCCGAGCCATCGATCGCCGTCGACGATCAACTCCCCGCGCGAGAATACCTTTTTGACGCGGCCAGTGACCGGCCGGCCCTCGAACAGGCTATAGTCAATGCGACTGTGATGTTCGGCGGCGCGAATGGTCCAACTCTCCTCGGGGTCGAACAACACGACGTCGGCGTCCGATCCCACGGCGATGGTGCCCTTTTTCGGAAAAAGGCCGAACAGTTTCGCTGGCGTGGTCGCGGTGAGTTCGACGAACCGATTGAGCGACATACCGTGCTTGCCGACGCCGCCGTCGTGGATCAACGGCAAGCGGGTCTCGATTCCCGGCGCGCCGTTCGGGATCTTGCTGAAATCCGCACGGCCTTGCTGCTTGGAAAATTTGATGCCGTAGGGCTGCTCGTTAAAGCAAAACGGACAGTGGTCCGTCGAGACGACTTGCAGGTCATCGGTGCGCAAACCCCGCCATAATTGTTTCTGATGATGGGCGTCGCGCAAGGGCGGCGTCATCACGAATTTGGCGGCATCGAATCCCGGCCGATCGTATTCGTCCCGTGTGAGGAAGAGATAGTGCGGGCAGGTCTCGGCGTGCACCGGAATGCCCCGGTCGCGGGCTTCAGTCACGGCGGCGAGCGCTTCAGCCGCCGAAAGGTGAACGACATAAAGCGGCACCTCCGCCAGTTCGGATAGGCGGATGGCGCGATGGGTCGCTTCGCCTTCCATCAGTGAAGGGCGCGTGAGCATGTGGTATTTTGGCGAGGTGTGTCCGGCGGCGACCGCCTCCTCGGTCAGAACCTGGATGACGGGACCGTTCTCCGCATGCACGCAGATCATGGCGCCATTGCCACCAGCAATCCGCATCGCCTTGAACAGCGCTCCGTCATCCACCATCAGCACACCGGGATAGGCCATGAACAGCTTGAAGCTGGTGACCCCCTCGCGATCGATCAGAACTTTCATGTCGGCGAGGCTCTGCGCGTTGACATCAAGCAGGATCATGTGCGCCCCGACGTCGACGCACGCGTTGGCCCGGCGGCGGTGCCAATCCTCGAGGCCCACGAGCGGGCTTTCGCCGCGGTTCTGGTTACAGAAGTCGATCACCGTGGTCGTGCCGCCAAAAGCCGCCGCTTTGGTGCCAGTGGCAAACGTGTCGACGGTGCGCGATGTGCCGAACTCCCAATCGAGATGGGTGTGCACGTCGACCCCGCCCGGGAGCACCAGGAGGCCTGCGGCGTCATGCACTGCCACATCCGGACCGACCTTAAGGTCCACGCCGATGGTGTGGATGCGTCCGTCATTCACCAGAATATCCGCCTGATAGTCGTCGACCGCCGTGACGATCCGGCCATTCTTGATGAGCGCTGCTGCCATTGGATTCACCTTCGCGCGATCGGTGCGTTCAACTTTCGCTTTAGCGCCGCACACAATCTCAAGTTGCTCATTGCCCCCTTGCCACATGCGTCCGGCGGTTGCCCGAAGCCAGCTCCAGGTGGTTTTCGCACAGTAGGGCAGCTTGACTCCAACCCGCAGCGAATGGAAGCTCATTTCCTCCGCGACGGAGGATCAGCGGTTGAGAAACCCGGGCAGTGGCGCAAGGGCGCCCGTGGCGCTGTTTTTGCGGGCCACTGGGCATTGAACCGAATTTGGCGAATTAGCCAGAAAGGAGCGGACGATGAGTAAAGGCCGCAAACGGAATGGTCAGATCACGCGTCGCCGGTTGCTTAAGGCTGCGGCGACAGGCACCGGTCTCGCCATCGGATCGGGGCTGGTGAGGGGATTTCCCACGATATGGGCGCAAAACATCAAGGACGTGAAGCTGGTGCAGGTGGGCGGATCATACTCCGCCATCATCGATATCGGCCGGCAGGCCTCGAAGGATCTCGGCTTCCAGGTGGAGATGCAAACCGCCGACCATGACGCGCTAATGAACCGTCTGGTCAACGAGCCGAAAACCATCGATATCGCCGACACCGAATTCTTTGCCCAATACTACATGGTCGGCCGCAACATCATTCAGCCGATCCCGGTGGGCAAGTACAAATGGTGGGATAAGACGGTTCCGATCTTCACAAAAGGCGAGTATCCCGACGGACGCAAGGTCTCCGCGCAAGGCACCCTGCCGTACAAGGTGCAGTATCTCGAATCCAGGGATGCGAAGGCCTTCGCCAAGCAGCCGACGGAGCTCTTGAGCGGCATTCCTACCGTGTACAATGCCGACACTCTCGGCATCCGTCCCGACCTCATCAAGCGCCCGATCGAGCACTGGAGCGAGTTGTTGAACCCCGAGTTCAAGGGCAAGACGGCAATCGTCGCCGTGCCCTCGATCGGCATCATGGACGCCGCGATGGCCATCGAGTCACGCGGCGACTTAAAGTACGGCGACAAGGGCAACATGACCAAGGCCGAGATCGACAAGACGATCGGCATCCTGATCGACGCCAAGAAGGCCGGGCAATTCCGAGCTTTTTGGTCGACCTTCGACGAGTCGGTCAATCTTATGGCCTCGGGTGAGGTGGTGCTGCAGTCGATGTGGTCGCCCGCGGTCACCGCGGTGCGCTCGCGCAATATCGACTGCTACTATGTTCCGCTAAAAGAGGGCTATCGTGGCTGGGGTAGTTGCGTGGCGCCGATGGCGCATCTGAGCGGTCTTAAGCTCGATTGCGCCTTCGAATACCTCAATTGGTACAATTCGGGCTGGCAGGGCGGCTTCATCGCCAAGCAGGGCTACTACAGCTCGGTGCCCGAAAACGCCAAGAAATTCCTCACCGCCGATGAGTGGGATTATTGGTACGAGGGCAAGCCGGCCAAGGCGGACATCATGGATCCCTATGGCCACCTGATGGAGAAGGCGGGCCGCACGCGCGATGGCGGCAGCTTCTGGCAGCGTATGGGAAACATTGCCTGCTGGAACACCATCATGGACGAGGACCGTTACATGGTCCGCAAGTGGAACGAGTTCGTTTCCGCTTGATGTCAGCTCGTGTCCGGCGAGGCGGAGAACCGCCTCGCCGGGACTGTCGCAGCAACGATGAAGATCAACCAGCAGACTGTGTCCTGGCTGCAAGTGGCGCCGCTTGCAGTCGTCCTCGTCATTTTCTTCGGCATACCGATGATCTTTGTCGCCGCAGTCAGCTTTTTCGACTACGCGCGCTGGCAGATGATACCGACGTTCATTTTTGACAATTACGTCGAGCTGTTCGAATCGAACCTGACGCTGCGCCTTTACCTGACCGCTATCAAATACACGGCGATTGTTTGGGCCATCACGTTCGTCGTCGGCTTCACGGTGGCGTATTTCCTGGTTTTCCATGTTAGAAGCCTGACCTTGAAGATTGGTTTGTTTCTGGTCTGCACCGTGCCGTTTTGGACTTCGAACATCATCCGGATGATTTCATGGATTCCGTTCCTCGGCCGCCATGGCGTCTTCAACAGCGCCCTGATGGACCTCGGCATCGTGCAAGAGCCTCTGTCATTTCTGCTGTTTTCCGACTTCGCAGTCATCATCGCTTATGTCCACCTCAACACGCTGTTCATGATCGTTCCGATCTTCAATTCGATGGCCAGGATCGATCCCGGCATTCTCGAGGCCGCTCACGACGCCGGCGCCAGCCGCTGGCGCGTCATTACCGATGTGGTGCTGCCGCTGTCGAAAACGGGTATTGCACTCGGCTCCATCTTCATCATTACGCTGGTCATGGGTGATTTCTTCGTCGTGAAGATCATGAGTGGCGGCCAAAGCGCCACGGTGGTTTCCGCCTTGTCGACGGAGATCTCCAGCCTGCAATATCCGCCGGCCGCGGCCAGTGCCGTCGTACTGGTGGTGATAGTGGCGCTCATGGTGGCTGCGATCCTGCGCCTGGTCGATGTGCGCCGGGAATTGACCGGCTGAGGATGGGATGACGATGCAAGGCGCGGCAGATCGACAGCGGCCCTGGACGTTCTATGCTTTGGCGGCGTTCTTTGCGCTGTTCGTTCTTTTCCTCTACGGCCCGATGATCGTCATCTACGTTCTCTCGTTCCAGGGGCCGAACGGCGGCTTGACGTTTCCATTGAATGGCGTGTCGCTGCACTGGTTCGACGCGCTGATTAAGCAGGAGCGAACCGGCGACATCGCTGGGGCGTTCCGCCGCTCCATCGGCCTCGCCGGCTTGGTCACTGTGCTCACCGTCCTGCTCTCGGTCATGGCCGGCCTTGCTTTTCGCCGGCGATTCATGGGCTCCGGCCTGGTTTTCTACATGGCCGTCGCCAGCTTGATCATGCCTGGTCTGTTCGTCAGCTTGGGCATTGGCCTTGTCTTTCAGATGCTCGATTTGCCGACAAGCTGGTACGGCTCGGCCGCCGGCGCACAGTTGACCTGGACGCTCCCTTACGGGCTGCTGATCATGTTCGCGGTGTTGGGGCGCTTCGACCGCTCCTACGAGGAAGCGGCGAGCGACCTCGGCGCTACCAACTGGCAAAGGTTGCGGCACGTGACGCTGCCCATCGTGGCGCCGGGGATCATCGGCGTTGCCCTGTTCGGCTTTACGCTTTCCTATGACGAATTCCCAAGGACGGTTCTTACCTCGGGAAGCAGCAATACGCTGCCGCTCGAAATCTGGGCGATGACGACCGACGTAACCTCGCCGGCGTTGTTCGCTGTCGGTACGGTGACCACTGTCATATCTTTTATCGTTATCGGTATCGCGCTCTCGTCGATCATGTTGATAGAGCGCCGCCGCCTACGGCGCGCGGGCACAGGCGAAAATGTTGGGTGAACTGAATGGCGTCGGATAAGAGAAGCGGTGAAATCGAGCTGGTCTCGGTAACCAAGCGTTTCGGCGAGACGGTGGCGGTCGATGCCGTGAGCTTGCACATCCCGCAGGGGGCCTATTGCTGCCTGCTTGGCCCGAGCGGCTGCGGCAAAACCACGATCTTGCGAATGATCGCTGGCCACGAAACGCCCAGCGAGGGAGACATCCGTATCGGCGGCGAATCGGTGGTTGGACAGCCGCCGTTGCGGCGCGGCACCGCAATGATGTTTCAGGCCTATGCCCTGTTCCCGCATCTCAGCGTCCTCGACAACGTGGCGTTCTCCTTGAAGATGCGCGGCATCGACCGCGCGAAGCGGCACAGGCAGGCGCACGAATTGCTGGCCAAAGTCAGACTCGATCAATTTGCCGATCGGTTGCCGGCGCAATTGTCCGGCGGTCAGCAGCAACGTGTGGCGCTGGCGCGCGCCCTCATCACCAATCCGCGCGTGCTGCTTCTGGACGAGCCCCTCTCGGCCTTGGACGAATATCTCCGCCTACGCATGCGCGGCGAGTTGCGGCGCATGCAAAAGCAGCTCGGCATTACCTTCGTGCATGTGACGCACACCCAGCTGGAAGCGATCGCTGTCGCCGACATGCTGGTGGTGATGGACCACGGCCGCATCGAGCAGGCCGCGTCGCCGAGCACGATCTACAACACACCGCGTACCCCGTACGTGGCCCGATTCATCGGCGGCCAGAACGTGTTGTCGGGCAAGGTCGAGAGCGTCGCTGACGGCATGGTGACGGTACGCGATGCCGGCGGCACCCGGCTGACTGCCCCGATCGGCAGCACGCGACTGGCGCCGGGATCGCAGCTCTACTTGTCGATCCGGCGCGACCAGATCGCGGTCGCCAAGGCTGCCGGCAACCCCGCCGGCGCAGGCGAGGTCAATTCCGTTCGCGGCAAGGTCCATTCGATCGAGTACCAGGGTTCGTACGTCAAGGTCACGATCGATCTGGCGCAATCGGAGGAATTCGTGGCCAATGTATCGGATGTCGATTTTCTTCGTGCCACGGTCGAGATCGGCGACGACGTCCTGGCGCGGTGGTCGGCGACGGATGCGCGCCTGCTCGAGGGCGTTGATAAGGCCGGTGAGCGGAAGGGCTACGCCGACACCGGACTGATGTAGAGCCGGCGCGTCACGTCATGCGTGACCCGGCTCGCATGCCCTCCGACAGAAAGCAAGGAGACCAAATCGTTCTCTCAAGCCCGGTTTTCCCGGCCGCATAACTCTCTCGGCAATACGCCGCCAATAATCTTTGCCAAACCCAGCGCTCCCGACATGCAACAGGGCTCAATAAAGCGAGCCACACAAAACACACGAATCCGCCGATCGGCCGTAGCGGAGCTCGATCAGGCGTTCAGCGCGGGTTGTCAGGCAGACCCGCCTCGCTATATTGCGTCTTTCCCCTGCCAGGAGGGATGGCCGAGTGGCTGAAGGCGCACGCTTGGAAAGCGTGTATACGGGCAACCGTATCGTGGGTTCGAATCCCACTCCCTCCGCCATGAAGCGGCAGGTTCGGAAGCGGCTATGGGTCTATGGTTTGGCAGCAGCCGGAGATTCAACAAATCCACCCTGGCTGAATCACACAGGGCGCGCTTTCCCTTCTGAAGTGCGGACATTTATGGCCTCGGCGCTTGCGTCGAGCAACTTCATCGATCAAGAATGGCATGCGACGCCAGCCTCGGTCTGAAGCGCGCCGCCGCCCTCCTCTGCCAATTGCCCGGCGCGCCGCGATAACGAGAACGGTCCAGGGGAGCGAAATGGCGGGCCAGTCAACAGCGGAAACAAGTCTCATAAAAAGTCGATGTCCGAGAGCATTTCTTCTTCCGATCTCGATGCGCTTCGCAGAGCAGTGAGATGCCTCGAGCATCCGAGTTTTGCGGCTCGCCTAACGGGCATGATGGGAAGGCCGATCGACTTCATCGGCGCCGCTCTTCCAAAGAGCGTTTCCCAGGCCATCGCCACGGCGACAACAAAGAGCCTACAAGTCGCCCTCAAGGTCGCTATGGCGACAATAAGAAATGAACCTCAGAACAGCTCGCTCCTGCTGCACAAAATGTTGGCGGTTACCTCAGGCGCGGCCGGCGGAGCGTTCGGCCTCTCTTCTCTACCGCTTGAATTACCGGTCTCGACCATTATCATGCTGCGATCCATTGTTGATATTGCGCGAAGTGAGGGTGAGAACCTGGCCGACCCCGAATCCGCGCTGTCGTGCATCGAAGTATTTGGTCTCGGCGGCCGAACCGAGGCAGATAATGATGCGAAGGCCGGCTATTTTGTCGTGCGCGGAGTCCTTGCGCGCTCGGTGAGTGAGGCGGCGCGCTTCATCGCGGAACGCGGGGTCCTCGAAGAGGGCGCTCCTGTGCTCGTGCGGTTGGTGGCGCAAATCGGCGCGCGATTCGGGGTGGTCGTGACGCAGAAGGCAGCGGCTCAGGCAGTTCCCATCATTGGCGCTCTCGGCGGCGCTGCGGTCAACTACGCTTTCGTTGAGCACTTTCAGACCGTCGCGCGGGGCCATTTCACCGTTCGACGTCTTGAACGCCGCTACGGTGAGGATCCGGTTCGCGCGGAATACGAGCGCCTTGCCGGGGAAGCTCAATCGAGCAGCGACTGGTAATGGCCCAAGAGGAATAAAATACTAAACTACTGACATGGCAGTAGAATCTGACAGGATTGGCGGACACGCCTTCATCGGCTCTTGGCATGCATCTGGCGCCGACGTTCCGCGAGGGCCGTTAACATTGGCGCTGACCCGAGATCTCTATAGGTTATTCTGTCATCTGACAGCGGCCGCGTGCAGATTGAGCGCGCGCTCGGCGGCTCGCGATTGAACGCCTGCAAGCGGACCGCTCGTGGCAGACCCTCCAACTCTCGGCGTCGTGCTTGCCGGCGGACGCGCGAGCCGCATGAATGGCGCCGACAAGACGCGCATCCGCGTCGGCGGCACCAGCCTTCTCGAACGCGTGCTCGCTCGGCTACGCCCACAGTGCAGCCGGCTCATTCTCAGCGCCGACGGCGACGCGGCGCGCTTCGCCGACACCGGCCTGACCGCCGTGGCCGACAGCGTGCCGGACCATGCCGGCCCGCTTGCCGGCATTCTCGCCGGCCTCGACTGGACGGCTGACCACGCGCCGGAGATCGCCTGGGTGGTGAGCGTGCCGTGCGACTGCCCGTTCCTGCCGCGCGACCTGGTGACGCGGCTGCACGCGGCGCGCAGCGAGGCCGGCGCGCCGCTCGCCTGCGCCCTTTCCGGGCAAAGGCGACACCCGGTCATCGCGCTCTGGCCGGTGACGCTGCGCGAGGATTTGCGCAGCGCACTCACCAACGAGGGCGTCCGCAAGGTCGATTACTGGACCGCGCGTCATGCCGTCGCCACCGCCGACTGGCCGGTCGGCCCAGTCGATCCGTTCTTCAATGTCAATACGCCGGCCGAGGCCGCCGAGGCCGACCGCATGGCGGCGCTGCATCCGGAAATTTGAGGTCGCGGCCTTAATCGCCCAGTCACGCCTCTGCCGACGGCGTTCCGATTCGGTCGCGGGGCGACGCTTCGGCCTGTAAAACATTGGCAATGCCTTCGAGATCGTCGAGCATCAGCACCGGCACCTGCGCCTGCGGCAGCGGCGCATCGGTCGCGATGGCAACGATGCAATCGTCGTCGGGATAGAGGACCGGTTTGCCGATTGCGGCGCGGTAGACCTCGAGCTTCGGCAGCGGGTGACGCTTGAAGCCCTCGACGATCACCAGATCGGTCGGAGTGAGCTTCGCCAGTATTTCCGCAAGCGACGGCTCGCCCTCCGCGCGCAACTCGTGAACGATGGCCCAGCGCCGGCTGGAAACGATGGCGACCTCGCTCGCCCCGGCCTCGCGGTGCAGCCAGGAATCCTTGCCCGGCTGGTCGATATCGAACCCGTGATGCGCGTGTTTGACAGTCGCGACCTTGAGCCCGCGCCCGACCAATACCGGAATGACCCGCGTGATCAACGTCGTCTTGCCGGATCCGCTCCAGCCGGCGACACCGACGACGCGCATAGACACGGAATTGGCCGCGGAATTGGGCATCACCATCGCCGGTATGATAGGGACAAAATGCGGATTCGGCGACCCTCGGACATGGCGGAAAAGACCATCGACCTGCGCGGCCTCAAATGCCCGCTGCCGGCGCTCTACACGCGCAAGGCGCTCGCCGCCATGAATCGCGGCGATATTTTGATCGTAGAATGCACCGATCCGCTCGCCGGCATCGATATCCCTGCCCTGCTGATGGAGACCGGCGACGCACTGGAAGACATAGGCGAGGACAAGCAGGCGATGACGTTTCGGATTCGCAAGCGGTGAGCCGACCAGGCCGGGACGACGGAGGACGGGCGACAGAAAACGGATTCGATCGCGCCCGCTCCTCTGCCATCAACCGTCCGGCCTCTACTATTGCAACTCGCCGGCGGCGTTGCGCTTGAGATCGGCGAACACGCCGTCGCCGCGGAGTACGACCTGATAGGTGCGCAAGGGAACTTCGCAAGGCGGCTGCATCACCTTGCCGGTCGGGATATGAAATGCGCCCATATGCATGCAGCACTCGATCACGTCGCCCTCGATCATGCCGTCGGCCAGGCTCGCCGCCGCATGCGTGCATTCATCGTCGGTGACGTAGAACGCGCCGTCGATGTTATAGACCGCCAGCGTCTTGTCGCCGACCGCGAACGCCCTGGCCGAGCCCGGCGGCACCTCCGATTTCGAGCAAACGCGGACGATACCGTCAGCTTCATCGACCATGAGAAGTCCCCTGGTTTGCCTCATAGTCTAGAATAAGCGCAGCGGAGGCGGGAGCCATGCAGATATTGGTGGTCGGCGCCGGCGTGGTCGGGCTTGCAATCGCGCGCGCCGCTGCTCTCGCCGGCCATGACGTGACCGTCGCCGAGGCGACCGGCGGCATCGGCAACGGGGTGTCCTCGCGTAACAGCGAGGTGATCCATGGCGGCATTTATTACCCGACCGGCTCGCTGCGCGCACGCCATTCAACGCGCGGCAGGCGCGCGCTGTACGAATTTTGCATCGCGCATGGCGTGGGGCATAGGAAATGCGGCAAGCTCATTGTCGCGACCAACGCCGCGGAGCTTGCCAAGGTCGAGAGGCTGCTGGCGCAGGGGCGCGAGAACGGCGTCGAAGGGCTGGAACTGATCGGCGGCAACGCGGCCCGCGCACGCGAGGCGGAACTCCTCTGCGTCGGCGCGCTGTTGTCGCCAGAATCGGGCATCATCGACAGTCACGGCTTCATGCTGGCGCTGTGGGGCGAACTTGAGGACCACGGCGGCATGATCGCGTTTGAAACGCCGGTCGAGCGGATGTCCTATGCAGCTTCTAAATGGCAGGTGCAATTCGGCGGTCGCGAGCGCGGCAAAGCAGCGTTCGACGCCGTGGTGAATTCTGCGGGTCTCGGCGCTCAGGCGCTTGCGCGCCGCATCGAGGGCTATCCCGCCGATCAGGTGCCGCCGCTCGTGCTCGCCAAGGGCAACTATTTCGGCTTTGCCGGGCGACCGGTATTCTCGCGGCTCATTTATCCGACTCCGGTCGACGGCGGCCTCGGCGTACACGTCACCATAGACCTTGCGGGCCGCATGCGCTTCGGCCCGGATGTCGAGTGGGTCGATCACGAAAGCTATACGGTTGATCCGCGCCGTGCCGAGGCATTCTACGACCGCATCCGCACCTATTGGCCGGGCCTGCCGGCGGGTTCGCTCGTGCCAGATTATTGCGGAATCAGGCCAAAACTCAGCGGGCCGGGCCAAAAACAGGCCGATTTCATGATTGCCGGACCGTCGGCGCACGGCCTGCCGCGGCTCGTCAGCCTTTTCGGCATCGAGTCGCCGGGACTGACGTCTGCGCTATCATTGGCGGAGGAGGTCGTCGGCTACCTCGCGGCCTGAGGACGGAAATCCGCCGCAACGTCCGCCTGCGGCCTCACGATGATCCCCGGTTCCTCCTCGGCAACGGGCTGCGGCTCGGCGAGCCGGGTGAGCCGCGCATGCGCGAACGAAGACGCTTGGTTCAGCGCGGCGGTGAGCGTCGAAGCATCGACCGGCGTGAAGGCGATCTGGCCGCGCTTGCCGGTATAAGCCACGAAGCCGTCCTTGGTCGCGACGATGTCGCCGGGCCGCAGGGTCGGGTCAGACGTCGCGTCGAATGGCGCCAGCCCGAACGCATCCTTGCCGTTGCAGGTGCAGCCGGCGACCAAATGGTTGCGATAGACAAAGGCGTTATCGAGATCGGCGTAACGTTGGCCGTCGCGCGCGGCAGCGTGGTCGATGCCATTACCGAAAAAGACCTTGGTCTTGCTGGCCGGGCACATCGCCCGGCAGGTCTCGATCGGCGTCGCGTAGGCCATGTGCTCGAGCGGGAAATGCTGGCCGTCGCACAGCCGCACGCAAAAAGCGACATAACGGCCGCCGCCATTGCCTTCGCGCACGCCTTCGGGTCCTGCAGCAAACGGCGGCGCCGGCGCGGCCGGCTCGGCATAGGAACTGACCGGCGGCGCGGGCGGCTGCGGCTGGGCGGTACCGAACAGGAAATCCAGCAATCCGGCGTGCACCGGGTCCGGCGAGACGACAATCAAGGCAACCGACAGCATGCCGAAGAGCGCCGGCCACATCCAGAGCCTGTTGCGATGCAAACGCATGAGGCAACACCTCGCAGCCGGACCTCGCCCCAGCCACGCAACGTGGTCGCGGGCCGGATGGTTCCCTTTCTCGCGCCGGCGCTGGGCGGAAAAGGGGATCACGGCGGCAACCTAGCCGGTCACGGTAAACGGCAAATTGTTGGCTATGGCAAACAATTCCTGAACGGCGCCGTTTTTCCGCCCGGCGAAGCGGAAAGAATGGACATTCAACCGATTTCCCACTTCGCAGCTAACGTTTGCGTGCCGGCCTCGCCCCGGTGCGGAGAGGTGAGTGTTGGACAAGCCACGACTTGGCGACCGGATTTACCGTCGCGCGAAGACGATGATGAGAAGCCCAACGACGGCGATGCCGCCGCCGTAATAGATCCATCGGGTCGCGTTGATCATGAAGCTCGAGGCGGGATAGGGGAAATACCCCGAGCCCTGGCCGATAAAGACAAGTCCCATGAGCAGAAGGATAATTCCAACGAGCGTCAGCAGCGTTTGCATTTTTCCCTCAGCCGATGAGCAAACGTTGCAGCGCCCCTAATGCGCGGCGTCCCAGTTATCCGCCGCGTGCGCCTCGACCGAGAGCGGCACCGAGAGGGCAATCGCCGGCAGCGGCGCGTCCTCCATCACCTTTTTGACCACGGGGAGCGTCTTTTCCACCTCCGCCGCCGGCACCTCGAAGACCAGCTCGTCGTGCACCTGCAGCAGCATCTGCGCCGAAAGCTTTTTGTTGGCCAGCGCGCCCTCCATGCGGATCATGGCGCGGCGGATGATGTCGGCGGCGCTGCCTTGCAGCCGCGCGTTGATCGCGGCGCGCTCGTTGAAGGCGCGGATCGAGGGATTGGCGGCGCTTAGGTCCGGATAGTGGCACTTGCGGCCGAACAGCGTGAGCACGTAGCCGTGCTTCTTGGCAAGCTGCTTGGTCTCATCGATGTAATCGCGGATGCCGGGAAAGCGCTCGAAATACTTCTTGATGTAGGCGCCGGCCTCCTCGCGGGCGATGCCCAGCTGGTTGGCGAGGCCGAAGGCGGAGATGCCGTAGACGATGCCGAAATTGATCGCCTTGGCGCGGCGACGGATTTCCGCCGGCATGCCCTTGATCGGGACGCCGAACATTTCCGACGCGGTCATAGCGTGAATGTCGAGGCCTTCGCGAAACGCCTTCTGCAAGGGCTCGATGCCGGCGATTTCCGCGAGAAGCCGCAGCTCGATCTGCGAATAGTCGGCGGACACGAGTTTGTAGCCTGGCGAAGCGATGAAGGCGCGGCGAATCTTGCGGCCGTCCTCGGTGCGGATCGGGATGTTCTGCAGGTTCGGATCGGATGACGACAGCCGCCCGGTCGTGGTCGCGGCGAGCGCATAGTTGGTGTGCACGCGGTGCGTGGTCGGATTGACGAAGCCCGGCAGCGCGTCGGTGTAGGTTGATTTCAGCTTCGACACCTGGCGCCAGTCGAGGATCTTCTGCGGCAGCGCGTGGCCCTGCTCGGCGAGATCTTCGAGCGCGCGCGCGCCGGTCGACCACTGGCCGGTCTTGGTTCTTGTGCCGCCGGGCAGGCCGAGCTTGCCGAACAAGACGTCGCCGAGCTGCTTCGGGCTGCCGGGGTTGATGGCTTCGCCGGCGAGCGCCTTGATCTCGCCTTCGAGACCGGCGGCCTCCTGGGCGAATTCGCCGGAGAGCCGCGACAGCACCTGGCGGTCGATCGAAATACCGCGCCGCTCCATATGCGCGAGCACGCGCAGGAGCGGCCGCTCCAGGGTCTCGTACACGTTGAGCACATGCTCGGCGGCAAGCCGCGGCTTGAGCGCGCGCCACAGCCGCAGCGTCGCGTCGACCGACTCGCCGGCATAGGCGGTCGCCTTGTCGATCGCGACGCTCTCGAAAGCGATTTTGCTCTTGCCAGCCTTGGTCAGCTCGCTGAAATCGATCGCCGCATGATCGAAATAGCGTTTGGCGAGCACGCCCAGGCCGTGGTCGGCGCGTCCAGCATCGAGCGCGTAGGACATCAGCATGGTGTCGTCATACGGCTCGATCTCAATTCCGCGCAGGGAAAATATCTGCCAGTCGAATTTCAGATCATGCCCGATCTTGAGCACGCCCATGTCCTCGAAGAGCGGCTTGAGCGCCGCAAGGGCTGAGCGTTCGGAAATCTGGTCGGGCGCGACGTCGCCGCGGAACAGACCGCCATTACCGCCCTCCCCGCCCTGGCGGTGACCGAGCGGCACGTAGCAGGCCTCGTTCGGTCCGACCGCGAGCGCCAAGCCGCAAGGTTCCGCCTGCATCGGGTCAAGCCCGGTGGTCTGCGTATCGATGGCGAGGAACCCGGCGTCGCGTGCGCGCTCGATCCAGGCGTCGAGCGCCTCCCGGCTGCGCACCGTCTCATATTTCGCGCGGTCGAATTTGGCGTGGTGCGCGGCGGCAACGCGCGCGGCCGCGAGCGCGGCCGGCGCGAGCGGCGATTGCGCCGCGCCTTCGCCTCTTGCCTTGCGGGAGAGGTCGGACGGCGCCGCCGGCCGGGCGAGAGGCAGCTGCGGCGCGGCCGTCACGCCTTCACCGGGCTCACCTCGTCTGCGTTCTTTGGGGGGCGTGGCCGGCGCGGCGGTCTCTGCCAAAGGCGAAGAGGGCATTGCGCCGCCCGCGAGCCGCGCGTCCGGCGCGATCTCGCTCGCTTCAATGCCGGAAAACTCCGCGACGCGCCGCGTCAGCGCGTTGAATTCCATCGCCTTGAGGAACGCGATCAGCCGCTTGTAGTCGGGTTCGTGCACGGCGAGATCGCCTAGCGGCACGTCGAGCTTTACGTGATCATCGAGAGTGACGAGCTTCTTCGACAGCCGCGCCGCCTCGGCGTTGTCGATCAGCGATTGCCGGCGCTTGTCCTGCTTGATCTCGGAAGCGCGCTTGAGCAGCGTTTCGAGATTGCCGTACTCGCCGATGAGCTGCGCCGCGGTCTTCACGCCGATGCCGGGAACGCCAGGGACGTTGTCGGTCGAATCGCCGATCAGCGCCTGCACCTCGATGACCTTTTCCGGCGGCACGCCGAATTTTTCCATTACCTCGGCGCGCCCGATCTTCCTGTCCTTCATGGTGTCGAACATGACGACGCCATCGCCGACGAGCTGCATCAAATCCTTGTCCGAGGAAACGATGGTGGCGGTGGCGCGTGCCGCGCAGGCCTGCCGCACATAGGTCGCGATCAAATCGTCGGCCTCGAAGCCGTCCTGCTCCAGGCAGGGCAGATCGAAGGCGCGGACCGCTTCGCGGATGAACTTGAACTGCGGCTTGAGATCGTCGGGCGGATCGGGCCGGTGCGCTTTGTAGTCGGGATACATGTCGGTGCGGAAGGTCTTTTCCGACTTGTCGAACACGACGGCGAGATGCGTGGGCCGCTCATCCGGCTTGAGATCGCGCAAGAGCTTCCACAGCATGTTGCAGAAGCCGAACACGGCATTGAGCTGCAGCCCATCCGTTTTGCGGTTGATCGGCGGCAGCGCGTGGTAGGCGCGGAAAATGTAGGAGGAGCCGTCGACCAGAAAGACGTGATCGCCCTTCTGCACCGGTTTCGCGGCGGGCTGGGATTTTTTCGCGGTGGGCATGATGACCGGTAATATATGAAATCGGCGTCATTGCGGAAGCCGGGAAAGGCTTTGCAACAACAGCCGGCGTGGATTGCGGCTCCCGGCTCGGCGCGACCGCGGCAGACGGTAAGAAGAACCATGGAATTTTCCCCCCCGCTCCCCATTGACCCCGCGCTGCCGGACCTGACTGCGGCACTGCGCGAGAAGACCGCGGCCGTATTGGTGGCGCCGCCCGGCGCCGGCAAGACGACGCGCGTCCCTTTGCTGCTCGCCGGCGAACCGTGGAGCGAACACCGCCGCATCCTTGTGCTCGAGCCGCGCCGGCTCGCCGCCCGCGCCGCAGCCGAGCGGATGGCAAGGACGCTCGGCGAATGCGTTGGCGATACCGTGGGCCTGCGGGTGCGCTTCGGCTCGAAACTTTCGCGGCGCACCCGCATCGAAATCGTCACCGAAGGCGTCTTCACCCGGCTGGTGCTCGACCAACCCATGCTCGAGGGCGTCGGCGCGGTTCTATTCGACGAATTCCACGAGCGCTCGCTCGACGCCGATCTCGGCCTCGCGCTCGCCTGCGACGTGCAGGGCGGCTTGCGCGAGGACCTGCGGCTCCTCGTCATGTCGGCAACGATTGACGGCGCACGCGTCGCCGGATTGCTCGGCGATGCCCCAGTGATCGCCGCGCAAGGCCGCGCCTTCCCGGTCGAGACGCGCTATCTCGGCCGCGATGCGCGGCCGATCGAGCCGCAAATGGCCGATGCCATCACACAGGCGATGCGCGCCGATGCCGGTTCGCTGCTCGCGTTCCTCCCCGGCGCTGCGGAAATCCGCCGCACGCAGGCACTGCTCGAAGGCCGCCTCGATTCGTCATGCGACGTCGCCGCGCTCTATGGCGCGCTGGCCGGCGAAGAGCAGGACCGAGCCATTGCCCCTGCCCCGCCCGGCCGGCGCAAAGTCGTGCTTGCGACCTCGATCGCGGAAACATCGATCACCATCGAGGGCGTGCGCATCGTCATCGACTGCGGGCTCGCCCGCGTGCCGCGTTACGAGCCCGATGTCGGGGTGACGCGGCTTGACACCGTGCGGGTCTCGCGCGCGGCCGCGGACCAGCGCTGCGGCCGCGCCGGCCGTACCGAGCCCGGCATCTGCTACCGGCTCTGGGACGAGCCGCAGACTGCCGCGCTCGAAGCTTTCTCCCGGCCCGAGATCCTCGCCGCCGACCTCTCCGGCTTTGCGCTCGATCTTGCCGCCTGGGGGGCCTCCCCGGAAAAACTCGCGTTTCTCGATCCGCCGCCGCGTCCGGCGCTCGCCGAGGCCAAAGCCCTGCTCGCGGAACTTGGCGCCGTCGACGACGACGGCCGCATCACTGCGGAGGGCCGAAGATTGCGACGACTGCCGCTGCCGCCGCGGCTTGCGCGCATGGTGGTCGACGCCGCCGCCGAAGGGGAAGCACTTCTCGCCGCAGAGATCGCCGCCGTGATAACCGAGCGCAGCCTTGCTGGCGACGATTTGGACCTGACCCACCGGCTCGACGCATTCCGCCGCGACCGCTCGCCGCGCGCGCGCGACGCCCGCGCCATGGCGCAGCGATGGGCGGCGACAGCGAAGCCGGGAGAGGCGCCGCCGGCTGAGCGGACCGCCTCCTCCGCGCAAGCGCAGGGTGCACCAAGCGTCGGCGCCCTGCTTGCGCTCGCCTATCCCGAACGCATCGCCAAGAACCGCGGCGGCACGGCGGGTGCCTTCCTGTTGGCCAATGGCCGCGGCGCAAGGCTCGATCCAGCCTCCCCGTTCGCCCGCGAACCGTTCCTCGCTGTCGCCGAGTTGGCCGGGAGCGCCGCCGCCGGGCGCATTCTGCTGGCGGCGCCGATCATGCTCACCGAAATCGAAGCGCGCTTCGCCGACCGCATCGAAGCAGGTGAGGAGGTCGCCTTCGACGCCGCAAGTGCAGGCTTGCGCGGTCGAAGAACCCGGCGCCTCGGCGCGCTGACGCTCTCTGACCAGCCGACGCCCGTCATTGCGAGCGAGGCCACCGCGCTCATGCTTGCCCAAGGCATCGCTAAACTCGGCGTCGAACGGCTCCCTTGGACGAAGGCGCTGCGGCAATGGCGCGACCGCGTCACGTTCCTGCACCGCACCGAGGGCGACGAATGGCCCGATTTGTCCGATGCCGCGCTCGCCGCCGATCTCGATTGGCTGGTGCCGGCCCTCGCGCCAAAGACCTCGTTGGCCGAGCTTTCGGCTGACGAGTTGGCATCCGCCCTCAAAGCCCGTCTGCCTTACCCTTGGCAGCGCCGGCTCGATGCCGAAGCACCGACCCATTTCCAGGCGCCGAGCGGCGCGCAGGTACCGATCGATTACGGGGCGGATGGCGGGGCAAAAATCGCGATCCGCGTTCAGGAGCTTTTCGGCCTCGACCGCCACCCGACGATCGCCGGCGGCAAGATCGCGCTGCTGATCGAGCTCCTTTCGCCGGCGCATCGGCCGGTGCAGACCACATGCGACCTGCCCGGATTCTGGCGCGGCAGTTACGCCGCCGTGCGCGCCGAGATGCGCGGCCGCTATCCAAAGCATCCCTGGCCGGAAAATCCGCTTGCCGCCGCGCCGACGCGAGGGGCAAATAGGCGCGGCCGCGGATAGCTCTAAATCGCTCCTATATATTGCCGTTGCAGTCCATCGAGGCCGGAATGTTCCCGAAGCCGAAAGCGCAGCTCAAGCCGAACACCTATGCCTATGAATCCGAGCCGATGGTGAAGGCCACCGGCTTTCGCGAATACGATGCCCGCTGGCTGTTCGGCAGCGAGATCAACCTGATGGGCGTGGAGGCGCTCGGGCTCGGCCTGGGCACGCTCATTCACCAACTGGGCGGGGAGCCGAAACTCGTCACCGGCCACGATTTCCGCTCCTACTCTGCCTCGATCAAGATGGCGCTGGTAAACGGCCTGATCGCGGCGGGCTGCAAGGTGTATGACATCGGGCTTGCCGTGACGCCGATGGCCTATTTCGCCCAATTCGACCTCGACATTCCTGGCGTCGCCATGGTCACCGCTTCGCACAACGACAACGGCTGGACCGGAGTAAAGATGGGCGTCGAGCGACCGCTCACCTTCGGGCCCGACGAGATGGCGCGGCTCAAAGACATCGTGCTCAATGGGGCGTTCAAGACCAGAAGCGGCGGCGCCTATGAGTTCGTGGAAGGTTTTCCGGCGCGCTACATTGCCGACCTCACCAGCCGGCCCAGGCTCAAGCGCCGCCTCAAGGTGGTCTGTGCCTGCGGCAACGGCACCGCGGGCGCCTTTGCGCCGCAGGTCATGGAAAAAATCGGCTGCGAGGTCGTGCCGCTCGACTGCGAGCTCGACCACAGCTTTCCCAAATACAATCCGAACACCGAAGACTTGAAGATGCTGCACGCCATGCGCGACGCGGCGCTGGCGAGCAAGGCCGACGTGGCCTTGGGCTTCGACGGCGATGGCGACCGCTGCGGCGTGGTCGACAACAAGGGCGAGGAGATTTTCGCCGACAAGGTCGGCGTCATGCTGGCGCGCGACATCTCCGCCTCGCATCAGAACGCGCTGTTCGTCGCCGACGTGAAGTCGACCGGGCTGTTCATGACCGATCCGGTGCTGATCAAGAACGGCGCCAGGACCGATTACTGGAAAACCGGCCATTCCTACATGAAGCGCCGCGTCAACGAGATCGGCGCCGTCGCCGGCTTCGAAAAATCCGGCCACTTCTTCTTCAACAAGCCGTTCGGCCGCGGCTATGACGACGGCCTGATCTTCGCGCTGGCGGTCTGCGACATGCTCGACCGCAATCCGGGAAAGAGCATGGCGGACCTTAAGGATGCGCTGCCGAAAACCTGGGGCTCGCCGACCATGTCGCCGCACTGCGCCGACGAGGAGAAGTACGGCGTGGTCAAAGCGGTGGTGAAGCACTTCGCGACCGAGAAAACAAACGGCGGAAAGGTCGCCGGCCAGCCGATCCGTGACCTCGTCACGGTCAACGGCGTGCGCGTGACGGTCGCGGACGGCACCTGGGGCCTGGTGCGGGCGTCCTCAAACAAGCCCGAGCTGGTGGTCGTGGTCGAGAGCCCGGTCTCGGAGGCGCGCATGCGCGAGATGTTCAACGCCATCGACGCCGTGCTGCGCACGCACAAACAAGTCGGGGAGTATAATCAGACGATCTGAACGCGATAACGGATGTCGGATGTCGGGCGGATCAAATCTGCCGCATCCGCCGTCACACCTCTTCGTAAACGTCAATGTCGATCGCGGCGGGCAGCATGGCCCGCCAAGCCTGCAGGTAGGTTTGCATGCGCACGTCGCTTGCGATCGTTTGCCGGTTGAGCTCGAAGGCTTCCGGAGTCTCGTATTCGATCACCTGGATGAATTTCGCCGGATCGTCGGCGTTGCGCAGCAATTTGAGCTGTGCGTTCGCGAACATTTGATAGAACGGTGCCGACGCCCGCATCAGCGCCGCAAGCTGATCTGAGTCCGCGCCCGGAAACGTAAACCGCAAGTGCAGCGTCCGCCGCACCGTTCCCTCCCCGCTGCTCATCACTTATGCACCCCCAAATTGCTGCCGAGCGTTCGGCAGTCAGCCGTTCTACTTCGTTTGCGCAATGATCTGTTGCGAAAGCCGCACCCGCGTTTTCTCGATCATGTGCTATTTGAACGTCTCGCGAAACCGGTGCGCCGGATAGACGCCGAGAATCCTCAATGTCTTCGGCTGCGAGACGAATTCCAGCTCTTCGAGAGCGAGTTCAAGAGCCCGATCCTTCGGGTGGCCCTGAACGTCGGCGTAGAACTGGGTGGCGGCGAAGCTGCCGTCGACCATGTAGCTTTCGAGCTTGGTCATGTTGACGCCATTGGTGGCGAAGCCGCCCAGCGCCTTGTAGAGCGCAGCCGGGATGTTGCGCACCTGGAAGACAAAGGTGGTGATCACGTGCTTCTCCTGGCGGCTCGCCCATTTCGGCTTGCGCGCGAGAACGATGAAGCGCGTGGTGTTGTGTCTCGCGTCGGCAACGTTTTTCTTGAGAATCCGCAGGCCGTAGATTTTTGCCGCCAAATTGGTCGCCAGGGCCGCGCGGGTCACGTCGGCGGCCTCCGCCACCTCGCGCGCCGCGCCGGCGGTATCGGCGGTGACCACCGCCTTGACGCCCAGCGCGCGGATGATGTTGCGGCACTGGCCGAGCGCGTGCACGTGGCTCTCGACCGTTTTAATCGTTTTCAACGTCGCGCCCTTCGGCGCCATCAGCTGATGCTGCAGCGGCAGGAAGTATTCCGCAACGATATGCAGTCCCGATCGCGGCATGAGATGATGGATATCCGCCACCCGGCCGGCCACCGAATTGTCGATCGGGATCATGGCGAGTTCGGCCCGCCCGCTGCGGACCGCGGCGAACGCGTCCTCGAAGGTCGGACACGGCAACGGCTGATAGGCCGGGTAAGCCTCCTTGCAGGCGATGTGCGAGTTCGCGCCGCCCTCGCCCTGGAACGCGATCTTGCGCCGTGTGCCTGTGCGCTTGCTCATCAAAGATCCCGCAGTCGGCCCGTTCGATCCCGGTCCGGAAGTACCAGTACGCTCTATGGATTCGCCGAGCAACCCGCCGCCGTCAAAATCCGAGGTGGCGGGCGGCAAGCTCCTTCATGATTTCCTCAGCGCCGCCGCCGATCGCGTATACCTTCACCTCGCGGTAAATACGCTCGACTTTCAGACCGCGCATAAAGCCGGCACCGCCGAAGATCTGTACGGCCTCCGACGCGCAGAACGCCAAGGTCTGGGTCGCCTGGTTCTTCAACAGGCTGATGTCCGCGACCGCATCGAGATTTTGATCCATCCGCCAGGTGACAAGCTCGAGATAGGCCTGCGAGGCGGCGATCCGTTGCCGCATGTCGACCAGCTTGTGGCGGATCACCTGATGCTGGATCAACGGTCTGCCGAAGGTGTGGCGGAGCTTGGCGTGCTCGACCGCTTCCTCGTAGGCGACCTGCGCAAACCCGATCGCGGAAGCGGCGAGGCCGAGCCGTTCGTCGTTGAACGTCATTGTGATCGCGCTGAACGCCGTCCCCTCGGTGCCGATCAGATGAGTGGCCGGCACCCGGCAATTCTCGAATTGCAGCATGGCGGTGTCGGAGGCCCACCACCCCATCTTGCGCAGCGGCGTTCGCGACAGGCCGGGAGTCGCACCGTCAACCAGGATCAGCGAAATGCCGCCCCTGCCCGGGCCGCCGGTGCGAACGGCAACGGTCAGATAATCGGCGCGCATGCCGGAGGTGATGAACGCCTTTTCCCCATCGATGACAAAATGATCGCCGTCCCGACGCGCCGTCGTCCGCAGGCTCGCCACATCCGACCCGGCGCCCGGTTCGGTAATAGCGAGCGCCGCGATCTTTTCTCCAGCCAACACCGGCGGAACGACCTTCCGCTTCAAGGCCTGCGATCCAAACCTGATGATCGCGGGCAACCCTATGGTATGACTCATCAGCGAGGCGCCGACGCCGCCGGCGCCGCTGCGCGCCAGCTCCTGACTGAGAATGATCGAATAGAAGCGGTCGGCCGGAACGCCGCCGAACTCCTCCGGGAAGTTGAGTTGCAGGAGACCAAGCTGCGCAGCCTTGCGGTAAAGCTCGCGCGGAAAGGATCCGGTCTCGTCCCATTCGTCGGCATGAGGCTCGATCTCCGTGCGCACAAACCGGCGAACCTGATCGCGGAACGCCTCATGCGCGGAGTCGTAATAGGGCGAATGCCGTGTCATTTCGGACCTCCCCGGTTTCGATCCCGTGGAACCGATTCTTGCCTCCCTTTGGCCTCAGGCGATAGTGCGCATCGCCGGCGGCCCGGATAAGCCGGAGAGCGTGTCGGATCGAGGCTCGCGCCCTGACGGTCGCGGTTGCGATAAGCGCGGCGCCGACGCCGTGAGAGAAGAGGGAGAAAACGTCATGCAGTATCGATCGGTGTTTCGGCCGGGCGCCTTCGCCGGCCAGCGCATCGTCGTCACCGGCGGTGGCAGCGGCATCGGGCGCTGCACCGCCCATGAACTCGCCTCGCTTGGAGCCTCCGTCGCTCTGATCGGGCGCAATCGCGAGCGACTGGAGACCGTCGCCGCGGAGATCAGCGATGCGGGATACAGGCCGCCGACGCATCACATCTGCGACATTCGCGACGAAGCGCAGGTCGCGGCGGCGATTGCCGATGTGCTCGGCTCGGGCCTCCCCATCAACGGCCTGGTCAACAATGCGGGCGGGCAGTTCATCGCCCCGCTCAAGGAAATCTCGCTCAACGGCTGGGACGCGGTGGTCAAGACCAACCTCACCGGCGGCTTCCTCATGGCGCGCGAGTGCTATGGCGCGTCGATGGAGGCCCATGGCGGCGCCATCGTCAACATCATCGCCGACATGTGGCACTCGATGCCGGGCATGGGACATTCAGGCGCCGCGCGCGCCGGAATGCTCAATCTCACGCAGACCGCGGCGATCGAGTGGGCGCCGGCGGGCGTCCGCGTCAACGCGGTGGCGCCGGGCTGGATCGCTTCCTCGGGCTTGACCAAATATCCGCAATCCGAGCGCCCACGCATCAGGAAGCTGCAGCGCTGCGTGCCGCTGAAGCGTTTCGGCACCGAGTCGGAGGTCTCGGCGGCGATCGTGTTTCTTTTATCGGAAGCGGCGGCGTTCATCTCGGGCACGTGCCTGCGTGTCGACGGCGCGGTGCCGAACACGCGGCCCAATTGGGACATCCCCGACCACGATCGCTCCAAGCCCTATCGCGGCTTTCCGCTGGAAACGCAGATCGACTTCCTTTGAGGACGCTGCGGCAATTGCTAAATCAAATCCTCGCCCTTGGTCTCGCGGGCGAAAAGCGTTGCGGCGAGCGTGATCAGCGCCAGGAGGATGAGCATGATCGAGACGCCTGCCGTGCCGCCCAAATAGGCCGCCAGCGCCGTCGCGATGATCGGCGCAAAGCCGCCGCCGATGGCGGCAGAGACCTGGAAGCCGAGCGAGGCGCCGCTGTAGCGCACGTTCGAGCCGAACAGCTCGGGGAAATACGTCGATTCGGGCGCGAACATCAGACCGTGCCCCAAATTGAGCGCCACCACCATGGTCAGGATCACGATCGCGGCGGCGTTGGTGTTGAGCAGCCAGAACAGCGGAAAGGCGAAGAGGATCGTGAACGCCACGCCGGCAAAATAAAGCGGGCGGCGTCCGTAGCGGTCGGAGAGATGGCCGAACAGCGGAATCGTGAGCAGCTCGAGCAACGCGCCGAGAAGGATTGCGTTGAGCATCAAGAATTTCGGCATGCCAAGCTTGGTTGTGACGTAGACCACGACAAAGACGGTCAGCATGTAGACCCACGACACCTCGGAAAGCTTCAGCCCGGCCGCCACTAGAAAGCTCCGCGGATTCTTCAGGATCATTTCGACGAAGGGGCTGCGCACGATCTGCCCGCGCGCCTTGAGCCTCTCGAATATCGGCGTTTCCGGAAGCCGCGCGCGCACGAACAGGCCGATCGCGACCAAGAACACGCTGAGGAGGAATGGAATCCGCCATCCCCAGGCTTTGAAATCCGCGTCCGGCAGCATCGAAACCAGTGAGAATACCGCGGACGCCGAGACCAGGCCGACGGGAAAACCCACTTGCACGAGACTGCCGAACACGCCGCGCCGGTCCGGCGGCGCATGCTCGAGCACCATCAACGAGGCGCCGCCCCATTCGCCGCCAAGCGTGATGCCCTGGACCACGCGCAGCAGCACCAAGAGAGCGGGCGCCCAAATGCCAATCTGGGCGTAGGTCGGCAACACCCCGATCGCCGCCGTCGACAGACCCATGCCGATCATCGTCAGCATGAGCATCGATTTGCGCCCCAATCGATCGCCGAAATGGCCGAAGATCGCGCCACCGATGGGGCGCGCCAAAAAACCAACCGCAAAGCTGCCCAATGCTGCCAGGGTGCCGACTCTTCCGTCGACATTGGGAAAGAACTGGCTGTTGAAGACCAGAGCGGCCGCAGTTCCGTAAATCAGAAAGTCATACCACTCGATGATGGTGCCGATCGCGCCGGCACAGGCGATGGCACCGATGCTGCGCGTCGGCACCCTGCCGATGGCGCGGATCCCGGTGGCGATGGTCATATCCATGGTCATTTGCAGCCGTCCCGACGATCGCGCTCGCGGCAGGCAGCGGAATTTCTCAACTGCGCTGCGAGCGTACTAAGCCGATCAATATCGATCGTTCTTGCGTGCGATAATTCCAGTATGCAGACGCCGGCTTTGTCGATGACGCATTTGTTAGCACGCATATAAAATTTGCAGCACATCGGAATTGAGTTAACGTTAGCGTTTGACTGAATGAGGCGGTCAATCACCGCTGACGGCGGGAGCCTGGCGAAGCTTAAGCCGGCATGCGGCGCGGCCAAGCGCCACGTCGGGTGCGCTGTGACGGTATTGTCGGTAGCCGCTGTTCCGCTTTGCGCTCCTTGAGGTAATCGAGCCAATTTTCGTAGATCGCGATCGCCGAGCGGCGCCATGTGCATTCGAGTCCGGCTTCTAGTACGCCCATGGGGAAGTCGGCGAGGCGACCGCCGCGTCGATCACCGATCACGCGGGCACGGAAGGCGGCCGCAAGCGCCGCCGCCGCATCGTTGAAATAGCGCTGCGGCGCCGCCGGATAGTGCTCGCGCTCGCCGCTGAGGAAGCGGGCGACGTCGCGCCGGTATTCGCGCAGCAAGGTCCCCGCCTGGTATTCCGGATGGCCCTGCAAGAAGACAAACAAGGAGAGAAAACGCGGTTGCGCCTTAATGAACATATCGACGGCTGCCGCGTCCGTCCGCGTGAGCAAACGATAGCCGCAAGCGGCGAGCGCCGGCGCCGGCAAATCGTTGCAGCGGGAATGGGGAACGCGCAGGCGCGGCCCGAGACTCCTGGTCATCGCATGGGGCGCAACCACGTCGCAATCGAAGACGCCGAACTGCTTGTCCGCCAGTACGCGGCGCTCGATTCCGTCGGCGTGAAGAACGGCGGCATGCGCAGCGAGGCAGGACCAGATCGTCGATGCGGTGTTCTCCCGCCCCCAATCGACCAATTCGGTCAATTTCGCCCAGTATGGTTCGTTCTTGAGGCTTGCGGCGCGCGGCTCAGTGCCGGTCACGATCAACCCGTCGAGACGCGTGTCCCACAGTTCGGACAGGTCGCGGTAGCGCCCAGCGAGGTCGCGGCACACCGGATCGGCGCGCGGAACATCGGCGATCGAAAACAGTTTGAGGCAGACGACGGCATTCTTCGTCGCCGTGTGGAGCAGCTCGACGAATTGCCGCTCGGTCGCCGCGAAGGCGGCCGCGGGCATGTTGTTGACCAGCCCGATATTGATGCCGGCCGTGCTGTGCAATTCGACGGCAGCGGCGGAGCCCGATCGCGCTATGTCGAGGAGAAGCGGCATGGCGCCGGCGCTCCGAACAACAAAGGCCTATTCGGCCGCAATGAGCGGCGCCGCGCAGCGCGCGTGCGGCGCCGCGAGCGCCTGATCGAGATCGGCGAGGATGTCGTCGATATGCTCGATGCCGACGCTCAGCCGGATCATCTCCGGCCGTACGCCGGCTTGTTCCTGCTCTTGCCACGACATCTGCCGATGCGTCGTCGAAGCCGGGTGGCAGGCGAGCGACTTGGCGTCACCCATATTGACGAGGCGCTTGACCAACTTGAGCGCGTCGTAAAACTTCTTTGCCGCCTCGAGCCCGCCGCCGATGCCGAAGGTCAAGAGCGAGCAAGCGCGGCCGGCGAAATATTTCCGCGCCAGGCCGTGATAGGGATTGTCAGCAAATCCCGCGTAATTGACCCATTCGACGCGCCGATCGGCGCGCAGGAATTCGGCGACCCGCCGCGCGTTCTCCACGTGCCGCTCGATCCGCAACGCCACTGTCTCGATCCCCTGCAACAGCAGGAAGGCGGAAATCGGCGCCAGCACCGCCCCGGTCGTGCGTTGATAAACGCTGCGGCAGCGCGCGATATAAGCGGCCGCGCCGAAACGCTCGCTATAGATCAGGCCGTGATAGGAAGCGTCCGGCTCATTGAACATCGGGTAACGGCGCGGATGCGATTTCCAGGGGAAGTGGCCGCTGTCGACGATGGCACCGCCAAGCGTCGTGCCGTGGCCGCCCATGAACTTGGTCAGTGAGTGCACGACGATATCGGCGCCGTAATCGATCGGGCGCAGCAGGATTGGCGTCGCCACGGTGTTGTCGACAATGAGCGGAATCTCCCGCCGCGCTGCCACCGCCGCCAGTGCCTCGATATCGCAGATGTTGCCCGCCGGGTTCCCGATGCTTTCACAGAAGATCGCGCGGGTATCCTCGTCGATCAGCCTTTCGATCGCGTCCGAGCGATCGGATTCGGCAAAGCGGACGGTAACGCCCTGGCTCGGCAGAATATGCGCGAACAGCGTGTGCGTGGTGCCGTAAAGCTGCGGCACCGAGACGATGTTGTTGCCCATCCCGGCAAGATTGAGCACCGCGTAGTTCAGCGCCGCCTGGCCGGAACTTACACAGAGTGCTTCGAGCCCGCCTTCGAGCGCGGCCACTCGGCGTTCGAGCACCGTGGTCGTTGGATTGCTGATGCGGCTGTAGCGGTGACCCTCGGCTTCGAGATTGAACAGCGCGGCGCTGTGATCGGCGCTGTCGAACTCGTAGGCGACGGTCTGGTAGATCGGGACGGCGACGGCCCTGGTCGTCGGCTCGGTCTCGTAACCGCCGTGAACGGCCACCGTGTCGCTTTTCATGCTCTCCCGCCGCGCGTCTGCAGACCCGCGCCGATGCTATACCGTTTTGCTTTCTTATCCGTGGCGAGGGAAGCAAACAACGCAAGCGCGAAGGATGCGAAGGAATAACCTTAATTTTTTTCTGAAACGCCATCGCGGCCGCAGATCAGCGGCGAGCCGATGTTCATTTTCCTGGGCGGCGCTCAAACAAGGCGCGCACCCTTGCCAGATCCTCGGGCGTATCGACGCCAAGCGGTACGCCGCCAACGATCACCACGTCGATGCGCATACCGGCCTCGAGCGCGCGCAACTGCTCGAGTTTCTCCCGCAGTTCCAGCGGCGACGGCGGCAGCGCCACGAAGCGCTCAAGCGCGGCGCGGCGGAAGGCGTAAAGGCCGATGTGATGATAGAGCGGCCCGTCGCCGAAGGGGGCGGTGGCGCGGGTGAAATAGAGCGCGCGCAGCCGTGACCGCGCAACCGGCGTGCCCACCACCTTGACCACGTTGGGATCGCGGCGTTCCCGAACCCGTTTGATCTCGGCCGCCAGCGTCGCGATGTCGACGGCGGCATCGGCAAGCGGCGCCAGGGCTGCCGCGATGGCCGCAGGGTCGAATGTCGGCAGATCGCCCTGCAAATTGACGATAACGTCGGCGTCGCGACGCGGATCGACCTGGCCGAGTGCCTCGAAAATACGGTCGGAGCCCGAGACATGGTCGGGACGGGTCATGATCGCGCGGCCGCCAGCCTTTCGTACCGCCGCTTCGATCTCGCGCGAATCGGTTGCGACCACGACCGGGCCGATCGCCGCGGCCTCGGCCTGTCGCAGCACGTGTACGATCATCGGCTCCCCGGCAATGAGCGCGAGCGGCTTGCCCGGCAGGCGGGACGAGGCCATGCGGGCGGGAATGAGAATGAGGACATCAGCCATCGCTACGGCAGCGCTACACAGCTCAGCTCGCTTATACGGTTGCAAGACGCGCGGCAAACCGGCTATTTCTGCGCCATCCTCCCCTCCGGTCGCGGAGCCATTCAGCGATGAATTCGTTTGAAATCAACAAGATTCTCGGCGCCCTGCTGGGAACCTGCCTGGTGCTCGTTGCCGTGCACATCGCCACGGGAGCAATCTTCGCCCGGCCGGCGCCCGCGAAGCCAGGCTATGAAATTGCGGTCAAGGAGGAACAGCCGGCGCAGACGCAGGCCAATGCGGCGCCGGCCGAACAGCCGATCGAGAACCTTCTGGCGAGCGCTTCGGCCGAGCGCGGCGCGCAAGTCGCCAAGCAGTGCCAAATCTGCCATAACTTGCAGCAGGGCCAGGGACCCAAGGTCGGCCCGGATCTTTATGGCATCGTCGGACGGCCGGTCGCATCCGTGCCGGGCTTTAACTACTCGGCGGCATTGAAGGCGAAGGGCGGCAGCTGGACCTTCGACGCGCTCAACAAATGGCTAACCAACCCCCGCGCCGACGTTCCGGGGACCAACATGACGTTCGCCGGCCTGTCACGCGAGAACCAACGCGCGGATCTCATCGCCTACCTCAATTCGCTCTCCGATCATCCGCAGCCGCTGCCGAAACCGCAAAGCGCAGGTACGCAAGGGACGCAGGCGGCGCCGCCCGCAGCGCAAAGTGCCCCCGCGAAAGCCTCGCAAGCCGGCACCGCGCCGGCGCAGCCCGCTGCCCCACCAGCCCAACCGGCCGGGAAATAGACTTCGTGCAGCGAGCAGACCGCCGCACGCGGATGTGAAGCGCATTTCGTCGCGGCCGCTGCTGGCATGCTGGCGTCGTAATTGAAGAGTACGTAATCAACACGATCGATCGCCCGGTGCGCGGCACGCGAGCGTCATTGGAGCACCAAGTGAACCGCCGTTCTCTGCTCGCTTCCGCCATGCTGATGTTCACCGCCCGGCGGCTCTCTCTGCCCGCCTGGACCGCGCCGGCGCTGGCGCGGGAGCAGGGAACGAACCCGACTTGGCGGCACGGCCTGTCGCTGTTCGGCGACCTGAAATATCCACCCGGGTTCAAGCAGTTCGACTACGTCAATGCCGATGCCCCGAAAGGCGGCGCGGCGCGGCAGATCGCCATCGGCACCTTTGACAATTTCAACGTCGCAGTCGCGGGCGTCAAAGGCGCGCTCGCCAGCGGCCTCGATCTCATCTACGACACGCTGTTGACGCCGGCGTTTGACGAAGTGTCCGCCGAATATGGGCTGCTCGCCGAGGCCATAACCCATGCGGCCGATTTCTCCTCCGCAGCCTATCAACTGCGGGCGCAAGCGAAATGGCATGACGGTCGGCCGATCACACCCGAGGACGTGATCTTTTCCTTCAACGCATTCAAGACATACAGTCCGCAGGCCGCCGCCTATTACCGCCATGTCGTGACGATCGAGCGGACCGGCGAGCACGAGATCACCTTCACATTCGATTCCCCGGGCAATCGCGAGCTGCCGCAGATCGTCGGTCAACTTCTGGTGTTTCCCAAGCATTGGTGGGAGGGGGTCGACGACAACGGCAAGAAGCGCGACGTCGGCGCCACGACGCTCGAGCCGCCGCTCGGCTCCGGCGCCTATCGCATCAAGGAGTTTTCGCCGGGCCGCAGCATCACCTATGAGCGCGTGCAGGATCATTGGGGCCGAAATCTCAACGTCAATGTCGGCCGCAACAATTTCGATGAGCTGCGCTTCGAATACTTCCGCGACACGACGGTCGCGCTCGAGGCGTTCAAGGGCGACGCCATCGACTGGCGGACCGAGAACAGTGCCAAGAACTGGGCCACCGCCTACGATTTCCCGGCGGTCAAGGACGGCCGCGTCGTGCTCGAGGAATTTCCGATCAGAAATATCGGCGTGATGCAGGCCTTCGCCTTCAACATCCGGCGGACCAAATTCCAGGATGCGCGCGTGCGGCGCGCCTTCAATCTCGCCTTCGACTTCGAGGAGATGAACAAGCAGATTTTCTTCGGCCAGTACAAGCGTATCGCCAGCTATTTCGAGGACACGGAGCTGGCGTCGAGCGGGCTGCCGAGCGGCCGCGAGCTCGAAATCCTGGAAACGGTGCGCGAAAAGGTTCCCCCCGAAGTGTTTACTACGGCCTATGCCAATCCGGTCGGCGGCAATCCCGAGGCGGTACGCAAGAATCTGCGCGGAGCGGTGCGGCTCCTGCAGGAGGCCGGCTACGAGGTGCGCGACGAGAAACTGGTGAACGCCAAGACCGGCGAGCCGTATGCGGTCGAATTCCTCACCGAGGACCCGAATTTCGAGCGCGTCTTTCTGTTCTACAAACCCTCCCTCGATCGGCTCGGCATGACCGTGGCGGTGCGCACTGTCGACGACGCGCAATACGAGAACCGGCTGCGCAACTGGGATTTTGACATCGTCACAATGTCCCGCGCGGAATCGCTCTCGCCCGGCAACGAGCAGCGCGGCTATTGGGGCTCGCAGGCGGCCGACCAGCCGGGCTCGCTTAACCTGATCGGCATCAAGAATCCGGCAGTCGACGCGATGATCGATGCGATCATCTTCGCCAAGAGCCGGGCCGATCTCGTTGCCGCGAGCAGGGCGCTCGACCGCGTGCTGCTGTGGAACCACTATGTCGTGCCGCAATGGACCTACGGCAAACTGCGCAGCGCGCGCTGGGACCGCTTCGGCCATCCCGATCCGCTGCCGCAATACGGCGTCTCCGCCTTCCCAAGCATCTGGTGGTGGGATGCCGACAGGGCGGCGAAGACGGGCGGACGGTCGTGAGGAAACGCAGTCGACCGACCACCTCGCCCTGGGGGGAGATGATAGACCCCAATGCCTGCTTCACCATGCCGTCGGGCGAGCGCCGACAGCAGCGTGGTAAGCTTACGCGCCGAGGCGTTCTTTCCTTGACCGCCGCCGTTGCGCTGGCGGCGGCCCGCCATGGCGCTTACCCCGCCCGCGCCGAGGACGAAATCGAATCGCATGGCCTGTCGGCATTCGGCGACCTTGCTTATGCGCCGGATTTCCGTCACTTCCGCTACGTCAATCCGGCAGCGCCGAAAGGCGGCGCCTTTTCCCAGATCGGGCCGGACCGCCAATACAACCAGAATTTCCTCACTTTCAATTCGCTCAACACCTACATCCTCAAGGGTGACGCGGCGCAGGGCATGGAACTCACCTTCGCCACGCTCATGGTACGCGCCGGCGACGAGCCGGACGCCATGTACGGCCTTGCCGCCGAAAAGGTGCGGCGCTCGGCCGACGGCCTGCGCTATCGCTTCGTCATCCGGCCGCAGGCCGCCTTTCACGACGGTTCGCGGCTGACCGCGCACGACGTCGCTTTCTCGCTCACCCTTCTCAAAGCCAAAGGCCACCCGATCATCACGCAATTTTTGCGCGATTTTGTCAGCGCCGCGGCGGTTGACGACACGACCGTGACCGTGACCTTCGCCGCGAAGCGCGCGCGTGACGTGCCGTTGTTCGTCGCCGGTCTGCCGATTTTCTCGCGCGCCTACTATACGCAAAGGCCGTTCGACGAATCCACGCTCGAGGCGCCGCTCGGCTCCGGACCCTACAGGGTCGCCCGCTTCGAGCCGGGCCGTTTCATCGAATACGAGCGGGTCAAGGATTGGTGGGGCGCCGATCTGCCGGTCGCCCGCGGGCAGAACAATTTCGACGTTGTGCGCTTCGAATATTATCGCGACCGCGAGGTCGGCTTCGAAGGTTTTACGGCCAAAAGCTATCTTTTTCGCGAGGAGTTCACCTCGCGGACCTGGGCGACGCGCTACGATTTTCCGGCCGCGAAGAGCGGCCGGGTGAAGAAGGACATCCTGCCCGACGACACCCCCTCCGGCGCGCAGGGCTGGTTCATCAACACGCGGCGGAGAAAATTCGCCGACGCGCGGCTGCGCGAGGCGCTTTGCGATGCCTTCGACTTCGAATGGACGAACAAGACGATCATGTATGGCGCGTATCAGCGCACCGTCTCGGTGTTTCAGAACTCCGACATGATGGCGCAAGGCCCACCGAGCGCACAGGAAGCCGCCCTGCTCGAGCCGTTCCGCGGCCACCTCGCTGAGGAGGTCTTCGCCGAGCCCTATCTGCCGCCGGTCTCCGACGGCTCCGGTCAGGATCGGGCATTGCTGCGCAGGGCGTCCGCGCTGCTGCAGGAGGCCGGCTGCGCTATCAAGGACGGCAAGCGCGTGCTGCCGAGCGGCGAGCGCATCAGCATCGAATTCCTGATCGACGAGCCGACGTTCAAGCCGCACCACATGCCGTTCATCAAGAACCTGGCGATTCTCGGCATCGACGCCTCGCTGCGCATCGTCGATCCGGTGCAGTACCGCGCGCGCCGCGATGGGTTCGATTTCGACATCACCGTCGACAGGTTCGGCTTTTCGTCGACGCCCGGCGATTCGCTGCGCTCGTATTTTTCCTCGCAGGCGGCGGCACTCAACGGCTCGAATAATATAGCCGGCATCGCCGATCCGGCGATCGATGCGCTCATCGATGCCATCATTGCCGCCGAAACGCGGCTTGATCTGGTCACCGCCTGCCGCGCCCTCGATCGCGTAATCCGTTCCGGGCGATACTGGATCCCGCATTGGTACAAGCCCTCGCACTGGATCGCCTATTGGGACGTTTTCGGCCGCCCGGCGAGCAATCCGCGCTACGTCCGGGGCATTCCCGAGACTTGGTGGTACGATTCCGAAAGGGCGGCGAAAATCGACGGAAGGGGCTAGCTTCGGCGTGATGAGGCTTGTTCCGGCCGTCCACCTCTTTATCCTGCCGCCGTAAGGCAAAATGCCCGGCCGTGGGCCGGGCATGAGGAGCCGTATCCGTCGACCCCCTATGACCGCCTACATCATCCGCCGCATCCTGTTCATGATCCCCACCTTGTTCGGGATCATGCTGGTATCGTTCGTGGTGGTGCAGTTTGCGCCGGGCGGACCGGTCGAGCGCGTCATCGCGCAACTTTCCGGCGCCGATACCGGCGCGACCTCGCGCATTTCCGGTGCACCCGGCGGCGATTTTGCCGCGCGCGGGGCGCTGCAGACCGGCGCCCAGCTCGAAGTCAACTCGAAGTATCGCGGCGCGCAGGGCCTCGATCCCGAATTCATCAAAAGCCTGGAAAAGCAGTACGGTTTCGACAAGCCGGCCTACCAGCGCTTCTTCATCATGCTGTGGAACTACATCCGTTTCGACTTCGGCAAGAGCTATTTTCGCGATGTGAGCGTGCTGCAATTGATCAAGGAAAAGCTGCCCGTCTCGATGTCGCTTGGTATCTGGATGACGCTGCTCACCTATCTGATCTCGATCCCGCTCGGCATTCGCAAGGCGGTGCGCGACGGCACGCAGTTCGACGTGTGGAGCTCTGGCGTGGTCATCATCGGCTACGCCATCCCCGGCTTCCTGTTCGCCATTCTGCTCATCATCCTGTTCGCCGGCGGCTCCTTCTTCCAAATCTTCCCGTTGCGCGGGCTCACCTCGGACGGCTGGGCGCAGTTTCCCTGGTGGCAGAAGATTCTCGATTACTTCTGGCACCTGACCCTGCCGATCGTCTCCATGGGGCTTGCTGCCTTCGCCACCATGACGCTGCTCACCAAAAACTCGTTCCTCGAGGAACTGCGCAAACAATACGTGCTCACCGCGCGCGCCAAGGGCTGCTCGGAGCGCCAGGTGCTCTATGGCCATATCTTCCGCAACGCCATGCTGCTCGTCGTCGCCGGGTTTCCCGGCGCCTTCGTCGGCGCCTTCTTTGCCGGTTCGCTGCTGATCGAGACGATCTTCTCGCTCGACGGCCTCGGGCTGCTGAGCTTCGAAAGCGTGCTCAACCGCGATTACCCGGTGGTGTTCGCGAATCTTTATATTTTCGCGCTCGTCGGCCTGATCGTGAACCTGATTTCCGATCTGACCTACACGTGGATCGATCCACGCATCGACTTCGAGACGCGGGAGGTGTGAGTGGACGCAAGAGCGCGGGCCGAACGGAACGACGAAAGCGATGCCGGCGGCCGCGTCGAGGCGCCGAATTTGACGCCGGACGTCGAGCCGGCCGGTCCGCTCGGCCTGGCGACGCTGCCGCGAGGTTTTGAATTTTCCCCGATCAACGTTCGGCGCTGGCAAAATTTCAAGGCCAACCGGCGCGGTTATTTGTCGTTCTGGGTTTTCCTCGTGCTGTTCGTCATCTCGCTCGGCGCCGAGTTCATCGCCAACGACAAGCCGCTATACATAAGCTACGAGGGCAGGTCCTATTTCCCCGTCTTTTTCACCTATCCGGAGACCGCCTTCGGCGGCGACTTCCAGACGGCGGCGGACTATCGCGATCCCTATCTGGAGAAACTGATCGCGGACAAGGACGGCACAGTGATCTGGGCGCCCATTCGCTACTCCTACGATACCCACAATCTCGATCTGCCGACGCCGGCGCCGTCAAAGCCGACGTGGTTGCTCAGCGAGGCGGAATGCCGGCCGGTGGTCGAACGCAAGCACCTGCAGGGGTGTCGCGACCTCGAATACAATTGGCTCGGCACCGACGACCAGGGCCGCGACGTGCTGGCGCGCCTGATCTACGGCTTCCGCATCTCGGTGCTGTTCGGCCTGATTCTGACCATCGTCTCCTCGATCATCGGCGTCGCCGCCGGCGCCGTGCAGGGCTATTTCGGCGGCTGGACCGATCTTCTGTTCCAACGTTTCATCGAAATCTGGACCTCGGTACCGGAGCTTTATCTGCTCCTGATCATTTCCTCCGTGCTCGTTCCCGGCTTCTTCGTGCTGCTCGGAATTCTGCTGCTGTTTTCCTGGGTGCGCCTGGTCGGACTGGTGCGCGCCGAATTCCTGCGCGGCCGGAATTTCGAATATATCCAGGCCGCGCGCGCTCTCGGCGTGTCAAACACCGTCATCATGTTCCGCCACCTCTTGCCCAACGCCATGGTGGCGACGATGACATTCCTGCCCTTCATCATGTCGTCCTCGGTGATGACGCTCACCGCCCTCGACTTTCTCGGCTTCGGCCTGCCGCCGGGCTCGCCGTCGCTCGGCGAACTCCTCTCCCAGGGCAAGGCCAACGTACAGGCGCCCTGGCTCGGCCTCACCGGCTTCTTCACCGTCGCGCTGATGCTGTCGCTCCTGATCTTCACCGGCGAAGCCGTGCGCGACGCCTTCGATCCGAGGAAGACATATGCATAGCGCCAATTTGATTCTCGAGGACATCGGACGGCGTGCTGTTCGCTTCGGTCGATGCACGTTCGACGGCATACGAATGATACGCCGATGACCGCCGAACCCCTCCTCTCCGTCCGCGATCTCTCCATCGCCTTCCGCGCCGGCGGACGCGAAACGCTTGCCGTCGACCGCGTCTCTTTCGATATCGGCAAGGGCGAGACCGTGGCGCTGGTCGGCGAGTCTGGTTCCGGCAAGTCAGTGACGGCCCTGTCGATCATCAAACTCCTGCCCTATCCGGCGGCTCGGCATCCGTCGGGCAGCATCAGCTTCAAGGGCCAGGACTTGCTGCGGCTTTCCCCGCGCGCCATGCGGCGGGTGCGCGGCGACGACATCACCATCGTGTTCCAGGAGCCGATGACCTCGCTCAACCCGTTGCACACGATCGAGAAGCAGATCGGCGAAATCTTGCTGCTGCATCGCGGCCTCGCCGGCGAGGCTGCGCGTGCCCGAACCATCGAGGTGCTCACCCAGGTCGGCATCCCCGATCCGCAAAGCCGACTGGCGAGCTATCCGCATCAGCTCTCTGGCGGCCAGCGCCAGCGGGTGATGATCGCCATGGCACTCGCCAACGAGCCCGACCTGCTCATCGCCGACGAGCCAACCACCGCGCTCGACGTCACGGTGCAGGCACAGATCATCGCGCTGCTCAACGACATCAAGAAACGGCTCGGCATGTCGCTTTTATTCATCACCCACGACCTCGGCATCGTGCGCAAGATTGCGCAAACGGTCTGCGTGATGAAGGAGGGCAAAATCGTCGAGCAGGGCGCTGTCGAACGCGTGTTCGCCACGCCCGAGCATCGTTACACGCGCGCGCTGCTTGCCGCCGAGCCGAAGCCCGATCCGGCACCGCCGCAGCCGAATGCGCCTCCGGTGCTGGAAACAACCGACCTCAAGGTCTGGTTTTCGATCCAGTCCGGTCTCCTGCGCAAGGTCGTCGGCCACGTTAAGGCCTGCAATGGCGTGAGCATCGCGCTGCGCCAAGGCGAGACGCTCGGCGTGGTCGGCGAATCCGGCTCCGGCAAGTCGACGCTCGGGCGCGCCATACTGCGCCTGATCTCCTCCGACGGACGGATCGCGTTCATGGGTAACGAGCTGCAGGGGCTCAACTTCAAGCAAATGCGCCCGTTCCGACGCAATATGCAGATCGTGTTCCAGGACCCCTATGGCTCGCTGTCGCCGCGCCTATCGGTCGCCGAGATCATCAAGGAGGGGCTCAAGGTGCATCATCCGCAACTGTCGGAACGCGAACGCGACGACCGGGTCGTCCAGGCGCTGACCGATGTCGGGCTCGATCCCGCCACGCGCTTTCGCTATCCGCACGAATTTTCCGGCGGTCAGCGCCAGCGCATTGCGGTGGCGCGCGCGATCGTGCTTGAGCCGACTTTCGTCGTGCTCGACGAACCGACGAGCGCGCTGGACATGCTGATCCAATCGCAGATGGTCGATCTTCTGCGCGACCTGCAGAAGCGGCACAATCTCACCTACCTCTTCATCTCGCACGATCTGCGGGTCGTCGCCGCGCTGGCGAGCCGCCTATTGGTGATGCGGCACGGCCAGGTGGTGGAATCGGGCGAGGCCGCCGAATTGTTCAAAAACCCCAAGACCGATTACACGCGCGCTCTGTTCGCCGCGGCTTTCAATCTCGAAGCAGCGCCCGCGGGCGTCGTAGCGCAGTAGTCGCGCCGCGAATTCACGGCGAAGTCCGGCAAGAGCGGGATTTGGGCTCGGATCGCCGCGAAAATCGACAATCGCCTCGGCTGCCAGATTAATGAATGCATCGCAACGAAACCGGCGACCCCTAATCGCGCGCCCGCTAACGCGCCGATTCTTGACTAAGATCAAGGTAACGGACCGGATCGTGGGATGAATTAGGGATGTTGGCGTCAAGCCCGATCGCGGGCTCTGCTGGTTTGCAGTGAATTCGGAGCAATTCCGTGCACGACATGCACGAAGTGCGCATTCACGGGCGCGGCGGCCAAGGCGCGGTTCTCGCCTGCTCGATTCTGGCGCAGGCGCTGATCGACGACGGCAAACACGCGATCGCGATTCCCTCTTTCGGATTCGAACGTCGTGGGGCCCCGGTCGCGGCCTTTCTGCGCTTCGACAACGAGCCGATCCGCGCCATGACCAATGTCTACCACCCCGATTGCGTCATCTGCATCGATCCGACGGTGCCGCGCGCGGTCGACATTTTCGCCGGCATGCGGCCGGGCGGCACCGCGGTGCTCGCTAGCAAGGCAAAACTGGAGGAGCTCAATTTTCCCGACGTTATTGCCCGAGTCGGCCTGTGCGACGCCGTCGGCATCGCGCTCTCGATCTATCGAAAGCCGGTGACCAACGCGATCATGCTCGGCGCGTTCGCGCGCACAAGCGGGCTGTTGACGCTGTCCTCGCTCAAGGAGGCGCTGCAGCAAATGAGCTTCCGCGACGCCGGGTTGTCGGAAAATCTCGCGGCGGCCGAGCGCGGTTATCACGAGACTGAAGTGCATCCATTGAACCGGGTGGCGCATGCAGCGGCAGTCGCGTGATCTTTTCGACGCCTCGACCATTCCGAACGATCTGGCGCCGATCGCCACGGTTCTAAGCGGTATGCTGCCGGGCGACTGGCGCAGCCTGCGGCCGCTGATCGATCGGCTCAAATGCGTCAAATGCGGGCTGTGCTGGCTCTATTGTCCGGTGCAATGCGTGATCGAGAAGCCGCGCTGGTTCGATTTCGATTTGGCAGTGTGCAAGGGCTGCGGAGTTTGCGCGCAGGAATGCCCGCATCGCGCCATCAGCATGGTTGAGGAGACCGGCCGATGACTATCGCCGCCGACGCAACTTCCCCGACCGCCAACCGGCCGGGATCCGTCGTTTGCGAAGGAAACGAGGCGGCGGCGATCGGCGTCGGCTTGGCGCGCCCTGACGTCGTCGCCGTTTATCCCATCACCCCGCAATCCTCGCTGGTCGAACACCTGTCGCAGATGATCGCCGACGGCCGCCTCAAGGCCAGTCTCATGAATGTCGAGGGCGAACACGCGGTCCTGTGCGGCTTGCAAGGGGTGGCATTGGCCGGCGGGCGGACCTTCACGGCGACCTGCGGGCCGGGAATCGCCTTCATGTTCGAGCCTTATGTGCGCACGCCCGGCTTGCGGCTGCCGATGGTGGCGGCGCTGGTCACCCGCGATCTGTTGAGCCCACAATGCGTCTGGGGCGGACAGCAGGACGCCATGGTGGTGCGCGAGGCCGGCTGGATCCAAATGTACTGCGAAACCGTCCAGGAGATTCTCGACACCACGGTCATGGCCTACAAGATCGCCGAGCACCGCGACGTGATGCTGCCGGTGAACGTCTGCCACGACGGCAATTACCTTTCGTTCGGCGTCACCCGGGTCGAATTGCCGGAGCAAGAGGCCGTCGACGAGTTTCTCGGCCCGCCTGCCACCAACTGGCACATCGCGCTGGACCCGCTGCGGCCGATGGGGGTCGATCCCCTGACCGGCGGCGCCGGCGGCGTGGGGCCGCGCAGTTTCGTGCGTTACCGCAAAGGCCAATGCCGCGGCATGCAGAATGCGCTCCGCGTCATCCGCGAGGTTCACGCCGCCTGGGGCGAGCTGTCCGGGCGGTACCACGCGCCGCTGGTCGAGGAATATCGACTGGACGACGCCGATTATGCGCTGGTCACCATCGGCAGCATGACCGGCGCCGCCAAGGACGCGGTCGATCTCGCCCGCGACAGCGGCGAGGCGGTCGGACTCATCAAAATAAAAACCTTGCGGCCGTTCCCGCTGCAAGCCATGGCGTGCGCGCTCGCCAAAGTGAACCGGATCGGCGTCGTCGATCGCTCGGTCAGCTTCGGCTGGAATTGCGGGCCGGTCTATCAGGAAACTTTGGGCGCGCTCTATCACTGCGGCAAATCGATTCCGGCGCTCAGCTTCATCGGCGGGCTGGCCGGCGCCGATATCACGGTGGAGCATTTCGCGCGCGCCATCGCGTTGACGTGCGAGGCGCAGTTCAGCCGCGCGCCGCGCGAACCGGTCTGGCTGAACGAGAACGATTGACATGCGCGGCAAATACATCATCGTCGGTTCGAGCCACGCCGCGCTGGAAGCGGCGGCGGCGATCCGCTTGGTCGACGCTGAGGGCGCGCTCGCCGTGTTGACGCGCGACGAGCGCCTGCCCTATTCGCCGACCGTTTTGCCCTACGTGGTGTCGGGCCGCTCACGGCCCGACGACGTCGTTCTGCGCGACGCGGCTTATTTCCGCGACAACGCCATCGCCTTCGTGCCGAACGCGACGGTGGCTTCGCTTAATCCGGCGCAGTCGGCGTTGCGCTTGGCGTCGGGCGAGACCTGGCACTATGACCGGCTCTTGATCGCCAGCGGCGCCGCGCCGGCATTGCCGCCGGTCGCCGGCCTGGCCGACGTGCCGTTTCACGTGCTGCGCACGATGGCCGACGCGGTCAAGCTGCGCCGCGCCATCGCCGCGGCGAAGTCGGCCATCGTGCTCGGCGCCGGCCTGATCGGCATGCACGCCGCCGAGAACATGGCCAAGGCCAAGGTCGCGGTTACGATCATCGAACTGCAAGCGCACGCGCTGCCGGCCTATTTCGAACCGGAAGCCGCCGCCATCATCGAGGGCGTATTCGCGCGCAACGGCGTGCGCATGCTGATGGGCCAGACCTTGCAAAGCGTCGCCCGGCGCGGCGACGGCTGCGTCGCCACGCTTGCCGACGGCACCACGATCGCGGCCGACCTGTTGCTGGTTTGCGCCGGCGTGAAGCCCAATATCGGTTTTCTCGACGGCTCCGGCATCGCGGTCGACCGCGGCATCCTGGTCGATGATTTGATGCGCACCAGCGTTGCCAATATCTGGGCGGCCGGCGACGTGGCGCAGGCGCGCGGCTTCTGGGGCGGCAAGGTCGTTAACGGCATATTGCCGAACGCGGTCGAGCAAGGCCGCATCGCCGGGCTCGGCATGGCCGCGGACGCCAGCGTCAAGCCGTTTGCCGGCGCGGTGCCGCTCAACACTTACAGCTTCTTCGGCCGGCAGGCGATTTCGGTCGGCCGCACCGGCGACGGACTGGACATCGAACAAAGCCGCGGCGACGGCGGTTATCG
This sequence comes from Xanthobacteraceae bacterium, assembly GCA_035319735.1. Lineage (GTDB taxonomy): Bacteria > Pseudomonadota > Alphaproteobacteria > Rhizobiales > Xanthobacteraceae > BOG-931. The sequence continues at coordinate 11,744 of DATHCD010000017.1, read as the reverse complement.
GCGCATCGCGCTCGAAGACGGGCGCCTGGTCGGCATTGCCACGATCAACGATTTTGTCGATGCCGGCATCATGTGGCAACTCATCCGCCGCCGCACCGATCTGTCGGCGGTCAGATCGCAATTCATCGCCGATCCGAAGCGGACCGGCCGGCAATTGATGTCGCAGCTCTGGCGATAGGGGCGCACCGTGGGTAAGTGCTTCAGCACTTTGCAATTCCATGCCGAGCGTTGCGACGGCTGCGGTGACTGCATGACCGCCTGCGCGCAGGCCAAGGCGCAAAGCGACGATCCCGCGCATTCGCGCATTCGCATTCTGCCGAACGGCGCGGGCGTCGAACTTGCGCTATGCCGGCAATGCGCCGATCCGATCTGCGTGATGAATTGCCCCGCCGGCGCGCTGACCAAGAACGCCGCCAGCGGCGTCATCGACTGGGCCGACGACAAATGCGTGGGCTGTCTGCTCTGCACGGCCGGCTGCGCTTATGCCGGCATCGTTTACGAGAGCGCGGTCGGTCACGTCAGCAAATGCGACATGTGCGCCGGCGATCCGGCTTGCGTGAAGGCCTGCCCGCGCGAGGCGCTGGAGCTGCGCAGCGCGCGCATTTTCAATGCCTATGCGGACAAGGAGGACTTGTTCTGCCGCGGGCTTGCCGCCTGCCACGGCTGCAACTCGGAGCTGTTGATCCGCCACACCATGCGCATGGTGGGACCGGATGCCGTGGTGGCCGCGCCGCCCGGCTGCATCCCCGGCATGGGCACGGTCGGCTATAACGGTCAGACCGGCGCCAAGGTGCCGATCTTCCATTCGCTCCTCACCAACACCGCGACCATGCTGGCCGGCGTGAAGACGCAATACAATCGCGTCGGGCGCGACGTCACCGCGATCGCGCTGGCGGGCGACGGCGGCGCCGCCGACGCCGGTTTCCAGTCGTTGTCGGGCGCCGCCGAGCGCAATGACCCGATCCTTTTCATCTGTGTCGACAACGAAGGCTACATGAACACGGGCATGCAGTCGTCCGGTGTAACGCCCTACGGCTCGTGGACCTCGACGACGCCGGTCGGCGGCGAAATGGCCGGCAAGCGCACCGAAGCAAAGAACCTGCCGCTGATCATGACGATGCATAATTGCTCTTATGTCGCCACCGCCTCGACGGCGTATTTGGAAGACTATTACGACAAGCTGGAAAAAGCGATCCAAGTGGCGAAGACCGGGATGGCCTATTTGCATGTTTATGCGCCTTGTCCCACCGGCTGGCGCTTTCCCTCGGCGATGACCACGCACGTCTGCCGCATGCAGGTGCGCACCAATTTCATCGCCTTGTGGGAGTACGATCCGTCGAACGGATTGCGTTTCACCCATCCGGTCGAGCGACCGGAGCCGGTCGCGAACTATCTCAACTTGATCGGCAAGTACCGCCATCTGAGCGACGAGCAAGTCAGCCATATCCAGCGCACGGTCGACGACAAGATCGCCTATCTGCGTCAGCTGGCGGCGATGGCGGCAACGCGGCAGGGTGCAGCGGCGCACTGAAGTCACTTCCGCTTGGCTCCCGACAACGGGCTCACAGCAGACATCGCGCCACCCGCGTCCAGTGCCACTTGACGACGTGCGGCTTGACAGTGGAAACGGCGCGATCGTCTTCCTTGGGCGAAAGAACATGACACCGGGTCTTGGCTTCGCACTGGCCGCCATGGTTTGCTTCGGCATCGGCGATCTCGTCTACAAGCGCGGTGCCGCCGCAGGCATCGAAGCAGGCGAGTTTGTCATGCTGCAAGCCTGGGCGTTCTGCCCCGGCGTCACGCTTTATGCCTGGCTCACCGGCACGCTTGATCTTCGCCTCGCGGCCCTCTGGGGTGCGTTGGCCGGCGCATTCCTGTTCCTCGCCATGTTCAATTTCGCGGCCAGCCTGCGTGGCGGCGCGGTCTCGACCAACGCGCCGATTTTTCGCCTCAACTTCACCCTTACGGCAGCATTGGCGATCTTGCTATTGGGCGAAGCGCTGACGCTGGTAAAGGCCGCCGCGCTTGTTTGTGCGCTCGCCGCGGTGTGGCTTCTCCTCGCCGACCCCGGCACCAAGCGCGACCAGATCGATATCGGTTCGCTGGTTCGCGTTGTGATCGCGACCGTAGCGATGGCATTGACCAATTTCTTCCACAAAATCGGTCTGCAACACGGAGCGCTGCCCGAAACAATGGTTTCCACGCAGGCTTGGATGTTCACGTCGCTGGCGATGATTTTGCGCTTCTGGCGCAACGATGGGTTTCACATCACCCCCGGCGCCTGGCGTTATTCGACCTTGGCGGCACTGGTCCTGGCCGCGGCCTTCATCGCGCTGATGCACGGCCTTGCAGTCGGGCCGGCGAGCGTGCTCGTGCCTGTGGCGCAAATGAGTTTCGTTTTCACCGCGGCGGTCGGCGCGGCGCTTTTTCATGAAAGGCTCGATTGGCGAAAGCGGAGCGGCCTGGTCGTGGCCGTTGCCGCATTGGCGTTGTTCGCGATTGGTTGATTTCCGGCAACGCAGTGGAATGTCGATTTTCGCCCATTAGTGACCGCGCTGCTCGATTACGCCTTGGCACCGCCTTCGCTGTTCATGTAGACTTTCGCCGTCCAACCTAGGGAGGGAGAACCATGCTGAGGACTTTCGCTGTAGCGGTGCTGGCAATTGGCATGTCGGTAGGAGTGGCGCAGGCGAAGGGGCATATGCACATGCATAAGGTCCAGCCGTGTCAAACCGAGGCGCAGGCAACTGCGAAATGTGCCTGCGGTCCGGCAAAAACGATGTGCAAGAAGGGTCAGTGGTGTCACGGATTCGTCAATTCCTGCACGCAGTAAAGCGTACGATCGGCACAGGGGCGCGAGCTGCTGACTAGGCTCGCGCCCACCGCCAAGGTTCCAATGCGATCGCGCCGGCCCATTGGACAATAACCGACTTCGGCTGATGTCGGCGCTACTTCCGCCCAGCCGCCGACGGCGCACTCACAGCAGCCATCGCGCCACGTCGGTTCGGTGCCACGGACGAACTGCATTGCGGCAATTTTGCGCTTGTTCGCCGCCGAGGTGGAGAAAGCTCGGCATGGCGTACGCTAAAAGGCTTCGGATCCACGATAGTATGGGTTGCCACAACCCACTCGTAATAATCACAGTAACAGAACTGTAATTCGTACCAGTTGCCAAGTTTCGGTTCCGGTTATCTTTCTCGGAAGTTGGTCTATTTGCCGAGAATGGCTCGTGCAATGGGCCCCGGCGGCAACTGCATCGGCATATGCGCAAGAAAATTCTTTGTATTGAAGACGATTTGGAAACGGCCGCGCTCATCGCCGAGGAATTGGAAGAGCGCGGCTTCGAAGTTTCGGTCGCCTATAGCGGCCCGGAAGGCTTGCTGGCCATCATGGACGACCCGCCGGATTTGATTTTATGCGATGTCGGCATGCCGGGTATGACCGGATTTGACGTTTTGGAGCGATTAAATGAGCTCGCTCCCCGCATCGGTCACATACCCTTCGTATTTCTCACCGCGCTCGGCGATCGCGAGAGCGAACTTAAAGGACGTCGGCTCGGATCCGACGATTACGTCACTAAACCGATCGATTTCGACCGCCTCGTCCTTATCATCTATGCCCGCGTCGCCGGCGGCGTCGCACGCACGATGGCGCTGCCGGAGGCCGCCCCGCTCAGTCGCCGCGAAATTTACGTTCTCAGCTCCATCGCACGCGGTAAGACGGCTGCGGAAATCGGCCGCGAGTTGCGGCTGTCGAAGCGAACGGTGGATTTTCACATGGACAGCGCCAAATTGAAACTCGGCGCGACGACGCGCGTCGAAGCAATACTCAAGGCCGTAGCCGTGGGCTTTATCAAGCCATAATGTCGGCCGGATCGATGCTAGTGGACCGAGGCGTTCGGTACATCAATGACAGACGCGATTTTCGTGATTGCCGTGGCGGTGGCGCTCATCGCCGTCGCCGCGTCCGTCGCCCGCTATTACCGGATCGCGATGCTGCTGATCCTGATTGCCAGCGGGCTCATTGTTTTTGATCGTTATAGCGACTTTCAGCAATTGTGGAGCGGTAGCCGAAGCGATGACGAGACCATCCCGGCGCGACTTCATGGCAGCCATGACAGCACGGTAGCCTGGTCAAGGCTTTTCATCGACAGCGCGGGCGTCGCCCAACCCGGACAGCCTTTGAACGTCTCTACGCTCGGCATCATGGGCACCAACATCAGCGATCGGGATATAACGCTGGAAGACGCGTATTTTATTAGCGGCCTTGACGGGACAAAACTCAAGGTCCAGATCGGCCGGGGCGGCGCGCGATATACGGTAGGGGGCGTAGGCCCGCTGCCGCCAGGTGCCGTGTTCTTCGTTGTATCCGATCCGCTCGGCCCAACGAAGGACGGGGTGAGCCCAAGCGAGTTTCTCGAAAGATGGGCGACGCTGTCCTTCGTCGCAAAATTTAACGTCACCACCCAGCAACTCGACTTCGACCGGCACGCGGTGGAAGCGTTTTTGCCGAAGGCTCCTTAGCTTTCACCGGAGAACCGTCTAGCAGCGCGGGAGACGTTCATGCGACGAGTGACGCTTATTGTGGCCTTGATCTGCGCGACACCGGCGACCGCGGCCGATCTGCCGTCACGCAAGCCCGGCCTTTGGCAAGTCACGATGAGCATCGAAGGCCGCAATGCTCCGCCCCAGGTCATCAAGCAATGCATCGATGCCGCTACCGATCGGATGATGCAGTCAAGCGCAGGCCCCTATTCGGCCGCGGCATGCCCCAAGCGCGACGTGCAACGATCGGCCGATTCGATGACCATCGACTCCAGTTGCACGGTCGGCGGCAAGCCCGCGACCGCACATGCGGTCGTCACCGGCAGCTTCGATGCCGCCTATACGATGACCGTGACATCGCAAAGCGATGGCCTGCCGGCCAGCAACATGGTCATGACGCTGGACGGCAAATGGCTCGGCCCCTGTACCGCGGACCAGAAGCCGGGCGACATGATTTTCAGCAATGGCAGGACCATCAACATTCTGGAAATGCAGAGCCGCCCCCCGGCGCCGAACACTCCGCTGTTGCCGCGCTAGTTAATCGCCGGGCGTTATGTCCTTCGCGACTTTCCGCTCACGATTTCCCACAGATTGAGCTCCCAGAACGATAGAATGACGAAGGCAAGGCCGACCCCAAAATGATTGGCCGACGCCGGCAAGGCGCTCTGCGTGGCAAACCTTTGGTGAATGGGTGGCGTCCCGATGGCAGGCAGCAGCGTCGCATAGTCGAGAACCAGCGGCGAAGCCATCAGCCACAAACCGGCAACTATGCTGATCCATTCCTCCCACTTATTGAACTTGAGCATCGCGGCAATCGAAGAAGCTGCGACGACGACCGCCACGGCGTCGCCATTCCATACCGCCGCCAGCGCCTGACTATAGTTCAGCATCCAGGGCGCAACGAACAGCCATAGCGCCAATGCTACCTTGCCGGCATCCTGCCCATGACTGAACTTTGGTCTCGCTGTTACCATAATGACCTCGAACGCCGGGGCGCATCGAATCTTACTTCGCTCAATGCAGCGAAGTTCTCTCCAACCATGCGTTACTCAGCTGGTACCAGACGATCGTCGGGACCGCCGCTGCGCTCGGCCTGAGGCCCGCCTTCGCCGCCCAGGAAGAACATGCGTAGCGGCGGCACCACCACCAGCAACATCAGCGGTCCGATCAGCATACCACCCACCACGACGGTGGCGAGCGGGCGTTGCACCTGGCTGCCGATGGCGGTGGAAAGCGCGGCGGGGAACAGGCCGATGCAGGCGGACATCGCGGTCATCAGCATCGGCCGCATGCGCTGCGTCGCGGCGTGGAACATCGCCTCGGTGGGGTCCATGCCTTCGCGCCTGACCCAATTGTAGTAGGTAATCATCAGAATGCCGTCCATCACCGATACGCCGAACAGCGAGACAAAGCCGATTGCCGCCGAAATGCTGAAATACAGTCCGGTCACATAGAGCGCCACGATACCGCCAGCGATGGCGAATGGAATTCCGGCGAGCGCGAGCAGACTGTCGCGCAGCGAACCAAACAGGCCGTAAAGCAGCACCAGGATGATGCCGAGGCTGACCGGAACGGCAATTTCGAGCCGCTTCTTCGCAATCTCGAGCTCCTCGAATTCGCCGGCCCAGACCAGACGATAGCCTTGCGGCAGCGGGATGTTCTCCGCAATCCGCTGTTTTGCCTCCGCGACAGCGCCGCCGAGGTCGCGGTCGCGGACGCTGAATTTGATCGGAATGTAGCGCTGGCTGCTTTCATGGTAGATATATGACGCACCGTTATCGAGCGTCATCGTGGTGAGCTCGCGCAACGGAATGTAGGAGGTGGTGCCGGCGGCATTGGTGTAGCCGACCTTGATATCGCCAACCTGCTCGAGGTTCTGGCGGTACTGGTCCGCAAGGCGAACGGTAATATTGAATGTGCGATCGCCTTCGAAAAGCGTGGACGCAACCGTCCCGCCAAGCGCCGCCTGAATGACGCTATTGACGTCTCCGGTATTGAGGCCGTAGCGGGCGGTCTTTTCGCGATCCACCTTGATGTTCAGGTTGGGTTGCCCGAGGACGTGGAAAATCCCGACGTCGGTCATGCCCCGAACCTTCATCATCTCCGTCTGCGCCTGCGTGGCGAGCTTCTCCAAAACGGCCAGGTTGGGGCCGAGGATCTTCAGCGAATTGACGCCTTTGACGCCCGAAAGGCCCTCTTCGAGGTTGTCCTCGATATATTGCGAGAAATTGTAAGTGGCGCCCGGCACCGCGTCGCTGAATTCCTTAATGAGGATATCGATCAATTTGTCCTTGTCCAAACCCCGAGGCCACGTGTCAAATGCTGTCAACGTCGCAAAAATCTCGACATTGAAGAATGGCGACGCATCGGTGCCGTTGTCCGGACGGCCGTGCTGCGACACCACCGTGATGACTTGCGGATGGCTGAGCAGGATCTCGCGAAACTTTTTCACGGCGGGCTCGCCGGCGTCCAGTCCGGTCGACGGCGGCAACGTGATACGGATCCAGAAATTGCCCTCTTCCAGATGCGGCAGGAACTCGGTGCCGAGCCGCGTCCCCAGCAATCCGATCAGCGCGAGGAACCCCAGTGCAAACCCCAGCATGGCCTTACGATTCCCAAGCGACCAGTGCAGGACGGGCGTATAGATGCGACGCAGGGCCCGCACGAAGATGGTTTCCGCCTCGTCGACATGTTCGGGAATCAAGAAGGACGCCAGCGTCGGTGTGATCGTGAAGGTCGCTATCAACGCCCCGGCAAGCGCATAGCCGTAGGTTCGCGCCATGGGACCGAAGATCTGGCCCTCGACGCCTTGCATCGTGAACAGCGGAACGAACGCCGCCACCGTGATAAGCGCCGAGAAGAATATGGCGTTGTCGACCTGTAGCGCGCTAGCCAAGATCAGGCGAAGGCGGTCGGTCCACACGTTCTGCGAGCCGCGCCGTTCCTTGGTCGGGTCCGGTCCCCACGTCTCCTCGGCAAGCTGCGCCAGCACGGATTGTCTCGCCTCGGTCCGCGATTGGAAATTGCGGAACACGTTCTCGACGAGGATCACCGCCGAATCGACGATGATGCCGAAGTCGACGGCGCCGACCGAAAGCAGATTGGCCTCCTCTCCGGTCACCACCAGCATGATGACGGCGAAGAACAAGGCGAATGGAATATTGACGCCGACGATAATGGCGCTGCGCAAATTGCCGAGGAAGATCCACTGGATCAAAAACACCAGCAGACATCCGAACACGAGGTTATGCAGCACCGTGTGAGTCGTGACATTGACCAGCGCGCCGCGGTCATAATACGGCACGACTTTCACCCCCGGCGGCAATGAGCCATCGTTGTTCATTTCCTGGACTTTGCGCTCGACCAGCGGCAGCACATCGTTGGTGTGCATCGTGCGGTTCATCACCACGATGGACATCACCACGTCGGGATCGTTATTGAGACCGGCGATGCCGAGCCGCGGCACGTAGCCGATAGAGACCTTGGCCACATCCTTCACATAGACGGGGACGCCGTTGACCTGATTGAGAACGATGTTCTCGAGGTCTTCGGTGTGGTAACCCTTGGTCAGATCTTCGGCCCCGCCGTCGTCAACCAGGCCGATGCCGCGGATATTGACGGATTGCTGGCCGAACAGGATCTCGCGGCCGCCCACGTTGACGTTGGCATTGCCTATCGCGCCTATAATCTGCGGCAGCGTGATGCCGTAAGCGTCGAGCTTGTTAAGATCGACGTCGACATTCAATTGCTTGGTGGTGCCGCCCCAGGAGTTCACCTGGACGACGCCCGGCACGGTGAACAGCCGGCGCAAGACGATCCAGTCCTGCACGGTGCGCAGATTGGTCAGCCCGTAATGCGGCGGACCGGCCACCATGTAGCGGAAGATCTCGCAGTTCACGCTCGACATATTGATCTGCGGCATCTGACTTCCCGGCAGCGCGACGTTCTGCACCAGGTTGATCTGGGTCTGGGTCAAAGCGAAATAGAAATCGATGCCGTATTTGAAGGTCATACGGACAAAGGACAGGCCGTAGAACGAGGTCGAGCGGATATTGTCGAGGCCCGGCGTGGGATAAAGGCCGATCTCCATCGGAATGGTGTAGTAGCGCTCCATCTCCTCGGCCGACAATCCGCCCGCCTGCGCGGTGAGTTCCAGGATCACCGGCGCCGGATCCGGATAGGCCTCGATGTTGAGTTTGGAGAAAGCAATGAGGCCGGCGCAGGCAAATACCAAGAGCCCCAATAGAATGATGGGACGACGGATCAAGCCAAACGCAAGAATGCCCTTCAGCACGGTCTGTCTCTTTTCCTGATCGCTGCGCCGATCATGCGTCCCGGCATCACGCGTTCAGCGATGCCATACTTTCGAGCGCCGCACCGAAACGCCGACGCTCAACCGCCGGCTTGCCCGATGAGCACCATGTTGCTCAGGTACACCGCGCCTTCGGTCGCCACCAATTCGCCGGGCTTCAAGCCGTCGAGAAGCTGCCGGTAGCCATTGTCCGCGCCGCCGATCTTGACGGTGCGCTGGGTGAATTGACGGCGGTCGGCGGTGACCCACGCCGTATAGGTGCCGTCGCCCTCGCGAACCACGGCATCGACCGGGACGGCGAGCGCGTGCAGCGGATCGCCGACGCGGATGATGAAGTTTCCGAACATCCCGGAGCGCAGTTCGTGATTGGGATCCTCGACCGCCGAACGCACCAGCATGCGATGGGTATTCGGATCGACCATTGAATCCATCGACCAAATCTGGCCGCTGAAGACTCTGCCGGGAAACGCCATGAGCGAGACTTGGATATCCTGACCGACACGGAAGGCCGGCACGTCGCTCTCGGCTACGTTCGCCAGCAACCACATTGTGTTGATGTCGGCCACCGAATAAACCGCCGGCGGACTGCCCGGCTGAACGAAAAGGCCGGGCTGCCCGTCTCGCGCCGTGACGCGACCGGTAACTGGACTTGGCACGACCAGCGTCGGATCCGCCATCCGATCGGCGACGATTTTATCGATTTCGGCTTCGGTCTTGCCGAAGATGCGCACCGCGTCGCGCCCCGTGCGCAAGGCGCCCTCGGCCGTCATCTGGTTGGAAATATCCAGCTCCAACTCTGCTTGCGATATGGCGTGCGTGTTATAGAGCTCTTGCGCCCGCGCCAGCACGCGCGTGGTCTGATCCAGCACGCCCGCCGCGGAAATCAAATTCGATTCGGCACTGAGCAGATCGGGGCTGTCGATGGTGAACAGCGTCTGGCCCTTTTTCACCTCGTCGCCGATCTTGGCGAATAACTGAATGATTTTTCCTTGATACGGGGTGAAGACCTGGACGGTCATGTCCTCGTTGAAATCTATGCTGCCGACGGCTTGTTTGACTACGGGGAAGTCGTGGTAGCCGACGGGCCCGACTTCGACCGACTGCAGCTGCTTGTCGTTGAGCGCGACGCTCGTTGCGTAGGTCGGCTCGACGATCCTGAGGTTACTCTCCTGGGCACGCGCGCCACCGCCTTCGCCGCCGATGAAGCGAACAAGCGCGATTGCTATGACCGCAACCGTCGTAAGCGCAACGGCTCTTGCGACGTTTGTCGATGTGATGCTCGTCGATCTGAAGGGCGTCATGCGATAGCCCCTTGTGCCCGTTGGGATGTGCCAACGAATCGACGCTAACGGCTCTCATCTTTGCCGTCTACTGAGAGAAATATCGCGCGTCGGGCCGCTAAAAGCGCCGGACTGACAAATAGTTTTTATAAGGATTATCGTAGTTTAGCGAAGCGCGCCGCGCGCGCTATTATTTATTGATGTTATTTTTTACAGGTGGACCGCGAACGCAATCTGCGGCAACAAATGTCGGAGATCGAAGCCGTTGTGATAAAAATCGCAATTGACTCGGCATCACGGCTAATTGATCGTCTGTATTGCCGGGAGTGTATCGTCTGACGCGAACACTACGACCTTCCATGCAGGGATACCTTAAAAATGCGAAGCAGAGGTCTTGCGGTTGTTGCCGCGATCGCCGCGTGGAGCGCTTTGGCAACGATTGCTACAGGCGCGCAAACCAAGTCTTCTGCAGGCGCGCAAAGCAAGTCCGCTACAGGCGCGCAAACTAAGTCGATCGACGGCGATGCAACGGCGGGGCGCCGATTGGCGATGGACGCATGTACCGGCTGTCATGTCGTCGCTTCCGACCAGCCCTATAGACCGATCTACAAGGGAGCGATTCGGCCTCCGGACTTCAAGGACATCGCAAACAAGTACGCCAGCGCCGCTTCGTTGCGGTCCTATTTGTCATCTTTGCCGGCGATCCCCAAGAATGGGCAGATGGCGAATACGGACCTGACCGAGGCGGAACTGCACGACGTAACCGCCTTTATCATGACGTTGCGCAATGCATCGCTGCAATCGTCCACGTCTTCTCGATGAAGACGGTCTATCCGTGCGATGATGAACAACGCAACGGGATTTTTGGCGCCACGCGCTCCGAACTTTACGATAGGGCGACGATTAGGCGATCGCGGTCCTTGTCTCATTCCATGACGACACTTTGCTCGCGGCTGTGCTCGATCGGCGTTCCGCTCGCCGTTGTTTGAGAGGGAATGCCGGATGACGTCATCCAGAGCGCAAACGCCGCTGGTGCAAATTGCGCTTGTCGCGGCGCTCCTAGGTTTTTTCCCCGGCGTAGTCGGTTATGTCTGGGCGATCGGATGGCTGCCCGTCTACGGCGTCGCCTGTCATTTCGACAAGATCTTTGGATTTGCGATCAATCCCGATGGCTACAGAATTTATCTCCTTGGCCGTGACTGCGACATCGATGCGGCAATACGCGCGATCTTGGCCGACTCCCAATTCGCCGCCGGCCAGGACCAGGTCGATGCCGACCAAATTGTCGCCATTTATCGCCACAAGCAGTTGCCGGTCGCGGGCAACGAGTCGCTCGCCAGCGATTTGGTGCAGCAAAAATTGAGAGAGTTTGTCGGCTCCGCACCGAGCGCGAGCGGTTGCACGCCGGCCGACCGGTATTGCCCCGCCGCCGCTTCCTCGGATGAGGATTTTATTTCGCGGTGGGTCCGGGCATGGCTGTCCTACGTGCAATCGCAGTTTCGCTTCACCGTGATGGACGGCGCCGATTACATCTCATCGTTGTTGCTGATGGGGCCCGTCGCTCAGGCCATCATGGCGTTTTGCTATTTGGCCGCCCTGGCTTTGGCT
>DATHCD010000016.1:0-5579 GCA_035319735.1 Xanthobacteraceae bacterium | reverse complement strand
CCCGAGCCGGAAATGCTCGATGAAGCCGCGCCCGCCGGTCACCCGATCTCCGGTCATGTAGTCGATCGGCAAATCGACGAGATGACGCTGCGCCTCCGGCGAGGGTCCACTCAGCGCAGCTTTGGGCGCTATGCCCTCGGCCCAGATCGCCTGCATGATCGGCTCGAAGATCGGCAACGCCATCCGCGCCCCGGTGGCGGTCGAACCGAGCGAACGGCGCTTGCCGTCGCCGTTGTCGTAGCCGACCCAAACGGCGACGGTGACGTCATTGGTGAAGCCGATGAACCAACCGTCGACCGCGTCCTCGGTCGTCCCGGTCTTGCCGGCGACGTAAGGCGACAGCGAACCGATCGCCCGCGCGGTGCCGCGCGCGACGACGCCCTGCAGCATGGTCTTGAGCTGATAGAAGGCGGTGCGGTCGGCCGCGCCGATGAACGGCAGCGGCGCATTCGGGTACTGATAAACGGTATGGCCGTTCGCTTCGATCGACTCGATGGCGTGCGGCTGCGGCCGCGCGCCTTCGTTGGCGACCGCCGCGTAAAAGGCGGCGAGATCGATCACGCGCACCGGCTGCGCACCGAGCACGAAGGGATAGTAGCGAATGCACTCGTTGTAGATTTTCGCCGCTACCGCGGTCGCGCAGATATCGTCGAGACTTTTCTCCGGATCGTCGTCGATGCCGCCGTCGAGCAGGTGGGCGGTCACGATGTTGACCGAGTACTCCAGGCCGCGCCGCATCGTGTAGAGGCCGCCGGTGCTGTTGGTCGCATTTCGCGGCGTCCAATAATCCTCCTCGCGGGCGCTGCCGTATTCGCGGGCGATGATGCCGCCGTGGCCGTAGGCGCTGCTCCGCATCCCGATCGGCGGCAGCGTGATCGGCTCGTCGGCGACAAGCGTGTTCGGCTGCAGCCCCTTCTGCAGCGCGGTGAGATAGGTCAACGGCTTGATGGCCGAGCCCGGCTGACGCTGCGTCTGCGCCGTGCGATTGAGCTGGCTGAGTGGATAGGAAAAGCCGCCGGCCATGGCGAGGATGCGGCCGGTCCTGTTCTCCAGCACCAAGGCCGCGCCCTGCACCGTCGGCCGCACCCGCAATTGCGCCTGCGCATTGGCCTGGGCCGGGGGTCTGGGTCTCGCCTTGCCGTCGCTGATCTTGCCGTCGCCGCTCTTGCCCTCGACGACGCGGACATAGACGACGTCGTATAGGCCGAGCCTGCGTCTGGTCTCCCAGCTCCATGTCGTCAGCGGCAGGATGCGTCCGTCGGCAAGGCCGACGCGAATTGCGCCATCGCCTTTGCGGCCGTCGCCCTTCTGCACGACGACCGCCGGCATCCAATGCACGTCGTAGAGCGGTAGGTGCACAGCCTGCAGTGCTTGCAGCCACGCCGGCTTGGTGCCGGTTTGATTGCCGGAGCTAAGCTTTTGCACCGCATCCGCGAGGTTGGCTTCCGCGCCGTGGAACTGCACGCGGCCGTTATCGATTTCGTAGCGCGCCAAGCCTTCCTGCAACGCCGCTTCGGTCTCGCGTTGCAAAGTGGCGTTGATCGTCGAATGCACTGTGTAGGATTCGGCCGTCAGATTCGCGACCCCGTCCAACTTCGCTTCGCGGCCGAGATAATCGACGAAATGAAAGCCGCTGTCGCGCCGCGACCGCTCGAAAGCGACGAACTTCGGCGGCGCTGAGAGCGCCCGGTCCTTCTCTTCGGCGCCGAGGACGCCGTCCTCCTGCATGCGACCGAGCACATAGGCGAGGCGTTCCTTGGCGCGATCGGGATGGCGGTCGGGATTGAAATAGTTCGGCCCCTTGAGCAAGCCGGCGAGCATCGCCCCCTCGCCGAGCACGAGCGCCTTCGCCGACTTGCCGAAATAGCTGCGCGCGGCCATCTCCACGCCCCATGAGCCGCGGCCGAGATAGGCGGAATTGAGGTAGAGTTCGAGAATCTCCGCTTTGCTCAGGGTGTTCTCGAGCCGCGACGCTACGATGATTTCGCGAATCTTGCGCTCATAGGTCACGTCCTCGCCGACCAAGAGATTCTTCACCAGCTGTTGCGTAATGGTCGAGCCGCCCTGCGGACGGCCCGGCTCGGCGAGATTACCGATGAAGGCGCGGATGATGCCGCGTTCGTCGATGCCGTGATGCTGGAAGAATCGCCGATCCTCGGCAGCGACGAATGCCTTCTGTACGAAATCGGGAATATCGGCGAGCGCCACCCAGATGCGCCGATTGCCCGGCTCGAAGACGTCGGCAAAATTCCCGCCCTTGCCGTCGAGGATCACGCTCATATTCGGCAGCTTCCTGCCCTTGAGCCGCGTCTGGTCGGGTAGATCGGCCGCTGCGTTGTTGAAAAACTCGATGACCCGGCCGATATCGACGACCGGATCGGCGACGGCCTCGTTCTTGCAGAAATGGCGGTAGGCGGTGTTCAGGTCGACGAAATTAATGCCGTGAAAGGCCTTCATGTCGGCGCCCAATGCCTTCGGATCGTCGAGCGCGGTGGCGATGAGGCTGTCGAGGTTGATCGATTCGATGTCGAAAGCGCGGCGCATATGGGCGCAGCCGGCGCGCAGAATCTGCACGACCTCGTCACGGTCGGTCACCGGATCGAATTGCGTCTTCACCGCCTGCGGCTGAGTCATCACCTCGCTCAGCGCGAGCGCGGTCGCGAAAATCTTGACGAGGATCATGTCCATGGCGGGGGTGGGCAGAATGGCCCGGTTTGAGGAACGCCACAGCGGGAAACGCGGAATATAGCGATCTGATCCTTACAAAAGGACTTTTTTGCGAGCCTTTTGTGCCGTCGAACAGGGTACGCCCGTGTGACAGCGCTGTTCGCGCGGTCATGCTCGCGACCCGTGCGGATCGGTATCTCCTTGTTAAACAAGCTCAAATTTGCAGCCTCGCGCCAACTCCCGATCAACGTCGGGCGGGCGCCAAGCCGTCGAAATGCCCACATTGTTGCAGGAAGGCGAGCAGGAGCAGGCTGGGCAGGCCCGCAAGCGCGCAGATCGCGAAGAACCACACCCAGCCCGTCGCGGCGGCGACAAAGCCAGCGGCCGAGGACAGATAGGTGCGCCCGAAGGCGGCGAACGCGGTCAACAGCGCATACTGCGTTGCCGTATGCAGCGGGTTGCGGCACAAGGCCGAAAGATAGGCGACAAAGATCACCGTGCCGACGGCGCTGGTAAAGTTCTCCATCACGATGGCGAAGGTGAGCCAGACGGCGTTGAGGCCAACGACGGCCTGCCAGGAAAACGCCAGATTCGCCAGTGCCTGCAGGCTGCCGCCGATCCACAGACTCAAGGAGAGCGAACAGGCGCGCGCCAAGAAACCGCCGGCAAAGCCGCCAAGCAGCGTCGCCGCCAGTCCCACGCCCTTGATGATGGCCGCATATTCGTTGCGCGAGAAGCCGAGATCGATCACGAACGGCGCGGTCATCGCGCCGGAGAGCGCATCGGTGAACTTGAACAGCACGACAAAGGCAAGCGCGACTAAGGCCAGGTCGCGCGACAGAAATTCGGAAAAGGCGCCGATCGCCGCTCCGACCACGCGCGTAAGCGTTTTCTCCCGCGCATGTGTCGTGTCGGCCTGCGCCGACTTCTCCGGCTCCGTTGCGATCAATGTCGTGGCGATGCCGACGAGCACCAAGGCCGCCATGACCGTGTAGCCGGCACTCCAAGCAGCCTGATGGCCGAGACCGAAAAAACTTTCCAAGCCGCTCACCAGGAACAGCGCGCCGGCTGTCGAGGCGAGCATGCCGATGCGGTAGGCGGCGACATAGGAGGCCATGCCGGCCGCCTGCTCGCTCTCGCTCAGGCTTTCGACGCGGAAGGCGTCGACGACGATGTCCTGCGTCGCCGAAACGGTGGCGACCATCAGCGCGCCGATGGCGACGATGAACGGCGAGACCGACGGATCGCAGGCACCGAGAAAGACGATCGCGGCGACGAGCAGAAGCTGCGACAACAGCAGCCACCCACGCCGCCGGCCGAAGCGCCGCGACAAAACGGGCACGTCGAGCGCATCGACGAGCGGCGCCCAGAGGAACTTGACGGTATAGGGGGTGCCGACGAGGGCAAACAATCCGATGGTGCCGAGGTCGACATGCGCCTCGCGCATCCAGACGAGCAACGTCGAGCCCGACAAGGCGAGCGGCAGGCCCGAGGAGAAGCCGAGGAACATGACCACGAGCACGCGCGGCTTGAAATAGACGGCGAGCGTTTCCGCAAGCGAGACGCGGTTGGGCGCGCTCTTGGTGGCGTCAGGCGTTACGGCCATGCATGATTGCTCGGCTGGAACAACAGCCTCTTCCCTTGCGGGAGCGGACGGCGAGCGTGAGCATCGGCGACAAGCGTGGCCGGTGAGAGGGCCCGCTCGTGCCGCTCAAGCGGCGCCCGCACCCCTCACCCGCTTCGCCGCTGACGCGGCGCGTCACCCTCTCCCGCAAGGGGAGACGGGTCAAGCTCCGGTCCCGCCTCCAGCCTGCGCGTCATCGGCGTCGGAATGACGCCGGCTTCCGGCCCATCATCGGCGAACTCGACGTCCTTGATGCGATCCCCGCGCTGCTCGATTTTTTCCGTCGAGATCACGATCTGCCGCAGGTCTTCGGTGGCTTGGCCGAAATGCTGCTTGAGCTTGGCGACGCGCTCGCCCATGCGCCGGACATCCTCGATCAAATGCCCGACTTCCGCGTGGATGCGGCTTGCCGCCTCGCGCATGCGCGCATCCCTCTGGATCTGCTGGATGACGTGGATGGCGATCATCAAGAGCGACGGCGAGACGATGACGACCTTGGCGCGGAACGCCTTCTGCACGACATCGTCGAAGCCGTCGTGCAATTCGGCATAGACCGACTCCGAAGGCACGAACATCAGCGCCAAATCCTGGGTTTCGCCGGGAATGAGATATTTCTCGGCGATGTCGCCGACGTGCTTGGTCACGTCCGCGCGCACGCGCGCGGCGGCCTGGCGCCGTTCGTCCTCGGTCTTGGCGTCGCGATAGGCGGTGACGGCCTCGAGCGGGAATTTCGAGTCGATGACCAGCGGACGCTTGTCGGGCAGGAACACCGCGCAGTCGGGCCGCAGCTTGTTGGAGAGCGTGTGTTGGAACTCGTAACAGCCCTTGGGCAGCCCGTCGCGCACGATGATCTCCATGCGGCCCTGGCCGAAGGCGCCGCGTTGCTGCTTGTTGGCAAGGACGTTCTGCAGCGACGTCACCTGCGAGGCGAGTTCGGTGATGTTCTTCTGGGCACCGTCGATGACGGCGAGCCGTTCGTTGAGGCGCTGGAGGCTCTCGACCGTGTGCTCGCGGGCCGTGGTCATCGATTGACTGAGATGATGGGTGACCGAATCCAGCCGCTCGTTGACCGCGCGATTGAGTTCGGCCTGGTTCGCTGCCAGCATGGTACGCATCGTCTCGATGCGCGTTGCGGTCTCCGCTTGCAGTCGGGCGAGTTCCGCGATCTGTCGCGTTGCCGATTCCCCCTCCTGCCTTCGCAGGGCGCGCAACACGAAGACCGCAGCCGCAATCAAGGCGGCAACGGCGGCAGCAATGAGAAAGACAGCGGCAGAGAGATGGAAAAGAC
>DATHCD010000015.1:0-2530 GCA_035319735.1 Xanthobacteraceae bacterium | reverse complement strand
CCATCTATGCAGGCTTTGTCGATTAAGCCGTTACCGGCGCCCGCAGTCTCGGACAGGAACGCACTGCTCGAAATCTACTAAGCCACTCATCCCCTTAGAAAAATCCGCGTTGGACAACCTCTAAGAGCAGACTCAGCTTGTCTTGGTTTTCGAGAAGCGCACAAAGGCGCGCCGACAAACCGGGCCGGCACGCCCGTGGCATCTATTTAGCCGCTTAAATCGCAGTTGCCAAGCGGTTTTTACGACGCGGTCCGATGCTTTGCCGGCTGCGCTCCGGCGAAATAGCATCGCGCCAAAACCCGGGGAGGCGCGATCATGCCGCCGCTCACGCGCCGCGTCCATCCCTCGATCATATGGGCGAAGCCATCGATCTTGACATCTGATGTTACGATTACTAACATCACGCATCATGCGCACAACCCTCGATATCGACGAACCGATTCTTCGGGAGGTCAAGGTCATCCATGAGAAGGAGGGCCGATCGATCGGGGCGATAGTTTCCGAACTGTTGGCGGAGGCGCTTGCCGGGCGCCGCAGATCGCGAACTCGGCCGTCGTTTCGTTGGACCTCTCGTCGCATGCAATCTCTGGTCGACCTTGCCGACAAGGAAGCAATCTACGCCGCGCTGGATTCGGAGCGGCCGTGAGCTACTCGCTGGACGTCAACGTCCTTCTATACGCCTCCGATCAATCAAGCCCTCGCCACGTTAAGGCGCGCGGCCTCCTGGACGCTTGCGCTGCCGGCCCGGAAATTCTCTGCCTGACGTGGCCGACCCTGATGTCGTACCTGCGCATTGCCACCCACCCGCGCATCTTTGCGGCACCTCTGTCGCCTGATGAAGCCTTGGCGAACGTTGCCGCGCTCGTTGGCCTAGCTCACGTGCGTGCTCTATCCGAACTCGACGGTTTTTTAGACGCTTATCGACACGTGACGGGGGAGACGCCTGTTCGCGGCAATCTTGTCCCGGATGCCCACCTCGCAGCGATCTTATTCCAGCACGGAATCCGAACGCTGTATTCGAACGATCGTGATTTCCGAAAATTCGAATGGCTTGACGTGCGCGACCCTTTCGCCTGAGCGCGTTCATCCATCCATCATATGGGCCAAACGAAAGCGTTGGTCGCGGACGCGCATATCGCGACGCGGACGCTGTGGGGCAAGCAAGCGTCGGCGTGCTCGTTAATGCGGCTGCTGCGTGCTCGCGAACAGGCTCGCCGGTTCGACCTTCACCCCCGGCCCCATGGTCGAGGAAATGGCCACGCGGTTGATGAAATGGCCTTTCGCCCCGGCCGGCCGCGATTTCTGCACGGCATCGGCAAAAGCCCTGATGTTCTCGACCAGCTTCTCGGCACTGAACGAGGCCTTGCCGACGCCGGCCTGGACAATGCCGGCCTTTTCGACGCGAAACTCGACCGAGCCGCCCTTGGCGCCGCGCACCGCATTGGCGATGTCCATGGTCACCGTGCCAACCTTTGGATTGGGCATCAGGCCGCGCGGACCCAGGACTTTGCCGAGCCGGCCGACCAGCGGCATCAGGTCCGGCGTGGCCACGACGCGGTCGAAATCGATGGTGCCGCCCTGCACTTTCTCCACCAGGTCCTCGGCGCCGATCACGTCGGCGCCGGCGGCCTTGGCCTCGTCGGCCTTGGCGCCGCGCGCGAACACCGCCACCCGCACCGAGCGGCCGGAGCCGTTCGGCAGATTGACGACGCCGCGCACCATCTGGTCGGCGTGGCGCGGATCGACGCCCAGATTCATCGCCACTTCGACGGTCTCGTCGAATTTGGCCTTGGCGCGCTCCTTGACCATCTTCACCGCTTCGGCGAGCGGATAGAGCTTCTCGCGATCGATGCCTTGCCGCGCCGCGCGCGTACGTTTGCCAAGCTCGCTCATTCCGTCACCTCGTAGCCCATCGAGCGGGCGGAGCCTTCGATCATCCGCATGGCGGATTCGATCGTGTCGCAATTGAGGTCCTTCATCTTCTGCTGCGCGATCTCGCGCACCTGCGCCTTGGTCACCGAGCCGGCGATCTCGCGGCCCGGCGTCTTCGAGCCGCTTTCGAGCTTGGCGGCCTTCTTGAGGAAGTGCGATACCGGCGGCGTGCGCAATTCGAAGGAAAACGAACGGTCGGCATAAACCGTAATCGTGACCGGGATCGGCGCGCCCTTTTCCAGCTTCTGGGTCTGGGCGTTGAACGCCTTGCAGAACTCCATGATGTTCAGCCCGCGCTGGCCCAGGGCCGGGCCGATCGGCGGCGACGGATTGGCCGCGCCGGCCGGCACCTGCAACTTTACATAGCCGGTAATTTTCTTTGCCATTCTCTACTCCTGTTAGTGGTGCGGGTCTTGACGGCTGGCGACCGTCTCACCTCCCACGCTACGCTCCGCCTACAGCTTCTCCACCTGGCCGAATTCCAGCTCGACCGGCGTGGCGCGGCCGAAGATCGAGACCGCCACCTTGAGCCGCGACCGGCCTTCGTCGACCTCCTCGACCGTGCCGTTGAACGAGGCGAACGGGCCGTCCGACACCC
>DATHCD010000014.1:0-2125 GCA_035319735.1 Xanthobacteraceae bacterium | reverse complement strand
CCTAAATCATGTTGACAAACACCGAACCGACACCGGAGGCTGCATGAGCGAAGTTCCCTATCGGACCGCGCTGATCGTCGGGTCCGGGTCCGGGCTGTCCGCCTCGCTGGCGCGGGCTTTCGCCGAGGCCGGCATGACGGTGGCGCTGGCGGCGCGCGGGGCCGCCCGGCTGGCGGACTTGGCGCAGAACCTCGGCGGCCGCGCTTTCGCCTGCGACGCGACGAAACGTGCGGAAGTGCAAAAACTCTTTGCCGACGTCGAAGCGGCGTTCGGTGCCCCCGACGTCGTCGTCTATAACGCGAGCTATCGGACGCGCGGATCGATTGTCGAGCTCGATCCCGTCGACGTCGAGAAGGGGTTGGTGGTGAGCGCATTTGGCGGCTTCCTGGTGGCCCAGGAAGCGGCCTTGCGGATGCTGCCGCGGGCGCACGGCGCGATCCTGTTCACCGGCGCCTCGGCAAGCGTCAAAGGCTACGCGCAATCGGCACCGTTCGCCATGGGCAAGTTCGCCCTGCGCGGGCTGGCGCAAAGCCTGGCGCGCGAGCTCGCGCCGCAAGGCATTCACGTCGGCCATATCGTAGTCGACGGCGGCATCCGCAGCGCGCAACGGCCCGATCCGCCGGGCCACCCCGACAGCTTGCTAGATCCCGATGCCATCGCGCAGAGCTATCTGCATCTGCTGCAGCAGCCGCGTAGCGCCTGGGCCTGGGAAATCGAGTTGCGACCGTGGGTGGAGAAATTTTGAGTCCGGTTTTGCGGCTCGGCTATAATCGCGGCATGTCGCGAATGATCGCAAAGGCGACGCTACTCACGCTTGCCTTTATCATTGCCGCAACCAATTCCTACGCGCAGGTTACCCCGCGTCACAAACGCGAGCGTCGCGCGGTCGAGCCGCCGGTGCCGGCGGTGCCGATCGATAAGCGCGACAGCGTCGTGGCCGTGCCGGGTGCCTTTGCCGGCCGGCCGTACTGGCTGGCGCTCGCCCAATGCGGCGGGATCTATTTCAGGCTGAACGTGCTTTACACCGATGCGGCGGTGCGCGCCCGCGTCGTCAAGCCAGACCCCAGGGCCAACGCCGAGTTCACCAGGAAACTCAACGAGGCGATCCGAACCGCGACGACCTACTTCGACGGCGCCGAACGTTTGTTGATGAACGATCGCGGAATCGAGCGCGCCGATGCGGTGCTCACCTTCGACGCGCAATCGTGCGCGGCGGGCGAGCGGCTCAGCACCATCGAAGCCGCGCTTGCGGCGGCAAAAGCCTGCCCCGCGCTTTATCAGGCTTGCCAGCAGGCCTATCCCAAGCCGTGTTACGAACCGTTGCCGCCGACGAATTGATGATGTTTTTCGCGCGTCATCCAGCAAATCACCCGCGCCTGGCCCGCGTCAACGCGCCGCGCGCGGCGACACACACGCGGCACATTTTGCCCTCATATAATTCGAGGACGGTGTTTGATTGCAGAAGGAGGCCCCGATGACCTATCGCGTCTATTCCGGCCCGCGCGGCTCGCAGTCGATCTCGCCACTGGACAAAGATCGCCATCTGTTCAAGGAGTTTGCCCTGCTCGACGAGGCCATGGGCTGGGCACGGCATATCAACGACAGCGGCCGGGTCGCTCTGCTCATCGAAGGCGACGACGGCACGCGGCTGACCAAACAGCAGATCGTGACCGCGCTAAAGAATCCGGACGCCAACGATTCACAACACCACGCAGCATAAACCGGAAGGCGCGAGGGGCCGGTCGCGGGACCGACCGGCGAATGGCCGTGCTTCGCCTTAATCGGCGTCCTCGACGGCAGACTTGCCCGGTCAGTCAAAGCGAAGCAAAATACTCGGCGATAAGGTACTATCGGGTGGGATTTCGCCGCGCGCCATTCCGGCGCGTCGGGGCTTTGCATGACTGAAACAGCTTTACGGCTCGAGAGCGCGGTAACGCGGGCGAAATTGCAGCTGCCCGCGGGCGTTCGGCCGGTGCGGATCGACGGGCTGCGCGCCGGGAGCATCGTCGTTTATCACCT
Source organism: Xanthobacteraceae bacterium (assembly GCA_035319735.1). Classification (GTDB taxonomy): domain Bacteria; phylum Pseudomonadota; class Alphaproteobacteria; order Rhizobiales; family Xanthobacteraceae; genus BOG-931. The sequence goes on along the minus strand of DATHCD010000014.1, from coordinate 106 downwards.
TGCGGCGCTGCTGGCGCTGCTGCCTTGGTTCTTCAGTTGGACCGGCGTCTTGGTCGGGCTCTTCGGCATTTATGTTTTCGCCACCCTCGGGATCAACCTCTGCTAT
>DATHCD010000013.1:0-21724 GCA_035319735.1 Xanthobacteraceae bacterium | reverse complement strand
CTCACGGCGAGTCGCTCACCGCTGGCGGCGTGCCGATCCGCCTGGTCAAACCGGACTGGGCACGGTTCGCGTTCCCGGGCGAAAGCAAGGCCGCAGAATGAGCGATCTTAAGCACGCCGACGGCGTCAAGCGCTGCCCTTGGCCCAAGGACGACGCGCTCTACATCGCCTATCACGACGAGGAATGGGGCGTGCCGGAATTCGACGACCGCGCGCTCTACGAAAAGCTCATCCTTGACGGTTTTCAGGCCGGGCTGTCGTGGATCACCATCCTGCGCAAGCGCGAAAATTTCCGCCGCGCCTTCGATGGCTTCGTGCCGGAGAAAATCGCGCGCTACCGCCCGGCGAAAATCGAACGCCTGATGCAGGACGCCGGCATCGTGCGCAACCGCGCCAAGATCGAAGGCACCGTCCTCTCAGCGCGCGCGTATCTTGAAGTGATGGAGAAGGGCCCTGGCTTTTCCAAGCTGCTATGGAATTTCGTCGACGGCAAGCCGAAGGTGAATCATTACAAGACCGTACAGCAGGTCCCCGACGAAACCCCGATCTCGCGCGCTATGTCCAAGGAACTGGCACAACGCGGTTTCAAATTCTGCGGCCCGACCATCGTGTACGCCTTCATGCAAGCCACCGGCATGATCAACGATCATCTGATCACATGCTATCGGCACGAGGCGGTGCTGAAGCTCGGACACGGCTGCCGTGGCTGACAAGTTGGCCGCGCGCGCCAAGCCTGTGGCGCGTACCGGGCCCGACCGCGCCTGGCAGCGGATGCTGTCGGGGCGGCGGCTCGATCTGCTCGATCCGTCGGCGCTCGACATCGAGATCGAGGACATCGCGCATGGACTGGCGCGCGTCGCGCGCTGGAACGGGCAGACCAGGGGAGCGCACATCTATTCCGTTGCCCAGCACTCGCTGCTGGTCGAAGCTTTGGCGCGGCTGCGCGTGCCGCGGCTCGATCACAGTCGGCGGCTCGCCGTGCTGTTGCACGACGCGCCCGAATACGTGATCGGCGACATGATTTCTCCGTTCAAGGCGGTGATCGGCGACGCCTACAAAGCGGTCGAGCGGCGTCTGCTCACGGCGATCCATCTGCGCTTCGGGCTGCCCGCAAAGTCCGCGCCGGAGCTCGATCAACTGATCAGAACCGCCGACCGCGCGGCGGCTTATCTCGAAGCGACCCGCCTCGCCGGTTTCGATGCCGCGGAGGCGCGGCGGTTCTTCGGCCGCCCACCCGCCATTCCCCACTCGATCGAACGCGATTACCTCAAACCCTGGCCTGCCGAGACGGCGCAGGCGCGCTATCTCGAACGGTTCAGAAAGCTCAGCGGCGAGTGAGCGTCATACTTGCGCCGCCGCTCATGCCTATATGAAACTAGATAAGGCACGCATCTGATTCCACGGTTCACGCATGATGCAAGTCTTCCCATGATTCACGTCTGCTCATTGGCGCGCCTGCACGAAACGGTCGAGGACACCGGCGCGCGCCACGTCGTGTCGCTGATCGGAGACGAGGCCAGCGTCGAACGGCCGGCCGCCATCGTGCCGGAGAACCATCTCTGGCTCCGGTTGCACGACATTTCAGCGCCGCTCGACGGCTACATCATCCCGGACGAAGAACACATCGCCGATCTCCTCGATTTCGTCCGCCGCTGGGACCGGTGCTCGCCCCTTGTGGTCCACTGCTTCGCCGGCATCAGCCGCTCGACCGCAAGCGCGTTCGCCAGCGTCTGCGCGCTCAATCCGCATCGGGACGAGGGGGGCATCGCGCAGGCGCTGCGGCGCGCCTCGCCGACGGCGACGCCCAATATCCGCATCGTGTCGCTTGCCGATCGCCTGCTCGGCCGCGGCGGCCGCATGATCGCAGCGATCGAAATGATCGGCCGCGGGATTTTTGCTGCGGAAGCTGTCCCGTTCCGGCTCGAGCTGGAGTGACTTCTCCTCGCCGGCGTTGCACGCGAGGATAAAGTTACTCCTCCGTCGGCCTCAGCCTGGCGACGGTCGTGTCCGCCACTGGCGTAGCGGCACCGGTGATGAGCTGAGCCCGCGGGTTACGCTGATAGAAGTCGCAATAAGCGAAGCTCAGGCCGGAGATCGAGCCGCGGAACCTTCGGTAGTCGATGCGCTGCACCTTGAAGCAAGGCTCGATCGGCATGCCGGCCAAGTGCGCGCACATCGCGGTGCCCTTCACCCGGACGGTGCCGGCGGGCAATGCTGCGAAGCGTACCTCGCCCCGGCCGCCGGGCCGAATGGTGCCGACAACTGAGCCGTCCGAGAAAATTCGTCCCATGCCCGCGGTGCCGTCGAAACACGTATAGGCGAACAGCTTGCCGACCACGAAGGCACGGGCCTGTTCCGGCCCGAGTTCCTGGGCGACGACCGCCGAAGCCGCTCCCAATACGCACGCCCCGACGACTGCCAAGCGCCGCAACATTGGCAACTCCAAATTGGACCCTAGAGCAATATTAACGAAATTTCTTAACCATACCCTTACCATAGCGCTGGTCGACTTTCCTCACCGAATTCCGAACTTATTGTCGAATTTTCACCACAATGCGCCCGCGCACACCCCCGCCAAGAATACGACTTCCGGCGTCGATAACATCGGCAAGGCCGATTTCGGAGGTCATCGCCGCCATCTTGGTGCGGTCGAGATCCGTTTCCAGGCGACGCCAAGCCTGCTGTCGCGCCGCCAACGGACACATGACCGAATCGATGCCGATGAGCGACACTGCGCGCAGGATGAACGGAGCGACCGAGGTCGGCAAGTCCATTCCGCCGGCAAGCCCACAGGCCGCGACTGCGCCGCCATAGCGCGTCATCGACAGCACATTGGCGAGCGTCGTCGAGCCCACGGCATCGATGCCGCCCGCCCAGCGTTCCTTGCCGAGCGGGCGCACCGGGCCGGTCAATTCCTTGCGCTCGATCACCTCGGTGGCGCCGAGTCCCTTGAGGTAGGCCGCCTCGCTCGCCCGGCCGGTCGAGGCGACAACCGCGTAGCCGAGTTTGGCCAACAGCGCGACCGCGACCGAGCCGACGCCGCCTGCGGCGCCGGTCACGACCACCGGTCCGCGCTGTGGCGTGATCCCGGCGCGCTCCAGCGCCATGACCGCCAGCATGGCGGTGTAGCCGGCAGTTCCGATTGCCATGGCTTCGCGCGCCGTCATGCTCGCCGGCAGCCGCACCAGCCAGTCACCCTTGACGCGCGCCTTCTGCCCATAGCCGCCGAGATGGGTCTCGCCGAGGCCCCAGCCGTTGACAATCACCTTGTCGCCGGGCTTCCAGCCCGGGTACGCGGACGTCTCCACCGTGCCGGCAAGATCGATGCCGGCGATCATCGGGAAGCGGCGCACTACCGGCGCCTTGCCGGTGAGCGCGAGCCCGTCCTTGTAATTCACCGTCGAGTATTCCACCTCGACGGTGACGTCGCCCTCCATCAAATCCTTCTCGTCAAAATCGGCGAGCCGCACCGTCTGGCCGGCCGCAGTCTTGTTGACGACGATTGCCTTGAACGTGCTCACTCTCTCGCTCCGGACTTTTGTCTTCCGCCACGGCCGGGCTCGGCTGGCCGGCGCGGCCATAGCGAAATTATCTCGCTGACGTACGCGTGCTTCGGCGGGCACCAGGCCCAGCCTTCCATGTCTTCCGACGCCGCAGTGTGTAAGACGTGCGCGGCGCGCACAAGAGTTTAGCCGCGGAAGCGCCGAAGGCGGCACCGGACGCCGGGAATTGCGGGGATTCTTCAGGCCGGCAGCACGGCAACGCGGGCAACCGGCTTCTCCACGATCGGCAGATTGATCAACGCCGAGAGCACGCCGAGCAGGATCGACAGCCACCATACCAGATCGTAGGAACCAGTGCGGTCGAACACCACACCGCCGAGCCAGACGCCCAGGAAGCTGCCGACCTGGTGGCTGAAAAAGGCGACGCCCGACAACGTCGCCAGCCAACGCGTGCCGAACATCACAACGATGATGCCATTGGTGGGCGGCACGGTGGCAAGCCATAACAGGCCCGTGAACGCGCCGAACACGATGCAGCTGACCCAGGTGGTCGGCAACAAGATGAACGCCAGAACGGTCAACGCGCGGCCCAGATAGATGAGCGAGAGAAGATAGCGCTTCGGCATGCGGTCGCACAGCCAGCCTGAAGCCAGCGAACCGACGATGTTGAACAGTCCAATCACCCCGATCGTCCAACCGCCGATCTCAGCGGAAAGGCCGCGATCGACGAGGAAGGGCGGCAGGTGAACGGTGACAAAGGCAATCTGGAAACCGCAGGTGAAGAAACCCAGCATCAGCAGCACATAGGAGCGATGCGCGAAGGCCTCGCTAAGCGCCTGGCGCAGCGATTGCGACGCGGCATGCTCGGCTTCGGCCGCCGGTGACGCGAGCGCGAGCGAAAGCGGCAGCACGGCGAGCACGCTGACGGCGAAGATGACCAGTGCCTGTTGCCATCCGAACACGTCCATGAGCAGGACGGCGACCGGCGAAAAGAGAAACTGTCCGAACGAGCCCGCCGCCGTTCCGAAACCGAACCCGACCGATCGCCATTGCGCGGGCAAAATCTTTCCGAATGCCGCGAGCACGATCGAGAACGAACTGCCGGCGAGACCGAATCCGATCAGCACGCCGGCCGAGGCATCGAGCAGCGCTGCGCTCGTCGCGTAGGCCATGAGCACGAGGCCGAGAGCGTAAAGCAGCGCGCCGGCGCAGAGCACCCGCACCGCACCAAAGCGGTCGGCGATGACGCCGGCGAGCGGCTGCCCGGCGCCCCACAGCAGATTTTGCAGCGCGACCGCGAATGCGAAAACGTCGCGGCCCCAATGGTTGGCGTTCGACAGCGGCGTGAGGAACATGCCGAGCGTCGCGCGCGGCCCGAACGCGATGGCTGCTATCAGGCAGCCGAAGCCGATGACCACGAATGGCGTCCGCCAGGTGGCGGCCTTGCTGCCGTTAAACTCGGTGCCGGCGCTCGAGGATTGGAGGGTCATGGCGATTCAACCGATTCACGAGGGCGCGGAGCATAAGACCTCGCCGTCGATCGCCCAACCGAAACTTCGCCTGGGCGCTCGCTTGCATAGCTGCCCCGCGGCAACGCCGGCGGCGTTCACAATTTTGCGACGGGCTCGTTCTTGGCTGCTGCGGGCGCGGCAGGCGACAGGGCGGCTTCCGGACCTCTCGCCGTGGCATCCGGTCCGTGAGCCGGAGCATCGAGCTTGCTCGCGCTCGGCACCGCACTCCACACCGGCGCATCCGAACCGTCGCCCCAGGCGCGCGGGCGATAGAAAGTGTGCACGCCGAGCTGGTACATCTTTTTCATTTCGTGCACCCAGCTCGGATGCACCCAGTAAGCGTGATAGTGCGTGGCGTGGCCGACCTCGCGAAGCCAGATCTTCCCGTCGAGCGCGTCCTTGGCGATGCGTTTGGCCTGCTCCCACATATCGAGTTCGTCGATGCGGCTGAGGTCCTTGCCTTCACAGGCGAAGGTGAACTGGCAGGCGAGGTAGTGATTGGCGTTCTGATAGACCACGCCGCACACATCGTTGGGATAATAGCCCGAGAACACGCGGTTCATCACCACTTGCGCGACCGCCATCTGCCCGCGCAATGGCTCTCCACGCGCCTCGAAATAAACCGCGTCGGCGAGACACTTCTCCGCCCTGGCGCGCGGCTTGCCTTTGAGGCCGAGACGATCCGCCGGAGTTTGCAGCCCACCGTCCTTGCCCGCTACGGTCTCGCCACTGGTGCCGGTATCGGCACGTCCGTCCAGGGCTGCAAGCTTGATGTCGGGATCGATGGGCGACGCCAGAACAGGCGCCGCACCCGGCGCCCACTGCTCCAGTCCACCAGGCGAGCCCATGGCGACGACGCCGAAATAAAGCTGCACATCGCGCGCCGCCGGATCCTCGTCGAGGAACGAAAGCGAAGCCAACGAGGAGGAGGACGACGTCTCGAGCGGCTCACTTTCTCCAATCGCAGCGAGGTCCGGAGGTTTGTCGGCTATGGCGACATCATCCTCCGCGTCGGAGGTGCGCGCGTTATCGCCTTGATCCAATGCCGCGAAGCGCGACGCCAAAGCGTCGGCAGCCTCTGGGCTCTTCAGCGCGGCGGACGTCCGCGCGACCGGCGCCTCGCTCATCGCATCGGGCGCAGCGTCTCGATCTTCGGCATTCTTGAGCCGCGGCGGGGCGACGGGCGCGGGCGGAGATGGTGGCGGCGCCGGCGCATCGATCGGCCGCAGTTGCGGCAGGCTGTCGGGATCCGCTGAACCGGGGGAAGACGCCGGCAGAGGCAGGCGGTCGCCCTTACGTTGGCGATTGACTGTCGGGTACTCGATCTGCAGCGCCGGGCGCGTCACCGGCGGCTCGTCGCCTGACCACACCTTCACGTCGAGCGAGCGCGGATCAATATTGACCGGCTGCGCTCCGAGCGGTTCCGGCATCGACGTCCCGATCGGTCGGGAAAAGCTGAAGGTCGCGGCGTGAATGGTGCCGAACGGCGAAGCGATCATGTGCTCCCGCCAACGTTCGGCAACGCCCGGCTGCCGCGCGAGCAGTGCCGCAAGATCCTGATATCCGACCGACGTCGGCGTGAACGCAGCGCCGAGCGCACTAAACCAGAAGGGCACGGAGAGAGAAACGCCCGCCACCCGGATACGCAACGCAACCATCACCCCTCGCGCACGTGCTCGTTACGCGGCGCACTCCCCATTTAAAGAAACGCCGCCGCAGTGGCGCAAATGCGACACATCCGTTTATTTTCCAATTAAGCTTGCGAACGCGTTAATGACGCCGATCGTCGTCGCTTCGTCCGGCAATGACGCGTGAGCCGCGTTGCTTTTCGTTAACGAGACGGCAATGCGCTACCGGAATACTCCGCGTGTATCCGGGATCCGCTCAGTTATGCCCGCCACGCTACCCCCGTTCACGCCGGACTGGGAATCCGCCGGCCTCGCAGCCGCCTTGTTCCTCCTCGTCCTCGGCGGCTTCGCCGCCAGACGTATGCGGACAAAAATCCGTCAGCTCACTTGCGCCCTGAACTACATGTCGCAGGGCCTGTGCATGTTCGATCGATCCGCGCGGATCGTCGTGTGCAATCAGCAATATCTACGTTTGTACAAGCTTTCCCCCGAGGTGGTGAAGCCGGGCTGCACGCTGCCCCGGCTCATCGAGCATCGCCAGGAGACCGGCCTGCTCACCGTCGATCCGGCGAAATACTGCAAAGAGATTCTCGACAGCGTCAGAACCGGAAAGACTTCCAAATGGGTCATCGAGGCGAGCGACGGCCGTATGGTCCACGCCATCAACGCGCCGACGCCGGACGGAGGATGGGTCTCGACCCACGAGGACGTAACCGAACGACTGCGCCTCGAGCGGCAGCACGACGACATCGCCGAACAGCGGCGCCGCCGCGACGCCGTTGACGCCGCGATCGCGGGCTTCCGCTCCAAGATGGAGACGCTGCTCAAGACGTTCAGCGACAGCGCGGCGGCAATGAAGTCGACCGCAGTCACGCTCTCGACCGCTTCCAATCACACCTCGCAACGTGCGGACAGCGCCGTCGCGGCATCGAACGAGGCCTCGAACGGGGTGCGCACGGCGGCCGACGCCGCCGACGAAATGTCGAACTCCATTGCCGAGATCGCGCGCCAGATCGCGCAGACCAACACGGTCGTGCACATGGCCGTCGATGAAGCGCACTCCACCGATGGCGAGATGACGACGCTCGCGGCAACGGCGCAGAAAATCGGCGACATCGTCAAGCTTATTCAGAGCATCGCCGGGCAGACCAATCTCCTGGCGCTCAATGCCACGATCGAGGCCGCGCGCGCCGGCGAGTCTGGCCGCGGCTTCGCCGTCGTTGCCTCGGAAGTCAAATCGCTCGCCGTGCAGACCGCCAAGGCCACCGAGGCGATCGTCGGACAAATTCTCGCGGTGCAAGGCTCGACCGCGAGCGCCGTCGAATCGATCCGCCGCATCACCCAGCGCATGCAGGAAATCGAACACTATGCGTCCGGCGTCGCGGCTTCGATCGAACAGCAGAGCGCCGCGACGAGCCACATCTCGTCCAATGTCGCAACCGCTGCGCAGGCGACGCAGTCCGTTGCCGCCGTGCTCAACGACGTCGCCGGCGCCGCCACCCAGACCCACATGTCGGCGGAAGTGGTGCTCGAGGCGTCGCGCTCGGTGGAGGCGGCCATCGCCGATCTGCGCCGGCACGTCGAGGCCTTTCTTGCCGCCGTGGCGGCGTGATTGACGTCCGCCCCGCAAAGCGCGGGCGATATCGTCAAGCCTGGGAACTGGCGCTGCGGCCGAGCGCCGCCTGCGCCGCCGCCAGGCGCGCGATCGGCACGCGGAATGGCGAGCAAGACACATAGTCGAGCTTGGCCGCATGGCAAAAGGCGACCGAATCCGGATCGCCGCCATGCTCGCCGCAGATGCCGAGCTTGAGGTTTCCGCGGGTCCTGCGGCCGCGCTCGGCGGCGATGCGGATCAATTCGCCGACGCCCTCGCGGTCGAGCGTCACGAAGGGGTCGGCGCCAAGAATGCCCGCTGCCGTGTAGATGCCGAGAAAGCTCGCGGCGTCGTCGCGGCTGATGCCGAACGTGGTCTGCGTCAAATCGTTGGTGCCGAAGGAGAAGAACTCGGCGGTCGCCGCGATCTCGCCCGCCTTGAGCGCCGCGCGCGGCAATTCGATCATGGTGCCGACCTGGTATTTGACCTTGCTCTTCGCTTCGGCCGACACCGTTGCGGCCATGGCGTCGATGCGCGCCTTGACGAGGTCGAGCTCCGCTTTGCTGGCGATGAGCGGCACCATGATTTCCGGCACGACCGGCGCGCGGGTGGCCCGGCCGGCCTCGATCGCAGCCTCGAAGATGGCGCGCGCCTGCATTTCCGCGATTTCCGGATAGGCGATCGCCAGCCGGCAGCCGCGGAAGCCGAGCATCGGATTGAACTCGTGCAACTCGCGCGCGCGGTCGGCGAGCTTCTTCGCATCGGCCCCCATCGCCGTCGCGACCTCGGCGATCTCCTCCTCGCCATGCGGCAGGAACTCGTGCAGTGGCGGGTCGAGGAGCCGGATGGTCACCGGCAGGCCGGCCATGATCGTGAACAGCTCGATGAAATCGTTGCGCTGCATCGGCAGCAGCTTGGCGAGCGCGGCGCGGCGTGCGTTTTCGTCTCCGGCCAGGATCATTTCGCGCACCGCAACGATGCGGTCGGCGTCGAAGAACATGTGCTCGGTGCGGCAAAGCCCGATGCCCTCGGCGCCGAACTTGATGGCGGTGCGGGCGTCGGCCGGCGTGTCGGCATTGGCGCGCACCTTGAGCCTGCGCACCGCATCGGCCCACTTCATGAGCGTGGCGAATTCACCGGCAAGCTCGGGCTCGCGCATCGGCACTCGGCCGGCGAGCACCTGCCCGGTCGAGCCGTCGATCGTCAGCGTATCACCCTTCTTCATGGTGGTGCCGCCGGCAGTGATCGTCTGCGCGCGATAATCGACGCGCAAGGTGCCGGCGCCGGCGACGCAAGGCTTGCCCATGCCGCGCGCGACCACGGCGGCGTGCGAGGTCATCCCGCCGCGCGTGGTCAGAATCCCCTGGGCAGCGTGCATGCCGTGAATGTCCTCGGGCGAGGTTTCGACCCGCACCAGGATCACCTTGTGCCCCTGTTTGCTGAGCGTTTCGGCTTCTTCGGAGGAGAACACGATTTCGCCGCAGGCGGCGCCGGGCGAGGCCGGCAGGCCGCTGGCGATCACGCGGCGCTCGGCCGCGGGATCGATGGTCGGATGCAGGAGCTGGTCGAGCGCGGCGGGGTCGACGCGCGTCACCGCCTCCTCCTTGCTGATCAATTTCTCCTGCGCCAGCTCGACGGCGATGCGCAAAGCGGCGTTGGCCGTGCGCTTGCCGCTGCGCGTCTGCAGCATCCACAGCTTGCCCTGCTCGACCGTGAATTCGAGGTCCTGCATGTCGCGGTAATGCCGCTCGAGCGCGGCGTAGATGCGCTGCAACTCGGCGAAAGCCTGCGGCAGTGCCGTCTCCAGCGACGGCTTGTCCGAGCCCGCCTCCTTGCGCGCCGCTTCCGTGATCTCCTGCGGTGTGCGGATGCCGGCGACGACGTCCTCGCCCTGCGCGTTGAGGAGGAATTCGCCGTAGAGCTTTTTCTCGCCGGTCGACGGGTTGCGGGTGAAGGCGACGCCGGTCGCCGAGGTCTCGCCCATATTGCCGAACACCATGGCCTGCACGTTGACCGCGGTGCCCCAGCTTTCCGGAATGCCGTGCAGGCGGCGATAAGTGATCGCGCGCTGGTTCATCCATGAGCCGAACACGGCGCCGATGGCGCCCCACAATTGCGCGCGCGGGTCCTGCGGGAACGGCGCGTCGCTCTCCTCCTCGACGCGCTTCTTGAACGCGGCGACGAGCTCTTCCCAGTCGTCGGCACCGAGATCGGTGTCGAGCGTGTAGCCGTTGCGCTCCTTGTGCTCGTCGAGGATCTCCTCGAAGAGATGATGCGGAACGCCGAGCACGACGTCGGCATACATCATCACGAAGCGCCGGTAGCTGTCATAGGCGAAGCGCCGATCACCCGATTTCTCTGCCAGCGCCTTGACGGTGAGATCGTTGAGACCGAGATTGAGCACGGTGTCCATCATCCCTGGCATCGACGCGCGCGCTCCCGAGCGCACCGAGACCAGCAGCGGATTTTCGCCGTCGCCGAATTTCTTCCCGGTCAGGCGGCCGACTTCTTCGAGCGCCGCCTCGACCTGGGGCTTGAGAGCCTTCGGATAGGTTTTGCCGTTCTGGTAAAAATAGGTGCACACCTCGGTGGTGATGGTGAAGCCGGGCGGCACCGGAAAGCCGAGGTGCGCCATTTCGGCGAGGCCGGCACCCTTGCCGCCGAGGAGATTGCGCAATCCGGCGCGGCCCTGCGCCTTGCCGCCGCCGAAGGCATAGACCCATTTGCGTTTGCCCGCCGTTTTCGCCGGCGCCGACTTGGCCGCGGGCTTGGTCGCGGGCTTGGCCCTGGATTTGACCGAGCGAGACTTTGCCCCGCTCGCGGCGTCGCCGATGCGCGCCACGGTTTTCTTCGACTTCTTAACCGGCTGCCGGGAGATTTTTGCACGCGATTTGATCATGGGAATTCGTTCGACTGAGCTCAGCCTATCCTTGCTGCAGATGCCGGCATCAGGCGCGATGCCGGGCCGATTCGAGGTTTCAATGCCAGTTGACGAAATGGTGGATGGCGTTGAGGCCCGCCAATCCGACGATGATGAGATAGATGGCGACGATGTAGCTCAACAGTCGCGGCATGATCAGGATCAGGATGCCGGCGACGAGGGCGACGAGCGGCGTGATATGGGCGGCGGTGATAACCATGGATTTTCCTCGGGTTTTACGGCATCGGAGGAAGTTAAGAAGCGGTGGCGACAAGCCGGCAGAGCGCCGCCACCATCAGAACGCATGACGGCGCGCCCGGTTCTAGCAGGTTCCAGGAAATTGGGAACCGCCTGTTGCGTCATACCGGGACGCCATTAGCGAGGCTCCCCAGTATCCCCATAACCACCGTCCGCGAGCATGGAATCCGGCCTCGCGCGTCTTGCCTGCGCCCCGGAACAACGACGAGAATCACCCCTCGATCTTGGAGAAATCGGCGACGGCGCGGGTTGCGGCGCGGATTTCATTGAGTAGTTTGAGCCGGTTCTCGCGCAGCTTTTTATCCTCGATATTGACCGTCACCTTGTCGAAGAAGGTATCGACATGGGGCCGCAACTTCGCCATGGCGCGCATGGCAGCGGCGAAATCTTCCTTCTCGACCGCGCGCGCCGCTTCGGCCTCGGCCGCATCGATTGCATTCGCCAGCGCCTTTTCCTCCGGCTGCTTATAAAGCGCCGGGTCGGGCGCCCCAGTATATTCGCGGCCGTCCCTCTTTTCCTCGATGCGGATAATGTTGGTCGCTCGCTTGTAGCCGGCGAGCAGGTTCTTGCCGTCCTCGGTGTCGAGGAATTTCCCCAGCGCCTCGACGCGGCGAACGATGAGGAGGATGTCGTCCTGGCCTTCGAGAGCGAACACCGCATCGACCAGATCGTGCCGCGCGCCTTGTTCGCGAAGTTGGACCTTGAGGCGTTCGGCGAAGAAAGGCGGAAGCAGCCTTGCTACCTCATGACGTTTCGCAAAGGCGACTACAGTCAGTTCGCCCTTGGCAAGCATCCATTCTCTTCCAGCCGACCACGCTTTTGTTATCAGCCTGTACTTCCACTCCGGCTCGGACTCCGTTTCATCTGAAATCTCGAGATGAGATTCGCCACGGAAACCCGTTTCACCTATTTCTTCGGTTCTCTGAGCCACGAATCTATGACTCCCTTTCCAAACCGCTGGGTAGAGGTCATAGGCAACTCTTAGAATGATTTCTAGCTTGAATCTGATCTTGTTCTCGATCACCAATTTGATAATGCCCAATGCCGCCCTTCGGAGCGCATAAGGGTCCTTACTCCCCGTCGGCTTCTCATCGATGGCCCAAAACCCGACCAGCGTGTCGATCTTGTCCGCCAGCGCGACGGCGATCGATACCGGATCGGCCGGCACGAAATCGTCAGGGCCTTTCGGGCTGTAGTGATCCTCGATCGCATGGGCGACGGCCTCGTCCTCGTCCTGCTCCTCGGCGTAGTATTTCCCCATGGTGCCTTGCAACTCGGGAAATTCGCCGACCACTTCGCTGAGCAAATCGGCCTTGCACAGCCGCGCCGCGCGCTTTGCCTTCGCGACATCGGCGCCGACAAGCGGCGCGAGCTCGGCGGCGAGCCGCTCGATGCGTTCGATGCGCTCCCATTGCGTGCCCAGCTTGTCGTGAAAGACGATGTGCTTGAACTTCGGCAACCGGTCTTCCAATGGTCTCTTCAGATCGCTCTCGTAGAAGAACTTGGCGTCGGCGAGCCGGGCGCGGATGACGCGCTCGTTGCCGGCGACGATCGCCTTGCCGCCGTCCTCCGCCTCGATATTGGCGACCAGGACGAACTTGTCGACCAGCTTGGCATGCGCGGCGTCGCGCAGGACGAAGCATTTCTGGTTGTTGCGGATGGTCGCGCGGATCACCTCCTCGGGGATTTGCAGGAAGTTCGGATCGAACGAGCCGATCAGCACCACCGGCCATTCGACGAGGCCGGCGACCTCGGCGAGAAGGCCGTCGTCGGCGACGAGTTCAAGCCCCTGGGCGAAGGCGAGCTGCTTCGCCTCGGCGAGGATAATGTCGCGCCGCCGTTCGGCATCGAGCACGACCTTGGCCTTGTCGAGCTTGGCAGCGTAGTCGTCGAGCCGGCGCACCGTGAACGGCGCCGGCGACATGAAGCGGTGGCCGTGCGTTTCGTTGCCGGCGGCGATACCGTCGACCGCAAACGGCACGATGTCCGTCGCCTCGGTCTCCGGCCCGAAGGTGGCGACGATCGAATGCAGCGGACGGACCCATTGCAGCGCGCCGGGGTCCTTGGATTGCGCCCCCCAGCGCATCGATTTCGGCCAGGGGAATCGCTTGATGATATCGGGGAGAATTTCGCCGATCACCTCGATCGCCGGCCGCCCCGGCTTCTCGATCATGGCGACGTAGAAATCGCCCTTCTTGTCCGGTTGCACTTTTGCTTCTTTGATGGATTTGAGCCCGGCCGCTCTCACGAATCCCGCGATCGCGTTCTCCGGCGCGCCGACGCGGGGGCCTTTTTTCTCCTCATGCAAATCCGGCTGGCGCTCGGGCACGCCGTGGACGGAGAGCGCCAGCCGCCGCGGGGTCACGAACGCCTTGGCCCCGTCGTAGAGAAGACCGGCCTCGACCAGACGGTCGGTCACGAGCTTGCGCAAATCCTGCGCCGCCTGCGCCTGCATGCGGGCAGGAATTTCTTCGGAAAAGAGTTCGAGGAGAAGGTCGGGCATTGGTCGGGGATCGCGTCTGATTCTCCCTCGCCAGGAGGGTGACGGGAACCCGCAGCCGCTACGGCGCGAGCGTCTTGTGGGTGCCGTCGCACATCGGCTTCTTTGCCGACCGCTTGCAGGCACAGAACCAGACCGGCTCGGTCTTGGTCGCCTTGAACTCGATCGGCGTGAATGCGGTGACCTTGTGCGAGCCGTCGCAGAACGGCTGCGTCTTCGAGCGGCCGCAGGCGCACCACCAATAGCTCTTACCCGCTTCGACATCGACCATGATCGACCGGCGCCCGCCGATCTCAGGCATCTCGCTCATTTGCTTCTTCCTCCGCCTTCGGTGGCGAGCCACGCCTCGGCGCATGCCTTGGCGAGTTCGCGCACCCTCAGGATGTAACCCTGTCGCTCGGTCACGGAAATTACCCCGCGCGCGTCGAGCAGATTGAACAGATGGCTTGCCTTGATGCACTGATCATAGGCCGGCAGCGCCATGCGATGACGACCGCGGTCACCGGCCTGCTGCCAGCCGGCTTCCAGGTATTTCCCGCAGGCAGATTCGGCCATGCGGAATTGCTCGAACAGCATGTCGGTGTCGGCATATTCGAAATTGTGCCGCGAATATTCCTGCTCGGCCTGCAGGAACACGGCGCCATAGGTCACTTTCTCAGGCCCCTCGCGGCCGTTGAAGTTAAGATCGAAAACGTTCTCCACGCCCTGCACGTACATGGCCAGCCGCTCGAGGCCGTAGGTCAGTTCGCCGGAGACCGGCGCGCATTCGAAGCCGGCCACCTGCTGGAAATAGGTGAACTGGGAAACCTCCATGCCGTCGCACCAACATTCCCAGCCGAGCCCCCAAGCGCCCAGCGTCGGGCTCTCCCAGTCATCCTCGACGAAGCGGATATCGTGAATTCTTGCGTCGATGCCGATCGCGTAGAGCGACTTGAGATAAAGCTCCTGCAAGTCGTCCGGCGACGGTTTCAAGATCACCTGCAGCTGATAGTAGTGCTGCAAACGGTTGGGATTCTCGCCGTAGCGGCCGTCCTTGGGACGGCGCGAGGGCTGGACATAGGCTGCGTTCCACGGCTTCGGGCCGAGCGCGCGCAACGTCGTCGCCGGATGGAACGTGCCGGCGCCGACTTCCATGTCGTAGGGTTGCAGGATGACGCAGCCCCAATCCGCCCAGTAGCGCTGCAGGGCCAGAATAAGCCCCTGGAACGAGCGTCCGGGGCGCATATGCGGCGGCAAATCGTCGTTGGACGTTGAGTTCATCGGGACGTTGTTGGGGGAACGCCCGCTCGCGGTCAAGTCTCGCGCGTGCCAATACCTCTCCCGGCGCCCCCGGCGGGAAAAGGTTGACGACCTACCCCGGCCGGTATTCGCCCGATTGCGGATCGCGCTTCAATGTCGGCAGCGTCTCGCGGTCGACCGGCTCGGCGACCTTGCCGCGGACGCCATCGAGCTCGGCGTTGACACGCTGTATCTCCTTGACGCACCAGCGCAGCAAGACTGCCCCTCCGATCAATCCCAGCGCCACGGCAAATACCGGCGGCATCACTGCCCTCCTACTTTAGAGACCGTAGCGCGCCCAGAGGGCGCGCGCTTCGAGCGCCGAGATGATGTCCTCGGCAAGCCCCGCCTGCACCAACGCACCGTGACCGACGCCGCCAACGCGTCGGCCGAACAGCCGGCGTTCGGCGCTGACCAGCGGCGTGACCACCTGGTCGCCGAAACGTTTGCGCAAAGCGGTGCGCAAATCGCCGATGGAATCGACCAGACCGAGGTCGAGCGCCCGCCGCCCGGTCCAGTATTCGCCGGAGAACAAGTCATTTTCCGGGCCGACGAGCTTATCGCCGCGCCGCGACTTCACCAGTGCGATGAAGCCGTCGTGGATTTCCCGTTGCAGCTTCTTAAGCCGTTCGACGTCGCCGGGGTCCTCCGGCAGGAACGGATCGAGCATCGCCTTGTGCTCGCCCGAGGTATAGAGCCGGCGCTCGACGCCGAGCCTGGCGATGAGCTTGTCGAAGCCGAACGAGCCGCCCACCACTCCAATCGAGCCGACGATCGAATTGGCATCGACGACGATTTCGTCGGCGGCGCAGGCGATCATGTAGCCGCCCGAGGCGGCGACATCTTCCACAAACGCGATCACGTGGCGTGTCTTCTCCTGCGCCAGCTCGCGGATGCGACGGAAGATCAGATGCGATTGCACCGGCGATCCGCCCGGCGAGTTGATGATGAGGGCGACGGCCGCGGCGTTGCGCATGGCGAAGACGCGGTCGAGCGTGCGCGCGATGCCGCCGAGGGTGAGCCCGGGCCGCAAAGGCGTCGACAAGCCGATGAGACCGGTGAGCCGGACCACCGGCACCAGCGGCAGGTCGCCGCGGAAGCGCTTCGGAACCACCGCCCGCAGCGCCGCCAGAGCGCGCGCCGCCTGCGCCCTCACGTGCTCACCCGTCCACGGCTCGCTCATGAAATCCACATAGGCCGGAGCGGCGAAAGGCTCAAGTAACCGTTTGTTAACCCACCGGAATGCTTCTTGCCTCGAGAAGGTCCGCAGCGAATAGCGGGAATGCGCAAGCCATGAAGATATACATGCTGTTGATGCTGATCGGCGTCATCGTCGGCTTTTCCTATCTTCCCGGCCGAAACCAGACGAGGCGAGCCACCCCGGTGCCGTCCGATTCGGCGCCCGCTTAATACCCAACGGCTGAACCGCAACGACAGTTTCACTCCTCGGCCAAAGGCAGCAGCGCACCACCGCGCAGCACCGCCTCGGCTTCGGCGGTCGCCTTTCCCGCGGCATCGGCGAGGATGAAGCCCGGCATCAGGGAAAGCGGGGCGCGGCTTGCCTTGGCCGCGCGCGCCAATACGCGGATCGCGGGCGCACCGGGCTTGGGGTGGACCGGCAACAGAACGACCGCGCCGAACCCGGCTGCCGCGAGCGCCGCCAGCACTGAGCCGAGACCGTCGGCGCGCCAGATCAGCGTGACCGCACCGCGCGGGCGCAGGAGGCGCGCCGCGCTCCGTATCCATTGGCTCAACGTCTCGGGCGAGGCCGCATGCGCCAAGCGGCGGCCGCGATCGGGCGAATGTCTTTGCGGCGCCGCGTTGAAGGGCGGATTCATCAGCACCCGGTCCGCCGTGCCGACGGCAAGTCCCGCCGCGGCGAAAGCGGCGGCGCGCGCGGCGACGTCGAGGCAGACGGCGTGCACTCGTTCGCCGAGACCGTTGCGCAGCGCATTCTCGTGAGCGAGAGCGCTCAGCGCCGGATCGATTTCGACGAGCGTGACGGCCAGGCCTTGGACGCGGCGGGCGAGCGCCAGTCCTGCGGCGCCGACGCCGCAGCCCAGATCGACGGCATGCTCGCCGGGGCGCGCCGCGGTCGCCGCCGCGAGCAGGATGGCGTCATGGCCAACGCGGTGGCCGCGCCGCGGCTGGCGCAGCATGAGGGAGCCACCGAGGACGGTGTCCTCGCTCACGTCGATCTCGTCAGCGCGCATCGCGGCGAAGCTCATTGCCAAAGCCCGCATCCTTAAGCAGCCGCCGCGCCGCCTCGAGTGCATCCTCCTCGACGAGAATGCGGCGCGGGAAAATGCCGATCGAGCCTTCCATCACGCTCATGTTCTGATCGACCACCATATGGCCGATACGCGCGCCGTTAAGCAGCGCCTCGACCGCCGAGATCAGCACCGCATCGTTGGTGCGAAGCAGCTCGCGCACCGCTCAGCTCCGGCGCCGTTCCTCGCCCGGCGCGCGCAAAGCGAGATAGGCGATGAGCTTGAGTTCACGGCGACCGCGCGTAACGGTGTCGAGGATCAGGCCGCAGGCGATAGCGAGGAAGGCGAGCAACATCAGCCCCGTCGAGAGCACCGCGGTCGGCAGCCGCGGCACCAGGCCCTCCTGCAGGTAGGTGATGAAAATCGGGATGGCGAGACCGATCGATACCAGCGCTAGCGCGACGCCGGCCGAGCCGAAGAACGCCAGCGGCCGGGCGGCGCGGTAGAGCTTGAACACCGTCCAGAGGATGCGGAAGCCGTCGCTCCAAGTCGAGAGCTTCGAGGCCGATCCGCTCGGCCGCGAGTAGTAGGGCGTCGCCACTTCGCCCACCGGCAATTCAAGCTCGAGCGCATGGACCGTCAGCTCGGTCTCGATCTCGAAGCCGCCCGAAAGTATCGGGAAGGATTTCACGAAACGGCGCGAGAACACGCGATAGCCGGAAAGAATATCGGTGAAGGCGCGCCCGAACATGTGGGTGACGAAGCCGGTAAGGAGCCGATTGCCGGTGCGATGACCGGCGCGGTAGGCCGCCTCTTCGCGCTCGATGCGGGTCGCGACCACCATGTCGAGCCGCTCGCCGATGAGCTTGGCGATCATAGCGGGGGCGCTGGGCGCGTGGTAGGTCGCGTCGCCGTCGACCAGCACGTAAACATCCGCCTCGACATCGTTGAACATCCGCCGCACCACATGGCCCTTGCCCTGGTAGGTCTCGCGGCGAACCACGGCGCCCGCGCCCCGTGCCGCTTCCACCGTTCCGTCAGTGGAATTATTGTCGTAGACGTAGACCACCGCTTCCGGCAGTGCCGCACGGAAGTCCGCGACAACCTTGGCGATGGCGTGCTCTTCGTTGTAGCACGGCACCAGGACCGCCACGTGGTACTGGGCCTCGCTCAAATTCTCGGCAAGGCGTTGCTCGCTCGACATTCCCCTCTCCGCCGCCGGCTCCGAGCGCTTGGCGGCGCCGGCGGCTTGGTTTACGAGCATGGCCGCCGGCGCACTTGCCGCTTCACCATAGCGTTTCTATGCTGGCGCGTCCTCAATGGAGAAGCCAAGTGGCCGTCGTCGTCCCCTTCGAAAGTCCCGGCGCTCCCTCGATCGACCCCTTGGTCGATCTCGTCGCCGCCGACATGGACCGTGTAAACGGCGTCATTCTCGCGCGCACCGGCTCGGAAGTGACGATGATCCCCGAGGTCGCCAACCATCTCATCAGTTCCGGCGGCAAGCGGCTACGGCCGATGCTGACTCTCGCTCTGGCGCGGCTCACCGGCTATGGCGGCGACGGCCACATCAAGCTGGCGGCAGCAGTCGAGTTCATGCATACGGCCACGCTCTTGCACGATGACGTGGTCGACGAAAGCGAAATGCGGCGCGGGCGACTGGCGGCGCGCATGCTGTGGGGCAACGAAGCGAGCGTGCTGGTCGGCGATTTCCTGCTCGGCCAGGCGTTCAAGATGATGGTCGAGGTCGGCAGCCTCAAGGCGCTCGAAATTCTCGCCTCGGCCGCCGCCGTGATCGCCGAAGGCGAGGTCATGCAGCTCGCCGCCGCCAAGAATACGGCGACGACCGAGGACGAGTATATCGCGGTGATCCGCGCCAAGACCGCGGAGCTGTTTGCGGCAGCCTGCGAGGTCGGGCCGGTGCTGTCGAGGCGGCAGAAGGACGAACAAGCCGCCTGCCGGTCGTTCGGAATGAACCTCGGCATCACCTTCCAGCTCATCGACGACGTGCTCGACTATGGCGGCGCGGCGCAAAAACTCGGCAAGAACATCGGCGATGATTTCCGCGAGGGAAAGATCACCTTGCCGGTGGTGCTCGCCTTCCGCCGCGGCGGCGACGCCGAGCGCGAGTTCTGGCGGCGCACGCTGGAACGGGGCGAAGCGACCGACGCCGACCTCGAGCACGCCATCGGCCTCATGGCCAAGCACCGCGCGCTTGAAGATACGATCGGACGCGCGCACCATTACGGCGCCATCGCCCGCGACGCGCTCGCCCTTTTCCCCGACTCGGCGATGAAAGCCGCACTCGCCGAGGCGGTCGATTTCTGCATCGCGCGCACCCATTAGCGCACCGATCATTGCCGGGCGCGGCGACGCGGCGGGTCGGATCACAAGTCACGGATGGCGTTTTTGGCGCGCGGGCTTCTCGCTGCGCTCAGCGCCGAAATCACACCCCCCGAGCACGCAGGCCCGCACCCACCAGCGCGGATATTTGCCGCGCAGGACCTTTGCCGCTTCTCGCGCTGCGGCTGTCGAGGCAAAGAGGGCGAAGCAGGTCGCGCCCGAGCCGGACATGCGGGCCAGACGGCAGCCGGCAAGCGCACGCAACGCCGCGAGCACGTCGGCGACGGCCGGCGCAAGCGCGATGGCGGCGCTTTCAAGATCATTCGATTGCGCCGCGAGAAATTGCAGAACCCGCTCGCGGCTCGTCAATGCGGCGATCGTCGCCGGAGCAAGCTCAGCCTGATGCGCCGCGGGCGCCGCGCTCGGCACCCAGCTGGCAAACACGGCCTTCGTCGCCAGCGCGATGCCCGGATTGACCAGCAGCGTAGGCAGCGGCGGCAGAGCGAGCGGCTGCGAGAGCACTTCGCCGATGCCCCGCATCACCCGCGCGCGCGGATCGAGGCAGACCGGAACATCGGCGCCTGTCGCGCGCGCCGCCGCATACAGGCGCGGATCGTCGCGCGCCAAGTCATTCGCCCGGGCGATGAGCCGAAGCGCCGCCGCCGCATCGGCGGAACCGCCGCCGAGCCCGGCGGCAACCGGCAGCCGCTTGTCCAGGCGGAATGTGCCGAGGGCGAGATCGGGGCGAAGAGCGGCAATCGCGCGTGCTGCCCGGAGCACGAGATTGTCGGCGCCTTCCCCCGCCTGCGCCGCAGCCGGACCGCGCACCGTCAGCGCCAACGCGCTGCCGCGGACAAAACTCAGCCGGTCGCCGAAATCGGCGAACGCGACCATACTCTCGATCTCGTGATACCCGTCGGCGCGGCGGCCGATGACCCGCAATGTCAGATTGACTTTAGCCGGCGCGTTTTCGACCAACACCACGGGCGGCAAAGAAGAAACCTCACCCGCCGTTGCCGGCTTTCTTCGTCTTGGCGGCATCGGCCGCCGAAGAGGTGTCGTCCGGCAGCCCCACTTTCAGTTTTTCCTCGATCTTGGGCAGGTCTTCCTTTTCCGGATTGAGATCCTTCGCATGCGACCATTGGAAGCGCGCTTCCAGCGTCCGGCCGACCCGCCAATAGGCGTCGCCGAGGTGATCGTTGATGGTCGGATCGCCCGGTTGCAGTTCGACCGCGCGTTCCAGATTCTTGACCGCTTCCTCGTAATTGCCGACGCGGTAATAGGCCCAGCCGAGCGAGTCGACGATATAGCCGTCATCCGGCCGCTGCTCGACGGCGCGGCGGATCATGTCCATGCCTTCGTCCATGTGGACGCCCTGATCGATCCAGGAGTAGCCGAGGTAATTGAGCACCAGCGGCTGGTCCGGCTTGAGCGCGAGCGCCTTTTTCAGATCGGCTTCCGCTTTCGGCCATTGCTTGTCGCGCTCGTAACAGATGCCGCGGAAATAGAAGATCACCCAGTTGCCCGGCTCCGGGTTCGCCACCGTGTCGATCGCCTTGCCGTAGGCGTCGGCGCATGCGCCGAATTCCTTGCGGCCGCGCAGGATGTTGCCCAGCGCCATCAGCGCTTCGGTGTCTTTCGGATATTCGGCGATGAGATGTTCGATGCGCTTCTTGGCTTCGTCGCTGCGGTCGAGCTGGTCGAGATCCGCGGCGATCTGGATTTCGGCGTTGCGATGGAGCGGCGACGACGGCGCAATGCGGTCGTAGATCTTGATGGCGAGATCGGGCTTCTTGAGCGACTCGTAGAGGTCGGCGAGCGAGAGGAGCGCCATCGCATGGGTCGGCTCGAGATAGAGCGCAAGCTGCAGATAGACCAGCGCCAAATCCTCGCCGCCGCGCCGCCCGATCGAGGCGCCCAGGCCGTAAAACGCCTCGGCGGCGCCCGCTGGCGCCGACTCGGCGAGCGACGGCAGTTTGTCGC
>DATHCD010000012.1:0-3580 GCA_035319735.1 Xanthobacteraceae bacterium | reverse complement strand
GGGCGAGCGCGTGCGACGCATCGGCGTGCTCTTGCCATTCGACGAAAACGATCCCGAGTGGAAGTTTCGCCTCTCTGCGTTCACGCAAGCGCTTGCGGAGTTGGGCTGGACTGAAGACCGCAACGTGCGGATGGACCTTCGTTGGGCCGGCGCTGACACCAATCGGGTACGAGCATTCGCGCATGAGTTGGTCGGCTTGCAGCCCGACATCATCGTGACACAGTCGACCCCGACGACCGCCGCCCTCCAGCCGGAGACACAGACAATCCCGATCGTCTTTGTGAACGTGAGCGATCCTGTCCTCAGCGGCCTCGTCGCATCGCTCGGCCGGCCGGGCGGGAACATCACTGGCTTCGCCACCTGGGGCGCGACAAACAAGGTGAGGACTGAGCGACAATCAGGATGAGAAAGGCGCCGGGGATGGGCTGACGGAGGGAGGGCGTAGCCCGACCGTAGTCAGGCCTTCCCCGGCGCGGCGCGTTTTCCCCAGGTGGACGGACGTTCGTCTGGCGGTCGGAGCGGTTGGGCGCAGCATCTGATTCTTCCCACCAAGAAGGATCAGCGCTTGCCTGGCCGACACATCACCGACTGCCAGACGAGGTTGTACATGAAGTCCCGTCAAACCCATGCCCCTGCCGTCGCGGCCGCGAAGGCGGGGTTTTCTATCGCCACCGCGTATCGGATTGAAGCCGATCCGCGGTTGCCATCGCAGAAGACTAAGCCCCGTGAGCGCCGCCGGCCCGACCCGCTTGCCGGAGTGTGGGAGTGCGAGATCGTGCCGATGCTTGAGGCTGCGCCCGGCGTCCGCGCGGTAGCGATCTTCGAGGAGATCTGCCGCCGGCATCCTAATCTCGCCGTAGGCGTGCGGCGGACTTTGGAGCGCCGCGTCGCGAGATGGCGTGCGCTCCATGGCCCCAGCCGGGATGTGATGTTCCGCCAGGAACACCCACCCGGCCGCATGGGCCTATCGGACTTCACCGACATGGGCTCGCTTGGCGTCACGATCGCGGGGGTGCCGCTCTCGCACCGGCTCTATCACTTCCGGCTTGCCTTCTCAGGCTTTGCGCATGCCCATGTGGTGCTCGGCGGCGAGAGCTTTGTGGCGCTCGCCGAAGGCCTGCAGAATGCGTTGTGGGCGCTGGGCGGGGTGCCGGAACAGCACCGCAGCGACAGCCTGTCGGCGGCGTTCCGTAACCTCGATCGCGACGCCCAAGACGACCTGACGCGGCGCTACGAAGAACTGTGCGCCCATTACGGCATGACGCCGACGCGCAACAATCCGGGCGTCGCTCACGAGAACGGCGCAATCGAGAGCGCGCACGGGCACCTCAAGAAGGTGCTTGCGGACGAGCTTCTGCTGCGCGGCTCGCGCGACTTCGCGGACCTCGCCGCCTATCGGCGCTTTGTCGACGAAGTGGTCGGGCGGCGCAATGCCCGCAACCGCAAGCGCATCGAGATTGAGCGCGCCGCGCTCAAGCCGCTGCCCGCGCGGCGAACCACCGACTACGAAGAGGCGCGCGTGCTCGTCACATCGAGTGGCGGCTTCATCCTGCGGCGCGTCTTCTACAGCGTTCCCTCGCGCCTGATCGGGCATCGCCTCAACGTCCATCTCTATGACGACCGGCTCGACTGCTTTCTGGGCTCAACGCAGCTCCTCACCTTGTGGCGCGGCCGGCCGCCGCAAGGCAGCAGCAAACACGCTCACGTCGTCGACTACCGCCACGTCATCCATGCGCTGCGCAAGAAGCCGATGGCGCTTCTCAACCTGGTTTATCGCGATCAGCTGTTCCCACGCCGTGCCTACGCGCGCGCCTTCGAGGCGCTGCTCGCCAACGAGGGCGACAAGCTCGCCTGCCGCACCATGGTTGGCTTGCTGGCGCTCGCCCACGACCGCGCCTGCGAGGCCGAACTCGCCGACGCGATCGAGGCCGTTCTCGACGCCGGCGAACTGCCGGACCTCGATCGATTGCGCGAGCGCTTCAAGCCAGATCGCGTCGCCATCCCGGATGTTGCCGTCGCGCTGACGCCGCTCTCAGCCTACGATGAACTCGCCGTCGTTCGCGCCCCCAATGCCGTCACCCTGTGCGAGGGAGGCCTGGCATGAAGACGACCGATTCGATCGACGCAGCGCGGCTCGAGCTGCTACTCACCGACCTGCGCCTGCCTGCCGTCAAGCTGATGTGGAAAAAGCTCGCCGAGCAATCCGACAAGGAAGGCTGGCCGGCGGCACGCTTCCTCGCCGCGCTCGCCGAGCACGAGGTGGCAGAGCGCGGCCGTCGCCGCATCGAGCGCCATCTTGCCGAAGCGCGTCTGCCGGTCGGCAAGACACTCGCGACTTTCGACTTCGAGGCCGTCCCGATGGTCAGCAAGGCGCAGGTGATGGCGCTCGCCGCCGGCGACAGCTGGCTCGAAAAGGGCGCCAACTTGCTTCTGTTCGGCCCACCCGGCGCCGGCAAGACACATCTCGCGGCAGCCATCGGGCTTGCTCTCGTCGAGAACGGATGGCGCGTGCTGTTCATGCGCACCGGCGAACTCGTCCAGCGCCTGCAGATCGCACGCCGCGAACTCGGCCTCGAAAGCGCGATCGCCAAGCTCGACAAGTATCACCTGCTCATCCTCGACGACATCGCATATGTCAGCAAGGACCAGGCCGAGACCAGCGTGCTGTTCGAGTTGATCGGCAGCCGCTACGAGCGCCTCTCATTGCTGATCACTGCCAATCAGCCCTTCGGCGAGTGGGGCAAGGTGTTCCCCGACCAGGCCATGACGCTCGCCGCCATCGACCGCCTCGTGCATCACGCCAATATCCTGGAGATGAACGTCGAAAGCTATCGCCGTCGCGCCGCCCTCAACCGAAAGCGCGGTCCCGGCCGGCCACCAGCGCACGCGACAAAAAAGGAAAGTGCCTGATTGTCGCCCAGCGACAATCAACATTGCTACTCAGCGACAATCAAAAAGCCGCGACCACAAAATCCTTGCGAAGCGCAATCATCCACACGATCATCTCTTCGCTACCGGCCGCCGCTTCACACTCCGATTGCCGCCACCGTTCTCATCCAGATTGTCGCGCAACACCCAGATGGTTTTTACCGATCCGCCGTGGAACATTCCGATCGCCGGCCATGTCTCAGGGCTCGGCGCCATCACGCTTGGTAATTTTGCGATGGGCTGCGGCGAGATGTCGAGCGCGGAATTCGAGGCCTTCCTGCGCACGGCGCTCGGCCACGCCGCCACCTATTCGGATGATGGCTCGATCCACTTCGTGTGCATGCACTGGGCGAAAATCCGGGAGCTTCTCGGCGGCACTGGGGATCTCTATTCCGACACCAAGAACCTCTGCGTCTGGAGCAAGACCAATGCTGGCATGGGGTCACTCTACCGGTCGCGGCACGAACTCGTCTTTGTGTTCAAGAAGGGAACCGCGCCACATATCAACAATGTCGAACTCGGCCGCTTCGGCCGCAATCGGTCGAACGTGTGGGAATATGGCGGCCAGAATGTCCTCAATGGCACATCCAAGAGCAAGCTGCCGGTGCACCCGACGGTCAAGCCTGTCGCGCTCGTGGCCGACGCGATTCGG
>DATHCD010000011.1:0-50807 GCA_035319735.1 Xanthobacteraceae bacterium | reverse complement strand
GTCCTGGAAATTGCCCTCGAACCATTCGACGTGGCTGTCGCCCTCGAAGGCGAGAATGTGCGTGGCGATACGGTCGAGGAACCAGCGGTCGTGGCTGATGATCACGGCGCAGCCGGCGAAATCCTCGAGCGCCTCTTCCAGGGCGCGCAGCGTATCGACATCGAGGTCGTTGGTCGGTTCGTCGAGCAGCAGCACGTTGGCGCCGGATTTCAGCATTTTGGCGAGATGCACGCGGTTCCTTTCGCCGCCGGAGAGCGAACCGACCTTCTTCTGCTGGTCGGCGCCCTTGAAATTGAATGCGGCGCAATAGGCGCGCGAGTTGACCTCGCGCTTGCCGAGCTGCAGCTGATCGAGGCCGCCGGAGATCTCCTCCCAGACGGTCTTCTTGCCGTCGAGCGTGTCGCGGGACTGGTCGACATAGCCGAGGTGCACCGACTCGCCGATCTTGATGGTGCCGGCGTCGGTCTTCTCCCGGCCGATGATCATGCGGAACAACGTGGTCTTGCCGGCGCCGTTCGGCCCGATGATGCCGACGATACCGCCGGGCGGCAATTTGAAGCTGAGGTCGTCGATCAAAAGATTGCCGCCGAACCCTTTTTTCAGGTGATCGAAGTCGATGACGTTCTGCCCGAGCCGCTCGGCCACCGGGATGACGATCTGCGCGGTCTGCGTCTGCTTCTCGCCGGCTTTCTGCAGCAATTCCTCGTAGCGCTGATAGCGCGCCTTCGACTTCGCCTGCCGTGCGCGCGGCGAAGCGGCGATCCATTCCTGCTCGCGCGCGAGCGTGCGCTGCCGCGCCTCCTCCTCGCGCCCCTCCTGCTCCAGCCGTTTCTGCTTCTGCACCAGCCAGGCGGAATAGTTGCCCTCATAGGGAATGCCGCGGCCGCGGTCGAGCTCGAGTATCCAGCCGGTGACGTTGTCGAGGAAGTAGCGGTCGTGGGTGACGATGAGGATGGCGCCGGGATAGTTGCGCAGATGGCCCTCGAGCCACATGACCGACTCGGCGTCGAGGTGATTGGTCGGCTCGTCGAGCAGCAGGAGGTCGGGCTGCTCGAGCAGCAGCCGGCAGAGCGCGACGCGCCGCCTCTCGCCGCCGGAGAGCTGCGCCACATCGGCATCGTCGGCCGGGCAGCGCAGCGCGTCCATGGCCTGGTCGACCTTGGAATCAAGATCCCAGAGGCCCTTGGCCTCGATCTCGTCCTGCAGTTTGGTCATCTCCTCGGCGGTCTCGTCGGAATAATTCGCTGCGAGTTCGTTGTAACGCTCGAGGATCGCCCGCTGCGGCGCGACGCCCTCCATGACGTTCTCGCGCACCGATTTCGCCGCATCGAGCTGCGGCTCCTGCGGCAGAAAGCCGACCGTGGCGCCTTGCGCCGCCCAGGCCTCGCCGGAAAATTCCTTGTCGAGGCCGGCCATGATGCGCAGCAGCGTCGACTTGCCGGCGCCGTTGACGCCGAGCACGCCGATCTTGGCGTCCGGATAGAACGACAGGTTGATGTTCTCCAGGACCTTGCGGTTGCCGGGATAGGTCTTGGAGAGACCCTGCATATGATAGATGAATTGCCGCGCCATCTCGCTTCCAGGTCGGGCGCCCTGCCCTCTTGCTTGACGCCCGTTGCCGTCCTTTGGCGCCGTTCGGCCGGTACGCGCTTAAGGCGCGCGACCGCAACAGCGCTCATGTCGGGAAAACTGGCGCTGATGTAGCGATCAGGCCCGGCAAGGGCAAGGACCGGCCGCGCTCGGCGCCAGGTGCGGCAGCGGCGCGCCGTGGGCGCTCTTCTCATGCGATCGCGGCAACACTTCGTAAAGCCTGGGCGGCAATCGCGGCCCGCCTGCGGAAATCTCGTACCAAGTTTTAATGATTTCGCGCGGACAATTTGCGGCAATTGCGCGCCTTCCGCTCGCGCACGCGCCGCGCGACCCAAGACGCCGACAAAAGCATGTGGGAGCGGGTCATGTGGCGTAATTGCATGAAAGCCATTCGCGAGCTGTGGCGAACCTTTGAGGACGTATTCGACCCCTACCGGCCGGAGCTCTACTATATGCGCGGCCCCGGCCCGAAATGCCGCGCCAAGCGCGCCGACAGCGTGACGAGCGCAATGCCGGCCGCCGAGGTCGCCACCGATTTCTCCAAGGTTCGCGCGTAATCTCAGGGGTCACTGCCGGGCGCGGAGCGAGCCGGCAATGACGGGCCGCCATCCCTTGTCTTCCGCGAGCCGTTGTGAGACGGCTAACAGCAAACGCAACGGGCGGACATCATGGCGGTTCGCTGCGCCATTCTCGACGATTACCAGAACGTCGCCCTTGCCATGGCCGACTGGTCGAAGGTGCGAGGCGACGTCGCCATCGAGGTCTTCAACGAATATCTCGGCTCCGCGGAGAACGTCGTCGCGGCCCTTAAGGGCTTCGCCATCATCTGCGCCATGCGCGAGCGCACCGCGTTCCCGCGCGCGGTGATCGAGGCGCTGCCGGAGCTGAAGCTCCTGATCACGACCGGAATGCGCAACGCCGCGATCGACATCGAGGCGGCCAAGGCGCGAGGCGTGGTCGTCTGCGGCACGCCCGTCTTCGGCAATGCCACCGCCGCCATCGCCACCGGCCTGATGCTCGAGCTCGTGCGCCGCATCGGCTACGAGAACGCGCGGCTCAAGGCCGGCGCCGCCTGGCAGAGCACGATCGGGCTCGACCTCGAAGGCATGACGCTCGCCCTCCTCGGCCTCGGCCGGCTCGGCACCCGCATGGCCGAGATCGGCCGGGCGTTCAGGATGAAAATCATCGCCTGGAGCCAGAACCTCACGCCGGAGAAATGCGCGGAGGCCGGGGTCGAGCCTGTGAGCCGGGACGAGCTGTTCCGCCGCGCCGATTTTCTCTCGATCCACCTGCAATTGTCGCCGCGCACGCGCGGCCTGATCGGCGGCAACGAACTCGCGCTGATGAAGCCGAGCGCGTATTTTATCAATACCTCGCGCGGCCCGATCGTCGAGGAAGCGGCGCTCATCGCGGCGTTGCGCGAAAGGCGCATCGCCGGCGCCGGGCTCGACGTCTTCGACGTCGAGCCGCTGCCCGTCGCGCATCCGCTGCGCCGGCTCGACAATGTCGTGCTCACGCCGCATCTCGGCTATGTCGTCGAGCAGAACTATCGCGTCTTTTTCGCCGGCATGGTCGACGCCATCCGCGCCTTCCTCGACGGCAAGCCGGTGCGCGTGCTGACGTAGAGCATGATCCGGAAAAGTGGAAACCGGTTTTCCGAAAAGATCATGCTCCACTAAGAAAAAATAGAGCACGATCGATTCAACCTGAAGCGATCACGCTCTAACGTCTTTATTTCTGCATTTCTGCTCCGCCGGCCTTCTTCGCATTCCGGCAATGCGTTAGCTGGCGGCTTCGCGGCGCCTATCCATACCCAAAAATCTGCGATTGCAACATGAGAGTCGATGTGTTAGCCACAATAATAGATATATAAACCATCACGCTCCCATCTCAACGATGATCACCTCCGGCCAGCTTAAGGCCTCGCGTGCGCTTCTCGGCATCGACCAGCGCACGCTCGCGCAAGCCGCCGGGCTATCGCTCCCAACCATCCAGCGCATGGAGGCAAGCGACGGCGTGATCCGCGGCAATGTCGATTCGCTGATGAAGCTCGTGGCGGCGCTTGATGCGCTCGGCATCGAATTGATTGCCGACAACGCGGCAAGCCAAGGCGGCGGGCGCGGCGTGCGCCTGAAGAGGGCTGTCGCGTGACGCTGACGATCATTCTCGCTGGCGTCGCTTTTCTGCTCGCCCTCGCCCCGCTCGCCGTGGCGGTCGGACGCTCCGCCGCGGCGACGCGCCTCGTCTATGGCGCGAGCGCGGTCGTCGCGGCGATTTCGCTTGCCGCGGCGCTGGCGCATCTTCTCGGCGCGGCGCCGCCGCAAAACATGACCCTGCCGCTCGGCCTTCCCTGGCTCGGCGCGCATTTGCGCCTCGACGCGCTCTCCGCCTTTTTCCTTGTCGTGGTCGATCTCGGAGCGTTGAGCGCGAGCCTCTTCGCAATCGGCCATGGCGAGCACGAAGAGGCGCCGCAGAGCGTGCTGCCGTTCTATCCCGCCTTCCTCGCCGCGATGACGCTCGTCGTGCTCGCCGATGACGCCTTCACATTTCTCTCGGCCTGGGAGTTCATGTCGCTCACTTCCTGGGCGCTGGTGATGTCGCACCACCGCGTCGCCGACAATTTGCGCGCCGGCTACGTCTATCTGGTGATGGCGAGTTTCGGCACGCTCGCTCTGCTGCTCGGCTTCGGCCTCCTTGCCGGCGCCGACGGCCTCTACACCTTCGCGCAGATGCGCGCCGCGCATCCCTCGGCGACGCTCGGCGCTCTGGCGCTGATTCTGGCGCTCATCGGCGCCGGCTCGAAGGCCGGCATCGTGCCGCTGCATGTGTGGCTGCCACTGGCTCACCCGGCGGCGCCGAGCCAGGTCTCCGCTCTGATGAGCGGAGTCATGACCAAGGTCGCCGTCTACGGCTTCGTGCGCATCGTCTTCGATCTTTCCGGCGACCCCGCCTGGTGGTGGAGCATCGTGGTGCTCCTCTTCGCCGGGATGACGACGGTCATGGGCGTGCTCTACGCGCTCATGCACCACGATCTCAAGCGGCTCCTCGCCTATCACACGGTGGAGAACATCGGCATCATCTTCATCGGGCTTGGACTGGCGCTCGCCTTCAAGGCGCACGGCATGCTGTTCGCCGCGGCGCTGGCGCTGACCGCCGCGCTCCTTCACGCCTTCAACCATTCGCTGTTCAAGAGTCTGTTGTTCTTCGGCGCCGGCGCGGTGCTCAGCGCGACCGGTGAACGCGACATGGAGCACCTCGGCGGGCTCATCCACCGCATGCCGCAGACCGCTTTCGTCTTTCTCGTCGGCTGCGCGGCGATCTCGGCGCTGCCGCCGCTCAACGGCTTCGTCTCCGAATGGCTGACCTTCCAGGCGATCCTGCTCAGTCCGCAGCTGCCGCCCTGGGGGCTCAAGCTGCTGGTGCCGGCGGTCGGAGCGCTGCTGGCACTTTCGGCCGCGCTCGCCGCCGCCTGTTTCGTCAAGGCCTATGGGATTACCTTTCTCGGCCGCGCGCGCACCCGTGCCGCCGCCGGGGCCGCGGAAACCGATTCGTACTCGCTCGCGGCGATGCTGCTTCTGGCGTCGCTCTGCCTTATTGCCGGAATCCTGCCTGGCCTGTTCATCGACGCGCTGGCGCCGGTCAGCTCCGCGCTCATTGGCGCGCGCATGCCGGTGCAGATCGGCGCGCAATGGCTCTCGATCGTGCCGATCGCCGCGAGTCGCAGTTCCTATGACGGCCTGCTGGTGTTCCTGTTCATGGCCGCATCGGGCATGCTCGCGGCGTTCGCGATCCACCGCCTCGCCTCGGACCGGCTGCGCCGCGCGCCGGCCTGGGATTGCGGCTATCCCGATACAAGCCCGGCGACGCAATACACGGCGATGAGCTTCGCGCAGCCGATCCGGCGCGTGTTCGGCACGTTCGTGTTTCGCGCCCGCGAGTCGGGAGAGATGCCGCCGCCCGGCGACATGCGCCCGGCGCGGTTGACGGTCGAGCTGCACGATCTCATCTGGGACTTTCTCTACGCCCCGCTTGTCGCCGGCATCGGGGAGGCCGCCGACCGGCTTAATCATCTGCAATTCCTGACCATTCGCCAATTTCTGACGCTGGTGTTCTGCGCCCTCGTCGTTCTGCTCCTGGTGCTCGCCGTATGGTCCTGATCCGCGATTTGGTCATTCAGGGCGGGCAGATGCTGCTGGTGCTGCTCCTGGCGCCGCTGTTCACCGGCTTCGTGCGCAAGATGAAGGCGCGGCTGTTGCGGCGGCGCGGCCCGCCGCTCATTCAGCCCTATCGCGATCTCACGCGGCTGATGCGCAAGGAGGTGGTGCTGGCGGACAGCGCCTCCTGGCTGTTCCGCGTCATTCCCTACCTGGTGTTTGCCGCCACCTGGGTCGCGGCGGCGCTGGTGCCGACCTTCCGCACCGGACTGCTGTTCTCCTGGTCGGCCGACCTCATCGCCATCATCGCGCTCCTCGGCAGCGCCCGCTTCTTCCTGGCGCTGGCCGGGCTCGACGTCGGCACGAGCTTCGGCGGCATCGGCTCGAGCCGCGAGGTGATGATCGCCTCGCTCGCCGAGCCGGCGATGATCATGGTCGTGTTCACGCTGGCTTTGATCGCCGGCTCGACCCAGCTCTCGACCGTGGCCGAGTTCATGGGCTCGCCGCAGGTCGGGCTGCGCGTTTCGCTGGCGCTGGCGCTTATCGGCCTGGGGATGGTGGCGATCGCCGAGAACGGCCGTATCCCGATCGACAATCCGGCGACGCATCTCGAGCTCACCATGGTGCATGAGGCGATGGTGCTCGAATATTCCGGCCGGCATCTGGCGCTCATCGAGCTGTCTACTTCGCTCAAGCTCATCCTCTACGTTTCGCTGATCGCCTGCCTGTTCGCCCCTTGGGGGATCGAATCGGCCCACGCCGCTTGGCCGACGCTCGCCGTCGGCGTCGCCGCCTATGTCGGCAAGCTCGCGGTCGGCGGCTTTCTGCTCGCGTTCTTCGAGACGTCGATCGCCAAGATGCGCGTATTCCGCGTGCCGGAATTCCTCGGCATGGCGCTGATGCTCGGCCTCCTGGCGACGCTGCTGCGGTTCGTGACCAGGAGCTTCTGATGAGCCGGATCGATTTCGACGTGGCCCATCTGTTGGCCGGCTTGCTGGTGCTGATCAGCTTCCTCGAACTTTATCAGGACCGGCTTTACGCCCTGCTCAACGTCTTCGCGGCGCACGCGCTGGTGCTCGCGGCCTCGGTGGCCTGGCAGGCGTTCATCCAGGATGCGCCGCATCTCTACGTCACCGCCGCGATCGCGCTCCTCTTCAAGGCGATGGTCATCCCGGTGGCGCTGCATCGGATCATCGCCCGGCTGGGCATTCATCGCGAGATCGAGAAGGTCGTGGGTGTCGGGCCGGCCATGCTGGCCGGTATGGGCCTCGTCGCCCTGTCCATGGTGGTGATGCTGCGGGTGACGCATGAAGCCGATCCGCTGGCGCGCGAGGACCTCGCCTTTGCGCTTTCCGTGGTGCTGCTCGGCCTGTTGATGATGGTGACGCGGCGCAATGCGGTGGGCCAAGTGGTCGGCTTCATGTCGTTGGAAAACGGCCTCGTGCTCGCGGCCACCGGCGCCAAGGGGATGCCGCTCGTGGTCGAGATCAGCATCGCGTTCTCCATCCTCATTGCCTTCATCGTGATCGGCATCTTTCTGTTCCGCATCCGCGAGCGTTTCGACACGGTCGACGTGCAGGTCATCGACCGCTTCCGTGGAGAGCGCCGATGACCTTCGACGGCCTGACCGGCGTCCTCCTGGTTCCCGCCTTGGCCGCCGCGCTGTTGGCGGCGCTGCCCGACTATCGGGCGAGCGCCCGGCTCAACGTGCTGGCGACGGCGCTGACGCTCGCCTGCGCTCTGTCGCTGTTGTTCCGACGGCCGCAGCCGGGCGCCTATCTGTTGGTCGACGACCTCAACGGCACGTTCATCGTGCTCACCAGTTTCGTCGGCTTCACCACCAGCGTGTTCAGCTTGAGTTATATCGGCCACGAGCTGGAGAGCGGGCGGCTGACGCCGCCTTTCGTGCGTTTCTATCACGCCATGTATCAGGTCCTGATGTTCGCGATGAATCTTGCGTTGGTCGCCAACAATATCGGTCTGATGTGGGTGGCGATCGAGCTGGCCACGCTGACCACAGTGCTCATGGTCGGTATTTACCGCACCCACGAGGCGCTCGAAGCGGCGTGGAAATACTTCATTCTCGGCAGCGTCGGCATCGCGCTCGCTTTGTTCGGCACCATCCTCGTCTACATGGCGGCACGGCCGGTGGTCGGCGAGGGCCTCCTCGCCATGGTGTGGACCGTGCTGCTTGCCCGCGCCGGCGACTTTGATCCGGCCGTGCTCGATCTCGCCTTCGTCTTCTTGCTGCTCGGCTACGGCACCAAGGTCGGGCTGGCGCCGCTGCACGCTTGGCTGCCCGATGCGCACGCCGAGGGGCCGACGCCGATCTCGGCGGTGCTGTCTGGCCTTTTGCTCAACGTCGCGCTCTACGCGCTGCTGCGCTTCAAGATGCTTTTGGCGGCGAACGCCGCGGCGCTGGCGCCGGGCCCGCTGATGGTGATGCTCGGGCTGCTTTCCCTCGTCTTCGCCGCGTTCATGCTCTACCGCCGGCGCGACATCAAGCGGCTGTTTGCCTATTCCTCGATCGAGCACATGGGCATCATCACCTTCGCCTTCGGCATGGGCGGGGCGCTCGCCAATTTCGCCGGCCTGCTGCACATGACCATGCACTCGCTCACCAAGTCGGCGATCTTCTTCGCGGTCGGCCACGTCGCGCAAGTCAAGGGCACGCAGCGCATCGCCGACATGGGCGGCCTCACCGTCACCCATCCGACACTCGGCTGGGGCTTGGTGCTCGGCGTCGTCGCCATCGCCGGACTGCCGCCGCTCGGCATCTTCATGAGCGAATTCCTCGTCGTCAGTTCGACCTTCGCCCGCGCGCCGCTGCTCGCGATCATTCTCGTTTTTGGCCTCCTCGTCGGCTTCGCCGGACTTTTTCTGCGCCTCAACAGCGTTGCCTTCGGCGAGCCGCGCGGTCCGAGCGCCCCGGCGCAGGCGTCCTATGTGCCGATGTTTGCGCATCTCGCACTGGTGCTGGCCGCCGGCATCTACATGCCGCCGGCGCTGGTCTCCTGGTTCCAGAACGTCGCCGGACTGCTCGGATAGGCCGATGCCCTTGACGATCGACACTATCTCACAGGGCCGGCGCGTCGAGCAGCATCGACCATGGCCGCGCCTCGTGGTGACGGCGGAGGTTTGGCGCCGCATCGCCGAGGAGATCGCCGCCGGCCGCGCGGCGCTTCTCGGCCTGTGGGGCGACGGCGGCGCCGAGCGCATGGTGCACATGGCGCTCATGAGCGAGGACGCCGGCGCCATCACGGTCGCGAGCCTCGCCTGTCCGGCCGGAACGTTTCCCTCGGTCGGCACGATGCATCCGCCCGCGATCCGCCTCGAGCGCGCCATTGCCAGCCTCTACGGCCTCGAACCGGTCGGCGCGCCGGACACGCGGCCCTGGCTCGATCTCGGCTTTTGGGACGTCAAGCATCCGCTCGGCGCGCGCATGCCGGCGCCGGCAACGCCGCCTGCTTACGCTTTTCTGCCGGTCGAGGGCGAGAGCCTGCACCAAATTCCGGTCGGCCCGGTGCATGCCGGCATCATCGAGCCGGGCCATTTCCGCTTCACGGCCGGTGGCGAGACCGTGGCGCGGCTCGAACAGCGCCTCGGCTACGTGCACAAGGGCATTGAGTCATTGATGGTCGGCGCGACCATCGAGCACGCCGCGAAACTCGCCGCGCGCACATCCGGCGACAGCACCGTCGCCTACGGCATCGCCTTCGCCCACGCGATCGAAGCGGCGCTGAACATCGCGGCGCCGCCGCGTGCGCAATATCTGCGGGCGCTGATGGCGGAGCTCGAGCGGCTGGCAAATCATTTCGGCGACATCGGCGCCATCTGCAACGATGCGTCGTTTGCGCTCATGCATGCGCATACCGGCATCCTGCGCGAACTGGTGCTGCGTGCGGCGGAAGCGGCTTTCGGGCATCGGCTGATGATGGATCGAGTCATTCCTGGCGGCGTCGGCGACGATCTTCATTCCGCAGGCGCGACTCATATCCACGATGCCTTGCGGCACATCCGGGCGCGGTTTCCCCGTCTGGTCGAACTTTACGATAACACCGCCTCGCTGCAGGACCGTACCGTCGGCACCGGAATCGTTCGCGCCGAACTCGCCCGGCAGTTCGCGGCGCCCGGCCATGTCGGACGCGCCAGCGGCCGGAATTTCGATGCACGTAAGACGCCCGGCTACGCGCCATACGACCGGCTCGACTTTGCGGTTCCCGTACTGACGGCGGGCGACGTCAATGCGCGTGTCTGGGTGCGCATCCGCGAAGTCGAGCAGAGCCTGAGGCTGATCGAGCAAATTCTCGCAGACCTTCCGCGGGGGCCGATCGCCACCGCGCTCGACGAGAGCGGTGGCGCCGCCGACGCCGAAGGACTGGGATTTGCCGAAGCCTTCCGCGGCGACGTGCTGGTCTGGGTTCGGCTCGACGGCATGCTTATTGCGCGCTGCCATCTGCGCGATCCGTCGTGGTTCCAGTGGCCGCTGCTCGAAGCGGCGATCGAGGGCAACATCGTCGCCGACTTCCCGCTCTGCAACAAGTCCTTCAATTGCTCGTATTCGGGCCATGATCTGTAGGCGAAAATGCGCAGGACATTGTTTGAAAGCCTCACGCACGGACCGCTGACCGAAAGGCCTCCGCTTCCCGACGATGCCGCGCTCGCCGAATTGGCGATGGGCGTCGAGCGCGCGGCGCACCGCCGCCTCGGCCGCAGCC
The DNA here is from genome assembly GCA_035319735.1 of Xanthobacteraceae bacterium. Classification (GTDB taxonomy): domain Bacteria; phylum Pseudomonadota; class Alphaproteobacteria; order Rhizobiales; family Xanthobacteraceae; genus BOG-931. The sequence continues at coordinate 40,345 of DATHCD010000011.1, read as the reverse complement.
TCGCCATCCGCGAGGTGGATGCCGGCTCGTGCAACGGCTGCGAGCTGGAAATCCACGCGCTCAACAACGCCTTCTACGATCTCGAGCGCTTCGGTCTGCGCTTCGTCGCCTCACCGCGCCATGCGGACGTGCTTCTCGTAACCGGCCCGGTCACGCGCAATATGCGCGAGGCGCTCGAACGCACGTACAACGCGACGCCCGACCCCAAGTGGGTCGTCGCCGTCGGCCGTTGCGCAGCGGATGGCGGCATTTTCGCCGGCAGCTACGGCGTCGTCGGCGGCGTCAACGCCGTCGTTCCCGTCGATCTCCACATCGACGGCTGCCCGCCGACGCCGCTGCAATTGCTCCGCGGTCTGCTGGCGCTGCTCGCGCGTTGATCGACGGCGTGAACGATCGCCGCCGGCTGGTCAGCCATGGCGGATCTTGAGCAGCAGGATGACTCCGGTGATCGCGAAGGTGATGATACTCGAGGCGATCAGCGGCCCGTCGACGACGGCGAGCCCGTAGACGAGCCAGAGCAGCACGCCGAGCGCGCTCAGCGTGGTCGCCGGCAGCGAAATCGCCCGCGTGTCGCGCTCGCGGATGATCTTTACCGCCTGCGGCACCGAGCACAGCGTGGTCAGAGCGGCGCCGGTCGCTCCGATCGCATCGACGACCGCTGACGCCATCATTCCATCCTCGCCGCGGACAGCAGTCGCGCTTCGTTGCGGCCGCGGATCGGCACGCCGAATCAACTTGAATCTTATCGACGGCTCGGTGTGATTGTGATGACAGCGCCAGCGCCGTTGCGCGAAATTTTCCTGCGGCGAGCGGTTCGCGACGCGCGCTCACCCCGCTAATGTCATCGGATCGTCACGCATTAATCGTAGAATCATCAATGCGTTGGACCCGCTGTGCGCGCCGGGGCGCAAGGCGCCTGGAGCGGCATGGCCAAAGAGGGCCAAAGCGAGAAGCGCCCAAAACCGCCCCCAGGCCATGGATTTTTCCGAGCACACCACGCGCGTTTTCGACACCGACCTGGTCGAGCTCACGCAATTGGTGGCGCAGATGGGCGGTCTCGCTCAGAAGCAGGTCACCGACTCGATCGACGCGCTGTCGCGGCGCGACATTGCTCTTGCCCGTCACGTCATTGCCGCCGATGAGGCGGTCGACGAGCTGCAGCGGCAGATCGAGGAGAAAGCCGTGGCGACGATTGCGTTGCGGCAGCCGATGGCCGTCGATCTGCGCGCGCTGGTGGCGATGTTGCGCATTGCCACCGACCTCGAGCGGGTCGGCGACCTGGCAAAGAACATTGGCAAGCGCGTCATCGCGGTCAGCGGCGACAACTCGCAGCGCACGCTGATGCGCGGGCTCAAGCACATGGCGGCGCTGGTGGTGGCGCAGCTCGCCGCGGTGCTCGACAGTTTCGTCGATCGCAATCCGGACAAGGCGCTGCGGGTCTGGCAGTCCGACAAGGATGTCGACGCGCTCTATGTCTCGCTGTTCCGCGAATTGCTCACCTATACGATGGAGGATCCCGGCACCATCTCGATGTGCATCCACCATCTGTTCTGCGCCAAGAACATCGAGCGCATCGGCGATCACGCCACCAATATCGCCGAAGCGGTGCATTACATGGTCGAGGGCCAGGCGATCGCCGGCGAGCGGCCGAAGGGCGACAATACGAGCTATGTGAACGAGGCGCGCCCCACGGCAAGCAAGGTGCCTGCATAGCGCCGCAGTTTTTTCGACCAGCGCCGTCCATCGCCGTCCCAGCCGTTAACCGCCCATTAGGGTTAACGGTCTATTGCTGACCGACCCTGCGGCATCGGCGCGACCGGCGCCATGGCGCCTGTTCGCTCAGCGATCGCGATGGTTTCGACCCGATCCCGCTCTCCTCCCCTGTTCGCCGCGGCCGCCCTGGCCGTGGTCCTCGCGGCGGCGACGGCCGGTTGCCAGACGACGCAGAGCACAGCGACCACCGGCTCGCTGCCGATCGCGCCGGCCGATCGCTCCGATGCGGAGTGGCGACGCGACCTCGTCGTCTATGGGCAGCAGTACCGCGCCAATCCCGGGAACGTCGAGGTGGCGCTGCGCTACGCGCAGGCGCTGCGCGCGACCGGCCAGCGCGCCCAGGCGGTCGCCGTGCTCGAGCGGCTTTCGCTCGCCAACCCGCGCGACAAGGCCGTGCTCGGCGCCTATGGGCGCGCGCTGGCGGAAGCCGGCGATTATAGTCAGGCGCTCGACGTGCTCGGCCGCGCCCATTCGCCCGACCAGCCCGACTGGCGCATCCTGTCGGCGCAAGGCGCCGTGCTCGACCAGATGGGTCGTCACGCCGACGCGCAGCGCTACTACCTGACCGCGCTCAAGATCGTTCCGGACGAGCCCTCGGTGCTCTCGAATCTCGGTCTATCCTATGCGCTGGCGAAGGAACTGCCGAACGCCGAGGCGACGTTGCGCCGCGCCGCGGGGCAACGTCCGACCGATCCGCGGGTGCGCCAGAACCTCGCGCTCGTCGTCGGCCTGCAGGGCCGTTTCGCCGAGGCGGAGACCATCGCACGCGCCGATCTGCCGCCGGAGGAGGCCGCCGCCAACGTCGCCTATCTGCGGCAGATGCTGGCGCAGCGCGGCGACGGGCGCGCATCCGCTCGTGCCCGCGCGAACGGCGATCCGGCGACCTCGGCCGCGACTCAGCCTTCGGCATTTCCGGTCGCGCGGCAATGAGCGCGACAGTCTATGGCAGCGCCATCACCCGGATCGCGGCCGGGCCGAGAATGACGACGAACAGCACCGGCAGGAAGAACAAGATCATCGGCACCGTGAGCTTCGGCGGCAGGGCGGCGGCCTTCTTTTCCGCTTCGGACATGCGCATGTCGCGGTTCTCCTGCGCCAGCACCCGCATGGTGGCGCCGAGCGGCGTGCCGTAGCGTTCCGCCTGCTGCAGGGCGAGACACACCGCCTTCACGCCTTCGAGGCCGGTGCGCCGCGCCAGGTTCTCATAGGCCTGGCGGCGATCCGGCAGATAGGACAATTCCGCCGTCGTCAACGTCAACTCCTCGGTCAGCGCCACCGACTGCACGCCGACCTCCTCGCTGACCTTGTGGAACGCCGCCTCGATCGACATGCCGGATTCGACGCAGATCAGCAGCAAGTCAAGCGCATCGGGGAACGCGCGCTTGATCGAAAGCTGCCGCCGCTGAATCTGGTTCTTGAGAAAGAGATTGGGACTCAACATGCCGAAATAGGCGGCGCCGATCGAGATTGCGACCTTGAGCAGCGGCGGCTGATCGAGCTGGACCACGACGAAGAGATAGAGCAGCGAGAAGACCAGCATGACGACCGGCATCACCATGCGGAAGAACAGATAGGTGACGTAGGGCGCCTGGCCGCGATAGCCGGCCTGCACGAGCATGGCGCGCGCCTCCTCCTGGCCGACCCATTTGCTGAGCTGGAAGTTTTCGACGATCGTCTTCATATAGGCGCGCGGCGTCTGCCGCAGCGCGATCCTGCTTCCTTCCGCCAGCCGCTCGCGCTCGCGCTGGCGGATCTTCTCGCGCTCGAAGGCGACCGCCTTCATGCGTTTGGACAGGGTATCGTTCGCCAAGAACGGCATCGCCAGCGTGAACACCGTCGCGCCGGCGGCGATGGCGGCGAAGATCGTCGTCAGCGTTTGCGGATCGAGCAACTGCATGATGAGGCGAAACATGGCGTGCCTCAGAAATCGAAATTGATCATCTTGCGCATCACCAGGATGCCGATGCCCATCCACAGGGCGCAGCCGGTCAGCATCGTGCGCCCGAGCGAGGTCGTCCACAGCAGCTCGATGTATGCCGGACTCGTGAAGTAGACGAGCGCCATGACCGCCAGCGGCAGCGCGCCGATGATTGTCGCCGACGCCTTGGCCTCCATCGACATGGCCTGGATCTTGGCTTGCATGCGTTTGCGATCGCGCAGCACCCGCGAAAGGTTGCCGAGCGCTTCGGACAGGTTGCCGCCGGCGCGCTGCTGCACGGAGATGACGATGCCGAAAAAGTTCGCTTCGGCGAGCGGCATGCGCTCACGCAGCTTGAGGCAGGCCTCGCCGAGCGGCATGCCGATGGTCTGCGTCTCGATGATGGCGCGGAATTCCCCGCGTATCGGCTCCTCGGCATCGGCGACGATCAGCTTGAAACTGTCGAGCAGCGGCAAGCCGGCCTTGATGCCGCGGACGATCACGTCGACGGAGTCGGGAAAGTTCTCGAGAAACCGCGCTTGCCGGCGTTTCTTCAGATACGACAACAGCCACAGCGGCAGGCCGCAGCCGGCGGCAAACGCCAGGCCGAGCGCCGGTATCAGCCCGGCGCCGACCGGTATCGCCAACAGGAACGCGCCGATCGCGAGCACCGCGGAAGTGAGCATGAACCGGCGTTTCGACCAGGTGAGCCCCGCCTGCGAGATGCGCACGGCAAGCGGCATGCGCTTGGCCTTCTTCTGCCGCTCCTCGATCTCCTTGAGCGTGTTTTCGATCTGCTCGCGCCGCGGTTTCTGCGCCGCGCGCGTCTGGTTCGACGGCATCCGCTCCGCCCGCGCGGCGCTCGCAACGCGCTTTTTCGCGTTCCGCTCGCCGGAAAGCAGCGGATAAATGAATACCCAGGCGGCCCCGCCGATCGCGATCGTCACCAGAAAGAATAATGCGTAAGTCTGCATGCCCGCTACGTTTCAGGTCAACCGGGGCCAAGCAATCGATCGGCGCCCGGGGTTTTCGTTGCCGCACGATCCTTTTGCCGGACGGCGCTGGCCTTTGCCGATCATGCTCTAGCCTCCGACCGTCTCGCGCACGGCTTCCGCCGCATCGAGCGCCGCCGCCAGCCTTTGATCCTCGCCGTAATAGCGCGCGCGATCCCAGAACTTCGGATGGCCGATGCCGGTCGATTTGTGCTTGCCGACGATGTTGCCGTTGGCGTCCTCGCCGATGATTTCATAGACGAACAGGTCCTGGGTGATGATGACGTCGCCCTCCATCCCCATCACCTCGGTGATGTGGGTGATGCGGCGTGATCCGTCGCGCAGGCGCGAGCCGTGAACGATGATGTCGATGGAGGCACAGATCATCTCCCGGATCGTGCGCGACGGCAGCGAATAGCCGCCCATCAAGATCATCGATTCGAGACGCGACAGCGCCTCGCGCGGACTATTGGCGTGCAGTGTGCCCATGGAGCCGTCGTGACCGGTATTCATCGCCTGGAGCAGGTCGAACGCTTCGGCGCCGCGCACCTCGCCGACGATGATCCGCTCCGGCCGCATGCGCAGGCAGTTGCGCACCAGATCGCGCATCGTGATCTGGCCCTCGCCTTCGAGGTTCGGCGGCCGCGTTTCCAAGCGCACCACATGCGGCTGCTGCAGCTGCAGCTCGGCCGCGTCCTCGCAGGTGACGATGCGCTCGTCGTGGTCGATGTAGCGGGTGAGGCAGTTGAGCAGCGTGGTCTTGCCGGAGCCGGTGCCGCCGGAAACCAGCGTATTGATGCGGCAGCGCCCGATCACCTTGAGAATGTCCCCGCCTTCGGCCGAGATCGAGCCCAGCCTGACCAGCTGCTCCAGCGTCAGCTTGTCCTTCTTGAACTTGCGGATGGTCAGCGCCGGCCCGTCGATCGCCAGCGGCGGCACGATGGCGTTGACGCGCGAGCCGTCGGGCAGGCGCGCATCGCAGATCGGCGAGGATTCGTCGACCCGGCGGCCGACCTGGCTGACGATGCGCTGGCAGATGTTGAGCAGCTGCTGGTTGTCGCGGAAGCGGATTCCGGTCTTCTGAATCTTGCCGCCGACTTCGATATAGACCGTGCCGGAGCCGTTCACCATGATGTCGGCGATCTCGTCGCGCGCCAACAGCGGCTCGAGCGGCCCATAGCCGAGCACGTCGTTGCAGATGTCGTCGAGCAGGTCCTCCTGCTCCGAGATCGACATCACGATATTCTTGATCGCGATGATCTCGTTGACGATGTCGCGGATTTCCTCGCGCGCGGAGTCGGCGTCGAGCTTGGCCAGCTGACCAAGATCGATCGCTTCGATGAGCGCGCCGAAGATCGCGCCTTTGACCTCGTAGTAGGATTCCGAGCGGCGCGTGTCGACCGCGGACGGAATCGGCGGCGGATTTGATCCGCCCGCCGCGCTCCTCGTCGCCGACGGCGCCGCCAGGATCGGCGCGCCGAGGCCCGCGGAGGGGAATGGCGTACGGCCGCCCTCGGCCGGCGCGGCGGCGGGCACTGCCGCCGGCGGCGGCGCTGGCGGAGGCGGGGCCGGCGGCAGCCGTTCTTCAGCTACGGGGGGGGAACCACCGGAAGTAGGACGCTTGCCAAACACCGACGCCACTCCACCAGATGTTACGCCTGCCGCTGCAGCAGTTTGTCGATCAGCGGCGGGATGAGACTCGATCGCTGCTTCTTCGGCTCAGCTCGGCCGGTCAATTGCTGGGCCAGCTGCCGGAACATTTCGGCGGTGCGATGCCCGGAAGAGATCTCGGCGATCATCTGCCCGTTATTTGCGGCCGCGCCGAACAATTGCGGCTCGAACGGGATGACGGCGACGGCCTCGCTCTCGAGAGCCTTGGCGAAGTCGGCGGCCTTGATCTCCGGCCGCTTCGGCACTCCGACCTGGTTGAGGCAGTAAAGCGGACGCTGGTCGTTCGGCCGCGCCGTCTTGAGCAGGTCGTACAGGTTCTTGGTATTGCGCAGGTTGGCGAGATCGGGCGCGGCGACGATCAGCACGTCGTCGGCGCCGACCAGCGTCTGCTTGGTCCAACCGGTCCACTGATGCGGAACGTCGATGACGATGCATGGCACTGAGGCGCGCAGCGTATCGAAGATCGCCTCAAACGCGTCGGCGCCGAAATCGTAGACCCGCTCAAGCGCCGCCGGCGCCGCCAACAGGCTTAAGTGGTCGGTGCACTTCGCCAGCAACCGATCGATGAAGGCGTTGTCGATACGGTCGGGGGAAAACACCGCCTCGGCGACGCCCTGCGGCGGATCCTGGTTGAAATCGAGGCCGGCGGTGCCGAAGGCGAGATCGAGATCGGTCACCACCGCATCGAGCATCAGGTCTGCGGCGATGGCGAAGGCGACGTTGTGGGCGATGGTCGAGGCGCCGACGCCGCCTTTGGCGCCGACGACGGCGATGATGCGGCCGATCGGCTTGGCGTCGGGTGCCGAGAACAAGCCGCAAACGGCCCGCACCACCTGCAGGGCGCCGACTGGCGCGATCAGATACTCGCTGACGCCGCGCCGCACGAGCTCGCGATAAAGCCCGACGTCGTTCGTGCGCCCGATGACGATCACGCGCGTGCCGGCATCGCACACCTCGGCGAGCTGATCGAGGCCGCCGAGGATGTCTTCGCCGCGGCCTTCCGATTCAAGCACGATGACGTTCGGCGTCGGCGCGTTTTGATAGGCTTCAACGGCCGCGGTCAGGCCGCCCATCTGGATGCGCAGATGCGCCTTGGCCAAACGTCGATCCTCGCCGGCCGCCTGGATGGCGGCGGCGGTCTCCACGGTTTCGCAGAAAGCCTGCACCGAGACGCGAGGCGCCGGCGCGATGTGCTCATCGCGCCCGACGATGTCGGCGGCATTGCTCTCTTGCGCAACGGCTTGGCTAACCGATTTCATCATCTGGCCGCATCATTTGCCGACTTCGCTGATCTTGGCGGATTCGCTCGACTGATTGGGGGTGGCGGTGGGGGCGCCTTCCCGGTATTTGTCAAATACCGTCGTACGCCGCTGGGTATAGGACGGCGTCTCGGCGCGCGGCTGCACGAGGTCGGCCGGATTGTCGACCATGGCGGCGAGGTTGCGCTGGCTGGCGCAGCCGAGATTCCAGAAGGGCTGGTTTTCGAAATAGTCGCGGTTGAAGCTCGGCCCGATATCGGCGGGCCAGAGGCCGCAGGGGCCGGCTTGCGCGGCGATCTTCGGATAGGTGATGCGGATCGTGGCCAGCGTGTGCGCCGTGACGTGGTAGCTGCGCACGATGATGCCCTGCGGCGGCACGCCGGTCGCAGCCAGGATGGACTGAATCTCGCGCCACGCCTCGGCCGACGCCCGTTCGTTGCTGGTGCCTGCCGGCAGCTCGACAACCACGCCGCCGGTCGCTTCGCGCCGCCAGGTCTGCGCGAAAGCGAGCACCTCCGCGCGTTGCGACGGCGTCAGTTCGCTGCGGTTGGAACCGATGAAGACCTGCAGGGTGCGGTCGGCCTCGCGGATCGTGATCGGATGCCGCAGCCGATAATCCGGCGGCACGTCGGGCACGCCGGCGACCTGCTGGTCGGTGTTGCATCCGCAGACCAGGAACAAAGACCCGGCGAAGAGCGCGGCGCGCACCGCCGACGCCGCGATGCCGCGGCCGGCGCGGGCGACGCGGCCGGCGACGATCATTGTGCGGACAGTCTGCATCGTCGTCTCCTTGCGCGGCAGGTCAATCGAGGATGAAGCCGTATCTGCCACGGTAGTTGTCCGGCGGATCGACGGTTCCGCCGACGCCGTAGATGCGGTTGAGCCGGCCGAGCAGCACGCTCGCCGGATCGCTGGCGTCGGCGAAGCCGTCGTCGGGCCGCGACAAATCCTTCTGCGCGACCGCGCGCACCACGTAGGGCGTCACCAGCACCATCAGCTCCGTCTGCTGATTGATGTAATCGCGGCTCTTGAACAGCGGCCCGAGAACGGGAAGCTCCATCAGGCCGGGCAGGCCGTTGATCTGCTGCTTGGTGTCGTTCTGGATCATGCCGGCCATCGCCAGCGAGCCGCCGGAGGGGATTTCCACCGTGGTATCGGCGCGGCGGGTGCGGATCGACGGCACGGTCACCGTTTGCGCCGAGCCGGGAACGGACATCACCAGCGAATTGTTGCTCGACAGATCCGACACCTCGGTCATCACCTTGAGGCTGATGCGGCCCTCGCTGAGCACGATCGGCGTGAAGTTGAGGCTGACGCCGAACTTCTTGAAGTCGATCGAGGGCTGGCAGATCGATGGCGAGGCCGTGCCCGCGGTGGCGCCCGATGCCGCGCTGCAGGAAAAGCCGTTGAGGACCGGAAACTCGCCGCCGGCCACGAAGGTCGCGGTTTCCCCGGAAACGGCGGTGAGACTCGGCTCGGCGAGCGTGTGAATGACGCCGGCTTGCTCCATGGCCTGCAGGGTGGCGCTGATCGATTGCCATCCGCCGGTGATCGCCGAGCTGCTGAGCGGCTGGCCATAGGCCGAGAACGGATTGGTGTTGTTGAAATTGACCACGGCGGTGCCGTAGCCCACCGTGCCGGCAAGATTGATGCCGAGCTGCTTGATGATGTCGCGCTCGACCTCGGCGACGGTGACCTTGAGCATGATCTGGTCGCGGCCGCGGACGACGATGGCGTTGACGATCTTGGCGCCGCTGCCGGCGGCGTCGGACGAGGAGACGCCGAGCAACCGAGAGGCGATGTCGAAGGCCTGCTGCGCCTCGGCCTGGCTGGCCGCGGTGCCGGCGAGAACGACGCCTTCGCTGCCGATGCCTTCGACGCGGATGTCGGCGTCGGGGAGCACTTGCCGGATCGCCGCGCGGATGCCGTTGAGGTTGCGGGTGACCGCAATGTCGAAGCCGGCCATCTGCCGGCCCTCGGCATCGAAGAAAAACACGTTGGTCTGACCGACTTCGTTGCCGATGATGTAGGCGCGGCGCGAAGAGCGGATCACGGCGTTGGCGATCTTGGGATCGGCGACCAGCACGTCCTTGATCTCGCGCGGCAGATCGATGACCAACGACTTGCCGACGCCGAGCACGACGGAGCGGGAGCCGAAATCGCTCGCCGCAACCGTAATCGGCTGCATTGGCGGCTCGCCGATCGGCGCCTCGGCGGCGACGGCACGGGGCGAGGCGGTCAGTGACCCGGCGATCAGGATCGCGACGGCTGCCGCGCGGATCGGTGTTCCTGTTGCCATGGTGGAATCCCTCCGTGCGAACTCAGCGCGTTGATTGCGTGCTCACGCCGTAGCGCACCGTATTGATGAAGCCCCGGCGCTCGTCGCCCTCGTCGCTGCCCTCGGGAGTCTGCGATTGCGAATCGAGCAGGCTGCGCAGCGCCAGCGACAGCGTGCCGAGCTGGTGCGAAAGCGCCAGCGTCTCGCTCTGCTGCGGATCGAGCTCGATAGTCGCGGTCTTGCCGACCACGACCTTCTGCCCGTCCTTTTCCCCGATCGTCTGATCCACCGCCAGCACCCGCACGTTCCGCAGAATCGTTTCGGTGACGAATCTCTCGACGCCGGTCGCCTTTTCCGCCGCCTTGTCGCGGCGCGTCAGCAGCACGTCGACATGGTCGTTGGGCAGGATGAAGCCGCCGGCCCCGGTATTGGGCGCCACGTCCAGCGAGACCGCCCGCATGCCGTGCGGCAGGATCGCGGCCATGAAGCCGCTGCCCTTGGCGATGACCACCTTGCTGTCGCGGATCGGCTCTCCGGCCGCGACCGGCATGCGCACGACCGCGCCGACGAATTCTTTGACCGCGTCCGGGCGGTCGGTCTTCTTGATGAAGCTCGAATTGGCCGCGGCCGCCGGCCAAGTCTGCCAGCCGACGTCCAGATCGCCGAGCACCTGACCGGTGCCGAGATCGTACTTGGCGACCAGGACCTCGACCGTCGCCAAGGGCGGCGGCGCCGCCGGCGCCTTGGGCGGCTCGGGCGCCCGACTGCCGCTCGCCAGCCAAGCGGCCATGCCGCCGGCGAGCAGAGCGACACCGAGTACGATAAGACGCGCTGATTTCATTACGCTTCAGTTCTCCGGTGACGCTGCGGCGGAGGCACCGCCAGGACCGGATTTCACCAGCTAAACGTCAAAGCATGGTTAATGAGGCGTATCCAAATCGAGTTAATCGGGCGTTGCGCGTGGCTAGACGCCGGCCGCCTTCAGCCATTCGGTCTGCGGATAGATCAGCAGCGCCGCCGCCGCGAGCGCGATGCCGTAGGGAATGCCGCCGTCGCGGCGATGCAGCCGCTCGACCCATTCCCGGCCCGCCAGCACCGCCGGCAGCGGCACGGCGCGAAACTGCATGAGCAGCACGGTGAGCGCTCCGCCGAGCAACGAAGCGTAAAGCAAATAGTCGGCGAGATGCGCGAAGCCCAGCCACAGCACCGCGGCGGCCGCCAGCTTGGCGTCGCCGCCGCCGATCCAGCCGCAGGCGAAGCAGGCGAAGGCGACAATGAGCACGGCGATGGCGGCCCCGGCATGGGCGGCCATGTCGGCGACGCTCATTCCGGCCATGACGGCAAGGACGCCGAAGCCGCCCACCAGGATGAGCGAGACGCGGTTGGCGATCGTCATCGTGAACAGATCGCTCAATGCGGCGAACGCCATCATCGCCGGAAACACCGTCAACGCGGTCGCTTCGGTCAACATGACCATGACGTGATACCGGCGTGCTGGAATGCGAAAAGGCTCCGGCGTCGACCGGAGCCCTCGCTTAGCCGAGCACAACAGAACGGTTAGTTAAGCTGGCTGGAAATGCTGGTGAAGGTCGTGTTCAGCTTGGTGCCGAGGCCGTTCACAACGGCGATGATCGCAACGGAGATGCCGGCGGCGATGAGGCCATATTCAATGGCCGTTGCGCCCGACTCATCCTTCACGAAACGCGAAATCAGCTTCTTCATCGGTTGGCTCCTTAGGTCCACACGTGGCTGTCTGAGCGTGACCCAAGGCCGGTTTGCCGGACCATTTGGATCGGATGCGAACCTAACAATGAAAAATTGCGAGCCGGTTAAATGAACAGGTCAAAGCCGCGGCAATTCCCCTGGCGTGTAATGTAGTTAACAGCATATTCCATCATCGGCGACGAAGTCACGCCATCCGCCGCGGCGGTTGCGCTACACGATCAGCCGCGGCAACGCCGCCGCCGCCAGTCCCAGCACCGCGACCATGCAGGCGACGACGAGCGCCGAACGGCGGCGCACGGAAGGATCGATCATGAACGAGGCGAGGAAGCGCACCGGATCGCTCGGGATGATGAACGAGGTGCGCGCGCGATAGGCGGCGAAGTCGGGGAATGCGCGCGCCAGCACGCCCTCCTCCCAACGCGCCCGCGCCACCTGCAGGACGATCGCCAGCGCCAGCAGGGCGGCCGCCGGCAGCGAACGATACTGCAGGGCGACGGCAATGATGGCCAGCATCTCGAACAGATACAGAGGATGGCGGACCATGCCGTAGGGACCGTCCTCGACCAGACGCCTCGCCTCCGGCATCACGCTCAGCGAGCGGCCGAGAAAGCTGACAGTGACCAACAACATCACATTGGCGAACAGGCTGACGATCACGGCCGTCACATTGTAGGGCAGGCTCGCCGGCGCCCGCTCGAGCAGCAGGAACATCAGCGGCACGCCAACGGCGGCCAGCGCCGCCAGACGCGGCAGGAGGTCTGCCGACTTGCCAATGGCGCGAAGCCGAAACAGCGGCTGAATCGACAGCAGCACCACGAACATCCATTGCGAGATTCGCGCCAGCATGGCGACGATGACGCCGCCGTCGAACTGCGCGAACAGGACCGGCTCCTGCAGCACCTGCAGGTAAAACGCGTGGACGTCACGAAACAAAATGAAACAGCAATAGACGATGATCGGACAGCGCATCGCCCAGTCGTAGATCAGGCTTTGATCGAGCCGGCGGCGAAGATCGCCGAAGGGCACGGCAAGGAATTTGGCGGTGGACACGGCGAGCAATACTCCGGGCAAACGCGGCAAAGGCATTCGTTGCGGTTGTTTTGCATCAGGCCAACCACGTCCCGACTAGCGAGATGGCCTTAGACCCCGGCTAATGTCGCCTCGACCGGTTCCCGAATTCCGCCGGCATCGTTAAGCAAGCGTCAACGCCGCCGCGCTGCGGCAGGGCTCGTCTGCGGGCGTGCGCCGGGGTTTGCAGTTCATTCACCAATTTGCGGTCAATTGGATTCCTGAAGGTGCGGCTCTCTTCGGTTGTCCAGTCCGCGTAGTGCTTCGGAGAGTCTCGATGACCGCGTTGTGGGTGCGAGGCCGGGAGAGCCGAAGGCCGCGGCGTTGGCTCGCGGCGGGGTTATTGGCGGCGGCTGTTGCCGCGCCAGCGGCTGCCGCCGAGCCGATTCCCGTGCGGCTCGACCAGGCCCGCATCCTCAAGCTTCCCGACCGGGCGACGACCGTGGTGATCGGCAATCCGCTGATCGCCGACCTCTCGCTCGAGCCCGGCGGCATCGCCGTCATCACCGGCAAGGGTTTTGGCGCGACCAACGTCGTGGTCATGGACGGCAGCGGCACCGTGCTGATGGAGAGGTGGATCGAGGTGCAGGGACCGAGCGACCCGATCGTCGTGGTCTATCGCGGCATGACCCGGCAAACCTACAGCTGCACGCCCGAATGTTCGCCGCGGATCATGCTCGGCGATAGCGGCAAGGACTTCTTCGACAAAGAGACCAACCTCGAGACCGATCCGTTCAAGAAGGCGCTTGACCAGGCCACCACCCGCAACGCCCAGGCCGCGGCCGCCGGCGCCTTGTCGGGTCACTGAAGCGCGATCGCATCAAACTGAATCGACTGCGTCCTTGAAATCACCGGCGCACAGTCTTCGATCTCGCCGTGCTCCGCGAAGCCTGCGGCGACGCGCTGCGGGTCGCGGTTATTTTTGGGCTGGCGCAGCATCGGCGCGGTCAGCGTTATGATCCGGCGCCGCTGCCGTGATAAGTTGGATTTCCCCCCGGCCACGTGCATGAAATGCAGAAATCCGGATTAGGTCCCTGCAGAAAGGGATCCGGGTTCAGACAGCGCTTTGAGGAGTGGCGAAATCTCGTGCAAGAAGCGCCGTGTGCAATCAGCGTTCTGAACGAGCCTTATCAGCGAGGCTACCCGCGAGCGCAACGAGGCGCGCGAACTGCTGGCTCGGGTCTACGACTGGCTCAGCGAAGTTTCGATACGCTCGAGTCCGGTTATTCGTCGTCGAAAGTCGGCCCCGCCCTCGACCCATGGTAATGCGGGGAACCTCCGGGCCAGGTCGACATGCAGGGCGGAAACTGGTTCTGATACGGCCAGGTGCATCGCTTCTGCACCCATTGCTGCGACGCCTCTTGCGACTGCCGCCATTGCGGTTGCGTCTGGGCGGCATGTTTCTGCGGATGCGGCTTTTTCGGATGCTCGCTGGCCGCCTGCGTATGGGCAGACTGGTGATCGGCATAGGCCGTCACCATCGGCAGAGTGAACGAGGCCGCGGTCAGCGCGGCAACGGCCGCGCGGCGCAGCCAGATTCGCCGGTCTCGCATGGTTTGCTCCTTGCTGACGCCCCGCCTCGTGTTCCTTCAGGGCTGCGATTTCCCGGTTGCAGCCCCGGAATAACCTGGATGTCGTGCTGTGGTTTCCCGGGATCAATGGCCCCGCCACGCTTTTTTGCTCCGGCGGCAAAGTGCGGCGCGGTCCTCGTAAGCGTTTGCGTGCCATCGTATCGGAGATGAAAACTTATATCTCGACCGACTTCCGATGTTGGCACTCTTCGTCGGATCAGGGTACGCCGGACAGTGGTCGATATCGGAGGCAATCGCCGACATGGGCGGATGGGCTCCGAAACGACGCTCATGACCCTGAGCGGCCCTATTGAGAATCTTGACACTTGCTAACTCGCTGCCCATCGGGGAACCCGCTTGTTTAGGAAAGCATCCACGCCCTCGGCGAAGTCCGGCGTGTCCGCGAGTGCGGAGGCTGTCTCGAGCTCTAGCGCCATACCGTCCTCGAAACTCACTCCGCCACCAAGAGTAATGGTGCGTCGGATCGCCGCCAAGGCGGCCGCGGGCTTCGCCGCCAAGTCCTCGGCATAGTGTTGCACGCGGCGCCTCAAATCATCGGGCGCAACGACCTCGTCCACCAGTCCCCAAGCCAGCGCCTCTGCCGCGTCCAACATGCCTCCTTCGTACAAATAGCGGATGGCTCTTGGCCGGCCGAGCAACCGCACTAACGCCTGCGTGGTGGCGATTGGCGGAATGAAGGCAATGCGGATTTCCGGTTGACCCAACTTCGCGTCGGACGCCGCAAAGCGGAGGTCGCAATGCAGTGCCATCTCGAGCCCGCCGCCGACGCCGGTTCCGTTGATCGCGGCCAGCAGCGGCTTGGACGAGGAGCGCAGCAGCCGCGCGATCTCATGACATCGTGAGACCCAACCGCGCATGTCGCGCGCTTTCACCCCTTCGAATTCATGAAGATCGGCCCCAGCACTGAAGTAATTGGCGATGGCGCTTGCGAGCACTAGGACCCGAACCTCTGGAGCGGCAAGGGCCGCGGCGATTGCCTCGCGCACTTCGAGCACCATCTCTCGATTGAAGGCGTTGATGGGAGCCCGATTGAATTCGAGCCAGGCGACGCGAGCATTGACCCGCAGGCGTATGAATTCGAAGTTACGAGTCATGCTGGATTGCCTCCTTAAATCATCGCGTGAGAAACGAACCTACAGCGTTGCGCGATAACACGCAGCTCTCGGTAGCCATTGGCACGTCAGATCAGGGTGGCATGGGACTTCGTCGCCCTTGGAGGGTAAGCCGACGCGGCGCGGACGCGGCCAGTCGGTCGTTCGTGACCTTTCGGAAGTCGAGCGCAATAGACGGGAACCAGAATCGGACAAGTGCGTTTTCATAAACGTCCGCCGAGTGGACGTTTTTTCGCCTTCGACAGCCACTTTTGCAACAACGCGCAGGAACGGCGACTCCCCATTCGGAATCGGAAGCGTCATCGAGGAGGCCGATATGCGCCTTACCGGCGAAGGGCTATTGATCATCTTGCTGGTTGGTCTCATTGCGGGTTGGCTGGCAGGACAGCTTGTAACAAGCGGCGGATTTGGTCTCGTGGGCGATATTGCAATCGGGATCGTCGGAGCCTTGATTGGCACATGGTCGCTAACCAAGCTGGGTATCCATATTGGCGGTGGCCTGCTCAGCGCTGTCGTCGTCGCAACTGTCGGTGCCGTGCTTCTTCTGCTGGCCGTCGGGTTAGTTCGCAGAAGGATTCCGCGACGGTCGTTTTGGCGATTGGGAGGGCGGCACTGGCGGCTGTAGAGTGGCTCGGGCGGCTCCCCCTGGTCGAAACGAAATTGACAGCTCCAGTTAAACACTTGGATCCTGTCGATGTGAGAGGAGCGGGATCCGTCGCTGACCCGACAAGCCACCTTCGCTTCGGAAGGTTGCGGCTCGCCGATCCTCCGTCGGAGATAAAATGACGAAGCTTCCAACGATCATCCGCGTCGTGGCGGTTCTGCCCGTGCTCTGCGCGGGAACGTCCCTTCTATCAGAGAATGTCCGCGCGCAAGTCATGGACTTCAGTCAGATCGACGCTTTCGAGTCAATGGGCACAGGGACACTGCACGGTGGCTCACCACCGAAGACAATTATCGATGATGGCGAACGGCACACCGTATTCATCACGGTCTTGGAATCAGATGTCGAATGCAAGGTTTATTGGAAATCGCTGGGTGGCAACGCAGAAACAACCCTCCTGCATGGACCGGGCGTGCACGCGTTTCAAACCGCCGGAGAACTCAAGCTCGAGGCTCTCGGCAAGGAAAATCAGAGTCTCAAGTATGGGTATTTGTCGCTTCGCCTTAGAAAACAATAGCGGGGCGGTATTCGGATTCCTCGACATTAATCCCTTCAGCTGACGGATGTTCCGCAAGACAAGAGGCCGCCCTCGGGCGGCCTCGCGCTCATGAAGCTGGCTCTACCGTTACCAGCAGGGAGCGCACCGGCACCGATAGGGGCCGCAAACCCCTGCCGTTCGGGCGGACACCAGGGACTCGCTTTCGATTGCCATTCCGCCACCGGATTGGCGCGGCCGGCCGCAATCCAGGTGGGGACCTCCCGACAGCGCCGGAAATCGCTATTATCCGCCTCAAGTTCGGGTTCATCCGGGGAATCGAGGGCTTAATTTCGAGGGCTTAATTTCGAGGGCTTAATTTCGAGTTGTGCGTCGGGTTAACGTTTGGTAGGTTTTGCTGGTTTTGCAGTTGTCGGGGTGATGGGTGATGGAAAGCAGTGTTGTAACGGCCGACGTCAAGGACGAAGCATCTAACGTCAAAGCTGGCGCCTCCAATGGGTGCGCTTTCTTGGGCGAAGGCGTGAAGTTCAAAGGCTCGATTTCCGTTCCGGAGAAAATAACGGTCCACGGAACATTGGAGGGCGACGTCGAGTCCCGCGACTTATTTGTTGGTCCTAACGGCGTTATCAAGGGCAGCGTTCACGTTGATCAAGCCGACGTCGAAGGCACGATTATCGAAAACATAGAAGCAAAGGTGTGCCTGTCCTTGCGCAAGAGCGGTCGAATCGAGGGCAAGGCGGTTTATGGTGAAATCGAGATAGAGAAGGGCGGCAAAGTTTCCGGTGAAGTGCGTTTGATCGACGAGGCGAGCAAAGGCAAGCTGCCGCCGGTGGAACTTAAGACGGCCGGCGAACGCGGCCAGGGCGGCGCGCAGTTGCGGGCCGTGCCCGGCGCCGGCGCTGCGGGCAAATCGGAAGCAAAACCGCAGCCCGATGCCGCCAAGGTGGAAGCAGGCAAACAGGACATTAAATCGCGGCCGCTCGCTGCGGCCAAATCCCCGTCGGAAGCGCGCAAGGACAAGGACGGGTCGGAACAGGCCGAAGGCGCCGCTTAACGGAACAGGCAAGCGCGCCGCGCCTGGTCGCCACGCGACGATCATGTAAGGCAAGCCGCTCCAAGCGCCGTCGCCGACGGTTCTCTCGTCGGCGGCGGCTAAAGCCTATTCGGTCTAGGCCGCCTGCTTCAGCGGATCTGGCAGAGCGGACGAATCGGTGAGGTTCTGCGAGAGCGATCGACCCCTGAGCGTGCCGATTTCCTGTAGCAAGCGCGACATGTCCCTGCGGGCGGCCTCAAGGGCGCCTTCGGCGATCGAGCGGTCGAGTTGCTCGCGTTGCAGCTGCGCGTTCAAATGTTCGATCCGCATCTCGGCGGAGTTGCGCGCTGCGTCGAGCTCCTCCTGAAGCCTGGCCACCAGTTCGGTCTGTTCTCTGACCTGCTGCTCAGCCTCCCTCTGGGCGACTTCGCGCTCGTTGGCGACCTCGATCAACCTGCGTCCATGCGCGATGAGCGACACGCGCTCCTGTTCAAGGTCCTTGATTTGCACCGCGCGCTCGGCGAGCGCGACCTCCGCGCCGCTGAGCCTCTCGCCCGTCGCGCCGTGCGCCGTGGAAGCTTCAATCAAGCGACGCTCAAGAGCGCGAATTTCATCAGCGCGCGCGGCCAGCGATTGGCGGGCTTCGTTGAGCAGCTTTTCAGTCAGGCTCGAGCGTGCTTGCACCGTCTCAAAGCGAGAGCTTAGCGACTTGAGTTGGTCGCGGTGCTGGTGGGTGGCTTCGTCGAGGGTGGCGGAAAGCTGCGAGCGCTCGGCTTGCGCTTCCGCCAGATCGCGCTCCATTGCCTTCAGCCGGAACTGGGTCGAAGCGAGCCCCTTCTCGGCGTCGCTCAGGCGGCGCGTAGTCTGCCCCAGTTCGTTCAAGGTCTTGTCGAGCGAGGCTTGCACCGAAGCCCGCTCCTGTTCGATCTGTCTGTATTGCTGCTGGATTGTTTGCGTCTCGGCTTCCAGCTCGACCATTCGCTGATCTGCCGTGGCGCAGTGCTCGCCAAGACGAGTATTTTCGACACGCGCCAACTGCAGGTCAGACGCCTGCTGCTGTGACAACCGTTGCAACTCGGCCGTACGAATGCGGTGGTCGGCTAGCTCTGCGAGCTGTGCGGCGTTGCTTCGTTCCAGCGTGGCCATGCTGTTCTTTGCCACTGCTGCAATTTCCTGCAGGCGGGCACATTCGACCTTAAACGCGGCGGCCTTTTTATGCGCCGCGGCCAGATCATCGCGAAGTTTGTTGCAAACGTTCTGCGCGTTGTTGAGCGCACGTTGCAGGATCAGCTTTTCGCTTTTGGCTTCCTCGTAACCGCGCAACGTATTGGAGACGGGATCGACCAGCTTGGCGATTGCGAGTTTGATAGTATCAAGTTCGCCGATCTTGTGCTCGGCGTCCAGTAGAAGGTTGCGGACCGATTCATTCTCTCCGCCAAGTTTGGTCGCGGTCGGAACAAACAGCTCGTCGTCGAAGTCGACATCGGCGTTATTCGGCGCGGTGTCGGCGGGGACCGGCGCGATTTCCGGCAGTTGAGCCATTGTCGGTTGCTCCGTGATTGGTGGCTTCGCGTGCCGCGACTCGGATTTGCGGCCGAGTAAAGTGGCAAATTTGCTCATGAAGCTCTCTCCCCTTGCGCACCGATGCGCCCGGTGGAGGCGACGCTGAATCACTATCTTTTCAGGTTACCAAATCCTTGATTTGCAAAGGTTAACGGAGCGTTAATGGAGTGGGATGCGTGCGGATGGGGGGAGTTGGCGCTTCTCCGACCTCCCGGCGTGGCCGCTTTTGCATCGCTATTGCGGGCTGAGCGGACATAGGCCGAGAGTCGGATTGTTCGGTTCGGATTTGTGCGGACACGCCCTAGTTCAACCGCCGGCCCGGCGGTGGCTGCGGGGCCGTCACTTCGAGCGTCGCGGCGATCGGGCTCGCTTGATGGTGGATCATCCGCCAAGCCTCATTGACGCGTCTGAACCAGTTCGTTGCCGCCAGCGCCAGCGCGTCGCCGCCGATCAGTTCGAGACAAATCACCCGGCCCTCGTCGCCGCGAACCATCGCCATGGCGTTGTGCGGTTCGACCCGGTCCTGGTTCGGATTGCCGAAAATCTTGCGGTAGGATTCGAGGATGGCCCGACGGCCGATCAGCGCCGGCCACCCGGGATGCACGCAGGTGACGTCCTCGTCCGCCCAGATGCGGCTCATTTCGCCGAAATCCGCGCTGGCAAACGCCTGGTAATAGGCGGCATTGGCGGCGAGAACGGCGTCCTCTTCGCTCATGGAGGATGACGTGCCGGAATTGCCGGCCGAAATCAATCGGGAAATCAGTAGGCGCGGCGCCGGCAACCGGCCGCTGCCATCGCTTCTTTCTCGCGCCGCGGATTGCGCGGCGTTGCGCCTTAAGGGATCGGCAGCGCCGTCGTCGACTTGATCTTCTCCATGGCGAAGCGCGAGGTGACGTTCTTCAGCGGCACCGCCGCGATCAGCTTCTTGTAGAAGCCGTCGTAGCCGGCGATGTCGGGCACCACGACGCGCAGCATGTAATCGACGTCACCGGCCATGCGATAGAATTCCATCACTTCCGGCATGGCGCCGACCACCTCGGCGAAACGCTCGAGCCAATCCTGCGAATGGTCGCCGGTCTCGATCGAGACGAAGACGGTGATGCCCAGCCCGACGCGGTCCTGGTCGACCAGCGCGACGCGCTTGAGAATTACGCCGTCCGCTTCCAGGCGCTGAATGCGCTTCCAGCACGGCGTCGAGGACAGGCCGACCCGGCTGCCGACCTCGGCCACCGAAAGGGAGGCATCCTCCTGGAGAACGGCGAGAATTTTGCGGTCGATGGCGTCCATGCCAACCCCGGCTGCGGTCCGACGCACGGCGTCGCGAATAATATTTTTTCAAACGTGCAGCCGATCGCGTATCTATAGAGAAGAATATTCCATGGCAAGGCCATTCGCGAGGAGGCGCCGTGCGATCATGCGGCGCCCGGCGCCGTCATCGCGCGCGCGGCGAAGCGATCAATCGCGGTGGCGGGCGCGAATTTTGGATTGCTTCGTCGCTTTCGCAATGACGATTATCTGCCATATCACCACGCCAATGGCGGAAGAAACTATGCGCGAGGGCGCACAGCGCAGCGACGAGCGCAAATAGCCATGAGAAAATTGCTGCGATGCCAACGTATCTGAGCCCACTATTATCTGGTGACCAAGATGTGCTCCGTTGGGCGCTTCTAGGTGGGGCTGTTACTGGTGGGCTTGCCGTAGGAATTGGAATATTTTGGGAGGCCCACAAACTAACTGCTGCGACGGCGTTAGTGCTTGTGGGTGTCGTCGTCGAGGCAATTTGTACAATTTTTTTGTTTGTTATTGACGAGAGCATTAGTCGTCAACAAAAAGAACAAATCGAGCAAATGCTCGCACATCGAAAGTTGGGTCCGGAGCAAAAAATGCGGATTTCATCGGCGCTCGCGCCATATTCGCCCGGCGAGTTTGTGACAGCGACCGTCCCGGAAGATGAGGCTTGGGGATTCGTTATGGAAATAGCCGCTGCTCTTAAGGCAGATGGCTGGAAGTGGTTGCCGTGCGCAGGCGGCGGAACTGGCGTAATCAAACCACTTGATGATAGGCCAGCCTCTTGCACATCGATTCTCGACCACATTGAGATCCAAACCTCTCCGGATTTAGAGAAGCTTGGACCTGCATTAGCGGAGGCAATAAGAGAACCTTCAATAATCGGCATGGACAAAGTGGAGGTCATCATCAATCCGAATATGAGGCAAAGACTGGTTATAGTAGTCGGCACCAAACGGTGACGCGGTGCTAATGCAAGAAGGCTACCGCGCTTTCTCATGGCTGTGACCATGGAAGCGGTGTCAGTAGGCAGATAATGGCCCCTGCAATCACGAATAGGACAAAAGCCCGGTTCACGACTTTCGCGCCGGCGCCGGCGCCTCGTACTCGGCCAGGAACGCCTCGACCTCGGTGCGCGTCGGTGCGCCGGCGGAGCCGCCGATGCGGGTGCATTTCAGTCCGGCGACCGCAGCGCCGAAGCGCAGCGCCTCGCGCTCGCTTTTTCCCTCGGCGAGCGCCAGCGCGAAGCCGCCATGCAAGGCGTCGCCGGCGCCGAGCGTGTCGACCGCGCGAATTTTGAACACCGGCACGCGGCGCAGCGCGCGGCCGTCGAGAAAGAGGATGTCGTTTGGTCCGTTGCTGACGGCGAGGAACGCGTCGGTCTGCTCCGCGATGCGGCGCAGCCCGTCGGCCAGATCGCTGCGGCCGGTCGTGGCGATGAGGCACTCGGAGGAAAACACCACATGGGTGGCGATGCGAAACAGCGGATCGTCCGCGACCGTCGCTTTGTCGCCGTCGAGCACGATCGGCAGGTTGCGGCGCCGCGCCGCCTCGCAGATCGGGCGCACGAAGCGCGGATAGCGGTTGTCGGCGAGCAGCAGATCGGCTGCCGCGGCAAGCGCCGCGGGATCGGCCGGCGCCGCCGCGGCGACCCGCTCGTCGCGGTAGGTGACGATGGTGCGGTCGCCGCGCGGGTCGATGAAGATCGCCGACAGCGCGGTCGCGGTTCCGGCGAGGCGCCGGCAGGCGGCGCAGTCGACATTCTCGCGCGCCAGCGCCTTGAGCACGAAGTCGCCATTGGCGTCGGAACCGACCGGGCCGGAGAGCGCCGCGCGGCCGCCGAGGCGCGCGATGGCGACGGCGGCATTTGCCGCGCAGCCGCCATTGACGATGAAAAATCCCTTCGCCTCCACCTTGCCGTCGGGCGGCGGCAAGGCTTCGACGCGGAAAACCTCGTCGAGCACGATGATGCCGGCGCACAGGATGCGCGGCGCAGTCGGGCGCGCGGCAGCCTTGCGGCCGCTGCGCCCGGCGCGCGGCGTTTTTTCACCTCCGGCCATGCTCGGTCAACTCAGCGCAGGACATCGCCGCCCTTCTCGACAAAGGCGCAGATGATGTGATGCGCGATCGCGAGCGGCGGCGGTGTGGTCAAACGCTCGGGATGGCTTCGCGTCAGCATCAGCCTGAGCTCCTCGCGGCCGAACCAGCGCGCTTCCTCAAGCTCGCTCTTGTCGATGACGATCTGATCGGTCAGCGCCTCGGCATGGCAGCCGATCATCAGCGAGGTCGGGAACGGCCAGGGCTGCGAGGCGAAATAGCTGACGCGGGCGCAGTCGAGGCCGACTTCCTCGCGCACCTCGCGCCGCACCGCCTCCTCGATCGACTCGCCGGGCTCGATGAAGCCGGCGAGCGCCGACCACATGGTCTTCGGGAAGCGCGGCGAGCGGCCGAGCACGCAGCGCTCGCTGGCGACCGGCAGCATGATGACGACCGGGTCGGTTCGCGGAAAATGCTCGGCCTTGCAGGAGGGGCAGTCGCGCCGCCAGCCGGCCTGCGCGAGCCGCGTCGGCGCGCCGCAGATCGGACAGAAGCGATGATGGGCGTGCCAGCCGAGGATCGCCTTGGCTTCGGCGAGCGGCGGCAGATGCTCGGCGGCGACGATCCCCTGCAGCGCGATCGTGCGCAGATCGACGAGCTTGAGATCCTCGCGCGCCTTCAGTCCTTCGACCGCCGCCGGATCGAGGCCGACGCCGAAGCGCGGCGCCTCGCCGATGAGGCCGAGGAACACAGTCTCGCGGGCCTCGCCCAAGGCCCGCGCCTCGGCGGAGGAAAACAGCGGGTCCGCCGTCTCCTCGCGCTTCTTCAGCACCACGGCTTCGCCGCCCACCGCATAGAAGCCGGCGCGGCCGTCGCCTTCGAGCGCCGCGATCGCGGCCTCATCGCCGCGCCGCTCGGCGGCGCGCTCGACGCCGCTCCCCGCATAGGCGAAGCGCGGTTGAGGGCTGAGCTCGGGGGCCTTCGACACGATGACCAGGATTGCCGGCTTAATCGACGGCTTGGCGCGGCGGCCGGGGCGGCCGGTCGGCGATGCGAAACTGCATGGCCTGCTCCTAGAGCATGATCCGGAAAAGGGAAAGCCCGTTTCCCGAACAGGTCACGCGCCGCCAAACTCGCGATATTGCTTTCTCCCGCTCCGCGGCCGATATAGGTCCTGGGAGGTTGGCGGTGGACGAGCCACTCGCCAACCGGGTCAGGTCCGGAAGGAAGCAGCCCTAACGAGCGCGGTTCGGGTCGCTCGTCAGCCTCCCACCTCAAAGCCAGCATGAACGACGCCACCCCCTCGACCGCATCCTATCGCGTGCTTGCGCGCAAATACCGGCCGGCGACCTTCGCCGATCTGATCGGCCAGGACGCCATGGTGCGCACGATCTCGAACGCGTTCGAGGCCGGCCGCATTCCGCAGGCCTGGGTGCTCACCGGCGTGCGCGGCGTCGGCAAGACCACGACCGCGCGCATTCTCGCCCGCGCGCTCAACTATGAACTGCCGGACGGCTCGATCAAAGCGCCGACGATCGACATGCCGATCCTCGGCGTCCACTGCCAGGCGATCATGGAAAGCCGGCATCTCGACGTGATCGAGATGGACGCCGCCTCGCACAACAGCGTCGAAGACGTGCGCGCGATCAACGACGCCATCCGCTACGCGCCGGTCGCCGCCCGCTACAAGGTCTATATCCTCGACGAAGTGCACATGCTTTCCGGCGCGGCCTTCAACGCGCTGCTCAAGACGCTGGAGGAGCCGCCGCCGCACGCCAAATTCGTGTTCGCCACCACCGAAATCCGCAAGGTGCCGATCACGGTGCTCTCGCGCTGCCAGCGTTTCGACCTGCGCCGGGTCGATGCGGCGCTGCTGGTCAGTCATCTGCAAGGCATCGCGGCGAAGGAGGACATCACCGTCGAGCCGGAGGCGCTGGCGCTGATCGCGCGCGCGGCAGAAGGCTCGGTGCGCGACGCGCTGTCGCTGTTCGACCAGGCGATCGCTCACGCCGCCGGACCGGTGCGCGCCGAGGACGTGCGGCAGATGCTCGGGCTTGCCGACCGCACGCGCGTAATCGACCTCTTCGAAGCGCTGATGCGCGCCGATCTTGCCCGCGCCCTGCAGGAACTGCGCGGGCAATACGATGCCGGCGCCGATTCGGCGATGGTGCTCGGCGATCTCGCCGAGTTCACGCATTTCGTCACGCGGATCAAGGTGGTGCCGGCGCTCGCCGCGGACGTGTCGCTTACCGAGGCGGAACGCACGCGCGGCCGCGCCTTTGCCGCCAAGCTGTCGCTGCGCGTTCTGGCGCGCACCTGGCAGATGCTGCTCAAGGGCCTCGAGGAGGTCGCCGCCGCGGGGCGACCGCTCGCCGCCGCCGAGATGATCCTCGTGCGCATCGCCTACGCCGCCGACCTGCCGACGCCCGACGAGGTGATCCGCTCGCTGACCGAGGCGCCGCGCGGCAATGGCGCGGGCGCGTCGGCACCGGCGCCGACGCCCGGCCCGGGATCGGCGCGTCCGGAGATGGCGCGCACAAGCGCGCGGCCCGCGCGCGCGGCAGCGGCGCCGGCCGAATTGCCGGTGACCGAGCCGACCGCGACGCCGACGCGCGCGCTCAACAGCTTCGAAGACCTGGTCGCGCTCGCCGGCGAAAAGCGCGACCTCGCGATCAAGAGCGCGCTCGAACGCGACGTGCGGCTCGTTCGTTTCGAGGACGGCCGGCTCGAGATCGGCCTCGAAGCGAGCGCGCCGAAGACGTTTACCGGCGAACTCTCCAGGAAGCTCGCCGATTGGACCGGACGGCGCTGGATGGTCGTCGTTTCCGCCGAGCCGGGCCAGCCCAGCCTGCGCGCGCAGGAACAGGCGCGCAAGGCCGAGCTGAAAGACGGCGTGCGCGGCGATCCGCTGGTGCAGGCGGTGCTGGCGCGCTTTCCCGGCGCCGAAATCGTCGACGTGCGCCCGCCGGCGAGCGCGCCCGCGACCGACGACCTGCCATTCGATACACCCGGCGAGGCCGGACGCGCCGACGAAGCATAAGCGGGGTCCGCAATGGCCGATTTCCTGGGCCTGATGAAGCAGGCCGCCGAATTCAAATCGAAGATGGAGGCGATGCAGGCCGAGCTCGACCGCCTGGAAGTCGAGGGCGCGGCCGGCGGCGGGTTGCTGACGCTGAAGCTTTCCGGCAAGGGCGAGGTCAAGGCCGCCCATGTCGACGATTCGCTGCTCAAGCCCGATCAGCGCGAGATCGTCGAGGACCTCATCATCGCCGCGCATGCCGACGCCCGCCGCAAGCTCGAAGCGCTGCTGCAGGAGCGCATGCAGGCGCTCACCGGCGGACTGCCGCTGCCGCCGGGGCTGAAGCTTTTCTGACGCGGTCCGCGCGGAGTCGATCGGCGGTCAGGGCGAACCGGCGCGCGTATTCGGTCCGGCTATTCGGTAGTAGCCGACGAAGAGCAGGACAAGAAAACCCACGAGCAAAGATACGAAACGCACCCGATCATCAAGATACTGCCAATAGGCAAAATAACCGTGCCCGACGGTGGAAATGCCGCCGAGAATCAATCCGGTGCCGATGGCATAAAGCGGTAGAAAGGCGCCGATGAGAATGGCCGCGTAGCCCAAGGGCGCCGCGATAACAATAAGATGACGGGCAAAATCCTTGGCGGCGGCTTTATACGCCTCCTCTTGTTCCTTCTGCTTTTGCTGTCGTTCGCGCTCCTTCTCTCGATATTCTTGGCGTTCTTCCGGCGTCGGATTGGGTGGCATGAGCACCGCGGCGATAACGCCTGGACGCTCGGGCGGAGGATAGATCGTCGCGACGCCGTAATAGACGAGCAGCGGAAAGATCACGGCGATGCCGAATCCAATGGCGATCTGTCGCGCCAGCATGTCGCCCTCCCCCGTCGCGCACGGTAAGCTACCGCGTTCGTCGACTACCCGCCATCGCCATCCTCGCCTATCTACTGCGTCATGCCCGCAATCGCCGCCGGACCCGAGATCGAACGCCTGATCCAGCTGCTGGCGCGCCTGCCGGGGCTCGGGCCGCGCTCGGCGCGGCGCGCGGCGCTGTTCCTGATCAAGAAGCGCGAGGCGCTGATGGCGCCGCTTGCGGCCGCGCTGCAGACCGCAATCGAGAAGATCGAGGTGTGCCGCATCTGCGGCAACATCGACACGCAGAATCCTTGTACGGTCTGCACCGATTCGCGCCGCGACCCGTCGGCCATCGTGGTCGTGGCCGACGTCGCCGATTTGTGGGCGCTCGAGCGCGCGCACGCCATCAACGCGCGCTACCACGTGCTCGGCGGCACGCTCTCCCCGCTCGACGGCGTCGGACCGGACGACCTCTCGATCGCCGCGCTCGTCAAGCGCGCGCACGATCCCGCCGTCAGTGAAATCATTCTCGCGCTCAACGCCACGGTCGACGGCCAGAGCACCGCCCATTACATCACCGACCTCCTGCACGACGCCAAAGTGAGCGTGACGCGGCTCGCTCACGGCGTGCCGGTCGGCGGCGAACTCGATTATCTCGACGAGGGCACGCTGGCGGCGGCGATCCGCAGCCGCACGCCCTTCTAGCCGTTGGGCCGCGTGCGGAACTGCCTGGAATTTGAACAGCGCGCGCCCGCAATACGGACAGCACGTACTCGCTCATTGCCGGGTCAACCGATGTTACCGTCGCGCTCGCCCTTGCGCCGGGCCTTCATGTCGAAAAGGCAAGCTAATTCAGATCATTAGATGTCCGGAACGAACCCTTGCATGACGCCTCCAAGCCCCCCGCGACTTGGCCCGCGGCTTGCATAGTGAGGCCCGGCGATCTCGATCTCCCAACGCAAGTTGGATGAGGTTGCTGGAGCCCCGGCGATCCCGGCACCGGGGCTCCATCATTTTTCACCCCTAGCTCCCGACAGGCTTTTGCTTGCGCTTGCGGCCTCGCCTTCGCACATGAAGGGCGAGAGGCAGATGGAGCGCACCCGTGACCAGCACGCCGGCAGAAAAGGCCCAGAAGGGCGTCGGCATGGAGGGTTTCCTCGCGACCTGGTACGCGCGGCAGACCGCCAACGACCTCGACGAGTTCAAGAAGACGGCGCGCCGGATCGCCGCTCATCTAAGCTCGGGCGACCGCGTGCTCGAAGTCGCTCCCGGACCAGGCTATCTCGCCATCGAACTGGTCAGGCTCACCGGCTGCCGGATGGTCGGCCTCGACATCAGCCGGACCTTCGTGCGCATCGCCGGCGAGAACGCCCGCAAGGCCGGCGTTCGCGTCGACTTCGAGCAGGGCGACGCCGCCGATCTGCCGTTTCCCGCGGAGCGGTTCGATTTCATCGTTTGCCGGGCGGCGTTCAAGAATTTTACCCGCCCGCTCCAGGCGCTTGACGAGATGCACCGCGTGCTCAAGACCGGCGCGGTTGCACTCGTCATCGATCTGCGCAAGGATTTTTCCGCAAAAGCCTTGAACGATTACGTCCGCGGGCGGGGCTTAATCAACGCCGCCATCATCAAGTTGACGTTCAACACCATGCTGAAGAAAAGGGCCTATACCGCAGACAGCATCGCCGAGCTGGTGGCGCAATCGCGATTCCGCAATGGCGACATCCGCCTCGACCCGATCGGGTTCGAGCTCTGGCTGCGCAAGTGAGGCTCGCCACTCTGCGCATGAACGACGACATCCCCTACAACAAGGAGTTTGCTCTCAAGCCCGGCGAAGCCGAGGAAGTTGCGCCGCGGGTGCGGGCGATCGTCGCCGACAATCCCGGGCCGTTCACCTTCAAAGGCACGGTCAGCTACATCATCGGCAGCGGCAAGGTGGCGATCCTCGATCCCGGCCCCGACATCGACGCCCACGTCGCGGCGTTGCTCGATGCAGTGCGCGGGGAGACGGTCACGCATATTTTCGTCACCCACACCCATCGCGACCACTCCGCCGCCGTCCCCAAGGTCAAGGCCGCGACCGGCGCCACGGTTTACGCGCAGGGACCGCATCGGCCGGCGCGACCCCTGCATATCGGCGAGGTGAACCGGCTCGACGCCGCCGCCGACCTCGAATTCCGACCCGATATCGCGCTCGCCGACCGCGAGGCGGTGTCGGGCGACGGCTGGACCCTCGAAGCCGTGGCGACGCCGGGCCACACCGCCAACCACCTCGCCTATGCGCTCAAGCAATCGAACCTTCTCTTCTCCGGCGACCATGTGATGGCGTGGTCGACCTCGATCGTGGCGCCGCCCGACGGCGCGATGAGCGACTACATGGCCTCGCTCAGCAAGCTCGGGCAAAGAAGCGAGCCGATCTATCTACCCGGCCATGGCGGGCTTGTGCGCGAGGCGCCGCGCTTCGTGCAGCATCTGATCCGCCATCGGCAGGGACGCGAGGCGTCGATCCTGCGCCGGCTCGCCAAGGGTGCGACCGACATCCCGACGCTGGTCAGGGTGATCTATATCGGGCTCGATCCGCGCCTCGTCGGCGCGGCTTCCCTCTCCGTGCTGGCGCATCTCGAGGATTTGGTCGCGCGCGGCCTGGTGGCGACCGACGGTACGCCCTCGATCAGCGGCATCTACCGCGTGGCGGATCGTCCCTTGACCGCCGGCTGAGCGGTTTTTGCCGGCGGCTGCTTCTTCTCCTTGTCCGGCTCGGGCGTGGCAAGAACATCGTCGATGTCGGAAATCAGATCGCGCACGCGCGCGGCGTTGGTACCGAGATCGTGGCGGCCGTAGCGCGAGGCCGACCGCACGTCGATGCGCGAGCCGTCCGGCGCCGGGCGCACCCGCACTACCACGTCGTCGCGAAAACCGAGGATCATGGTGTGCGCCACCGCCTCGATATGGCCCTCGCGCTGCGCCTGGCCCTGCGGCGGGCGCGCGTCGACGATATGCCATTTACGCTTGGTGATCACCTTGAGCGCCGCGGCATAGGCCTCCTGCGGCGACGAATCGGTGAGGTCGGGCTCGATATCAGAATAGGCGGCGCGCTGCAGCTCCGCGCTGTAGAGGCCGGCATAGGTGACCGGATGCGCGTCGCGCGGCCGCAGCCGCGCGATCGCCTCGAAACGCGGCGGGTCGATCGGATCGGTGGTGACGTCGTAGATCGCCGGCAGCCGGTACGCCTTGACCCCGGCATAGAGCGGATAGCCGATGAGCGCGAACCCGATGACCAGCGCCCAGACGGCGTGCCGGATGCCGCCGACACCCTCGCGCCAGATGACAATTCCGGCGGCACAGGCAAGCAGGATCGCGACCACGGCGACCGCCAATGCGCCGGCAAGCGTGGAGAGCGCCGGCACGATGTCGAGCGCGCCCGAACGCACGACAATGACGGCAATAAAGGTCGCGGCGAGCGAGAACAAGGCAACGCGCCACGCCCAGATGGCAAGCCGCGACGTCGGCTGATCAGCGATGCGCCGCCGCACCATTTTCGTCGGCTCTCATCAAATCCGGCCAAGCTCTGCAAATCCGGCCAAGCTCTGCCGCGCCAAGCGCGCCAAGCCCGCGGCGCCGAGGCATAATGGCTTCGTCCGCGGCAGGCAATGGGGCGGCATCCAAGCCGGGTCGAGCGAAGCGAACCTCGCCCGGGGCTTGCTGGACGGCGATGGGCCGCACCGGCTCAACCCGTCCCGCGCCTTCTTCGCCGCCTAGGCTTCGACCGACCGCGCTCGATCCCCGCCATGGCCTCGAGTACGGCGCAGACCGCGGCGGTGTCGTCGGCGCCGTGACCGCTCGCCATAGCCGCGGCGTAGATCGGCAGGCTCGCCGAGAACAACGGCGTCGGCGCCTCGACCGCCGCGGCGAAGCCGCCGATCACATCGAGATCCTTGCGCCACAGCGAGACTTTCACGGTCGGATCGTCGTAGCGGCCCTTCACCATCATCGGCGCGCGCAGTTCGAACACGCGGGAATTGCCGGCGCCGATTCTGACCTGGTCGTAGACGAGCTGCGGCGGCAGCCCGGCTTTCATTCCGAGCACCATCGCCTCCGCGCTCGCCACGTTGTGGATGGCGACCAGGAGATTGGCGACGTATTTCATGCGGCTGCCATTGCCGAAGGCGCCGAGATCGTGCACGGCGCGGCTGAACGCGGCGAACAGCGGGCGCAGCCGGGCGATTTCGGCGGCGTCGCCCGAGGCATAGATCACGACGTCCTTCACCTTGGCCTGTGCGCCGGTGCCGCTCACCGGGCAATCGAGCAAAACATGGCCGGCCTTGCGCAGCGCCTGTTCGGCGGCGGCCTTGTCGTCAAGCGCAAAGGTCGAGGCCTCGATCACCACGCGGCGCGGCACGCGGGCCTCGACAATCGCCGCCACGGTCGCGGCGAGCGCGGCGGGCTTGGGCAGGCTGACGATGATGGTCGGCGCGCGGCGCGCCAGCTCGCCGGCATCGGCGGCGATCTCGATGCCCGTTCGCTTGAGCGCGCGCCGGCGCGCCGGCGCGACGTCGTAGCCGATCACGCGCCAGCCGGCGGCGCGAAGATGCTGCGCGAAGGCACCACCCATGATGCCGAGGCCGACAACACCAACAGCACCGCGCTTTCTTACCGCCATGCCTTGACCCGATCGGGGTTGGCGCCGGTCACATACCCTTTATATTCATCGCCACCGATGAAAATGACTTCGCCTCGCGTTTGACAACCATGTCCTTGGTAGCCGCCTTGTATTTCTTGAAATGCTCGGTCGCCGTGTGCGCTTCGGCGGCCGCGGCGTCGTTATAGACCTCGAAGATGAACACGTGGTTGGCATCCTTCTGCGAGACCAGGATGTCGAACTCGCGGCAACCGGGCTCTTTCACCGAGGCCGCGCCATTCTCCTTGAGCGCTGCGAGGAAGTTGTCGACCTGACCGGGCGCGATGTCGTATTCGACGGCGTTGACGAGGTACGGCCCCGATTGTGCCACCGCCTGGTGGCTGCGGATCGGCAGCAGGACCCACGCCGCCACGCCGAGCGCGACGGCGGCGGCGGTCACGGTGATTGATTTCAACATCGCGATTTCCTCCCCTGTAGGCTGCGGCCGGCTTTGCCGGATCAAATCCGAACCCGCCGGAAATGATAACGACTCCGGAGCGGGCTCGGAAGCCCGGCCGGGGCCGAGCGCCGCACGCATGCTCACGATCTACCACCAAGCATGGAAGTGATGCAGCGGGCCGCGGCCGGAGCCGACGCCGAGCCGATCCGCCGCGGCAATGGCGGCGCTGACGTAAGCCTTGGCTTGGCGCGCCGCCTCTTCGAGCGCGAGTCCTTTGGCGAGACCGGCGGCGACGGCGGAAGCGAGCGTGCAGCCGGTGCCATGGGTGTTGCGCGTTTCAACGCGCGGCGCCGCGAGCCGCAAAGCGCCGTCCGCTCCGACCAGAAGGTCGACGCTTTCCGGCCCGGCGCCATGGCCGCCCTTGATCAGCACCGCGCCGGCGCCGAGCGCGCGCAGCCCTTCCGCCTGCGCCCGCATCTCGCCTTCGTCGCGCGCCAGCGGCGCGTCGAGCAGCGCCGCGGCTTCCGGCAGATTGGGCGTGAGCACGCTCGCGCGCCGGATCAGGTCGCGCAGGCGGCTGATCGCGCTCTGCTGCAGCAAGCGCTCGCCCGAGCTTGCGACCATGATCGGGTCGAGCACGACGTTGTGGCGACGATAGCGGTCGAGCGCGGCGGCAACGACGTCGATCGTCGAAGCATTGCCGAGCATGCCGATCTTCACCGCGGCGACGTCGAGATCGAAGAAAACCGCATTGATCTCGGCGGCGACAAAATCCGCCGGCACATTGTGGATGCCGAACACGCCGTTGGTGTTCTGTGCGGTGAGCGCGGTGATGATGGCGGCGCCATAGACGCCAAGCGCGGAAAAGGTCTTCAGATCCGCCTCGATACCGGCGCCGCCGCTCGAGTCCGAGCCGGCGATGGTCACGGCGATGGCAACGCTCATTCCTCGACGCTCCGGTCAGCTTTGCGCCGGCTGGGCGAAAGGCCAGCGATCATCAGTCTATCGTACACGCAGCCTGCGATCTCCACCGTGTTCGCGCGCTATCGCCTCGACGAATGCCGAGGCGCAACGGCGCCGGCCAAGCGGCAGACAGCGGAAAAGGCCGTGCCGGAGCAAAAAATCCTTGCGTCGCACGGCCGTCGCGCCTATGTCGCGTCCGCCGAATTTGGCACGTGCCTTTGGCCGCGTGCGAGTTGGTGGGCATCCGGACAAGCGGCCGGACATCCGCCCGGAGCAACGCCGAGACCTCAAGCCGATCTGGCCGGACGTCTTGGAGCCTGCGCTCCGAACCACTTAACCGGCAGCCGCAGGTGAAAGCGGCACAGCCGCGCGCAACGGGGAACGCGATTCTTCTGCGCGCTGGGCGGCTCTAATTCTGTGTTTCGCATTGTCGAAGGAACGACGAATATGGACGCTATGACGCAGGTCACTCAGTCTCGGTCCGTGCATGCGCGCTTCGACGGCCCGATCGTGATGATCGGCTTCGGCTCGATCGGCAAGGGCACGCTGCCGCTGATCGAGCGACACCTCGCCTTCGACCGCAACAAATTCGTCGTGATCGCACCGGACGACGAGGATCGCCGTCTGCTCGACCAACGCCGGCTCCGCTTCAGCCATATGGCGATCACCAAGGAGAACTATCGCGACGTGCTCACCCCGCTCGTCACCACGGGGCCCGGCCGCGGCATGATCGTCAATGTCTCGGTCGAGACCTCATCGGTCGATCTGATGGCGCTCGCCCACGATCTCGACACCTTCTACATCGACACTGTGGTCGAGCCGTGGCCCGGCCTCTACACCGACGGCAGCCGCTCGATCTCGGAGCGTTCGAACTACGCGCTGCGCGAAGGCGTGCTCGACCTGCGCCGCCGCCGGCCGGGCGGCGTCACCGCGGTAAGCTGCTGCGGCGCCAATCCGGGAATGGTGTCCTGGTTCGTCAAACAAGCGCTGCTCGACGTCGCCGCCGAGATCGGGCTCAAGGTCGAGGAGCCGAAGACGCGCGAGGATTGGGCGCGGCTGATGCGGCGCGCCGGAGTCAAGGGTATTCATATCGCCGAGCGCGACACGCAGCGGGCGCGCGATCCCAAGCCTCGCGGCGTGTTCGTCAACACCTGGTCGGTCGAGGGTTTCGTTTCCGAAGGCCTGCAGCCGTCGGAGCTCGGCTGGGGCACGCACGAAAAGGCCATGCCCGCGAACGCGCGCCGGCACGAATTCGGCTGCGGCGCCGCCATCTATCTGCAGCAGCCGGGCGCCGCCACGCGGGTGCGCTCCTGGACGCCGACCGCGCAGGCGCAGCACGCCTTCATGATCACGCACAATGAGTCGATCTCGATCGCCGACTATTTTACGCTGCGCGAGGACGGCGAAGTGGTCTATCGGCCGACCTGCAACTACGCCTATCACCCGTGCGACGACGCCGTGCTGTCGCTGCACGAGATGGCCGGCGCCGCCTGGCGGCAGCAGCCGGACTGGAAGATCCTCGACGAGCGCGACATCGTCGACGGTATCGACGAGCTGGGCGTCCTGCTCTATGGGCACGCCCGCAATGCCTATTGGTACGGCTCGCAGCTCTCCATCGAGGAGACGCGGCGGCTGGCGCCGTATCAAAATGCGACCGGATTGCAGGTAACCTCGGCGGTGCTCGCCGGCATCGTCTGGATGCTGGAAAATCCCGACCGCGGCATCGTCGAGGCCGACGAGATGGATTTCCGCCGTTGCCTGGAAATCCAGCTTCCCTATCTCGGGCCGGTGATCGGCCGCTATACCGACTGGACGCCGGCCGACCATCGCGGCGAACTGTTTCCGGAAGCGGTCGACCGCGACGATCCCTGGCAGTTCAGCAACGTTCTGGTGCGTTGATCATCGCGACGCCAGTTGGGAGGCATCAAAAATTTCCGCGCCCGCTGACTGGGCGCGGCCATGTCTATTCGCTGCGGTGCAGCAATTGAAAAATTACGGAAATTTAACATCGGAGGCGAGGACCCACCACCGGGCGAAGAAGTTTGAATTCAGAGCGCATTGTGCAATGGAACGAGTCATTGCGCGGAGGAACGTCATGAAAAAGCGGACAATCGGAATTCTTGCGACCAGCGTAGCGCTGTGCGCGCTGGTCGCGGCGACCACCGACGCATCAGCGTTCAACAAGGGCGGCGGCATCCGCTCCGGCGGCGGCATCCGCGCCGGCGGTATACGCGGTTTCAGTCTCCATAGTGGCGCCATCCGCGGGTTCAGTCTGCATAGCGGCAGCATCCGCGGGTTCTCCAGCCATGGGTTGGTCAGCCACCATTTCAGCCGTCACACCACTCACGCTCTCGGCAATGTCGGGCAGATCGGTACTCTCCACAGCCTCGCCACGAACCACAACGCACTCACTATTCGCAACCAGCTCACGCATAATCAGCTCGCTCCCGATCAGTTTACCCACAATCAGTTCGCCGCGCAGAATTTCCGCGGTCTCTATGACTTCAACCACACCGGCTTCAACCGCAACGCCTTCGGCGATCCACGGGAATGGCATCACTGGGGCGGTCACTTCTGGGGAGCGGGGTGGAATAATTGGGGCGCCGGCTGGGGCTACTGGGCCGGGCCGGTGTTCTGGCCGTTCCTGTTGGGCGACATCTTCGCCTTCGCCTTCTGGCCTTACGGCTACTACGATCCGTTCTGGGCGTATGGCCCCGCATTCTTCCTCGCCAGCATCTTCGCGCCGGGACCGTATTTCGGCCCCGCCTATGGCTATGGGCCTGACTACTACGGCTATGGGGATTCCTCGAACATCTATTATGGCAACGCCGCCGATCGCCAGGCGCTGGCGCAGACCAATGCGCAGGCGATGCAAAGCTGCGGCGGCCTTGCGCCCGGCGTCACCGATCTGCCGGTGGCGCAGATCAGGCGGACACTGCATCCGACGGCCGACCAGACCGCGGCGCTCGATGAACTGAATGCGGCCCTCGCCAAGGCGAGCGAGACCGTCGCCGCATCGTGTCCGAAAAACGTTCCGCTCACGCCGGTCGGGCGGCTCGATGCCGCCGAGAAGCGGCTGGATGCGACGATAACGGCCGTGCAGGTCGTGCGCTCGCCGCTCGAGAAATTCTACGACTCGCTAAGCGACGAGCAGAAGGAGCGGTTCGATGCGATGGGCAGAACCGGCCGCGCGGGTCCATCCGGCGGCAATCTCGCCGCGCTTTGCGGCGAGCAGCAGGGAAGCGTCGCCAATCTGCCGATCCAGCGCATCGAGCAGGTGGTCGAGCCGAATGAGCAGCAGCAGGACGCCTTCAACGCCTTAAAGCAGGCATCGGAGAGCGCCGCTCAAGAGTTGCAGGCTTCGTGCCCGACGGCGATGCCGCAGACGCCGGTGGCGCGACTCGACGCGGCCGAGGCGCGGCTCAAGGCGATGGTGTCGGCGATGAACACGGTGCGCCCAAAGCTCGAAGCCTTCTACGCCTCGCTGAGCGACGAGCAGAAGGCGAGGTTCGACACCATGGGTCCGCCGCAGACCACGGCCAGCGAGCATGAGCGCAGCGCTCGGTAGCGGCAACGTCCATCATGTACCGCGCTTAGCCAGCATTGCATCGACGATCCGGCGCAGGCTCACCGCGGCAGCCGCCGGATCGGGCGTCAACGACAGCGCCGAAATGACGGCGATGCCGTCGGCGCCGGCGGCGATGACCGCGCCGGCATTGCCGGCGTCGATGCCGGCGATGCCGCAGAGCGGCAGTTCCCCCGCGCGGCGGCGGAGCACGTCGATGATCTTCGCCAGCCCGGCGGGACCGATCGGCGCGCTGTTCTGCTCCTTCGATGTGGTGGCATAGACGCCGCCGATGCCGGCATAATCGATGAGCTCGACCGGCGCCGCCTCGGCCTCGTCAATCGTCTTGATCGACAGGCCGATGATCGCCTCCGGCCCGAGCAATGCTCGCGCATCCTCGGCCGCCATGTCGTCGGGCCCGAGATGCGCGCCGTCGGCCTCGACCGCGAGCGCGACGTCGACGCGATCGTTGACCACGAAGGGTACATGCAGCGGCTTAAGCGCCGCCTTGATCGCCCGCGCCGCATCGACAATGGCCCGCGTCTCGCTTCTCTTGTCGCGCAACTGCACCAGCGTCGCGCCGCCGGCCGCGACGCGGCGCGCGAGATCGACGAGATCGTGCCCCCCGGCGCGCGCGGGATCGATGATGGCGTTGAGGCGCAGATCGATTCGTGGACGCATCTCTTATCCGTTAGGATGAAACCGGCTGGCACGGTGTGTCCGTTGCCGCGCGGGCAACACCCGGATAAACACCGATGAGGATTAGTTTAGCACCTAGAACGCAATCGCTTCAGCTTGAACCGATTGCGCTCTGGTCTCCTTTGGTGGAGCATGATCTTTTCGGAAAACCGGTTTCCACTTTTCCGGATCATGCTCTAATTCTCGGGGCGCGGAGGTACGCATGGTTCCCTTCTTCGTGCAGATCAAATGCCAGCTCGGCAAGTCCTACGAGGTGGCCAACCGGCTTGCCGACGCCGAGATCGCCTCGGAAATCTATTCGACCGCCGGCGATTTCGACCTCCTGGTGAAGTTCTACGTCGATCACGCAACCGACATTGGCCACTTCATCGCCGAAAAGGTGCAGACCATCCCCGGCATCCAGGACACCCGCACCATCATCACCTTCAAGGCGTTCGGAGGGTCGTAGCCGGGCTGCCGGCCGCCGCGCCGGCCGGCTCGCCGTTGCGCGCCAGGGCGAGCTGACGCTCGCGCCAGATGACGAACAGGCCGGCGGCGGCGATGATCGCGGCGCCGAGCACGATCATCACCGTCGGCACCTCGTCGAAGAACGCATAGCCGAGGATGAGCGCCCAGACCATCGATGTGTAGTCGAACGGCGCCAGCAGCGAGGCCGAGGCGTAGCGGTAGCTTTCGGTCAGCAGCAGATGCGCCGCGCCACCGAGGAGCCCGATGCTGATCAGCGCCGCCCACTCGGCGCCGGTCGGTTTGACCCAGCCGAACGGCCAAGTCGCAAGGCCAGCGAGAGCGCAGATCAGCGAAAAATAAAAGACGATCGAGGAGGTCGTCTCGCTCTGCGTCAGCCAGCGGGTCTGGATCACGGCGCCGGCATTGCAGGCCGAGCCGGCCAGCGCATAGACCACGCCGGCGACGCTGGTCGCGTTGGCGAGCACGACCGCCAATTCCGCGCCGCTGAAGCGCGGCGAGAGCACGACCAGGACGCCGACGAAGCCGACGGTGACCGCCGACCAGCGGTAGACGCGCACGCGCTCCTTGAGCAGCATGGCGGCGAGCGCCACGCTGATGAGCGGCGCGGTGAACGAGATGGCGTTCGCTTCGATTAAGGGCAGCCGCGCCAGCGCGCCGAAATTGCAGAACATCGCCAGGATCGCCAACGCGCCGCGGCCGGCCTGGCCGAGCGGGCGCTCGGTGCGCAACGACGCCAACAGCTCGCGCCGCCAGGCATAGACGATCACCACCGGCAGAATGGCGAAGGCGGAGCGGAAGAAGATCACCTGGCCGATCGGATAGTCGACGCCGAGATAGCGGATCAGCGCCGCCATCACGGTGAACAGCACCGCCGAGATCAGCTTCAGCGCAATGCCTTTGCCGAGATCCATGGGTGGGCGTTCCGTTACATGCTCTGATTCTTCTTCGGCGGCGGTTTCGGACCTTGCCGCGGCGGCAATGAGGCGATGTAGGCGGCAATGGCAGCGCGGTCTTCGGCGCTGAGCAGACGCGTGTTGCGAATGACCTCGACCATGGCTCCGCCGACAAAGTCGCCGGCCGGCGTGATGCCGTCGTCGAGAAAGCTCGCAATGTCCCGCGGCGACCAGGCGATTTCGCCCTCTCCCGGATGCTGCAGCCCGGCCGGCGTGATGTTCGGCACCCAGCCCTTGCCGTCCACGCTCAGGCCACCGGCAAAGCGTTGGCCGTCGATGATCGCGCCGAGAAAATTGCGTGGGCTGTGGCAATCGGCGCAGTGTCCCGGCCCGTTCACCAGATAGGCGCCGCGATTCCACTGTGCCGATCGCGACGGGTCGGGCGTGAACGGACCGCCATGGAAGAAGAGGAGCTTCCACAGTCCGACAAGGCGGCGGATGTTGAACGGAAACGTCAATTCGTGCGCGCGCACCCGCCCGGACACCGGCGGCAGCGTCCTGATGTAGGCAAAGAGGTCGCGCACATCGCCGAGTTCCATGTGTTGATACGAGGTGTAGGGAAATGCCGGAAAGTGATGTTCTCCGCTTGCCGAGGTTCCCCGCCAAAGCGCGGTGACGAAATCCGCCTCGCTCCAGGCGCCGATGCCGGCCAGGAGATCGGGCGAGATGTTGGGCACGTAGAATGTGCCGAAAGGCGACTTGAGCGCGAGCCCACCGCCGAGCAGCGTGCGATCGACTTTGTCCGGATCCTTGTTTGGCAAGGCGTGGCAGGACGCGCAGCCGCCGATATTGAACATGGTGCGGCCGTTGGCGACGTCCGGCGTGTGCGGCGGCAGCGCCGAGGCGGGAACGGTTTCCGGTGTCGTCGCAATCCAAAAAACAGCCAGGGCCGCCACGGCGAAAGCCGCCGCGCCTTTCCACACCCTCGCGCCGCCGGTCATGCGACTTGCGAATCGGTCACGGGCGGCGCGCGACGAAACGATGAAGGTATTTCACGTCAACTCTTCTTGATGCGGAACCTTTCATGGCAACCGCGGCAATCCTTGCCGATCGCGTCAAGACTCGCCTTCAAACCGTCGAGGTCCTTGGTATTTTCCTGCGCCTCCTTCACATCGGTGGCGAACTTCGCCATCAGCTTCTTGAAGTCGTCGAGGTTCTCCCAGATCGCCGGCGACGCGTTCGAGTGCTCGGCGTTCTTTGAGCAATCCGGAAAAAGTGTCGGCATGCTGCTCGCATCCTCGGCAAAGGCGGCAAAGACCTCCTTGGTCTTGGCGAGATCGAACGGCGTTTCCCCCTTGATCATGGAGCTGGCGACCTTGCCCATTTCGCCGCTGCGCTTCATCAGCGACTGTCGCGTCTTGACGATGTCATCGCAGCTTTGCGCCGCGGCGGCCGTCATGCCCAGTGCCAGGATGGCGAGAGCGGCGAGCAGTTTGCGAACCATGCGTCGTTCCTCTCTTTGGCGGACCGCGCACGACGCGTAAAGCGGCATGCGCGCGACACGAATACCGGGGAAACGCGACGGGGAGAAGACCGCGCACCGCGACTTCACGCATTCGTGCGAATCACAATCGCACACGTCCGGTTGGCTCTCGGAGCTAGAGCATCGCTC
This sequence comes from Xanthobacteraceae bacterium, assembly GCA_035319735.1. Lineage (GTDB taxonomy): Bacteria > Pseudomonadota > Alphaproteobacteria > Rhizobiales > Xanthobacteraceae > BOG-931. The sequence goes on along the minus strand of DATHCD010000011.1, from coordinate 668 downwards.
ATGGCAGTCCGGCCCGGACTGACCTGCTATCTTTCGGTTTCGTCAAGCAGCTTCGCCAAAAGGCTTACAAATGCAATAAACTCTAGGGCGCGCTCGGCGTTGTCTTGAACAAATTTATGAGCGCGTGGGTTCCGGAGCCCAGCCACAGCTCCCGCAAACATCATCATGTAACCCCTCTGTTCATCTCTTTCTGATTGATCAGAAAGTGCGTTGAATTGTAGTATGGGCTTGTTCAAGCTAAAAGCCTGTTCCATTAGTGTCGAGCCGTCTAGCTCAAGACCACTACGTAGTCGAACAAGGTTGTTAAGCGCCTTTACGGCCGCCTCAACGGCATTCGCATAATGTCCATCACGAAACAGCTTCGTGGCCGCGCGTGCAATTTCTGGATGTAGGTCAAGCCCTTCATAAGCTCGAAGAGTTCGATTGGCACCATTAGCCTCTCCCGGCTCCAACCGTTCTTGAAGGATATCGCGTAGCGTCTCAAGCGAGCGAATATGTGAGGCAAGTCCAGCTTTGATATAGGGAGATCTAGGTGTTTAGTCCCGAGGAATCGTGGTGCATTGTATCACGATCTCCGGAGGGACGAGCTATGGGGCAAATTCTTCACGGCAGCGCCACAACGACTGAGGCGGTCCGTCGAGCAATACAGAATAGTCAAGCGAGCCTGA
>DATHCD010000010.1:0-13350 GCA_035319735.1 Xanthobacteraceae bacterium | reverse complement strand
TTTTCGAGAAACTGGAATTCCGGCGTCGACGGATCGAAGCGCCACACCAGGATCAGCGAGATCGCAAAGGTGATGAGCGTAGTCCACAGCGCCACCCAGCGCGCATTGCGCACGCCGGCCTCGTCATCGGGCAGATAGGCGATGAACAGCGCGCCGAGCAGCGGCAGGAAAGTGATGACGGACAGGATCGGCCAGCTCGTCATCAATGCGCTCCCGAGAACATGAACCATGTGATCAGCGCGGCTACGCCGATCAGCATGGCAAAGGCATAGTGGTAGAGATATCCGGTCTGCAGCCGCACGACGTTGCGCGTCACGTCGAGCACGCGCGCAGAGACGCCGTCAGGCCCGAACCCGTCGATGATGAAGCCGTCGCCGCCCTTCCACAAGGTGCGGCCCAGCCACATCGCCGGACGAACAAAGAGGAAATCGTACATCCGGTCGAAGTACCAGGCGTTGAGCAGAAAGCGGTAGAGCAGGTCCTGCCGGCGCGCCAGCGTCGCCGGAAGATCGGGCCGGCCGATATAAAACACCCAAGCCACCAGGAACCCGCCGATCATCATCACCGTCGGCGCGAGCGCAACGGCGAGCGGAACGTGATGCATGGACTCCAGGATCGTATTGCCCGGCCCGACTTTCAGCGATTCACGGAAGAATTCCTCGGCGCCGTGGCCGGTGAACAGCGGCAGGAACGGCCAGCCGGCCGCGATCGATCCAATCGCCAGTACCGCGAGCGGCACGAGCATCACCATCGGACTCTCGCGCGCCGCCTCGTAGTGGTGATGATCATGCGGCTCGCCGTGGAAGGTTTTGAACATCAGTCGCCAGGAATAGAACGAAGTCAGCGCCGCGGCGGCGACGGTCATGATTAAGCCGTAGCTCGCCATCGGATTGTCGGCGACGGCGGCCGCCTCGATGATCGCGTCCTTGGAAAAATACCCGGCGGTGAAGGGAAAGCCGGTGAGCGCCAGGGTGCCGACCAGCATGACGCCGTAGGTGAACGGAATCTTGCGCCAGAGACCGCCCATGCGCCGCATATCCTGCTCGTGATGCATGGCGATGATCACCGAGCCGGAGCCGAGGAACAGGAGCGCCTTGAAGAAGGCGTGGGTGAACAGGTGGAACATGCCGATCGAATAGGCGCCGACCCCCATGGCGACGAACATGTAGCCGAGCTGCGAGCAGGTCGAATAGGCGACCACGCGCTTGATGTCGTTCTGCACCAGGCCGACGGTGGCGGCGAAGATCGCGGTGGTCGCGCCGATGAAGATCACGAACGCCTGCGCGTTCGGCGATAGCGAGAACAGCGGCGAAAGCCGCGCCACCATGAACACTCCGGCCGTCACCATGGTGGCGGCGTGGATCAAGGCCGAGACCGGGGTCGGTCCCTCCATGGCGTCGGGCAGCCAGGTGTGCAGCAGGAACTGCGCGGATTTGCCCATGGCGCCCATGAACAACAGGATGCAGATTAGGGTGAGCACATCGGCGTCGAAGCCGAGAAAATGGTAGCTCTTGCCGACGAGGTCCGGCGCCTGGGCGAAGACGGCGTCGAGATTGATCGACCCGGTCAGCAGGAACACGGCGAAAATGCCCAGCGAGAAGCCGAAATCGCCGATGCGGTTGACGATGAAGGCCTTGATCGCGGCGGCGTTGGCTTCCGGCTTGTGAAACCAGAAACCGATGAGCAGGTAGCTCGCCAGGCCCACGCCCTCCCAGCCGAAGAACAGCTGCGCCAGATTGTCGGCCGTCACCAGCATCAGCATGGCGAAGGTGAAGAACGACAGATAGGAGAAGAAGCGCGGTTTGTACGGATCGTCGGCCATGTAGCCGATCGAATAGAGGTGGACCAGCCCAGAAATGGTCGTCACCACGACCAGCATCACGGCGGTGAGCGGGTCGATGCGCAGCGCCCAATCGACTTTGAGGGTGCCGGAGGTGATGAAATTGAAAACGGTGACGCGGGCGTCGTGCCCGCCGAAGCCGACATCGACGAAGGCGAAGCAGGAGAGCACCCAGGAGATCCCGAGCAGCGTGGTGGTGATGAGTTCCGCTGCTTGGGAGCCGGCGGCGGGCGTGACGCTCTCGGCTTTCTCCACGCTCGCGTGATCGATTTCGGCATAAGCCGTCTCATGCACCGGCGCGCCGTGTTCATGTGCTTCCGTCGCTGCAGCGGCGTGATCCTCGGCGCCAGGTCCGGGACTCGCGCCCGGGTGGCGCTTGCTCGCGCCGACAAGCGCAATCACGCCGGCGATGACGGCACCGAGCAGCGGCAGGAAGACAATGGCCTCGTACATGCCGCTAACCTTTCATCAGATTCACGTCTTCAACGGCGATCGAGCCGCGATTGCGGAAATAGGCGACGAGGATGGCGAGCCCGATGGCGGCTTCAGCCGCCGCCACGGTCAGCACGATCAAGGCGTAGACCTGGCCGACGATGTCGCCGAGAAAGGCCGAGAACGCGACCAGATTGATGTTGACAGAGAGCAGGATCAGCTCGATCGACATCAGGATGACGATGATGTTCTTGCGGTTGAGAAAAATGCCGAAAATCCCCAGCGTGAACAGGATCGCGGCAACCGAGAGATAATGGCCGAGCCCTATCGTCATAGCAGTCCCTGCCCCGACTTCACCTTGACGAGTTTGATCGAGTCCGACGGCCTGCGCGCCAGCTGGTCGGCGATCTTCTGGCGCCTGACGTCCGGCTTGTGTTGCAGCGTCATCACGATCGCGCCGATCATGGCGACGAGCAGGATCACGCCGGCCGCCTCGAAGAAGTAGACGTAGCGGGTGTAGAGGACCAGGCCGAGCGCCAGCGTGTTGCTGACCTCGCTCGCCGCTGGCAGCGGCGCCGCGATCGCCTTGGGCACGCCCGGCCGGATCACCCAGGCTCCGACCACGAACAACAGTTCCGCGAGCAAGACGACTCCGACCAAGACGCCGATCGGCAGGTAGTTGAGAAAGCCACGGCGCAGCTCGGCAAAATCGACGTCGAGCATCATCACCACGAACAGGAACAGCACCGCGACGGCGCCGACATAGACGACGATGAGGATCATGGCGAGGAACTCGGCGCCCATCAGGATGAATAGGCCGGCCGCGTTGACGAAGGCGAGAATGAGGAAGAGCACCGAATGCACCGGATTTCTCGCGGCGATGACCATGATCGCCGAGGCGATGCACACGGCGGCGAAGAGGTAGAAGAATATCGCTTGCAGGATCACGCGAACCTCACCGATATGGCGCGTCGAGCGCGATGTTCTTCGCGATCTCGCGCTCCCAGCGATCGCCGTTCGCCAACAGGCGGTCCTTGTCGTAGTAGAGCTCCTCGCGCGTCTCGGTCGCGAATTCGAAATTCGGCCCCTCGACGATGGCATCGACCGGGCATGCCTCCTGGCACAGCCCGCAATAGATGCACTTGACCATATCGATGTCGTAGCGCGTGGTGCGCCGCGTGCCGTCGTTGCGCCGCGGTCCCGCCTCGATCGTGATCGCCTGCGCCGGGCAGATCGCCTCGCACAGCTTGCAGGCGATGCAGCGCTCTTCGCCATTGGGATAGCGCCGCAGCGCGTGCTCGCCGCGGAAGCGCGGCGACAGCGCCCCCTTCTCGAACGGATAGTTGAGCGTCGGTTTCGGCTTGAAGAAGTAGCGCATCGACAGCACGAAAGCCTGCGCGAACTCCTGGAGAAAAACCGATCGGGCGGCCTGATCGAGTCTCATGTCAGCCTCGGGTGACCTCGAGTACGCCGGCGACGATCGCGATCATCGCCAGCGAGATCGGCAAAAAGACCTTCCAGCCGAGCCGCATCAACTGGTCGTAGCGGTAGCGCGGCACGAACGCCTTCACCATGGCGAACATGAAGAATATGGAACATGCCTTGAGCAGGAACCAGACGATGCCGGGGATCCAGGTGAACGGTTGCACCGGGAACGGCGGCAACCAGCCGCCGAGGAACAGAATCGTCGCCATGGCGCACATCGTCGCGATGGCGACGTATTCGCCGAGCATGAACATCATGTAGGGCGTCGAGCCGTATTCGACCATGTAGCCGGCCACCAGCTCCGATTCCGCCTCGACCAGATCGAAGGGCGGCCGATTGGTCTCGGCAAGCGCGGAAACAAAGAAGATCACGAACATCGGCAACAGCCGCAGCCAATACCAGCCGATGAACCCCCAGGGCGTGTTCTGCGCCTCGACGATGGCGCTGAGGTTGAGCGAGCCGACGATCAACAGCACCGTGATGATGACGAAACCGATCGAGACCTCGTAGGAGACCATCTGCGCCGCCGAACGCAGTGCAGCCAGGAACGGATATTTCGAGTTCGAGGCCCAGCCGGCCATGATCACGCCGTAGACGCCGAGCGAAGAGATCGCGAAGATATAGAGTATGCCGACATTGATGTCGGCGATGACCCAGCCGGCGCTGACCGGGATGACGGCCCAGGCGGCGAGCGTCAGCGTGCAGGTGACCAGCGGCGCGAGAAGAAAGACGCCCTTGTTGGCGCCGGCGGGAATGACCGGCTCCTTGAATACGAACTTCATTAGATCGGCGAAGGATTGCAGCAGTCCCCAGGGGCCGACCACGTTCGGACCGCGCCTGATCTGGACGGCCGCCCAGATCTTGCGGTCGGCATAGAGCACAAAGGCGATGATGACCAGCAGCACGGACAGCAGCAGCACGCTCTCGGCCACCATGATGATCAACGGCCAGAGATAGTTGGACCAGAACGCGGCCATCATGCTGCCCTCTACTGCGCCGCCGCCGAGGCCGCGCGTTCCTCCGCCAGCGCTGAGCATTCCGCCATCACGGCCGATGAACGCGCGATCGGGTTGGTGAAATAGAAGTTGTTCACGCTCGAGCGAAACGGCGCCTTGTCGGTATTGCCGCTGCCGGCCGCGATCTTGTGCAGGTCGGCGGCGGTGCCGGGAGCGATTTCGCCGATGCGCATGAGATGCGGATAAGTCCGGTACAGGGCCTGACGCAGCGCCGCCGGCGAATCGTAGGCAAGCCGTTTGCCCAAGACGTCCGACAGCGCCCTGAGGATCGCCCAATCCTCGCGTGCATCGCCGGGCGGAAACGCGGCGCGCGTCGCCATCTGCACCCGCCCCTCGGTGTTCACATAGGTCGCCGATTTTTCCGGATAGGCCGCCCCTGGCAACACCACGTCGGCGCGCGAGGCGCCGCGGTCGCCGTGCGTGCCGATATAGGCGACGAAGGCGCCCGACGGGACGTCGATTTCGTCGGCGCCGAGCAGGAATAAAACGTCGAGCGTGCCAAATGCCGCCATCTGCCGCGCGCTCAAAGCGCCTTCCCCCGGCACGAAGCCGAGATCGAGCGCGCCCACCCGCGAAGCCGCGCCATGCAGGACGCAATAACCGTTCCAGCCCTCCTTCACGGCGCCGAGATCGATGGCCGCCTTGGCCGCAAGTGCGGCGACCGCGGCACCGTCCGAGCGCGCAAAGGCACCGGCACCGACCAGCACCAGCGGGCGCTCCGCCTGGCGCAGAGTATCGCCGAAGCTGTGGCGGGCGATTGTGGCGAGCGTTTCCGGTCCGGCGCCGAGATAGTCATAGCTGTAAGTGAGCGGCGCCTTCGCGCCGATGAGACCGACGGGAAAGCTCTTGGCGGTCCGCCAGCGCTTGCGGATGCGCGCATTGAGCACCGCACCCTCCTTGCGCGGATTGGTGCCGACAATGAGCAAAGCGTCCGCCGTGTCGATTCCGGCGATGGTCGCGTTGAAAAGATAGCTGGCGCGGCCCCATTGCGGATCGAGCGCCGATCCGTCCTGCCGGCAGTCGAGATTGGTCACCCCGAGGCTGGTCATCAGATCTTTGAGCGCGAAGATCTCCTCGACCGCGGCAAGGTCGCCGACCAGCGCCCCCACCCGCTTGGAATTGGCCCGCGCCATCGCCTTGGCAATCGCGGCGAAGGCCTCATGCCACGACGCCGCGCGCAAGCGTCCACCCTCACGCACATAGGGCTGATCAAGGCGCTGCGCGCGCAGGCCATCGACCACGTGCCGGGTCTTGTCGGAAATCCATTCCTCGTTGATGTCGTCGTTGACGCGCGGCAGGATGCGCATCACCTCGCGCCCGCGGGTGTCGATGCGGATCGCCGAGCCGAGCGCGTCCATGACGTCGATCGACTCGGTCTTGCCGAGTTCCCACGGCCGTGCCGCGAACGCATAGGGCTTCGAGGTGAGCGCGCCGACCGGGCAGAGATCAACCACGTTGCCCTGCAGCTCCGACGTCATCGCCTCTTCTAGATAAGTGGTGATCTCCATGTCCTCGCCGCGGCCAATGGCGCCGAGTTCGGGCACGCCGGCGACCTCGGTCGCAAAGCGCACGCAGCGCGTGCATTGGATGCAGCGGTTCATCGACGTCTTGACCAGGGCGCCGAAATACTTGTCCTCCACCGCACGCTTGTTCTCGCGGAAGCGGGTCTGGTCGACTCCGTAGGCCATGGCCTGGTCTTGCAAATCGCACTCGCCGCCTTGATCGCAGATCGGGCAGTCGAGCGGATGGTTGATGAGCAAGAATTCCATCACGCCTTCGCGCGCCTTGCGCACCATCGGCGAGCGAGTCTTGACTTCCGGCAGCTCGCCCTTGGCGCCGGGGCGGCAGTCGCGCACGCCCCAGGCGCAACTGGCGATCGGTTTCGGCGAGCCGACCAGCTCGACCAGGCACATGCGGCAATTGCCGGCGATCGATAATCGCTCGTGAAAGCAGAAGCGGGGGATTTCCGCGCCCGCCGCCTCGCAGGCCTGGAGCAGCGTGTACTCCGGCGGAACGTCGATCTCTTTGCCGTCGACGATGAGTTTGGTCATGTGGTTCTCAAGCCGCCTGCCGCATCAGTGAAGCAACTCCAAAATCACGCCTGGAAGTGACAGAATGCGCGCCAGCGTTGTCGTGCCCAATCCGGCGTAGAAGCCCAAACAAAATCCAAGCACGAGCCCGATACCGATCAAGACGCTCGTTGCCGTCGCTGGCAGGTTCAGCGCCGTCGCCAATCCAAACCCGAGCGCTCCACCAACGATCGCCCAAAACAAGACGGCACCGGCCGCACCCCAACCGCCCCCCGGCTCGCTCGCGCCGTTCCTGATGTCGCGGAGAAGACCCACCTGATGCTCCTACTCCGCCGCCTCGGGCACCGGCGGATCGAGTACGCCCTCGGCGTCGGGATCGGCGGTGTATTCCTCGATCCGCCGCTCGATCTCGGGCCGAAAATGCCGCAGCAGGCCCTGCACTGGCCAAGCGCCGCCGTCGCCGAAGGCACAAATCGTGTGACCTTCGATCTGCTTGGTCACCTCCCAGAGCATGTCGATCTCACGCTTGAAGGCGCGGCCTTCGGCCATGCGCGTGAGCACGCGCCACATCCAGCCCATGCCCTCGCGGCACGGCGTGCATTGTCCGCAGCTTTCGTGCTTGTAGAAATAGGCGATGCGCGCCATGGCGCGCACGATATCGGCCGACTTGTCCATCACGATCACGGCGGCCGTGCCGAGCGCCGATTTCTTCTCGATGCAGCCGTCGAAGTCCATGATCAGGGTATCGGCCTGGTCGGCCCCGGCCGGCACCAACGGCATCGACGAACCGCCGGGAATGACGGCCAGGAGATTGCTCCAGCCGCCGCGTACACCGCCGGCATGCCGCTCGATGAGTTCGCGCAGCGGGATCCCCATCGCCTCCTCGACATTGCACGGCCGCTCGACATGGCCGGAAATGCAGAAGAGCTTGGTGCCGGTATTGTTGCGACGGCCGATGCCGGCGAACCAGGCTGCGCCGCGCCGCATGATGTCCGGCACCTGCGCGATGGTCTCGACATTGTTGACGGTGGTCGGGCAGCCGTAGAGCCCCATATTGGCGGGGAACGGCGGCTTGAGCCGCGGCTGTCCCTTTTTGCCTTCGAGACTCTCCAACAGCGCCGTTTCCTCGCCGCAGATATAGGCGCCGGCGCCGTGATGCACGAAGACGTCGAAGTCGTAACCGTGAACGTTGTTCTTGCCGATGAGCTTCGCCTCATAGGCCTGGGCAATCGCCGCTTCCAGCCGTTCGCGCTCGCGGATGAATTCGCCGCGGATGTAGATGTAACAAGTGTGCGCGCCCATGGCGCTGCCGGCGATCAGGCAGCCTTCGAGCAGGAGCTGCGGATCGTGCCGCATGATCTCCCGGTCCTTGCAGGTGCCGGGCTCCGACTCGTCGGCGTTGACCACGAGATAGTGCGGCCGTCCCTCGGTCGGCTGCTTGGGCATGAATGACCATTTGAGCCCGGTCGGGAACCCGGCGCCGCCGCGACCGCGCTGACCCGACGCCTTCATTTCGTTGATGAGGACCTCGCTGCCCCTCTGCAAAATGGCCTTGGTTCCGTCCCAGGCGCCGCGCGAGCGCGCGCCGGCAACGCCCCAGTCGTGGCGGCCGTAGAGGTTGCGAAAGATGCGGTCCTTGTCGGCGAGCATTGTCTATCCGCGTATCGGGTCAGTTGCATCGGCGAGCGGAGGCTTCGGCACCGCCGCCTCCTCGCGCGCGGCGGCGCCCGGCGATCCCGGGTTGCCGTTGCCGGCGTAGAGCGACGGGTCGGTGAGCGTCGTCTGAGCGCCGATCGGCGCCGAGAATTCACGGTCGATCTGTGGGCCCGGCTTCGGCGTCCTTCCGGCCGCAAGGTCGTTGACGATGCGGGTCAGCGTGTCCGGGGTCAGGTCCTCGTAAAAATCGGCATTGATCTGCACCATCGGCGCGTTGACGCAGGCGCCGAGGCATTCCACCTCGGTCCAGGAAAACGTGCCGTCGGCGCTGACGTGATGCTCCTCGCCGACCATGCGCCGCAGGACCTTTTTCAGCTCCTCCGAGCCGCGCAGCATGCACGGCGTCGTCCCGCAAAGCTGCACGTGAAAGCGGCCGACCGGTTCGAGATTGAACATGGTGTAGAAGGTCGCCACTTCGAGCACGCGGATTTTCGCCATGCCGAGCATTTCCGCCACCGCCTCGATCGCCTTCTGCGGCAGCCAGCCGCCCGACTGCTCCTGCGCCCGCCAGAGAATCGGGATCACTGCGGATTGCTGGCGACCCGGCGGATATTTGGCGATCTGCGCCTTCGCCCATTCGAGATTGGCCGGCGTGAAGGCAAAGCTCGACGGCTGCTTTTCGGCGAGGCGGCGTACGCTCATCGGTCGACCTCCCCGAACACGATATCGATCGAGCCGACGATCGCTGTCACATCCGCGAGCATGTGGCCGCGGGAGAGATATTCCATGGATTGCAGATGCACGTAGCTCGGCGCCCGAATCTTGCATTTGTAGGGCTTGTTGGTGCCGTCGGACACCAGATAGACGCCGAACTCGCCCTTGGGCGCCTCGACCGCGGCATAGACTTCGCCCGGCGGCACGTGGATGCCTTCGGTATAGAGCTTGAAGTGGTGAATGAGCGACTCCATCGAACGCTTCATCTGCCCGCGTCGCGGCGGCGTCACCTTGTTATCCTCGACGAGGACCGGACCTTGGCCTTCCGCCGACCGTAACTTGTCCAGGCACTGCTTCATGATCCGCACCGACTGGCGCATCTCTTCCATGCGCACGCAATAGCGGTCGTAATTGTCGCCGTTTTTGCCAACCGGAACGTCGAAATCGAGCTCGGGATAGCACTCGTAGGGCTGCGCCTTGCGCAGATCCCATGCCGCGCCCGCGGCGCGCACCATCACGCCGGAAAAGCCGCGCTTCCAGGCGTCTTCGAGCTTGACTACGCCGATATCCACATTGCGCTGCTTGAAGATGCGGTTGTCGGTCAGCAGCACCTCGAGATCGTCGCACACCTTGAGAAACGGATCGCAAAAGTCATAAATGTCATCGATCAGTTGTGGCGGCAGATCCTGGTGCACCCCGCCGACGCGGAAATAGGCGGCGTGAAAGCGCGCACCCGAGGCGCGCTCGTAAAAGCCCAACAGCTTCTCGCGTTCCTCGAAACCCCAGAGCGGCGGGGTCAGCGCGCCGATGTCCAGGGCCTGCGTCGTGACGTTGAGGAGATGGTTAAGCAGCCGCCCGATCTCGCAGAAGAGCGTGCGGATAAGCTGCGCCCGCTTGGGCAGCGTCAATCCGAGGAGCTTCTCCGCGGCCAAGCAGAACGCGTGCTCCTGGTTCATCGGCGCGACGTAGTCGAGCCGATCGAAATAGGGGATCGCCTGCATGTAGGTCTTGTGTTCGATCAGCTTCTCGGTTCCGCGGTGCAACAGCCCGATATGCGGGTCGACCCGCTCGACGACCTCGCCGTCGAGTTCGAGAATGAGGCGCAGCACGCCGTGCGCGGACGGATGCTGCGGCCCGAAATTGATGGTGAAATTGCGCTCGCCCGTCCCCGCCATCATGCAACCTGCGCAACTTTTGCCGCTTTGGCCGCGATCCGTGCGGCGAACTTGTCCCAGCCGACGACAAAGCGTTCGTGCCGGCCTTCGGCGATGAGATCGACGCCGTCATGGGCCTTCAACTTGAAGGTCACACGCCGCCCCGCGACCTCCGTACACTCCGCATCGACCGTCACCGTCATGCCGGGCGGCGTCGCCGCCAGGTGACTGACGTCGACATGCACGCCGACGCTGCCTTCGCCCGAATCGAGATGTGCCGATAAAAGCTGCATGCACGTCCACTCCATCAACGCGATCATGAAGCCGGTGGCGAAAACCTTCGGCATGGACGCGATCTCGGGAACGTCGGGGTAGGTATAGGGAACCGTCTTGTTCTCCGGCACCTTGTAGGCGAAGCGGCAGGTGAGCCCGGGCGCGAGCGTCGGCTTCATGTCACGAATCCTGCCCGTCTCTGCCGATGAGCGCCGCCTTTTCATCGCCCGGCAGCACATAGTCCGTCCCTTCCCAAGGCGACAGAAAATCGAAATTGCGAAATTCCTGGGCCAGCCGCACCGGCACGTAGACGACGCGCTTGAGCTCGTCGTCGTAGCGGACCTCGACAAAGCCGGTAAGCGGAAAGTCCTTGCGCAGCGGATGACCCTCGAAGCCGTAATCGGTGAGGATCCGCCGCATGTCCGGATGGCCGCTGAACACGACTCCGTAGAGGTCGTAAGCTTCGCGCTCGAACCAATTGGCGCCGGGGAACACCTCAATGATCGAGGGCACCGGCGTGGTCTCGTCGGTCTCGGTTTTCACGCGCACGCGCACATTGTGCTTGGGCGAGAGCAGATGATAGACGATGTCGAAGCGCGGCTCCCGGCTCGGCCAGTCGACCGCGGTCACATCAACGAAAGTCCAGAACAGGCAACGCGGGTCGTCGCGCAGAAAGCGCATGACCGACACGATGTCGCCCGCCCGCGCCTTTACCGCCAATTCATGATGCGCGATCGAATAACCGAGCACCGACGAAGAGAGTGCATCCGCAATGGTGCGTCCCAGCGTTGCGAGCGTTTCGTCCATTTTCAGCGTTCGATCGTAGCGGTGCGGCGGATCTTTTTCTGCAGCAGCAGCACGCCATAGAGCAGCGCCTCGGCGGTGGGGGGGCAGCCGGGTACGTAGATGTCGACCGGCACGATCTGGTCGCAGCCGCGCACCACAGAATAGGAGTAATGGTAGTAGCCGCCGCCATTGGCGCATGATCCCATGGAGATCACGTAGCGCGGCTCCGGCATCTGGTCATACACTTTGCGCATCGCCGGCGCCATTTTGTTGCACAACGTGCCGGCGACGATCATCACGTCCGACTGCCGCGGCGAGGCGCGCGGCGCGAAGCCGAAACGCTCGCAGTCGTAGCGCGGCATCGACATCTGGATCATCTCGATCGCGCAACAGGCGAGACCGAACGTCATCCACATCAGCGAGCCGGTGCGCGCCCAGGCGATGAGGTCATCAGCCGCGGCGACGAGGAATCCCTTGTCCGCCAGCTCGCTATTGATCTCGGTGAAGTACGGGTCGTTGCCCTCGGCCGGCCTGGCGCCGCGCGCGGCCACCAATCCCTGGCGCGGTGCGACGACCGCCGGCCCGCTCAGTTCCATTCGAGCGCTCCCTTCTTCCATTCATAGGCGAACCCGATGGTGAGCACGGCGAGGAACAGCATCATCGAGCAGAAGCCGAACAAGCCGACCTTGTCGAACGCCACCGCCCAGGGAAACAGAAAGGTGACTTCGAGGTCGAAAATGATGAAGAGAATGGCGACCAGGTAGAAGCGCACGTCGAATTTCATGCGCGCATCGTCGAAGGCGTTGAAGCCGCACTCATAGGCGGACAGCTTTTCCGGGTCGGGTTGCTTGTAGGCGAGCAGGAACGCGGAGACGAGGAGTCCGCCACCGATGACGGCGGCGATGGCGATGAACACGACGAGGGGGAGATAGTCGAGCAGGAACTGATTGAGCGATTGCGTCATCGCACGCCTCTGGCGGACCATGACCGGCCGCCTCACCTAGCCGCACGCCCCCCAAGGCGATGCAATTCCGTCTACGGAAAGCCGCGCCGATTTCCCCAAATCGTCGCGGATTCGCGCCGGAAAACGGGCGTCCCTTAGCGCAGTGCACAAGAAGGTGCAAGCCGACTTGTGCGCGCGGATGCCGTCGGGCGGAAAGCGCGCGAGCCCCCGCGGCTGCGCTGTGGACAAGACGCCCGATCGTGCGTCGGCAACGAAGAGTCGCAGCCACGTGGAGCGCAACCCATCGAAATGGTCGCGCGATGGGCGCTAAGATGCTGATCTTGCTGGCGGGAGCGACGGGACTCGAACCCGCGACCTTCGGCGTGACAGGCCGACGCTCTAACCAACTGAGCTACGCCCCCGCGGGCGCGCTGCGCAGTTAAGGCGCGCTCTCTCGCAAGTCAAGGATTTGAGGCCAGAATCGGCGTTTTCGGCTGGTCTTGGGCGCGCCACCGAACTCGCTGCCAAGATCATGGCATGCGCGAAAACATCGGTGGAATCGGCAAAACAAGGTGGTCAGTCGCAGCCGAATCGTCTAATTGCATCGGTGTGACGGGCACTTTTCGTGCGCCGTCACTTCATCGAGGAGGGCCTAATGCCTACCAAACCAGCCACAACGGTTACATTGAAGCATCTCGCGGCAAGCCTTGCGGAAGACAACGAACTTTCGAAAAAGCAGGCGGAAGCCATCCTCGGCGGTCTGGTCGGCCAGATCGTCAAACATCTGAAAAAAGGCGAGCGCATCCGCATCGGCGGGCTGGGCATCCTGCAAGTGCGCAAACGCGCCGCACGCATGGGCCGCAATCCGGCGACCGGAGAAGTCATTCAAATCAAGGCAAGCAAAAAGGTGGCTTTCCGGGCTTCAAAGGAATTGAAGGAAGCCATCTAGCATCGGACGACAGAGAACGGACGACAGATGACGGAAGGTGCGGCCTTCCGTCGTCTGTCCTGTGATCCGCGC
>DATHCD010000009.1:0-3404 GCA_035319735.1 Xanthobacteraceae bacterium | reverse complement strand
GGCGATTTCGACGAACTGATTGCGGCAAAGGACGCGTTGCTGTCCGCGGAGAGCAAGGAGCTTCTGGCGCGCTGGCCGGCCACGGTGAAGGCTTATGAAGCCGCCGAATTCGTCACCAAGGTGCGCGGTCGCGAGCAGCGGACGGATCTTATCTACACCACTCTGTCGGGGACCAAGGTGAGGAAGGTCGCCTTGCCCCGCTGGCACGATGACGGCGACATCCTGCATTGGCTGCTCAGCGAGAACGTTCCGGGCGCTTTTCCCTACACGGCCGGCGTATTCGCGTTCAAGCGCGAGAACGAGGAACCGACGCGAATGTTCGCCGGCGAGGGCGATGCCTTCCGAACCAATCGTCGGTTCCACCATCTGTCGCAGGGGATGCCGGCGAAACGCCTGTCCACGGCCTTCGACTCGGTCACGCTCTACGGCTCGGATCCCGACGAGCGGCCGGACATTTACGGCAAGGTCGGGAATTCGGGAGTGTCGATTGCCACCCTCGACGATATGAAGGCGCTCTATGCCGGCTTCGACCTCTGCGACCCGGTGACGTCGGTCTCCATGACCATCAATGGCCCGGCACCGACGATCCTGGCGATGTTCTTCAATACGGCGATTGATCAGCAGATCGACCGCTTTCGGTCGGACAACGGCCGCGAGCCGAACCAGGAGGAAGCGCGCGCCGTGCGCGCGCGGGTGCTTGCCAACGTCCGCGGCACGGTGCAGGCCGACATATTAAAGGAAGATCAGGGACAGAACACCTGCATCTTCTCCACCGACTTTGCGCTCAAGCTGATGGGCGACGTGCAGGAATATTTCATCCGCAATGACGTCGGCAATTTCTATTCGGTATCGATTTCCGGCTACCACATTGCCGAAGCCGGGGCCAATCCGATCTCGCAGCTCGCTTTCACGCTTGCCAACGGCTTCACCTACGTCGAGGCCTACTTGGCGCGCGGCATGCGCATCGACGATTTCGCGCCCAACCTGTCGTTCTTCTTTTCCACCGGCATGGATCCGGAATATTCGGTGATCGGCCGCGTCGCCCGCCGCATCTGGGCGATTGCCATGAAGTACCGCTACGGTGCAAACGAGCGTTCGCAAAAGCTCAAATACCACTGCCAGACTTCCGGGCGGTCGCTGCACGCGCAGGAAATGTCGTTCAACGACATCCGCACGACGCTGCAGGCACTGCTCGCCGTCTACGACAATTGCAATTCGCTGCACACCAACGCCTATGACGAAGCGGTCACCACGCCGACCGAGGAGAGCGTGCGGCGCGCCGTCGCCATCCAGCTGATCCTCAACCGCGAGTGGGGGATGGCGAAGAACGAGAACCCGAACCAAGGCGCTTTCATCATCGACGAGCTCACCGACCTGGTCGAGGAGGCGGTGCTATGCCAGTTCGATGCCATCGCCGCCCGCGGCGGCGTGCTCGGCGCCATGGAGACCGGCTATCAGCGCAACAAGATCCAGGATGAATCGCTCTATTACGAGCACAAGAAACACGACGGAACCCTGCCTATCATCGGCGTCAACACCTTCCGCGGCAACCCGACGGAAGCCGCGGCGCAGTGCGGGCTCACGCGCTCCAGCGAGGCCGAGAAGCAGTCTCAAGTCGCCCGCTTGCGCCAATTCCAAGGCCACCATGCAACGCAGGCGGCGGCCGCCCTGCTGTGCCTCAAGCAGGCGGCGATCAACAACGAAAACATGTTCGGCGCCCTCATGGACGCAGTCAGATGCTGCTCGGTCGGGCAGATCACCAACGCTCTGTTCGAGGTCGGGGGCCAGTACCGGCGTAATCTGTGAGACGCAACTGGCAAAGGACCCGGCGTGAAAGGGGCTAGCATGAAGGTTCTTGTAGTAGCCAGCGAGGTGGGTTGCCCGGAACGGGTGACGGACGCCGGCTCGCCGCGCCGGTTCGTCGAGATTGATAGGGCACCGGTCGAGGAAGCGCTCAGACTGCGCGACAACGGCGGGGCCGATGAAGTGGTGGTCGTATCCGTGGGCGACCTCAAGGCTCGGATATTGCTGCGGCTGGCACTGGGAATGGGTGCCGATCGTGCGGTTTTGATAGACAGCGAAGGTGGGCGGTCTGCGCAGGAGACTTCAAGATTGCTCGCGGCCTTGGCCGCGCGCGAACGCCCCGATCTCATTCTGCTGGGCGCCTCGGCCGGCGCGTTGCTTGCAAGCATATCCTCGAGTTCAGCCGGCGGATCGGCGACGTTAAGGGTGAGCGAACTGGCCCAGGGTGCTTGCCGTTACCCTACCCTGATGAAGACCCGCGGAGCCACGGCCAAGAAATGGGACATCATGCCTGCCGCTGCGCTTCTGCCCGCGGATAAGCCGCCGTCAATTGCCGGCGCCCTCGGCATCGAGAAGCTGATGCGGCTTGCAAACATGGAGCATCGCGAGAAAGGTGCGACCGACGAGATTCTCGAAGACGCTCGAAGCAGAATTGCGAAGCAAACCGGCTTGCCGCCGGATCGCGTCAAGCTCGAGGTCCGCTTTGTCGCCGATTAGCGCATAGCCGGCAAAAGTGGAACGCCGGTTTTTCGAAAAAGTGCTCCACTAAACAAACATACCCTACTAGTCAGCGTCGGGACCGCGCACCTTCAGTAGCGTTGGAATCGAACGGCCGCGAATGTCGTAGACCCGCGCATAGACCACGCCTTCGCGCACGATGTCGAGCAGGACCGGGGCGTCGAGCTTGGCGCAATAGAATTCGCCTAGCATCATGGCGAAGTCGGCGCCTTGCGGCTTCCAGATCGCTGAAAATTGCGGGCCGAGCGCTACTTCGACTGCCGGATGCGGGCCGCAGACCGCAACCTTCCAAGTTCCGGCGCGCGGCTGCTCGCCGCGCTCTGCCAACAGCCGGCGTAATTCCAGCGAGGCCTGCCGCATCGACAGACCCCAATAGTCCACCATGTAGAGCGGCCGCGCCCCCGCCACGCCGCCGACAAGATGGTTGTAGTCGGTGTACTCGTAAGGGTGCAGCCGCACCATGTCGACGACCGGCGAGGCGAGGCCAGCGATCAAGACCACGGCGCCGGATGCAAGAGCGATGCGGCCGTAGCGCCGGAGCCGCTGCGCGATCCACGCCGCAGCGAGGCCGCCGAGCACCGCAAACGGCGGCGTCAAGAACACAAAATGCCGGATGCCATTGTAGATGACGGGGCGCGTCGCGACCGTCACCAGCGCCGGCAACACCGCAGCGAGCACGACGGCCAAAAGCGCGGCGCGGCGCCCGAGGGTCACGCTCGCCCGCCCGCCCTGGCTGCGCATCGCCGCGACTATGGCGCCGATCGTTCCGCACGACCCCAACATCAACATCAACTCGGGCAGCGTGAAGACGGCGAGCGTTGGCACATAGCTGCGCGGCATGTCGGGAATAAGGATCAATTGGC
>DATHCD010000008.1:0-3234 GCA_035319735.1 Xanthobacteraceae bacterium | reverse complement strand
TTCGCCGGCCATGGCCGCCGCGGCCGCGATCGCCGGCCATTTCGTCGACGTACGGGAGTGGAATTAGCGCGCCGCCTAATAGCCGCGCACCCACCAGCAATGCTGCTCGGGGAACAAGACTGTGCCGCTCGGCCGCGGCTGCAGCACGTAGCGGACGGCGCAGCGCCGGTAGAGGAGCGGCGGCGGGCCGACTTCGATGCGAGTGCGCGGCCGCTGCATCAGAGGGGGCGGCGGCAGCGGCGCATACTGTGCCAGTTGCGCGCGTAATGGCTCCTGCGCCTGCACGCGTGGTGCCGCGTCGAGTAGCGCCAGCGCGGCAAAGCTCACGATCGCGACGAGCGACTTCGTCAACATGACTGCCTCACGCCGTTGCCGGGTCCGCCCACCCGGATGCGGCTAGGCTCCCGTATCGGGCCGCACGGGTCAACCGTGCTCGGTGGCCCGTGGCCGCGCGCTTGGCCGCGGCGCCGCCCTCGCCTAAAACCTCCTCATGGCCGATATGGCATCCGACCCGCTCGCCTGGCGTCCGGTGAAGGCGCCCTCGCTCGCCGAGCTTGAGGCTCTGGCCGGCGAAGTGTTTGGCCAGTTGCCGGAAAAGTTCCGCCAGTTGTGCGCCGACCTGGTGATCCAGGTGGACGATTTTCCGAGCGACGAGGTGCTCGACGAGATGCAGGCCGAGACCGAGTTCGACCTTCTCGGACTGTTTCAGGGCGTCGGCCTGCCATTTCGCTCCGAGCTCGCGCCGGTGCAGATGCCCAACATGATCTGGCTCTATCGCCGGCCGATCCTCGATTACTGGGCGGAGCACGACGAAACGCTCGGCGCCGTGGTCCGGCACGTACTCATCCATGAGATCGGCCATCATTTCGGCCTGTCGGACGCCGACATGGCGGCGATCGAGCGGGCGGCGGAGTAGCCGGCGCAGCTACGCCGGCGGCGGCAGATCATGCTAAACAGGAGCGCGTCTGACGGCATTCTGCCGCGTTTTGGACTTGGCAATGGGGATCGGCAACGAGGAGCGCTGATATGATCGTGACGGAGTTTCGTTCGCGGTTGAAGCCGGGCATCAGC
This sequence comes from Xanthobacteraceae bacterium, assembly GCA_035319735.1. Lineage (GTDB taxonomy): Bacteria > Pseudomonadota > Alphaproteobacteria > Rhizobiales > Xanthobacteraceae > BOG-931. The sequence continues at coordinate 2,163 of DATHCD010000008.1, read as the reverse complement.
GACGAATATGTCGCGGTGGCCCAGCGGATGAACGAGCTGGCGCAGACCATGCCCGGCTACATTTCGCACAAGGGCTTTTCTGCCGACGACGGCGAGCGGGTGACCATTGTCGAGTTCGCACACGAGGAAGGCATGCGCGCCTGGCGCACGAATCCGGAACATCTGGCGGCGCAGAAACTGGCGCGACAGAAGTTTTATAGCGAGTACCACATTCAGGTCTGCACGGTGGACCGCGAATCGAAGTTCAAGTCCGCGGACAGCGCCAAGGCGGCCGCGGCGGCGGCGCCGGGTTGACCTTGATCCCGCGCCGCGCCATTTAGCGGTGGGAACGGAGCGCCTCCGTCGCGCAGGAATGCACAATGGAAAAATTCACCGTGCTTGAGGGCGTCGCGGCGCCGCTGCAGATGATCAATGTCGACACCGACATGATCATCCCCAAGCAATATCTGAAAACCATCAAACGGACCGGGCTCGGCAAGGGTCTGTTCGCCGAAAAGCGCTACCGCGACGACGGCAGCGAGAACCCCGATTTCGTGCTCAACAAGCCGGCGTATCGTCGGGCCAAGATCCTGGTCGCCGGCGACAATTTCGGCTGCGGCTCCTCGCGCGAGCACGCGCCCTGGGCGCTCAAGGATTTCGGCATCACCTGCGTGATTTCGACCTCGTTCGGCGACATCTTCTACAACAATTGCTTCAAGAACGGCCTGTTGCCGGTGCAGGTTTCGCCGCAGGACCTCGACAAGCTGTTCGACGACGCCGAGCGCGGCGCCAACGCCACGCTTACCGTCGATCTGGAAAAACAGGAAATCCGCGGTCCCGACGGCGGCGTGATCAAGTTCGAGGTCGACCCGCACCGCAAGCATTGCCTGCTCAACGGCCTGGACGACATCGGCCTGACCATGGCCAAGCGCGACAAGATCGAACGCTTCGAGGACAAGGCCAAGGCGGCGCGGCCCTGGGCGTGACGGCTGCCGTCCGCTAACCGAAAGCCGTCATGACCCCCGCCATCGCCGTCGCGCATCTCAACAAGGCCTACGCCACCGGCTTCCAGGCGCTCAATGACGTCAACCTGGAAATCCGCAACGGCGAGATTTTCGCGCTGCTCGGCCCAAACGGCGCCGGCAAGACGACGCTGATCAGCATCATCTGTGGCATCGTCAATGCGTCCGCTGGCCGTGTCACCGTCGACGGCCACGACATCATCGCCGACTACCGCGCCGCCCGCGCGCTGATCGGCCTGGTGCCGCAGGAGCTGGCAACCGACGCGTTCGCCTCGGTGTGGTCGACGGTGTCGTTCAGCCGCGGGCTGTTCGGCAAGCCGGGCAATCCCGCCTACTTGGAAAAGCTGCTGAAGCAGCTGTCGCTGTGGGACAAGAAGAACGACAAGATTCTGACGCTGTCCGGCGGCATGAAGCGCCGCGTCATGATCGCCAAGGCGCTGTCGCACGAGCCGCGCATCCTGTTTCTCGACGAGCCTACCGCCGGCGTCGATGTCGAGTTGCGCAAGGACATGTGGGATCTGGTGCGCGCGCTGCGCGCCTCTGGCGTCACCATCATCCTTACCACGCACTACATCGAGGAAGCCGAGCAGATGGCCGACCGCATCGGCGTCATCAACAAGGGCCGGCTGATCCTGGTCGAGCACAAGGCCGAGCTGATGCGCAAACTCGGCCGCAAGCAGTTGACGCTCGAGCTTACAGAGGGGATCGCGGTGGTGCCGGCGGCACTCGCCGGCCACAATCTGGTGCTGGCCGCCGGCGGCAAGGAGCTGATCTACAATTACGACACCCAGGCCGAGCGCACCGGGATCACGACCTTGCTCGACGACCTCGGACGCGCCGGCATCAGGTTCAAGGACCTGCACACCACGCAGACCTCGCTCGAGGACATCTTCGTCGACCTGGTGAGCGAACGATCATGAACCTTTATGCCGTCGGCGCGATTTACCGCTACGAGATGGCGCGCACCCGGCGCACGCTACTGCAAAGCATCGTCTCGCCGGTGATCTCGACCTCGCTCTACTTCGTGGTGTTCGGCGCCGCCATCGGCTCGCGCATCAGCCACATCGAGGGCGTGCCCTACGGCGCCTTCATCGTGCCGGGGCTGATGATGCTGATGCTGTTGACGCAGAGCATCCTCAACGCCTCGTTCGGCATCTATTTT
>DATHCD010000007.1:0-67587 GCA_035319735.1 Xanthobacteraceae bacterium | reverse complement strand
TGTCGGCTGCGCAGATGCGCGGCCTCGCCGCGATTGCGGGCGAATGTGGCGACGGCGATCTTCGCCTCACGGTCTGGCAGAACCTTTTGATCTCCGGCGTTCCCACCGAAAAGCTCGCGGTGGCGACAAAGCACATCGAGGCGCTGGGTCTTCACATCACGACCAACGCGATCCGCTCCGGTCTCGTGGCTTGCACGGGCAATACCGGCTGCAAGTTTGCGGCCTCCGATACCAAACGCCATGCCGAGGAGATCGCGCGCTGGTGCGAAACGCGCGTGTCTCTCGACACACCGGTCAATATCCATTTGACGGGTTGTCACCACTCCTGCGCACAGCATTTCATTTCCGAGATCGGCCTCCTCGCCTGCAAAGTGCAGGAGAACGAAGACGCCGATCCGGTCGAGGGCTATCACATTGTGGTCGGAGGCGGTTTCGGCCCGAATGCCGCGCTCGGACGCGAACTCTATCGAGACGTCATTGCCGAGCAGGCCCCGGGCACCGTCCTGCGCATCCTGAAAGCCTATCTGGCGCATCGTAGTTCGCGCGACGAAAGCTTCCTCACCTTCGCGCGCCGGCATGAAATCGACACCTTGAAGGCTCTCGCCGAGGTGGAGGCGGTCGAATGAGCGTCTCGCCGCGTCCCATCCCGTCCCTTATCCCGGAATCCGCGCCATTCACGCCGGAACAGCGCCTCTGGCTCAATGGGCTCCTTGCCGGTGTGTTCGGACTCGAGGAGAGTGTGACGCCCCTGGCCAATGCAGAAGCGGCCGCGTTGCTGAGCGGGCTGCTCGCCGGCGGGGCCGCGCCGGTGCCGCCTGAGCCAGACGACGGCGCGCCCTGGCATGATCCGGTGATGCCGTTGCCCGACCGGTTGAAGCTCGCCGAGGGCAAGCCACTGTCGCGGCGTTTCATGGCTGCCATGGCTCAGCAGGATTGCGGGCAGGGCGGCTACAATTGCAAAGACTACGCCGACGCCTTGTTCGCAAAATCTGAAAAGCGGCTGAACCTTTGCGTGCCGGGCGGCAAGGAGACATCCCGCACGCTCAAGCAGCTCTATCAGGAGCTTGACGGAACGCCCACCGCGACGCCGGTTTCGGCCAAGCCGGCACCGATGGCCGCGCGCGGCTACTCGCGTGACAATCCGACTTATGCCACGTTCCTCTCTCGCCACTGCCTCAACAAGACCGGTTCCGAAAAGGAAACCTGGCACGTCGACATCGATATCGAAGGCGCCGCCCTCGACTACAATGTCGGCGATTCCTTCGGCATTTTTCCGCGCAACGACACCGACCTGGTCGATGCCGTGATCGCCGCGCTTCATGTGCCACCGGATTTTCCTATCGCTGAGCGTACGCTGCGCGAAGAGCTCATCGACGCCGTGTCGCTGTCGCCGGCGCCCGATATGCTGTTCCAGCTCATCTCCTATCTCACCGGCGGCGAGCGCAAGCAGAAGGCGAGGCAGCTTGCTGCGGGCGAAGATCCCGACGGCGATGCCGGCACGCTCGACGTCCTCGCGGCACTGCGCAAATTTCCCGGCATAAGGCCCGATCCGGAGGCCTTCATCGAGGCGCTCGATCCGCTGCAGCCGCGCGTCTATTCGATCTCCTCATCGCTCAAATCCAATCCCGGCCGCGTCTCGCTCACCGTCGATGCAGTGCGTTATTTGATCGACAAGCGCACGCGCCTCGGCGTCTGCTCGACCTTTCTCGGCGATCGTGTCGCGCCCGGCGACAAAGTCAGGGTCTATGTGCAGAAGGCGCAGCATTTTGCCCTGCCCGACGATGCGTCGAAGCCGATCATCATGATCGGGCCCGGCACCGGCATCGCGCCGTTTCGCGCCTTCCTGCATGAGCGGCAGGCGACCAAGGCGCCCGGTCGCAACTGGCTGTTCTTCGGTCACCAGCGCCGCGATTTCGATTTCTTCTACGAAGAGGAATTGGTCGCCATGCGTTCGACCGGCTTGCTCTCGCGGCTGACGCTTGCCTGGTCGCGCGACGGCGATGAGAAGATCTACGTGCAGCATCGCATGCGCGAGGTCGGCCGCGATCTCTGGTCATGGCTCAATGACGGCGCGCATGTCTATGTCTGCGGTGACGCGCTGCGCATGGCCAATGATGTCGAGGCGGCGCTCGTCGACATCATTGCCCGGCATGGCGGCACAACGCCGGCTGAGACGGTGAAATTCCTCGCCGAGCTGAAAGCCAAAGGCCGCTATCAGACCGATGTCTATTAGGAGACCAGGAGACCGGAGGCGGATGATTCGCTCGTGACGATCCACCGCACAACAGCTGAAATGCACCCCGGCCGCATGCAGCCGATCGCGCGCCTGCCGGTCTTCCTCGCGCTCGACGGCAAGCGGGCGGTGCTCGCCGGCGGCAACGCAGCGGCGGCATGGAAGGCGGAGCTTCTCTCGGCCGCCGGCGCGCGCGTCCACGTCTTTGCCGACGATGTGTCCGAGGAGCTGCGAGCGATCGCCGACGATCCGCCACGCGGCGCGATCGTCGTGCACGGGCGCGCCTGGACTGCGAATGATCTGAAGGGGGCCGCCGTCGCGGTCGGCGCGTTTGCGGGGGATGCTGACGCCGCCGTCTTCGCGCGGGCCGCTCGCGACGCCGGCGTCCCGGTCAACGTCATCGACAAGCCGGCGTTCTGCGATTTCGCCTTCGGCGCCATCGTCAATCGCTCGCCGCTGGTGATCGGCATTTCCACAGACGGCGCCGCGCCGGTATTCGCGCAGGCGATCCGCGCCAAGCTCGAGACGTCGCTGCCGATCGGTTTTGCGGCCTGGGCCGCGGCAGCCCAACGCTGGCGTGCCGCGGTCACGAGCGCCGGACTGAGCTTTGCCGCGCGCTGCGCGTTCTGGCAGCTCTTCACCAAGCATGCCGTGACGCATGCGCAGAGCGAGCCGACGCAGGCGGACTTCGACAGTTTGATCGCCGCGGTGCAACGGGAGGGTGCCGCGGCCGACGCCGGCTCCGTGACCTACGTCGATGCCGGCCCCGGCGATGCGGAATTGCTCACGCTTCGCACCGTCCGCGCGCTGCAATCGGCCGACGTCATCTTGTTCGACGATCTCGTCTCCGGCGAGGTGCTCGACTTCGCCCGCCGCGAGGCGCGCAAGCTTCTGGTCGGCAAGGTCGGCTTCGGCCCCGCTTGTCGCGAGAATGACATCGATGCGCTGATGGCCGGCCTTGCCAAACGCGGCAAGCGCGTCGTGCGGCTCAAGGGCGGCGATGCTTCGGCGCGCATGCCGGGCGGCGATGCCGATGCCGCGGAATCTCGGAGCACTACCGGCGTTGCAAAATCATCCGCAGCCCGTAGCGGGGCCGCAGCGTGATCAGGCCCAGCGGCTCGACGGGATGGCCGGGCTTAAGGCGCAGCCGGTAGCGTTGCGCGAGCGTGGCAAGGATCAGCATCGCCTCTTCCATCGCAAATGCCGCGCCGATGCAGATGCGCGGACCGGCGCCGAACGGGATATAGGCGAAGCGCGGACGCGCCGCCGCGCGCTCGGATGAAAAGCGCTCCGGCTGGAAACGATCCGGTCGCTCCCACAGCGACGGCTTGCGGTGCAGCAGCCAGGGGACGATCAGCACCGTGGCGCCCGGGGGGATGCGATGACCGAGGACCTCGTCGTCGACGATCGGCTCGCGCGCCAAGGTGTGCGCCGGCGGATAGAGCCGCATCGATTCCTCGATCGCCATGCGCGTATAGTCGAGGTCGGCGAGATCGTCGTGGCGCGGCGTGCGGCCGGCGAGCACGTTCGCCAGTTCGGCATGAAGCTTGGCTTCCGCCGCCGGATGCTGCGAAAGCAGATACCAGGTCCAGGCTAGTGCCTGCGCCGTGGTCTCGTGCCCGGCCATGAAGATGGTGACCACCTGGTCGCGCACTTCCTGCGCCGTCATGCCGCCGCCGGTCTCACTGTCGCGCGCGGCGATCAGACGGGCGAGCAGGTCCCTCGGCTCGGCATCCGGCTCGCGGCCACGGGCGGTCAAGAGCTGATCGACCGACCTGTCGAATTCATCCAAGACTCCGGCGGCGTGCCGGGTCGAAAACAGATGCGAGAGCCATTGCGGGGCGTGCAGCAGGTCGAGGAGGCTCGGCCGCACGTTGGCCTGATACTCGTTTACACCTCGTTCGACGACATCGACGATCTCGTCCGAATCGGAAGAGAACATCGCGCGCGAGATGATGTGCAGGGTCGTATGCATCATCGCCGCGGCGACATCGACGTCGCTTTGCTCCGGCAACGCGTCCCATTCGGCGAGCAGCTTTTCGGCGATCTCGGTCATGATCGGCGCATAGCCGGCGACGCTGCGGGGATCGAAAGCGGGCGCCATGATGCGCCGATGCCGGCGCCAGGTTTCACCCTCGCTGGTCAGGAGGCCGCGGCCGAGTCCCGGCTCCAGGATGCGGCGGGTGATCTCGGATTTTGTGTAGTTGTCGGCATTGTCCAGGAGGACGTGCCGGATGGCGCCGGGCTCGTTGACGATGAATGTGCGGCGCCACAATAGCCGGCGCGCGATGAAGTCTTCGCCGGCATCCTCGGGCGGGTATGTCGCCAGCGTGTTCTCGCGCACGACGCGCAGGAACTGTCGGAAACTCAGACGCCCTTGCGGCCGCTGCGGCGCGGCAAGCGTCGGGATTTCGCTCGTATCGATAACGCTCATCGCCATTGATAAGCCTCAACATGGGCCGATTGGCGTAACCCGCAAAGAGACGATCTTCGTATACACCAAACCGCCCTCCCAAGGGTATGCGAAGACCTCGCCCTTCCTTCGCCACCTCCCTGCCTTTCCCTCCTTCCTTCAGCTCCCTCCCTCCCTCCATCCCCCTGCCTGCACCCTCCCTCCACCCCGCGCGGTTCAAGTCGCAAGCGCAAAGCGCACGCCGCAGAACTCCACGCCAGCATCGGAGACCGGATAGCCTCGCTGCGACGCCCGCTTTTCGATTCCGGTGCGATCGGCGACCTCGATCAGCAGCGTGCGCAACAACTCCCGCGAACCTCGCCCCCTCGCAAAACGAATTGCGGTCATCTCGACGTCGATGCGTCCGCCATCGCCATTCGGTGCGAAAGGTTTCTCAAGGATGCGCGACCAGTGCCGGCCGATGCCGAGCGGATCGGGGCTCTCGACCACGATTTCGATCAGGCTTTTGGTGACGTCGGTCCTGACCGCGCTTGTCCAGCCTGTTCCGCCGGCCGGATGGTAAGATCCGCGCAAATCTTCTTCGCCGTCGCTGCGATCGAACTCGATCATCGCCGCGCGGCAATCGCGCGGGTGAAGCTGTACGGCAAAAAAGCCGTCGTGATTGATGGTGTGCGCGGTGCGCACGCCCAGGGCATTCGCGTGCCGGCCGCGCCGTTTCGGGTCGTTGCAATTGAAGATCGCCATGTAGCCGCCGATGCCGCCGCTGCGTTCAAGAAAGCGGCCGGCGGCAGTATCGGCCTCGACCGGAGCAACAACCTCGACGAAGGCGAGCCCGAACGGAAACAGCGCATTCGCCAGTCCGTAGCGGCGGACATTGGGATCCTGATAGGCAAGCTTCACCCCGAACACCGCCTCCATGTCGCCGATCGCGCGCGCAAGGTCGCTCGCCACGAGACAAATCTGGCGCAGGCGGAAATAATCGGCCAAATCAGCGTCCTGTTAGGTCAGCGTCCCTTGAACACGGGCTGGCGCTTCTCGACAAAGGCGGCCGCCGCCTCGCGATGGTCCTCGGTCGTCGCCGCGCGCGCATGATTGAGCGCCTCATTGTCGAAGCAGGCCTCGAGCGGTGCGTATTCCGCGAGGTTGAGGTTGTGCTTGATGTAGCCGAGCGTCAGTCGCGGGCCGCGCGCGAGTGACATCGCGTAGGCCTTGGCGGCGTCCTGAAAACCGGCATCGTCGGCGACGCGCGTGATGAGCCCGATGCGCAGGGCCTCTTCGGCAGTCAGGATCGGCGAGGTCAGGTAAAGCTCGCGCGCCTTGGCGCTGCCGAGGAGCTTGGTCAGAAAATAGGTGCCGCCGAAATCGCCGGAGAGTGCGACCTTGACGAAGGCGGTCGTGAGCTTGGCCGAGCGATTGGCGATGCGCAGATCGCAGGCCAGGGCGAGCGACAGTCCGGCGCCGGCCGCGGCCCCCTCGATGGCGGCGATCGTCGGCTTGCGCATCTCGTGCAGGAACCGCGCGGCCTCCATCTTGCCGCGCAAATCCGCCATCCGGTCATCGACCAGAACGGGAGCGTTGCCGCGCGCCGCCATCGCCTTGACGTCGCCGCCGACACAAAAGGTGCCGCCGGCGCCGGTCAGCATCACGGCGGCGACGGCCGGGTTGACGGCAGCGCGGCGCGTCGCGTCAACGAGTGATTCAAGGATCGCGGAGTCGAGCGCGTTCCTGCGCTCCGGACGATTCAGCGTAAGCGTGAGCAGACCATCTTCGAGAGTCTCTATAAGGACGTCGGTCATCGCGTTGTCCGTTGATGAGCATCGGTTTTGGTGATGCGCTCCCACGTTTCGCTTTCGCAGGGGGAGTGCAGCAGTTGTCAATTCTGGTTTTCTTGGACCGGATTTCGACAATATGCAATACTTGCTAAGAGAAACGGGAGGAACGCATGGCCTATACGGATATTCTGTACAACGCCGACAATTTCGTCGCGACCATCACGCTCAATCGTCCGGACAAGCTCAATGCCTGGACCAGGCAGATGGAAACCGAGGTGCGCGACGCCGCCGGCAAGGCTGCAGTTGACGATGATGTCCGGGCCATCGTTTTGACCGGCGCCGGACGCGGCTTCTGTGCCGGCGCCGATATGTCGATCCTCAGCAAGGTATCCGCCGAGGGCCGGGCCAGCGGGATTAGCAGCCCGAACGGCGGCAATGCCGGCAATTTCGAGCAGAAGTTCAGCTATCTTCTTGCCGTTCCCAAGCCGATTTTCGCCGCCATCAACGGCCCGATCGCCGGCATCGCCTTCTGTATGAGCCTGTTCTGCGATTTTCGCTACATGGCGGAGGGCGCAAAGTTGACAACGGCCTTCGCCAAGCGCGGTCTCATCGCCGAGCACGGCAGCTCGTGGATGCTGCCGCGCCTGATCGGCCCGATGAATGCCCTTGATCTTCTCTATTCCGCGCGCATGGTCGACGCCGCCGAAGCGGAGCGGCTGGGGCTGGTGCGGCAACTTCCCGGCGACAATTTCCTTCCGCGCGTGCAGGCGATCGCGCGCGAGCTCGTCACTGCGTCCTCGCCGCGCTCCATCGGCGTGATCAAACGTCAGGTCTTCCAATCCTATTTCCAGTCTCTCGCCGAGGCATGGGCGCTGGCCGACGTTGAAATGACGAAGTCGTTCGCATCCGCGGATTTCAAGGAAGGGGTGGCGCATTTCGTCGAGAAACGTGCGGCCGCGTTCACCGGACGCTAGCCGCCCGTGCGCCTTCCCGACGATTTCCACAAGCGCCGGAACTATGATCTATGTCAAAGTCCGCGACGGCGCGCCGTGGCAATCACGGGCGATGGAAAGCGATCGCTTCAAACCGACGCCGATCTGCCCGGGCTGCGGCCGGCCCATGCGTTTTGTGCGAGCGATCCCGAGAGTCGGCGGGCTTTCCGAGCTGCGGACCTATGACTGCAGAGAATGCGGCGTGGCGGTGACGGAAGAGGAGCAGCCGGGGCAGCGGCGCGACGTCTCCTGATCGGCGCCTGATCAGTTTTCCAGAGCGTAATGACGCGCAGCGGCCCGAACCATCACAGCGCCGCGAAGGCATGGCTCGCGTGCGGGGCTGAGCATCTTGGTCGAGGCGGCGTCACTCTTGACACGGTATAGTTTATATTCTAAACTGTTTATTGATTAAATTATGGGGCCGCCGACATGGATCCGGCCTGGGATGCCATCGTCATCGGATCTGGCATCGGCGGAATGACCGCTGCCGGCCTTCTCGCCCGCGTCGCCAAGATGAAGGTTCTGGTGCTGGAAAAGCACGCGGAACGTGGCGGGCTGACGCACATCTTCCGTCGCGATGGCGCGTCCTGGGACGTCGGCCTGCATTACGTCGGGAATCTGCAGGAAGGCACCATTGAGCGCAGGCTGTTCGATTACCTTTCCGGCGGCGCGTTACGCTGGAACCGCATGCCGGAGGACTTCGAGCGCTTTATCTATCCGGACATCGATTTCGCCGTGCCTTCCGACCCGCGGCGGTATCAGGCGCGCCTCATCGAGCGTTTTCCCGATGAGGCCGACGCGATCCGCGGCTACTTCCGCGACCTGCGTGCGGTTGCGCGCTGGCACATCCTCGGCATCCAGCAGCAAATGATGCCCGGCCCGCTGGCCTTTCTGCTGGCCCAGTACCGCCGCCTTGGCGCGGCCAAGGCGACGCAGACGACCGGCGACTATCTGGAGCGCCATTTCCGCTCGCCGCAACTCAAAGCGTTGCTCGCTTCGCAATGGGGCGATTACGGCGTGCCGCCGAGTGAGAGCGCCTTCGCCATTCACGCCCTCGTGGTCGGAAGTTACTTCCGGGGAGGCTGGTTTCCCGAAGGCGGCGCCGGGCGCATTGCCCGCACATTCGAACAGGGCATCGAGGCAAGCGCGGGCGCGATCAAGGTATGCCAGGAAGCGACCGCAATCCTCATGCGCGACGGACGCGCGATCGGCGTGAAGGCCATCGATCGGCGGGGAATCGAACCGGCGGAAGTGAGCTATCATGCTCCCATCGTCATCTCCAATGTCGGCGCGCGGATCACCTACCAGCGGCTGCTTCCCACCGATGGCGAGGTCGGCCGGCGCACTGCGAAGGTGCGCGCGTACATGGATGCATTGGCCGGAGGCCTGTCAGCCGTCACACTCTACCTTCGCCTGAAGGCGCCGGTTTCCACTCTCGGCATCAAGGGTGAGAACTATTGGATCAACGCCACGCTCGACCACAACGACGTGGAAGCGGAGACTGCGATGATATTGGCGGGTGAGCCTCGCCATGCCTATCTGTCGTTTCCGTCGGCCAAGTCGGGCGACGATCGATTCCACACCGCCGAAATCATCGCGATGCTGCGTCCGGAAGCGTTCGATGCCTGGCGGGGCAGCACCAGCGGGAATCGCTCGCGCGACTACGCCGAGCTGAAAGCGCGCATTGCGCAAGGCCTCTTGCGCCTGGCCGACGGCGCCGTGCCGGGCTTTTCCGCGCTCGTGCAATACAGCGAACTGTCGACGCCGCTGACCGTCGAGTACTACACTTCACATCCGGCAGGCTGCTTCTACGGCCTACCGGGAAAACCGGCGCGATACCAATCCGCGCTCCTTGCCGCCCGCACGCCGATCGCCGGCCTTTTTCTCAGCGGCTCTGACGTGGCGAGCCTCGGCATTGTCGGCGCCATGATGGGCGGCCTGGCCGCAGCGAGCCAGGTTCTCGGCCCGGCAGGACTCCTGCGCATCATGGCAAAGCTCGGCCGTGCGCAAGCGCCTGCGTCGGCGCCCTCGGCACCGGCACGCGCCCAGGAAAAGAAGCGCGCCGTCTTGATGGAGAAAACCGCGCTGACGCCATCGATTTGGCGCCTCGAATTCGAACTCGATGAGCCGGTTCGTTTCGTTCCTGGACAGTACGCCAAGTTGCGCGTCGCCCAATTCGAATGGCGCGACTATTCAATCGCCGCCGCCTCGGGCAAGCGGCTCACGCTTCTCATCAGCAACCGCACGCATGGCGACGGCTCGAACTACGCCGACGCCGTGCAGCCCGGGGAAGTGACCGAAATCGAGGCGCCGCTGGGCAGTTACCATCTGCTGCGCAACACGCATCGCAAGGTGTTCGTCGCCACCGGAACCGGATTGGCGCCATTCTTGCCGATGTTCGATCAGATGGCGCAGGCCGGCGAGGTCAACGGCGCCGAGCTCTACTTCGGCTGCCGCACTGCGGCCGAGGACATCACTCGGGCATTGAACTGTGTGCCGCAGCGGACGGTCGCCTGCGTCAGCCGCACGCCGGCATCGGCGGGCTCCTTCCAGGGACGCGTGACGCAGGCCCTTGCCGGCCTCGAATTCGATCCGTCGACGACGGATTTCTACGTCTGCGGCTCGGCTGCCATGGTCGCCGATTGCAAGGCGCTTCTGGAAAAAGCCGGTGCGGTTCGCATCTTGACGGAACCGTTCTGATTGATCGACAAACGAAAGACGATGAAAAACTCATGGTTCACGCAGACCGAGGTCTTCCTCCTGCACGAGATCGTCGCCCGGTTCGACGGGCTCGCGCGCAAGCACGTGCTCGACGCCAAGGGCATCAGCTATGCGGAGTTTCTTGTCGCCATGGCGGTGCGCGAAATGGCGCAACCGACCCATGGAGAGGTTTGCAATTTGCTGGACATGAGCAAGTCCCTGGTCAGCCAGCGGGTCTCCGGGTTGCTGGCCAAAGGGCTTGTCGCGCAACGCCGTGACGCAGAAAACCGTCGGCAGGTGCGGCTCGAATTGACCGCGGCCGGCCAGGTGGTGCTGGAGAAGATCTACAAGGAAATGGCGACCAATGCCTCAAGGATCTTCGACGTCCTGGGATCCGCGCGCCCACAATTTCTGAAGTCGCTTCGCCGCTTGCAGGATGCGCTCATCGCCGAGGAGGAGCGGAACGCGCCGAACCGTGCCGCCGACGAAACGCGAAAGAGCAAACGGGAATAAGGCGGATTCGCCACCAACCGGCTACGGTAGGCCGGAGCGCAGGCCGGCTCAGCACCACCCGATCGTCAATCGGGAAACTTGCTTACCGGTCGACGGCGCCGCTCGCCGCAGACCCGGGCAGTGGCAGCTCGATGGTGCAGATCAGTCCGGTCCGGGTGAACTCGCGCTTTACCGTCGCGCTCGGCATCCCGTTTTCAATGAGCGAGCTGCCGAATCCGCTCTTCTCTGGCTTCTTGACTGGAGGGCCGCCTTCTTCCCGCCAGGTGACCTTCAGCGTACGCGGATTGCTCCCTGAATTCAAACGCCAGCTAAGATTGACGGCGCCGCCCGGCCGCGACAATGATCCGTATTTGGCGGCGTTGGTCGCCAATTCGTGCAGGACCAGTCCAAACGGCGTTGCCAGATCGGCCGGTAGGTTTAGGGGATCGCCGTCGATGCGCACCTGAGACGGATTGTCCAAGATATAAGGCTCGAGCTGATCGCGGGCCAGCGAGCTCAAATCGGCGCCACGCCAGTCCGAGTTGGCCAGCAGCGTGTGGGCGCTGGCCAGCGCCGCGAGTCTGCCGTCAAACCGCTCGATGAGTTCAGGGCGCACTGCGCCGGTCCGCAGCGACTGGTGCGCGATCGCCTGCACGACCGAGAGCGTATTGCGCACGCGATGCACAAGCTCGCTAAACAGAAGCTGCTGACGCTTATCCCATTGCCGGCGCTCGGTGACGTCGCGCGTGCTCTCCAGCGCCAGTCGCCGACCGTCTATCGTCTCCAGCACGATGCGGGTCTCGACGGCGAGTTCTCGTCCGTCCTTGGTGCGGTGCCTGACTTCGCCGCTGTAGCTTCCCTCGGTGAGCAGTTTGGCGCGGAGTTCGGCGAAGGAGGAGCCCACAATCTCGGTGCCGAGAAGCTGGTCCTTGCGCTGGCCGATCGCTTCCTGGCGGCTGTAGCCGTAAAGCTCCTCGCTGCCCCGATTCCAGAACAGGATGCCGCCGTCGAATTCCCAGATGAAAATGGGATCGCGCGACAGCTCGACCAGCCGCTGGTCCTGGCGCAGATTCTCTTCGCTCAGGCGCAGCGCCTCGTCCACCTGGCGGCGATCGGTTATGTCGATGAAGGTGATGACGACGCCGTCGATCTTGTCGTCGACCGTGCGGTACGGCCGAACCCGCATGTCGTACCAGCGGCCGTTGCGGCTGCGCACCTCGCGCCGGATCGGGGTGAGGTCGGCGAGCACCGCGCGCGCATCTTTGATCAGGTCCTGATACTCGAGCTGATTGGCGAAATCGGTGATCGGCCGCCCCTCGTCGGCCTGCGTAATGCTGAACAGCCCCGTAACCCGCTCGGTGAAGCGCTTGATGCGCAGGCCGGAGTCGAGAAATAGGGTGCCGATGTCGGTCGCCGCCACAAGGTTCTGCAGATCACTGTGGGCGCGCGAAATCGCTTCGAGCTTCAGCTTCAGCTCGCTGTTGACGGTCTGCAATTCCTCGTTGATCGACTGCAGCTCTTCCGCACCGATGGCGACGATCACCGGCTTGGCCTCAGGTGCCGGCTCGGCCGCGTTAGGTTTGTCGCTGTCTGCCACGGCGCCACTCTGCCCACGGCTGCATTCAAAGCATATCCCGAAACCAGGGCCCTAGGCCAGCAAGTTCCAGGGTTGGACGCGAGGGTGCGGTGTTGCCGATGCGGCTTAATGTGGTGTCGGGGAACCGACACAGCGAACGGCTCGTTATCCGCTACGGGGCGCATGCGCCCGCGGAGCATCAATGGCCAATCGCGACATCCTTGCCATCGGCATCTCCGCGGGAGGCGTTGAAGCACTCGCGCATCGGAACCGTCGCCACGGCAGGGACGTTGCCCTCGGAGATTGCCAAAATCAGGGAGCATGTCATGGCCGGAGAGCTCAAAGGGCGTACCATTGCGGTGCTGGCGACGGACGGGGTTGAGCAGGTCGAATTGACCGAACCGGTGAAGGCGCTCAAGGGCGCCGGCGCCGACGTGAAGGTCGTTTCCGACAAGAAGCGCGAGATCCAGGCGTTCAGGCATCACGACAAAGCCACCAAAATTCCAGTCGACGAATCCTTGGATGAGGCGGAACCGGAAGACTTCGACGGTCTGGTCTTGCCCGGCGGTCATCAATCCCGATGCGCTGCGCCTGGTGCGGAAAGCAATCGATTTCGTCCGCCATTTTGTGCAGGAGAAAAAGCCGATCGCAGTGATCTGCCACGGCCCTTGGACTCTGATCGATGCCGGCGGCGTGAAGGGAAAGAAAATGACATCGTGGCCGTCGCTGAAGACCGATCTATCGAATGCCGGCGCCAAGTGGGTCGACGAACAGGTGGTGACCACGCCGACCTCGTCACCTCGCGCAAGCCCGACGACCTCCCGGCGTTCAACAAGAAGATGATTGAGACATTCAGCGAGAGTCACGTCGCAGGAAAGTAGTCTTCGGCGAATAAGGTCGATCCCACCGCAATCGCGGCGTATTGGCGGGACGCTGAACTCTACGCGGAGCGGCCCTGGCGCACGCGGCACTTTCATTGAATGGGTCGTTCGGCATAATATCCGGCGCTGCTATCGCCAGTGCCGAAGAAAAATTGGCTATTGGTCTCGATGACCGGCGAGGGTACGATTTTGAAGACACTTGGGGCGGCGAGAGGGTCGCTCGCGGCAGCGGGCACGCTGGCCGTTCGATGATCAAACGTATTTGCCGAGAAAAACGACGCGGCGCCGAGCAATGCTGCCGCGCCCGTGATGATGACAACAGCCGTGCCTCCGATGACTGCAACCCAACGCGCCACTCCATGCGAACGATTTGTGAAATCCAAGTTGATCGCGTTCAATGTCGCGCTCCGTAATAGACTGGATTGATGGCGAGCTTAGTTTCCGGGGTGAACCCGCGTGGCCGACAACCTGCGAGCCAACGGTGCTGCTGATTCGATTCCCAGTACCACCACCGCACAGCATACCGGCCGGGCGTTTCGCAACGATGACACGAAGATGTCGGAGGCGTTGCTCGGATCAGGCGCTGTTGGAGGTTGCTTCTTTGCAGCTTGGTTTTCTGAGCAGATTGCTCTGCACCGCACGTCAATGATGAATATTGCGTGCCGCCGGGAACCATTGCGCTTTGGGGCGAGCAACAAGGACAACGGCCAAATGAAAAGCCCCGGCCACAGGGGGGTGACCGGGGGCTCAGAGCCAACTCCAGAGTAGGCGTCTTCGCGCCTAACGACAATTTTGCTAATTTACCATGACAGTTTCAAGACGAACTGTCGGCTGTGGCGGTTGATCGGTCAACTCAGCCGGAGAAGTCGACCAAACAAAGGTATTCCCATGCCATGGTGGCGCCGGCAAGCGCAGTGATCTCCGAAACGTCGTAGGGGGGACATACCTCAACAAGATCCATCCCGACGAAGCGCAAGCCCCGCAGCAGGCGGATGATCGTCTGCGTCTGCCAGCTCGCCAGTCCTCCGATCTCCGGCGTGCCGGTACCTGGCGCGAAGGCGGGGTCGAGCACATCGATATCGAAGCTAAGGTAGGCTGGGGCCTCCCCGACGACCTGGCGGATTTGTCCCGCGATTGCCGCCGGGCCCTGTTCATGCACCTGTCGCGCCGTGATCATGGTGACGCCCTGAGCCACGGTCCAATCGTGCACCGCACGTTCGACCGGCGATCGAATGCCGACTTGAATCATCCGGCGCGGTTCGACCAGTCCCTCGGATATCGCATGATAAAACGCAGAGCCATGGGAATAGCGCTGACCGAAATTCTCGGGCCATGTATCGACATGGGCATCAAGATGGATCAGTGCCGCCGGGCCTTGTTTCTTTGCCAATGCGCGAAGGAGCGGCAGGGTGATGCCGTGATCGCCGCCGAGCGCGACCAGGTGTTTGATCCGAGCGGCTTGCTCCTCGATTTTTGCTAAGCTGCCGGCGATGTCGCCCAGCGCAATAGTGAAGTTCCCGATATCCGCTACCGGCAGAGCCCCTGGATTGATCCGGTGCACCGGATGGTCGCCATCCATCAGCATCCGGCTTGCCTGCCGAATCGCCGACGGCCCGAAGCGAGCGCCAGCTCGGTTGGTCGTGCCGAGGTCGAAGGGAATGCCAGCAACGCAAACTGGTAGGCCAGGATCGTCACGCTCGATCCCGAGAAATGTCGGAGGAACACCGAAAGTTGCCACGCCGGTCATCGTTACATGGAAACAGCAGGCGTGAACAGGAATACGGCGGCGGCAACCACGCAGGTCCAATCGCCACGCGGCGCCCCAAGAGTCGCCGCCGCAATCGAATGCGTATCGACAATGAGATTGCTCATTTCATAGACTCGCTTGCGCTCGTCCCAGGCCGCATCCGGGTTGAATTCGATGCCGAGCGTGGACGCGAGCATGGTGGCGGCAAGATCTTCGACATATTCGCTGGTTTCCGCCTCGGACATGCCGAAACCGTGGTGCTCCGCGACATAGCCATAATGCGCGGAGTCCTTCGGTCGGGCGAGGCCAATTCCGGCCGCGATACGGCGTCCGGACTCATTCGTCTCGGCGCGGGCCACGACGCAAAATGTTATCTCGCCGGGACTGACATCCACAATCCCGACGTTGCGCGGGATGAGTTCGCATTGCGGCGGCAGGATCGAGGAAACAGAAACGAGATTTTGCTGCTCGATATCCGCGTCGCGCAGCGCGTATTCGAACGCCGAGAGCTGGTGTCGGTGGACGCCGATGCCGCGTGTCAAGAACACGCGCTTGGGGATTGGAAACATGATAGCGCGCGATCAACCGGCGACCGTACGGTAAGGAACCGGCAGGTCATCGTTTTCTTGGTCATAGGGCCGTCACAGAACGGAGCCAGCGTGTCGAGTCGAGAAGAGCCGTTCGGCATGACAATATTGGCGGCAATTGCAGCGATTTGGATGCTGAGCCTGCTCAGCCTTGTCTTTTCGTTGCCCTCCGAATTTTGGCGAGCAGACCCAGAGAATGGCGCGAGCAACTAGGTTGACCTGGCGCGGCATTCGGTCTCTCTACGCTTCACAGACGGGTCTGCGCCGGCCGCAGCGAAGAGCCGATGGAGTTCGATGCCAAGTGCGTCCTGGGTGACGAAGTCGTTGTAGCCCTGTTTCCGGGTCCTCCCTGGCGCGCGTCTCGCGGCCGCCAAATCCTCGATCACAATTCCGAGCTCGCTCCGAGAGAGGCGTTTATTTCTCGCAAAGACTAGCAACGAGGGCGCCGACATCTGCAAGGCGCTCTGGACTGAAACTTCGCTCACGACTTGTCCACCACTTACCGTATCGATCGATCATAGTGTGCGAGCCTGAGATGACAGTTGCGTGACAATATCGAGCCTTGTATCGGTAGGACGGGACGCGGGGTAAACGGCATGGCTGCTGCGACGGCGCGGCTTTCGTCTGCGAAGTTGATCGCCGAGCTGATCAAACTCGGATATCTGCGACCAGCGAAGCGCCACAAAATCGGCACTGTCAAAAATGCCCTGGCGCGATTGCGGCAGGACCTTTGCCAGTCGGGGGTGATCTGGGAGGGTGACCTTTCCCGCCATCTGTTGCCTGATCACGCGGAAGGACAACAAGAGCGCTTTACAGCCCCGATGGCCCAATAAATGCGCGCGATTGTTAGATTTGATGGTTTATTGAAAACGCAAAGAAAAGCACGAAACCGTTCGTCAAGGTCACGCAAACGGCCGCTAAGGGATGCTTTACCGCTCCAGGCGACGTTGGAACGGCACATGCAGGAGAATGTTATGCCATTGCGTGCTCCAAATATCGCTCTGTTTGTCGTATCTGGCTGTCTGGCTATGCTCGGTATCCTCGCATCATTTCCGATCTCGATGCCGATCCCGGGCCTTTCCGGCAACGCAGCGTGGTACATCTTCCTGGCGTGGTTTCTGCTGGCCAGCGGCAGCGCTTTGCCGGATCCGTCAAAGGACCAACAAAAGATAGCTGCCTAGCTGACCGTTCGTTGCCGCGCTCGAAAACCCGCCTAGCGTCAGCGGTTGGGTCACGACGCAAGGAACGCATTCTTGAAAACATCGGGGATAGCGGCCGCCCTTGCCGCGCCGTTATTTGAACGCTTGAGCCAGACCCGCGCCTCGAATCCCTCGAAGATCGGCCTCTCTCCACAATATCCGCTGTACTCGACGCGAAGGCTCGTTTCACCCCAGTGCCGAATCTCTGCGTTGATGCTGAGAGTCTCTTCGTGGCTTGCCGATGATAGGAAGCGGGCATTGGCCTCAACGATCGGAACGCCGGCGATGCCAAATTGTTCTCGCAGGCTCCGGATGCTGTGACCAGCATCGCGCAGAAGCGCTTGAAAGGCGCTGTCCATCCAATAGAAATAATTTGGATAAAAGACGATGCCCTGTTCGTCGCAATCGCCCCACACGATGCGTACTGTGAACTGCGACCGCATGATGCTCACCATTAGGAAGGGTCAGAATCCAAAGACCTGGCCGAGCGAGCTGTGGCGATGCCCCGCCGGGTTCGTTTCAATCGCGGACGTGATCCTATAGCGCCGCCAATGCCGCGCAAGCTGTCACGCAAGCTGTGGGGCCGCAGCCGGTGTGTCGATGCCGCGCCATGTTGTCTTTCAACACTGCTGCCGCCGCTGTTCGCGGC
This sequence comes from Xanthobacteraceae bacterium, assembly GCA_035319735.1. Lineage (GTDB taxonomy): Bacteria > Pseudomonadota > Alphaproteobacteria > Rhizobiales > Xanthobacteraceae > BOG-931. The sequence continues at coordinate 50,346 of DATHCD010000007.1, read as the reverse complement.
GCGAAGGAGATGCCTACGCGCCGAACGTTATTGTTCGGCTATTGCGGCGTAGACGGCGGCGGCACATTGGCGATTGGAAACGCGGCCGTCGCATCGTTGGAGGCGATCCGCATCGGTTCGCCTTCATGCGCAGAAATCACGCCGCCGATGATCAGACCTGCAAAAAACGTGGCAACGACCATCAAAATGATTGTGCCGTCGTGTCGCGGGGGATCAAGTCGCCGCAATTGCTTGTCCAAGAGTTCCTGGTCGCGCCGGTTCATTTGTTGAACTCTCCTTTGCCAAGGAACATCCATACAATGCGCAAAGACCGTCCTTGTTCCGTTTGCTCCTGGGCTCGCTCTCTACGAAATTAGGTTATTGCGTCGCACAGAGTTGAGGTGCTCGGTTTACTGCAGTGCGGCAGCCGCTGAAAGGAACCGCCTCCTAAGAGAGAGAAGTTCGAGTTCGTGCCACGGTCCAGCCGAGCTAGGTGCTTGGTCGCCAAACGACCAGGCACGTCCGCTTTGCCGGAAATGGCTACGGTCAGAACCGACGCGGCGCAGTTCGCATGAGAAAGGAAGGTCGCGGGGTGACAACGGTTGTGATAGCGTCAAGTTAAGCCAAGAGGTCAGATACGGACACTGCCATGGCGCCCGGCTTGCGACGATGCGCAGGCTTCCTGCGCGCCAACGTCGGCGTAATCTTGCTTGCATTCCTGTCGTCCGCGTCGCCGGCGGCAGCGGACATTATCCGCTGGCAAGACCTCTATTATGGGTTCGAGATGACGCGGGAGCAGTGCGCCGCAAAATCCGAGGCGGTTTGGGTGAGCCCGAAGGGACACTCCTTCTGCATGCGCTATTATCTGTCGACCCAGGGCGGGCAAGGCGACCGCCCGGTCGTGTTCCTGGGTGGAGACGCGACCTTCGCATCGATGGCCGACAACCACAAAATTCCTCCTGCGGACGCACATCTGGAGGACCTCGATACCGATGCTCTGGTCAAAGTGGCAGATCGGATTTCAAAGGAGCAGCAGACAACGGCGATCGACCTCGCTCGGGTCGGTCTTGGCGGCTCGTCCGGTACGCATCACTCTTTGCGCCACACCGTGCTGGAACTCTTGGCGACCAATGCCGCGCTGGATGAGATCAAACGCCGTTACGGATTTGCCGGCTTCCACGTTTACGGACACTCCGGCGGCGGCAATCTTGCGGCTGGTCTGCTGGAACTGCGCAACGATATCGGCTGTGATGTGCCGGCCGAAGGACAGCTTAGCCACCCGAATGCTCACGGGATAAGGCTCGAAAAAGGCCCATCGGCCGATCCCGCCCACCAGGTGTTCGACGTGACGGAGGACGCCTCGATCATCGCGCAAAACCGCGCGGCGCGCATCCTTGTGGTGACCGACCCGGAGGACCGCATCGTCACCGCCGAACATCAGACCCCGTTCGTGGAAAGACTTCGCCGCCTCGGTCGTCAGGTCGATCAGTTCTTCGTGCAATCGGATGGCCCGGACCATCACGGCACCGCCTTCTTGGCGGCCGTCGTCATGCGCGATTGCATTCACGACGCCGGTCACGACCAGATCGCGGCCAATCTCGCCGAGATCACTGCCAAACGCCTCGCCGCCAAGGCACAAGCGGAGGCAAATGCCGGCGTCAGGTTGCCCGACTCGCCGCCGCCGACCGCCGGCAGCCTGCTCGAGGGGATCAATCTTTTTGGAGCGGATTATTCCAACCTCTGGCTTGAAAAGGCCGATCCTCATCTGTGTCAAAAAGCGTGCCGATCCGATGCCAAATGCGCGGCTTGGACATATGTGCAGCCCGGCGTCCAAGGAACCCAGGCGCGCTGCTGGCTCAAGGAGCACGTGCCGCAACAATATCGCAATAGCTGTTGCGTCTCCGCAGTTGAGCGCGCCAAGCCCTGACGAGGCGGCGCAGCCCCGAATCATGATGGCCATCTCGCTCAGCACCCGTGCAGCACTGCGGCTGGCGCTGCTAGCGCAACTGCTGGCCGTTGGCCACGCTTCCGCTGCGGAGTATCAGGTCAGTTTGAGTTCCGATCTCATCTATGCCGAGCACGATGGCACAAAACTCCTTGGCGATCTCTACCTGCCCAAAGGTCGCATCAAGGCGCCGGCGTTGGTGGCGTTTCACGGCGGCGGGTGGCGAGCCGGCAACCGTGGGTTCTACCGGCATTGGGGCCCGGTGCTCGCCCGCAACGGCTATGGGCTGTTCACGGTCGAGTACCGGTTGGGGAAGCCGGGAGTCTATCCGGCCGCCGTCTACGACGCGAAGGCAGCGGTCCAATTCATCCGTGCTAACTCTGGAAAATTCGACATCGATCCGGATCGCGTCGGTCTGATCGGCGATTCCGCCGGCGCATGCCTCGCGGCTTTGCTCGCGCTCGCGGGCGACCGCTTCACGTCGGCCTACCGCGAAGATGCCAATGCAACCACACCGATCAGCGTGAAGGCGGTGATTGGATTCTACGGCATCTACGACATGCTGGCGCAGTGGAAGCACGACATGCTGACACAGTCGAGGCGCGAAGATCTGGCGCAGAGCAACCACGACTTGATCGTACGCCCGCCCGACAGCATCACCGAAGAATTTCTCGGCGTCTCGCCGACGCAGAACCGAGCTCGCTATCTTGAATCATCGCCGATCAGCTATGTTGCGATGGATCGCAGCGCCGATCGCAAAGAGGTGCGCTTCTTGCTCATTAACGGCGGCCGCGACGAGCTCGTCGATCCGGAAACTCAATCGGGCGCTTTTTTTGCTGCGCTGAAGGAGGCGGGATTTTTCGCGCAGCGGATTACCATTTCCGAAGCCGGCCATTTCTGGGTATCCGATCCGTTCGTAAGTCATCCCCGAAGCTACAACGCTACGGTGGCAACACGGTTATTGCGATTTCTGGACAGTTCCTTGTGAGCCGCCGCGACTGGCTTCCGAGTCCTTGGGCCTCTCGGCCGGCCGGGATGTGCCCGCCAGGTCGGTCCAAGCCAACCAGGACGTGCGTTCTTCTCGGGTTCAAAACCTCTGCGAACCGGGGGCCGGTGCTCGGCGGTTCTCGCTGTTGTTTCCGCTCGCTCGCGGAGCGTGCCCCCCTTTGTTCCTGACACACAGACTGTCATGCCGCCCCGATTGACATTGCGAAAATTCGGGAGGGATAATGACTTTTCTTGGGGGGCGTGCGGCAGCAGGGGCGCCGCAAAAGAGTGGCCGCATGGGCCTTCCCCCAACAACGCATGGGAGTGCGAACAATGAAGCGATCAGGTATCGCTGCGGGAGCCGTTGCCGCGGGAGCCGTGCTGGCGCTCGCCAGTCTGGGTGCGTACGGGCAGGACAAGAAATGGTACCCATTTCTGGTCGAGGAGCATAATCCGCCCTTCGACATGGCCAGCCCAGTCAAGGAGGTGATGTACACTCCGCTCGAGAAGGCAGACAAGAAGTGGAACATCTGTGTTTCCTTCCCTCATATGAAGGACGCTTACTGGCTCGCGGTTGACTACGGCGTGTCGGAGGAGGCGAAGAGGCTTGGCGTTGCCATGCATCTCGTCGAGGCCGGCGGCTACACCAACCTCAGTAAACAGCTGTCGCAGATCGAGGACTGCGTATCGCAGGGCGCGCAGGCTGTCGATATCGGCGCGATCTCCTATGACGGGCTCAACGAGACGGTAAAGCACGTTCACGAGAAGGGCATTCCGGTGATCGATGTGATCAACGGCATGTCGTCCAAGGACATCTCGGCGAAGTCGCTCGTGTCGTTCGAGACGATGGGTTACAAGGCCGGCGAGTACATCGCCAAATTGCATCCCAAGGGATCGGCGGAAACCGAAGTGGCGTGGTTCCCGGGCCCGCCCGGAGCGGGTTGGGTGGAGGCCGGCAACAAGGGCTTCTCCAACGCGGTCAAGGACAGCGCGCTCAAGATCGTCGCCACCAAATACGGCGACACCGGCAAGGAAGTGCAGCTCAAGCTCGTCGAGGACGTCCTGCAGGCGAATCCGAACATCAAATACATAGCCGGCACGTCGCCGACCACGGAAGCCGCCGTACAGCTGCTGCGCGAACGCAACCTCTCCGACAAGATCAAGGTCATCGCCTATTACTTCACGCCTGGCGTCTATGAAAACATCAAGGCCGGGCGGGTGATGGCGGCGCCGACCGACTCGGCGGTCATTCAGGGGCGCGTCTCCATCGATCAGGCGGTGCGCATCCTCGAAGGAAAGCCTTACCTCAAACATGTCGGCCCGAAGATCTATGTGATCGACAAGTCGAACATCAATACGTTCGATTATGCTTCGTCACTCGCCCCCGCGGACTGGAAACCCATCTTCACCGTCAATTGACGTCGAGGACGCGAGACGATTGACGATGCGATGACCACGGAGGCATTGGCATCGGCGGAGAACACGGGCGCGGGCATCAGTTTGCCCGCGCCGCTTTTACAGGCCGAACGCGTATCGAAGCAATTCCCAGGCGTTTTGGCGCTCGATGCGGTGGATTTCGAGCTCCGAGCGGGGGAAGCGCATGTGCTGTTCGGGGAAAATGGCGCCGGCAAATCCACCCTGATCCAAATGCTCGCCGGGGTGCATCGCCCGACCGAGGGCAGCATCCGCTTTCGCGGCGAACTTATGGATCTGCAGGGCGTCCACCACGCGCGCACGCTCGGCATCAGCGCCGTGTTCCAGGAATTCTCCCTGGTCCCGACGCTCACGATCGAAGAGAACCTGTTTCTCGGCGCCGAGCTGACCAATCACGGCCTGCTCGACAAACTCGAGCTCCATCGCCGCGCTGACGATATTCTCAAACAGCTCGGTTTTCCGCTGCGGCCGCGGCAGCGGGTCCAGGATCTGACCCGCGCGGAGCAGCAAATGGTGGAAATTGCGAAGGCATTTCGCACCGATCTGTCGGTCCTGATCTTGGACGAACCGACGGCTTCGCTCACGGACCGCGAGGCGCAGCGTCTGTTCGCGATGGTCGAGCAAGCGAAAAGCCGAGGCGTCGGCGTCGTCTATGTCACCCACAGGATGAGCGAGATCCGGCGCATCGGCGACCGCATTACTGTCCTGCGCGACGGCAAGCGCGTGGTGACACTCAACGTCGCCGAGGTTGATGACGAGCGCCTGCTGCAGTTCATGACCGGACGCGTCATCAGCCAAGTCTTCCCCAAAATCGAGTACCGGCCGGGTGAGCCGATTTTGCAAATATCGGAACTCACCACGGCGCAACGCTCGGTCAAGGAATTGTCCATTGAGGTCCGCACTGGCGAAGTCGTGGGACTCGCTGGCCTCGTTGGCAGCGGCAAATCCGTGGTTGGGCGGGCCTGTTTCGGGTTGGAGCGGTTGGCATCCGGGCGCATCATGTTCGATGGCCAGGACGTCACCGGCCGCTCGGCGCGCGAGATGCTCGACTTGGGGATCTTCTATCTTCCGCCCGATCGGCGCGAAGAGGGATTGATCGTGATGCGCAGCATCCGCGAGAACGTCTCGCTGCCGTGGCTGGGCGGTCCTCCTTTCACCCGTACCGTCTTTCTTGATCGCGGCAGCGAGCGATCCAGGGTTCGTGAGGTAGCGGAGCGCCTCAATCTGCAGCCGCCGAATATCGAGCATGACGTTGAGCGCTTGTCCGGCGGCAACCAGCAGAAGGTTCTGCTGGCCAAAGGCCTGGTGGCCAGGGTGAAGCTGTTCATCCTCGATGAGCCGACGGTCGGCGTCGATGTCGGAACGCGCGTTGCCATCTACGGGTTCATTCGCGATCTTTGCGAGAACGGCGCCGGCATCTTGCTGATCTCGTCGGATTTGCCGGAAATTTTGCATCTCACCAATCGGACCTACGTCATGTACCGGGGGGAACTGCGCGCGGAACTTGCGGGTTCGCAGATAACGCAAGATCGCGTGCTGGCCAATTTCTTTGAGCGGGCGCAGGCATAATGGACTCGATGACATATCGCGAGCTGAACCTCGCATTGCAGCGGCTGTTCGTCCGAATCGGCGTCTTGCCGTTTCTGCTGGTCATCGCGCTGATTGTGTTTACCTCCCTGTCGTCGCGATTCCTGACCAGTGAAAATTTGATAACCGTGGCGCGGCAGGCGACCTATCTGGCCATCGTCGCGATGGGACAAATGCTGGCGCTGCTCACCGGTGGGTTTGATCTTTCGGTCGGCAAGATCGTTGCCATAACCTCGGTGATCACGGCGCTGACCATGGCGCCGCTCGCGGCTGCGCATCCCGATGCGATCGCCATCACGCTGGCACTGGGCATTTTGGCGGGCATCGGCGCCGGCACCCTGGTTGGCGTCGTCAACGGCATCGGCGTCGCCGTCTTCAACGTCTCGCCCTTCATGATGACGCTCGGCACGGCGACAATCAGCTTCGGCATTGCGCTGACGCTCACCAGCGGCGTGCCGGTCTACGGCATTCCCGATGAGTTCGGCACGATTTTTAGTTTTGCCCGGATATTCGACATTCCCTCGCCGGTCTATGTGACCGCCGGCTTGTTTGTGGTCATGTACATCCTGCTGAATTGGACCCGGATGGGCCGGTACTTCTATGCGGTCGGCGGCAATCTCAAGGCGTCCCGTCTCTCCGGCATCAATACCCGGTTCTATCTCTTCATGGCCTATGTGCTGAGCGGGGCACTGGCTGCGGTCGCGGGCACTCTGTTGACGGCGCGGCTCGAAACCGGCGAAGCGAACATCGGCGCGTCAATGCCGCTTGATTCCATAGCCGCCTGCGTGATCGGCGGAGTGAGCCTGCGCGGCGGCATCGGACGTCTCGGAAATGTCGTGCTGGGTGCCGTCTTCATCGGCCTCATCCAGAACGGAATGGATCTCGCGCAAATCCAATCCTACCTCCAGGAGGTGGTGATCGGCGTCCTGCTCATTCTCGCCGTCATCGCCGATCAGCTTCGCCAGCTGGTGATGCTGCGGCTGAAGGATTGACCGGATGCTGAAGGAGAAGAAGATGTCGACCAACCAGGAACTACGGGCACGTCGCCAAGCCGCGGTGCCGCGCGGTGTCAGCTCGGCCACGGAAATTTTCGCGGCGAAGGCGAACAATGCCGAGCTCTGGGACACCGAGGGCAAACGCTACATCGATTTCGCCGGCGGCATCGGCGTGCTCAATTCCGGCCATCGTCATCCAAAGGTGGTGGCGGCGATTCAACGGCAGCTCGAATGCTTCACGCATTCCGCCTTCCAGGTTGCTCCTTACGAATCCTACGTCTCGCTTGCCGAGAAGCTTAACCAGCTCGCCCCCTGTGCCGGTCCCAACAAAACGATCTTCCTGACCACCGGAGCCGAAGCGATCGAGAATGCGGTGAAGATCGCGCGTGCCGCAACCAAGCGCCATGCGGTGATCGCGTTTGCCGGCGGGTTCCACGGCCGCACGCTTATGACGCTGGCGCTCACCGGGAAGGTCGATCCATACAAGAAAGGTTTCGGGCCATTCCCAGGCGACGTGTACCACGTGCCGTATCCAAACCGCTTTCACGGCGTCGAGCCGGAGCACTCGCTTCAAGCCATCGAGTCGCTGTTCAAAGCGGATGTCGAACCGAGCAAGGTTGGCGCGATAGTGATCGAGCCCGTGCAGGGCGAAGGAGGTTTCTACATTGCACCCCTCGAATTCTTGGGTGAGCTGCGGCGCATCTGCGACCAGCATGGGATTCTACTCGTCGCCGATGAAATCCAGTGCGGTTTTGGCCGCACGGGCAAGATGTTTGCCCTCGAGCACAGCGGCATCAAGGCGGATCTCGTTGCCATGGCGAAGAGCTTGGCGGCCGGCCTGCCGCTCGCGGCGGTGGTCGGGCGCGCGGCGATCATGGACGCAGTCGATCCCGGCGGGCTCGGCGGCACCTACGGCGGCAACCCGATTGCTTGCGCCGCCGGACTTGCGGTGCTCGAGGTCTTCGAGGAGGAAAAGCTGCTCGAACGCAGCGAGAAGATCGGCGAACGCATCACTCGACACATGACAAAACTCGCGGAGAGCAACCGGTTTTCCTGCATCGGCGAGGTTCGGGGCCTCGGTGCCATGGTCGCGATCGAGCTGGTTGAGGACCGCGCTTCGAACAGACCGGCGGCGGCACTCACCAAGCGGTGGGCGGAGACCTGCGCGAAAAACGGACTCATTCTGTTGACATGCGGCGTGTACGGCAATGTGGCGCGCATTCTGGTTCCGCTGACTGCGAGCGATGCCGTCCTCGACGAGGGACTCACCATCCTCGAGCGCTCGCTCGACCAGGCGCTCGCCGCCTGATCCGCATCACACCGGCGCAGGGGCTTCCGGCACAGCCTTCCATCGGATCGCCAATTGGATAGGATAGCGGTACGATCTCAATGGAGAGAGCGGCATGGGTATGAGCGGCAATCGCGCAGTAGCGACCGTGCAAATCGACAACGACCATTTGCGGGTCACGGAATGGAACTTCGCGCCCGGAGCGGCGACCGGCTACCATCGCCACGCCTACGACTATGTCGTCGTGCCGGTTCTCGACGGCGAACTGGAACTGATCGGACCGGACGGAAGCCATTCGCGCGCCCGGCTGGAGCAAGGAAAATCGTATTTCCGCAACGCCGGCGTCGAGCATGACGTCGTCAATGCCGGCGCCGGCGTCATGACCTTCGTCGAAATCGAACTCAAGGACACCGGAAACGCCTGAACGCGCTCGGCGTCAACTTGCACTGGCGGTCGCCTATTGGGCCGAGACATGTCGGGATGAGGAGGTGAAGGCAATGGCTGCGGCGAGATCAAACGCGACAACGCTCGCGATAAATTGTGACATGGGCGAGAGCTTTGCGCTCTACAAAATGGGCGACGATGAAGGCATGATGCCCCACATCACAATCGCCAACGTCGCCTGCGGCTTCCACGCCTCGGACCCGAGCGTGATGGCGCACACGGTGCGGCTGGCGAAGCGTCATAACGTCAAGGTCGGCGCGCATCCATCCCTGCCGGATCTGCAAGGTTTTGGCCGGCGCGAGATGAAGATGCGGCCGGAAGAACTGACCGACTGCATCGTCTATCAGGTCGGCGCACTCAAGGGCTTTCTCGACCGCGAAGGCATGGCGCTGTTTCACGTCAAGCCACACGGGTCATTGTACGGCATGGCAGCGAGGTCGCCGGAGGTGGCGAAGGCCGTGGCCGATGCCGCCAAGGTGTTCAACGTTCCTGTCCTAGGCATGGCTGGCACGTTGCATGAGCAGGTCTACCCTGCGGAGGGCCTGCAATTCATTTCCGAGTATTATGCCGATCTCGAATACGCCGACGACGGTTCCCTTATCATTACGCGCGAGCATCACGCGGTCGACCCGAAGCGCGCCGCCGAGCGCGCTTTGCGCGCCGTCCGGGAGGGCGTCGCTGAATCGGCCAACGGCAAGGCGGTCCGCGTTCGCGCCGATTGCATCTGCGTCCACTCCGACACGCCGAACGCGGTGGAGGTGGCGCAGGCGGTCAAGGCCGCCGTTGCGGAATATCTCGGGTAATCGGGGTTTTGAGAGGGGGTGCGAAAGATGGCGCAGCATCAGGTGCTCAGCCCGCTGCCTGGAATCTTCTATCGGCGGCCGGCGCCGGAACAGCCGCCTTACAAGCAAGACGGCGATAAGGTTGCTGAAGGCGACGTGATCGGTCTCGTCGAGGTGATGAAGCAATTCACCGAGATTCATGCCGACGCCAACGGCAGGGTCGTGCGTTTTCTCGTCGACAACGAGGCGCCGATCGAACCGGAACAACCCCTCCTGCTCATTGAGACCAGCTGAGCCTCACCGTGTTCGGCAAGCTGCTGGTTGCCAATCGCGGTGAAATCGCCGTGCGCATCATTCGCGCGGCGAAGGAGCTCGAGCTGCGCACCGTTGCGGTGTTCAGCGACGCCGACAAGGACTCTCTTGCGGTGCGGTTTGCCGACGAGGCGATCCGCATCGGTCCGGCACCGGCGAACAAGAGCTATCTCAACATCGATGCGATCATTGGCGCTGCGCGGGAGACGGGCGCTGGCGCGATTCACCCCGGCTATGGCTTCCTCGCCGAAAATCCGCGCTTTGCCGAAGCCGTGGCCGACGCAGGACTTGTGTTTGTCGGGCCGACACCGGAGTCGATCCGCAGCATGGGCGACAAGGCGGCGGCACGGGAAGCGGCGCGGGCCGCGGGCGTGCCGATCATACCCGGCAGCCAAGGAGCACTTGCCGATCTTGCCCATGCGCTGGCGATAGCGCGCCACATGGGCTACCCGGTCATGCTCAAAGCCAGTGCCGGCGGCGGCGGGCGCGGGATTCGTGTCGCCGCGGATGAGGCTGGGCTTGCGCATCACTTTCATGTAGCGCGAACCGAGGCGGCGGCGGCTTTCGGCAGCGGCGCGCTTTATCTCGAACGTTTTATAACCCGCGCGCGTCATATCGAGGTGCAGGTGCTGGGCGACGGCAAGCGCGTCGTGCACTGCTTCGAGCGCGAATGCTCGCTGCAACGGCGGCGGCAGAAAGTCTGGGAAGAGGCGCCGTCACCGGCGATTGACGCCAAAACCCGGCAGGCCCTATGCGACGCCGCCGTTCGCTTGGCGGAACGAGTCAGATATCGCGGGGCGGGAACAGTCGAATTTCTCTACGATGACGATTCGGGCGAGTTCTTCTTCATGGAAATGAATACCCGCATTCAGGTCGAGCATCCGGTCACGGAAATGGTCACCGGGATCGATCTGGTGCGCGCGACGATATCGATCGCGCAAGGCCAGCCGCTCGCGCTCCACCAGGCCGATGTGGCGATGCACGGGGCCGCGACCGAGGTCCGGATCAACGCTGAAGATCCCGACAGGGATTTCCGGCCCTCGCCCGGCCGGGTTGCCGCGCTGGCGCTGCCCGCCGGACCGGGGGTGCGCGTGGACACGATGCTCTATCCGGGCTATGTCGTGCCGCCTTACTACGACTCTCTGCTTGCCAAGATTATCGTGCACGCGGAAACTCGGGACCTGGCGCTGGCACGGCTGCGACGCGCGCTCGAGGAGTTTTCGATCGAGGGTGTTGTTACTACCGTTCCGCTGCACAAGCGTCTTGCCCAATTGAGCGAGGTGCGCGCGGCGCGGTTTGATACCGGATTTTTGGAGCGTTTGCTGGCGGCGTAGCTGCTGTCGGCGCAACGAGGGGACAGGGGGCCGGAGATACGCATGAGCGCAATCCGATATTCGTTCGGCGGGGACGAGCATGTCTTCGCCGAAATCGACGAGGAAATGTCACTGGAGGCCTTCTTCAAAGGCATGGCGATCTGTGGCGAACTCGAGAAACGACGCATTGCGGGGGTATCGGAAATCTGTCCCTCGAACGCGTCCTATCTGGTTCGTTTCGATCCGGACGTGATCGCGCCTGATAAGATGTTGCGCACGCTGCAGCAGATCGAGGCGCAAGTGGGCAGTGCGGATCTGGAGCTGCCCACACGCATCGTGGAAATCCCCGTGCTCTACAATGATCCGTGGACGCGCGAGACGCTGATGCGCTTTCGCGAGCGGCATCAAGACCCGAACAGCACGGACATAGAGTACGCCGCCCGCATCAACGGCTACGCCTCGGTCGATGAATTCATAGCCGCGCACTCCGGCTCACCGTGGTTCGTTTCCATGGTCGGCTTCGTCGCCGGCCTGCCGTTTCTGTTCCAGATGGTGGAGCGAGCCAAGCAGATCGAAGTGCCGAAATATTTGCGTCCTCGCACCGACACGCCCAAGCTCACGGTCGGCCATGGTGGCTGCTTCGGCTGCATCTATTCGGTGCGCGGCGCCGGCGGCTATCAGTTGTTCGGCATTACCCCGGCGCCGATCTACGATCCGGCGCAGCAATTGCCATACCTTCGCGACTTCATGGCATTCTTCCGACCCGGCGACATCGTCAAGTGGAAGCCGATTTCGCGCGAGGAATACGACAGCGACGTCAAAGCGGTCGAGGCGGGGACCTTTGACCTGACCATCCGGCCGGTCAATTTTTCGCTCAATGCGTTTCATGCCGATCCCGGCGGCTACAGCCGGCATCTGGTGGAGGTGCTCCATGGCCATTGAAGTCGTCAAGCCCGGTCTCGCCACCAGCGTTCAGGACGCCGGCAGGCCCGGCTATTACAAGATCGGCATCCCTCTGTCCGGCGCGCTCGACCAATATGCCCTGCGCGCTGCGAACTTATTGGTCGGCAACGAAGAGGGAGCGGCCGTCCTGGAGGCCACACTGCTCGGCCCGGAACTCATCTTTCGCGCAGCGGCCATTGTCGCCGTCACCGGCGCCGAAGCGACGCCGAAGGTGAACGGCGAGGCGCGCCCGCGCAACGAGTCGTTTGCCGTCCGGGCGGGCGACCGGCTGACTTTCGATTACATGAAGGTCGGCGCGAGAATCTATATCGCGATCGCCGGCGGCATCGATGTGCCACCGGTGCTCGGCAGCCGCTCGACCTACGCGCTGGGTGCGCTCGGCGGATTCGCCGGCCGAAAACTCGCCGCGGCAGACGTGCTGCCTGTCGGCCCGGCGAGACCCGGCGCGCGGGCAGGACGCGTTCTCGCCAAGGGCCTGGTTCCGGCCTATCCGAAGTCGCTGGAGCTGCGCGTCCTCACCGGCCTTTATTTCGACCGCCTGACGGAGGAGTCGGCCCATTCCTTCTTCGAGGACACCTGGACCGTTGCGCCGGAGGCGGACCGCATCGGCTATCGCTACCGCAAGGGACGTCCGCTTTCTTTCCGCGAGCGCAAGCAGCCGTTCGGCGCGGGTTCCGATCCATCGAACATCGTCGACGCCGGCTATCCTTACGGCTCGATCCAGGTGCCGGGCGGCCTCGAACCGATCATTTTGCATCGCGACGCTGTATCCGGAGGAGGCTATGCCATGATCGGGACAGTGATCAGCGCCGACATGGACCGCATAGCGCAGATGCAGCCCAACAATTTGGCTCGGTTCGTCGAGGTTGACATGGACGCGGCGCTGAAGGCGCGCGCCCAGTACAAGAGCCAGATCGCGCGACTGTCGGCGAGCTAGAGCATGATCCGGAAAAGTGGAAACCGGTTTTTCCGAAGAGATCATGCTCCACTAAAGAAAACTAGAGCGCAATCGATTCAACCTGACGACTGCGCTGGAAGCAGCGCTTCTGCAGCTGCTACACAGCCGCCACGGCACTCACCTCGATAAGAAATTCCTCGCGAACCAAGCGATCGACTATGAGCAGCGTATTGGGCGGATAGGCGCCGCCGGCGAATAGCTTCGGGAATTCGCGCAAACGATATTGCAGCATTTTCGCAATGTCCTGCGAGTGAACGAGATAGGTCGTGAATTCGACGACGTTTGCAAAGCTCGCTGCCTGCGAAGCCAACGCATCGCCGACATTGGCGAAAACCTGCGCGCACTGCGCGTCGAAATCGCCGGCAACCTTACCGCTCGCGTCGACGCCGACTTGTCCGGCTATGAACAGAAACTCCGATGCTTTGACGCGGGCAATATGTGAATAAGGCGCCAGCGGCTTGCCCAGTCTATCGGGATTAAACATTTGAATGCTGGAAGTCATCGCGTCCTCCGCTCTCCGTTTGCCATTGCGAATTCGAATAGCGCAACTGGTTCCTTCTGTGACTATCGAGCTTGCAGGTCCAGTGATCCGTCTTTGCTCGCACGGCCGGTGCGCTTTCGATGAACGGTGGACTGTATGCTAAGAGAAAGTTATTGCGAAGCTCAGATAAGAGGAATGTCTGCTCATCTTTTCATATTTTTGACCACCTGGAGACGTAACCTCAATCTTGAAACCAGCTCAGAGTTCGCGTAGCTCGAGTTGCGAAGGGGTGCCGTTAGCCTGGCAAAGGTCTGCTCGATGGTATCGAGCCTGGGCTGCAGGGCGGCAGATAACGCAATGTGGCGTCCGCCGTTTCGATGGTCTGGCGCACCTGCAGAAAAATAGGCGAGATCGGCGGCGGGACCGTATGCCGCGTCACATTGTGGTCAGCCACTTCGATTATTTCTGTCGTAATGTTGCGGGCGGTAGGCTGACGAAGCAACTGCGGAGGTGACGCTATGGTGTCGGTCAACAGCAAATCTGCCAGTGAAAATGTCGCGCCTTCACGTCGTGACGTCGTGAAGTTTGGTACGGCTGCGGCGATCTCCGCCGCTGTGCTTCCGGTCAGTTCCGTGCGTGCCGCCGTGAACTCAGGCACCGTCTCGGGCACTGTCTATGAAAGTCGCTCCGGCGGTGCGCGCCGTGAGGCCGCTGATGCAGGCATCGCCGGCGTTCTCGTGTCAAACGGTTATGAGGTCGTCAAGACCGATGCCGCCGGACGCTATACGCTTCCGGTTGATGACGAGAGCGTGATCTTTGTCATTAAGCCGACCGGCTATGCCGTGCCGGTCGATGAGCAGATGCTGCCGCGTTTTTACTATATTCATCAGCCGGCGGGCTCGCCGCAAAGCCTGAATCTGCGCTTTCGCGGCATCGATCCGACCGGCCCGCTGCCGGATTCGATCGACTTTGCATTGAAGAAGGTCGATGAGCCGCAAAAATTCGACGTCATTGTCTTCACCGACCCGCAGCCGGAAAGTCAGGTCGAAGTCGACTTCATCCGCGATGACGTGATCAACGGTCTGATAGGCACCAAAGCAGCATTCGGCATGACGACCGGCGACATCATGTTCGACGATTTGTCGCTCTATCCTCGACTCAACCGCATCATCGGGCAAATCGGCCTGCCGTGGTACAACGTCGGTGGAAACCACGATCTCAATTTTGAGGCGCCGAGCGCAAAATATTCGCGTGAGACGTTCAAGCGAACCTTCGGCCCGAACTACTACGCCTTTGAATACGGAGGCGTCCTCTTCCTGATGCTCGACAATATCAATTACCTCGGCTTCGATGCCGCGCAGCCGCGCGGTGGTGGCAGGTTCGAAGGCCGCATCGGGCAACGGCAGCTCGCCTTCATCGCCAACGTGCTCAAGGAGCTCCCGACCGACAAATTGATCGTGACATGCATGCACATCCCGCTGCGGAACTACCTCGACCCCAGAAATCCCTCAATGAACACGGCAGATCGCGGCGAGTTCTTGAAAATGATCTCCGGGCGCCCGAATACGGTGAGCTTGTCGGGGCACACGCATACGACCGAGCATCACTATTTCGGTACAGAGGATGGCTTCGCCGGATCGTCGGCGCACCACCACCATGTCATGACCGCAGTGTCCGGCTCGTGGTGGAGCGGTCCCTACGATCACCGGGGCATTGCCGTCGCCGACAGTCGCGACGGCAGCCCGAACGGCTTTCATATTTTGTCGATCGACGGACAAAGCTATTCGACCCGGTTTCAGCCCGCGAACGAACCGCAGTCGCGGCAAATGCGAATTGCGCTCGATTCGAAATTCCACCGCGATCGCAAGGAGCTCTATCCAGAATTCCGCATGGGTGAACTCTTAGGCTCGCCGCTGCCGCAGGAAAGCGCGTTTGCAACGAACCTCATCGTCAATTTCTTCGATGGCGGTCCGCGCACGCTCGTCGAATATCGCATCGGCAAACGCGAGCCGGTCAAAATGGATCGCGTGGTGCGTCCGGATCCCTTCGTCGAGGAAGAGTTTGCCCGCAATGAGGCGACCAAGAAGCCCTGGGTGAAGGCCGAGCCCTCATCGCATATCTGGACGGCGCGCCTGCCGAGCGATCTCGAGCCAGGCACCCATTGCATTGCGGTGCGCGTCGTCGACGAATACGGCCGTGAGCATCGCGACCATTTGGTGCTGGAATTGACGGCCGGCGAGGCAAGGCCCAGGGCGGGTGCCGGCTGATGAGTCGTTAGGCTTCCGGGGCGAATAACCGCAAGTGCCTCTCGGCCGTATCTGCGACGGGGTCGCTCATTCCTTGAGCGGTATGACAGCAATCTATAAAGATTAACTACGGCACGGCGGTTGGGGCGGCAGGTCGGTCCACACGAATGGAGCCCGTATCCATATTCCGACGCGCCGCTGTCTGGGGTCCTGCGCTGCTGTGCATGCTGGCGGACACTGACGCCGGCAATGTGGTGACCGCAGCGCAGTCAGGCGTGCAATGGGGCTACCGCCTCCTGCCGCTGGTGCTGCTGCTCGTTCCATTGTTGTATATGACGCAGGAGCTTACGGTTCGACTGGGTGTTTACACCGGGCAGGGGCACTGTGAGCTGATACGCCAGCGATTCGGCATCCGATGGGCTTGGCTGTCTGTGTTTGCCCTTGCCGCGGCGACGATCGGCTCTCTGATAACCGAACTGACCGCGGTCGCCGGCATCGGCGAGCTATACGATGTTTCGCGCAGCATGACCCTGCCGATTGCAGCACTTGGGCTTCTTGCCGTGGTCGCAACCGGATCCTACCGGCGGGTCGAGCGGACCGCGCTCGTTGTCGGCCTCTTCGAGCTTGCCTTTTTCGCCGTCGTCTGGGAGGCGAGTCCGAACTTGGCGGCGATCGGCAAAGATGCGGTCGATCTGCCGCTCGGACATTCGGGATTCATGTATCTCGCGGCGGCGATCATCGGGGCGACCTTCAATCCGTGGATGATCTTCTATCAGCAGTCGGCCACGGCAGATAAGATGATTCAACCTGCCGATATCAATCATGCCCGTTGGAGTACCGGCGTCGGAGCGATTGTCACCCAATTCCTGACCGGCGCCGTGCTGGTTGCGGCGGCCGCCACCCTGAGATCTGGCGGCGGTTCGCTGAGCCTTTCGAGTGTCGGGGAAATCAGCAATGCGCTGACCCCGGTTCTGGGGAAAGACATCGGGCGCGTGGTTTTCAGCACCGGCGTGCTCGGCGCCTCGTTGGTGGCGGCGATCGTGTCTTCTCTGGCGCTGGCGTGGGGGCTGGGCGAAGCCGCCGGGTACCGGCGATCCTTGGAGTATGGGCCGTTCGACACGAAATGGTTCTACGTGATCTACGCGATTTGCGTAGTTGGCGCCGCGATGCTTGTCTTGATGGCGCCGGATCTTGTGTGGCTTACCATTGCCGCGCAAGTGTTGAACGCCTTCCTGATGCCTGTAGTCGTCGGGCTGCTGGTGAGGCTGGCGGCAGAGGTTTTGCCGGAACCGGTCCGTCTGCGCGGATGGTATCTGTGGCTCGTCATCGGCGTTGCAACCTTCGTTTGCGCCATTGGTCTGCTGGGCGGCATCGCGGGACTCCTGTAGGCCAGGTCCGTTGTTCTACGCGCACATCCGACAGTTACCAAGGCGAATTACCGGCACCGTGTACTGATTTGCTTGCGACAGCAAGGGTCCCTATTGCTGCGCATTTGCGCTACGCTATTGTCTCTTGTCCCTGCGAAACAGGTTAGGGCGGGGACCGGGTAATTGGGAGGACGCAAAGGATGGCCGGCGTACATTTGCTCGATCGCATCATCGGCAGCGAATATCCGAGCTTTGCCACGGACGCGCAGGTGCGCGCCTTCGAGGAGGTTCCTTACACGGACCGCATCGCTGCAGCGAGCACCTACGATGCCATCAGGCTAGGTGCGGCCCACAATCCTGATGCGCCGGCGATCCAGTACCTCCCCAATGCGGATCCGGCCGACAAACCGATCGTCATCAGCCACCGCGATTTCATCGCACGCGTGACGCAGGCCGCCAACATGTTTCGGGCCCTCGGCGTCGACAGCGACGATGTGGTGAGTTTCCTGCTTCCGCTGCTGCCTGAGGCCTTTATAACGCTCTTCGGCGCCGAAGCGGCGGGCATCGCCAATCCCGTCAATCCGCTGCTGGAGCCCTATCAAATCGCGGAAATCTTGGAAGCCGCAGGCACCAGGGTGCTGGTCGCCCTTGGCCCTATGCCAGGTACGGATATCTGGCAAAAGGTGGAGCAGGTGCGCGGGTCCCTGAAACACCTCAAGGCGATTGTGCAGGTCCACGGTTCCGCTGATCCGGCGAACGACGTCTATTCGTTTAGCGATCTCATCAAGGCGCAGCCGTCCGACAGGCTTGTCAGCGGCAGGCAGATTTCCGGCGATCAGATTGCAGCCTATTTCCACACCGGCGGCACCACCGGCACACCGAAGCTTGTACGCCAAACCCACGCCAATCAGGTCTATCAGGCCTGGGTCATCAATTTGCTGCTTAAAGCGAGACCTGGCGCCAATCTACTCTTCGGCATGCCGCTCTTCCACGTCGGCGGCTCCCTCACTCAGGCTCTGACGACTCTGTCAAACGGTGGCTGCCTTGTCGTCCTTTCGCCCGCCGGATGGCGCAATCCCGCGAGCGTCAAGAATATCTGGGGCCTGGTTGAACGCTTCAAACCCGAAACGCTATCGAGCGTCCCGACCGTGCTGGCGGCGGCGTTTGCCATCCCGCCCGGCAATGCCGATTTATCGAGCCTGCGATATGCCGCCGGCGGTGGATCGGCGATTCCCGTGGCTGTTGGCAAGGCGATCCAGGACAAGTTTGGCCTCAAGGTCCTCGAGGTCTACGGCATGACCGAGACTTCGAGCGTACACACCATGGCCTATCCGGATCGTTCCGTCCGCCTCGGCTCCGTCGGTCCGCCGGTGCCATACGCCCGCGTGCGTGTCGTCAAGCTCGACGACCAAGGCCGGCTCGAGCGCGACTGCGCGGTAGACGAGATTGGCGTCGTGATCATGGCAGGTCCGGGAGTCTTCGACGGTTACCTCAACGACGCGCACAACAAGGGCGCGTTCGTTGACGGCAATTGGGTCAATTCCGGCGATCTTGGCCGTCTCGACAAAGAGGGTCTTCTCTGGATCACCGGCCGCGCCAAGGACATAGTGATCCGCGGTGGCCATAACATCGATCCCGCCCCCATAGAGGACATCTTGTTCCAGCATCCGGCCGTCGGCCTTGCTGCCGTCGTCGGCCAGCCCGACGCCTATGCAGGCGAAGTGCCGGTCGGCTACGTGCAATTGAAGCCAGGGGCGACAGTCGCGGCAGGCGAACTCGAGGCCTGGGTCCGCGAGCGAACGCCCGAGCGCGCCGCAGTCCCGGTTCAGATTTTCCAAATCGATCCGATGCCGCTGACCGGCGTCGGCAAGGTGTTCAAGCCGCAGCTTCGGTGGGACGCCGCCACACGAGCCCTCAGCAAGATTCTTGTGCCGCTCAGGGAAAAAGGAATCGACTGTCGCGTTCAGGTCGGGCCCCACGGTAGTCACGGTAGTTTGGCCACCGTTACAATCGGCCATGTTCCCGAGCACAAGCGCGACGCCGTGGCCGAGGAGGTGCACACGACGCTCGCTCCGTTCGTGCTACGGCATGAAATAGTTTTTGCGTAGGTGCTGTCGGCAAGAGGGACGCGAAACGCACGGCGCCCGTTCAGGCGCAGCCGGCCTTCCCCGGCGGCCGATCCGGCCTTTTTCTTGCGGCGCTCAGGGCGCGGACACATTCAATCACCGCGTTGCTGTCGGTTGAATTGGTAAACACCGCGGCCACGCCCGATTGCCGCATCTTCTCGCCGTCTTCGGGCGTGATGACCGAGCCGCCGATCACCACGGGAATGTCGGAGCCGCGCGCCTTCAGCTCCTCGAGCAATTGCGGCACCAAGCACATGTACTCCCAGGAATGACAGCTGATGCCGACAACGTCGGCGCCCTGCCTGATCGCCTTGTCGGCGACGGAAGCCGGGGTCTGGAATTTGCCAAGATACTCGACCTTCATCTGCGCTTCCCGCAGCACGCGAGCCACCGCAACGGCGCCGTTCTCGTGCTGGTCGATGCCCATGATGGCGAGCGCGACGAACTCACGCGACATTTTTCGCTCCAGTATCCCGGCCCGGCAATGGGTGATCGAAAATGTCCGCAGGCATTCCGAGCGCGCGGCGCATGGTCGTCGCGATCTCTCCCATCGTCGCCGACGCATCGAGGGCCTCGATGACTGCGGGGATGAGGTTTTCTGATCCGGCCACGGTGACGGCCACCGCATCCAGCCGCTCGCTTAATCGTTCGATATCGCGTCCGCGCTTGAATTGTTCGATCTTCTTGGTATGGCCGCGCCAGGTTTCGATCTTGGCGGTGGCAATGTCGCGCAGCAACGTGTCGTCTTTCTCCGCCATGGCGTGGACGTTGACGCCGACCACCGGCACTTCGCCCTTCTCGAGGCCGAGTTGGGCGTCTTCCATCGCCTGATGGAATATGTCGCCGAAAAAGCCGCTCGCAGACAGCGCTTCCAGGTCGCCCATCGCTTCGATCTCGTCGATGCGCGCGCGGATCCGCGTTTCCAGCTGGTCAGTGAGCGATTCGATGAAATAGGAACCGCCGAGCGGATCGAGGACTTTTGCCACGCCGGCCTCGAGCTCGAGGATTTGCTGGGTGCGCAACGCAACAATATGAGCGTCCTGGCTCGGAGTCCGATAGGCTTCATCGAATGCCGAGACTTCCACGGCCTGCACGCCGGCGAGCACCAGCGCCAGAGCTTGAACAGCACCGCGGACCACGTTGTTGACCGGCTGCTGCGCAGTCAGCGACAGGCCGGAGGTATGGCTGGTGATCGCGGCCGAGAGCGAGCGCGGATTCGTTGCGCCGAATTCGTCGCGCATCATTTTCGCGTATAGACGACGGGTGGCGCGAATCTTGGCGATCTCTTCGAAGAAATCCATGCCGCAATTGACCAGAAATGCGATCCGCGGCGCAAAAGAATCGACGGCGACGCCGCGCGCCATGAGCTTGCGCACGAGGTGGCGGAGCTGAACGAACCCCAAGGCCATTTCCTCCGCCGGCGACAGCCCGGACTCGCTGAAAAAGTAGGTGTCCTCGAGGTAAGCATGGAATTTCGGCATGTGCTGCGAACAGTATTCGATGGAATCGAGCGCAAGCCGCACCCGAAACTCCACCGGCAGATGCCAGGCGTAGGAACAGTCCTCGGTATAAAGCGGCCCGTGCAGAACTGAGCCGCGCAGGCGGTCGAGCGGGAAACCGGCTTCCCGCGCCGCCAGCACCAAACCGGACAAGGCCAAGAAAGCCGGGGCCGAACTTGAGATCGACACATGCTCGAATGGCACGTCCTTAAAAAGGTCGAGGAAGTCCTGCTTTCGGCACAGTGAGACGCCTTGCGTGCCCACCGCTTCGCGCGCCAGCGCATGGTCTGGGTCGAGCAGCGATTGCGTCGGCGCGTCGCCGATGACGTCGATCCCGTTCTGGCCATGCGCCAAGAGATAGCGGATTTGCTGATTGGTGCGGCAGCCGTCGCCTTCGCCGGCCAGTTCCCGCTGAATCCAGGCCGTCTGCGTATGCGGGCTGGCGAGCCGCCCGCGCGTGAAGGGAAACTCGCCCGGACTTTCTCCGTTGCCGCCGGCGGCCGCGTAGCTGCGCTGCAAGGAGATTCCCGATCTCGTCATCATCTTCATGCGATGGCCCTCTGGGCAGTAAGATCGCCAGGCTTGCACACAATTTTCAATTGGCTGGTCCGCCGCTTACCTCCAGAATCTGACCGGTGATGTAGTCGGATTCGGGAAGGCAGAAGAGCATGATCCCGCCCGCAGCCTCGTCGGGAGTCCCGGCCCGGCCAAGGGCGATGCGCTCTTTCATTGCCTCGATGATCGGGCGTGTCAGCCCCACGCGCCGCGCGCGGCCTTCGATCATCACCGCGGTTTCCCCCGAGATCTCTTGCGTCAGGCGCGTCTCGATGTAGCCGAAGGCCACGCAATTGACGTTGACGCCGAGCGGTCCCCATTCCTTGGCCAGCGAGCGCGTCAGCCCGTGAAGGCCGGCCTTGGCGGCCGCGTAATTGGCTTGGCCGGCGGCGCCGCGCGTCGCCGACACCGAGGACACGTTCACCACCTTGCGATGAACGAGCGTGCCGACCTTGCGTTCTTCCGCGACCCGCGCATCGAGAAAGCCGCGCAACTCGCGTAGAATGCGGAATGGCGCCCGCAGATGCACCTCTTGGATGGCGTCCCACTGCTCGTCGCTGATCTTGTGCAACGGGCCATTCCAGATGTAGCCGGCGTTGTTGACCAGGATGTGAATGTCGCCGAACTGCGCAAGCGCCGCGGCAATGAAGCCGCGCGGAAAATCATCTTGGGTGACGCTGCCGGGATAGGCGGCGGCCGTGCCACCGGACTCGCGCAGCGACCGGGCCGCCGCTTCCGCCTCGTCGGCATCAAGATCGTTGACCAGAACGCGGGCTCCTTCCGCGGCGAGCCGGCGCACCAGGCTCAGCCCGATACCTCTTCCTGCGCCCGTGACCAGAGCCACTTTTCCGGCAAGCCGGCTCATATATCTGCCTCAGCCGTCCGCCATCGCCAGAGCTTTGCGTTCCGCCCCATCGGCAGGACATCGAGCAGCCGATGCCGCGGCCACTCGCGCACACATCACGCGCACTATCCAATATGCTATCCTTTTAAATAGCAAGCGAGCGCAGAGTGCGGTCCGGCGAACCCCGAAAAATTGGCGGGAGGCGAAACGAAAATTTCGGCCCTGCTTCCAACTTCAGTGTCAAGACTCGTCCGCCCGCATCTGCGCGAGCGGCTTGCTGCTCCAGCGCAGGGAATAGTGACGTCGGTCCTGAGACAATAATGCGGCTCGCGACGGTTCGCCGCTTACGGCTGCCGGCTTATGGGATAGCTGGAAAAATCCGGACACCGGCAAACCACTCCCGTCGTGCACGATGATCGTGACTGAGCCGAACGCGCTTGCGGCCTAAATTCACGACCGCATGCCGGCGCTGCTGACGCCGCGCCCATTAGTTAGCTTTTTGGACGATTGTTTGCGGCGCGCTGCGTGGAGAAATCACTGCAACGCGACAAGACTCGTTATATCGAGATTTGCGAGTTCGTAGCCTCGACGGAAATCAGCAATGTGCTTTTCCATCCATTCCCGAGCACGCGGCTCGTCGTGTAGACGGATGGCATTAAAGATAGCCTCGTGCGCCGCGAGCATGCGCTCGTCGGCGTTGAGCCGTTTAAGCACCGCCTCAAATCCCGGATAGAAGATAACACGCACCAGCGGATACCGCGCCGCGAGCAGCGCCCGATTATGCGCTGCGCGCGCGACCAGGGCGTGAAATTCGAGATCAAGCCCCGCCAAATTCTGCTTGGCACGGACAGCAACGCGCATGCGCTTGACGTTGTCGGTGATGGCGGCGATGTCGCCTGGCTCGGCGCGGCGCGCGGCGAGCCCCGCGCCCATCGGATCGAGCGCCATCAATATCTCCCAGTATTCAAGGAAGGTCAGGGCTCGAAGCATCGGCGGTTCGGCAGCCGGCTCAGCCGGTAATTTCTGAGGTTCGGCGGCGTAGCGCCGCTTTCCACCGGGGCGGTGGATGACAAATCCGGTTTCCTCGAGGAGGCGCATGCCTTCGCGCACCGTCGAGCGGTGGACGCCGAGTTGCTCCGCGAGACTGGTTTCGCTCGGTATTCGCTCGCCGGGCTTAATACGGCCGTTGAGAATGCCTTCGCGGATCGTATCGACCACGAGCCGGTAAGCCGGCAGTCCTCTTAATTTTTCAAAATCCGTCGTCAATCGAGCACACCATTTCACGTGTCGAGATTCGTGGACGAAAGGGTTAACGCCTACCAAATGGTCGGACAATAGTTTATGGCGCGTGGCAAGATCAATATATCTTGGCGTCGTGCAATATACGATATTCCGTGGTTTTGTTGCTGCTGCGAGTCCAGTTGACTCGCCTTTTGCCCACGGATAGGGTTAATTGTCGGACAATAAGAAGCCGAGCCGACAAGAAGATCAGGCGGCTCATGGGAGGGGTGCAACAACGGCTAGTTGCGAGCGGATTGCACTACGCCTGCCAATTGTGCAGCCGGACGTCACAACAAAGCGTTTCACGACGGAGGGATCATGCCATGGCACCGATATATTCGTGGACGGGAATCGCGGTCTCGCTTGCCGCATTTGCCGCCTTGGGTTGGCAGACGGCCGCGCTAGCCCAGGAGGAAGGCGGCACGAAAACCGCGCACGAGCTGCGCGCCGATTACGACAAGGCCCTCAAAGGCAAGACCATCGCGTTTCTGCCGATCTCGACCGGCGTGCCGCTGATGGACGAATGGGGCCGCGTGATCAAGACCGAGGCCGAATGGCGCGGCATGAAGTTCATCATCCGCGATCCGGCGCTCAACATGTCGGCGATGCAGCAGGCGCTCACCGCGCTGGTCAATGAAAAGCCGGACGTGATAGTGGTGCAGAATCCGAGCGTGACGCTGCTGATGAAGGAATTAAAGCGCGCCGAGTCCGAAGGCATCCACGTGATCCAGATGAACATGTCGTCCAACTACAAGTCGGATGCGTTCGTCGGCGCCGATTGGTACGAGGTCGGCCGCATTCTTGCCGAGGATGTCGTCAAGACTTGCGGCACCGGCAGCGGCACCTCGGGCGAGGTGCAAATCGTCCAGGGCGAGCTTGCCGCCGCCGCGAGCGTCGATCAGATCGCCGGCGTGTTGGACACGCTCAACAAGGACAAGGCGATCAAGGTGGTATCCAATCAGGCCGCCAACTGGGACGCCAACAACGCGCTGAACATCACCGCTACCGTCATTCAACAGCACCCCAACCTCTGCGCCAGCATCGGCTTCTGGGGCATCATGGAATCCGGCGCGGCGCAGGCCATCCGCAACGCCGGCAAGATCGAACAAGTGAAAGTGTACGCCTCCGGCGAAGGCTCGCAGCTCGACTGCGATCAGGTCACGCAAGGAAACTTCTACAAGTTTCTGAGCTATACCGCGACCGAGCAGGGTCACGACGCCTTCGTCGCTGCCGAGACGCTGTTGGAAGGCGGCACCAAGCCCGGCACCACGCACAAGGAGTACTACACGCGGCCCGTCTGGCTCGACAAGACGAACGCCAGCGGCGCCAACTGCTATGCGGTGCCGAAGCCGCCGACCTCGACGGCTGCCGCCGAGGAAGCGAAGAAATAGCCTAGAGGATCGAAACTCCGCTCCCGCCGGCGGCGGGAGCGGAGTTGCCGTTGGGAGTAGGGCCGATGTCCACGACCGCCATGCCGGCGACCAACCGTGGTGTCCAGCGCCTGCCCTATTCGTTCTCGCCGCGCCTGTTCCTGTCCGAACTTTTGCTCAAGCAATGGTTCGAGCCGGTCATTCCGTTCACGGTGATGATCGCGCTGGCGGTGTATTTCTCGCTCACGGTCAAGGATTACGGCACGCTCGACAACACGATCTCGCTGATGCGGCTGTTTGCCGAGTTCGGTTTTGTCGCTCTCGCCATGGCGTTCAGCCTCATCTCCGGCGGCATCGATCTCAGCGTCGGCGCCATCTTCGCCTTCTGCAACTTCACCGCTTTGTTCTGCCTGTTTGTGCTCGGGCTGCCGGTCGGGCTCGTTGTTGTTGCAACTCTGCTCGTCGGCGCCATCATCGGCGCCGGTAATGGCGTGCTCATCGGATATCTCAAGGCGCGGCCGTTCCTCACCACCCTGGTGACGCTGATCATCGTCCGCGCCGGCGTCAACCTCTTGAACGAGCGCTACGCCACCGTCTTTGCCGTCAACTCGGTGGAGAGCGACGCCTGGGATTTTCTCGGCGAGGGCAGCGTTCTCGGCGTGCCGATCAACGCGGCGACGTTGATCGTCGTGCTCTTGATCGGCCACATCTTTCTCAGCCGCTCGCGTTACGGCTGGCATCTGACCGCGATCGGCGCCAGCCGCAAGGCCGCGCGCCATGCCGGCATCCGCGTCGAGCGAATGCTGTTGGCGACTTACATGCTGTCCGGCGTGCTCTGCGCCGCCAGCGGCATCTTTTACGCAGCGCGGCAAGGCAGCACGGATTCGACGACCGGCGTCGGCTGGGAGTTCCAGGCCCTGACCGCGGTGATCATCGGCGGCGCTTCGGTCTTGGGTGGCCGCGGCACGGTGTGGCGCGCCATACTCGGCGCCATCATTATCTTCATGATGACCAATGGGCTCGTGCGCATCGGCGTCCCCGGCTACATCACCTCCTCGATCACCGGCGTCATTTTGCTCGTTGCCGTCGGCGTCGACGTCAAGTGGGCGAAAAACCGCGCCAAGGTCATTCAGAAAATCTACGTCAATCCCGCGGTGCTGCCGCTCTCGCCGGCGCCGTCGATCAGGCGCGATAGCAAATCGCCCTATGCGCAGAACGACCGCCTGGTCGGCGCCGAGGCCATCGGCCTCGACCAGGTGGAAGGTCCTGAGGACGTGATCCTCGACCGCCAGGACCGGCTGTACGGCTCGACGCGCGACGGCAACATCATCCGCTTTTCCGGCCCACGCTTCGAGCATCGCGAAGTCTTCGCCCATATCGGCGGCCGTCCCTACGGCATGCAGTTCGCTCGCGACGAGAACCTGATCGTCTGCATCGGCGGCATGGGTGTCTATGGCGTCAAACCGGACGGCAAGGTGTTTAAGGTTACCGACGAGACCAGCCGCACCTGGACCAAGCTCAACGACGATTCCCGCGTGCGCATGGCCGACGACCTCGACATCGCTCCCGACGGCAAGATCTATTTCAGCGATTGCACCACCCGCTACGAGGCGACCACCTATCCGCTCGAGATCGTCGAAGGCCGGCCCAACGGCCGGGTGTTGTGCTATGACCCCGCGACGGGCAAGACCGAGAAGATCATCAAGAGCTTTTACTTTCCCAACGGCATCTGCGTCGCCCACGATGGCGGTTCGATCCTGATCGCTTCGACGACCGACTGCCGCATCTATCGCCACTGGATCGCCGGCCCGAATGAAGGCACGACCGAAGTGGTCATCGACGAAATCCCCGGACATCCGGACAACATCAACCGCGCCTCCGACGGCAATTACTGGTTGGCGCTGGTCGGCATCCGCGCACCGTCGTTCGATCTCTCGATGGGCAAGGCCGGGTTTCGCCGCCGCATGGCGAAACAAGTGCCGACCGATGAATGGCTTGGGCCGAACCTCAATTACGGCTGCGTCGTGAAGTTCGACGAAGCGGGCAATGTGCTGGAAACCTACTGGGATCCGACCGGCATCTCGCACGCTTCGGTGACGTCGATGCGCGAGCACAAGGGATATCTTTATTTGGGCGGGTTGGAGAACAACCGGATCGGCCGCATCCGGCTCGACGGCGCCGACCCGACCTGGACCGGCTATGAGGCCTATTGGGGCAACAAGCGGCGAGTCTGATCCATGGGCTTTCTCACCTACCTGTGGCGCGATGTCGAGCAGATCGTCTTTCCCAACCGCGATCCGCACGCGATTCCGTCGATGGACGGCGCGTTCAGTCCGAACGACCGGCTCGACCGCGCGACCCCGATCGGGGATCCGCTGCCCGGCGCCGACGCGGTCGCCGAAGCGCCCGACGGCGCCATCTGCATTTCCGCCGGCAACAAGGTATGGCGCCTGAGCGGCGCCGGCTATCAGAACCGCGCCGTCTTCGCCGAATTTGACACCGATGTCGGCGCGCTTTCGTTCCATCCCGACGGCCGCTTGCTCGCCTGCACGGGGCGCGGACTTGCGGCGCTCGTTTCGTCCGGCGTCGCGAGTTATCTCGCCGAAGCGGAAGGCGAGCCGCTGCATTGCCTCACTGCCGTCGCCGTGGCTCCCGATGGAACGATTTTCGTCAGCGACGGCAGTGTGCGCCATCCGGCCGGCGCTTGGTGCTTCGACCTCATGGAGCGCAACAGCCTCGGCCGCATCATCGCCTGCGGGCCCGCGCTGCAGTCAGCCCATGTGCTGCTGCGCGGTCTTGCCTATCCCGCAGGTCTCGCCGTGGCGGCGGACGGACAACTGTGGTTCACGGAGAGCTTTGCGCATCGGCTTAGCCGGGCGCCGGTCTCCGGTTCCGCGCTCGCCGCCGCGCCGCAGATGATGATCCGCAACCTGCCCGGCTACCCGTCGCGCCTTGGCCGCAGCGCCGACGGCGGCTTCTGGCTCAGTCTCTTTGCCGTGCGCACGCATCTGGTGGAGTTTGTGCTGCGCGAGGACGATTTCCGCGAGGAGATGATGCGGACCATCCCGCCGGCCTACTGGGTTGCGCCGGCGCTCGCGAGCGGCGCCGATTGCCTCGAGCCGCTGCAACTCGGCGGCTTGCGCGCTCTCGGCATCGAAAAGCCCTGGGCGCCGCCGCGCTCCTACGGGCTAGTCGCGCGCCTCAACGCCGACGGCGAGGTTGTGGAAAGTCTGCATAGCCGCGTCGGCGGCCGCGCTCACGGCATCACCGCCGTGCTCGAAACCGATCAAGGCGTCGTCATCGTGTCGAAAGGGAGCGGCCGCGTGCTGCTGCAGCAAAGGGACGCGTCCACATGAATGAGCTGTCGACGATCGATCGCCCAAGCGAACTCGGCCCTGCGCGACCGTCTGGCGAGCCCGTCCTGAGCGTCAGCAAGGGCAGCAAGATCTATGGCGGCGTGCACGCGATCGAGGGGGTTGATTTCGACCTCTATCCCGGCGAAGTGCATGCGCTCGTCGGCGAGAACGGCGCCGGCAAGTCGACGCTCTGCAAGGCGATCGCCGGAGCGATCCGGCTCACCTCCGGGACCTATTGCGTCGACGGCAGGCCGGTCGACTTTCATTCGCCGCGCGATGCGCTCGCCGCCGGCATCTGCATGGTCTACCAGGAAACGAGCCTGGTGCCGACGATGACGGCGGCCCAGAATATCGAGCTCGGCAATGAAAAGCTCCTGACGCGCTTTCGCACCCTGAACATCCAGGCGCAGCAGCTCTTGCAGTCGCTGAATTTCCAGGTCGACCCGGCCCTGCCGGTGGCGCTCCTCGGCACCGCCAGGCGGCAGATGGTCGAGATCGCCCGCGCCATCTACAACAAGGCGCGCATCATCATCTTCGACGAGCCGACCGCCAGCCTGACGCCGGAAGAGATCGTGCACTTCTTCAATCTGGTGCGCGAGCTGCGCGCCCGCGGCGTCGCCGTCATCTACATCTCGCATGCGCTTGAGGAATCGCTGAAGATTTCCGACCGCATCACCGTGCTGCGCGACGGCAAGGTGGTCGTGACGGCCAAGACGGCGGAGATGACGCGCGAAAAGCTCGTGCGCGCCATGGTCGGCCGCGACATCACGCAGACCTATTACGCCAAGCACCGCGGTTCCGACGGCCACCGCCACGCGGCAAAGGTGCTCACCGTCGAGAACGTCACCATGGGCGCGGTGGTCAAGAACATGTCGTTTTCGGTGTATGCCGGCGAGGTCGTGGGCATCGCCGGCCTGATCGGCTCGGGACGAACCGAGATCGCCAAGATCATCTATGGCGCCTTGAAGCGTAACCTCATCAACGGCGGCATGATCTATCTGCGCGGCAAGCCGATCCGCTATCGCGTGCCCAAGCAGGCGATCAATGACGGCATTTGCTACATCACCGAAGATCGCAAGCTCAACGGCTACTTCGAAACCATGCGCATCGACGATAACATCTATGTGAGCAAGCTTGCGACCCGGGTTGGATGGCGCTTTCTGATCGCGCGCGCCGTGCGCCGCAAGTTGGCGAACTACTGGGTCGAGCGGTTGAAGATCGCCGCGCTTCAGCGCAAGGCGCGCATCGTCGAGCTTTCCGGTGGTAACCAGCAGAAAGTCGTGATCGCCAAATCGCTGGTGCAGGATCCCTCGATCATCATTTTCGACGAGCCGACGCGCGGCGTCGACGTCGCCACCATTCCGGAAATCCACGCGCAGATCCGCCGCCTCGCCGAGGAAGGCAAGGCCGTTGTGGTGATCTCCTCATACCTGCCGGAAATTCTCGCCGTCTCCGATCGCATCCTGGTGGCCCGCCTCGGCCGTATCGTCGCCGAATTCGCCGCGGCCGGCGCCACCGAAGATAAGATCATGTATGCCGCCATTCACTGACTCGAACAGCCCGCGGAGGAGGAGGATCGCGACATGGTGGCAACCGGCACAACCACGGCCCCGAGCAAAGCGGCGCCCCGGTGGCGCAGTCTCCGCTTCAGCCAAGAGCAGGTCGTCGCCGCCATCGTCGTCCTGCTCCTGATCGTCTTTTCGGTCGGCCTGCCCGGCTTCGCCACGACGCCGAACATTCTTAGCCTCATCCGCAGCATTTCCATTCTTGGCATTCTCGGTCTGGGCATGGGCCTCATCGTGATCAGCCGGAGCATCGACCTGAGCGAGATTGCGATCATGGCGTGCCCCTGGGCGGTTGCGCTCATTGCCAACCAGCACGGCCTCCCCGCATTTTGGACGGCGGTGCTCGCGCTCGCACTTTCGCTCGCCTTTGGCGGCATCAACGGGTTCATCGTCGCCTTCGTCGAAGCGCCGGCCTTGTTTGTCACCCTTGCGACAACGCTGGTCGTTTTCGGCGCGGCCTACTGGGTCGCGCCGGTCTATGTCGTCTATGCCCCACAGGAAGCCGTCGCGCTGTTGTTCGCCGGGCGCGGCATGCTGTTCGGCATCCCGATGCCGATTATCGTCTTCGCCGCCGCGGCGCTGGTCATGCACGGCTTTTTGTCGCGAACTTCGATCGGCCGCTTCATCTATGCCCAGGGAGACAATCCGGAGGCGGCGCGGCTTTCCGGCATCGCGCTGCGGCCGTTAACGGTGCTGGAGCATCTCTTGGTCGCCGCGTTCGCCTGGCTCGCCGGCCTCGTCTGGATCGGCCAGACCGGCAGCATGCAGACCAACATGGTCATTATCGGCACGCAGATTTTCGACGTTATCCTCGTGGTCGTGCTCGGCGGCATCAGCCTCGTCGGCGGGCGCGGCGGCGTTTTCAGCGTCGTCGTTGGCTGCGCGCTGATCGGCACGCTGCTCAACGCCTTCACCATCATGGATGTGAACACGGAAGTACAGAACATCATCCGCGGCCTCGTGCTCTTGACCGCCATCGTCGTGGACAATTGGCTGCACCCACGTGACGAGGAGACGGCGCGTCAAGGTGAGTGATCCCGCGGCTCGGAGTCGGCCAAACTTCGTCAAAGATGAATTGCTGCTGATCGCAAGCCAGACAGGCTGAGCGACGTCTCGCTAGGTTGCTCTGCCGCGTTGCGTCGTTTTCAGTGATTGCCAAATGCGAGGGCAAAGCGAATGTTCAAGGAGATCCGGCGTATCCCCAGTTGATCGCTGCACGGACCAAACGATCTGGCGCCAGCTCTCGAATAACGTGAGATTTTCGTTGCAGCGAAGGCGCGCCATCGAGACCGTATCGGTTGGCTGGGGAACTAGGATTCGAACCTAGATTCTCGGAGTCAGAGTCCGATGTTCTACCGTTGAACTATTCCCCAATTGTTTCGCAAAATCAGTATATTGGCCCGATGACATGAAGTCCGCCTGATCACGGCTCTTGCAATCGTAGCCATCGGACGACCGGCACGTGATTTAAGGCATTTAGCGCGCGTTTCCAAGCGGAAGCAAATCCGGTCTGCTGGCGGCTGTGAACGCCCATCAGGCTGCGGCTCGCAAGACCATTGCCCTGCCAGCACTGAGTTCAACCCGCTCGCCTCTCATGTCACGCCGCCCCCTGGCGGCACGCCGGAAATTAGGGTCGAAATGGGGGGCGCAGGCCGGCGGCTTGCGCTCTTGCCGGGGCTGCCCGAAGATGGGCGGACGAGGGTTGCATGCGTGTTGTCCTATCGTTGCTGGTCGCATGTGCCGTACACGCCTTGGCCGGTTGCGCGCAGATTGCGGCGCAAGACGCGGCGACCAAGGCCGCGGCCAAGTTTGCGCAGTGCGGCGCCGAGAATAGAACGACGCAGCAAAGCCAGATGCTTTCCGGGCGCCTGTGGACGGGCGGCGAGAACGATACCGTGGCCAAATTGTTGGACCCAAATCCACTGACCCCGGCCGAGCGCGACGCGCTGGTTCAAGTCCACCACAGAGCGGTGCAATGCAGGCAAATCATTATCGCGCACGCCGATCAGTACGCCGCGTGGCAAGTGCCGTTTTTCCAGGATTACGCTCAGCGAGCAGACGCTATTTACGATCGGTTGGCAAGCGGCGAACTTTCGGTCGGTCTTGCGAACAAATTGTCCATAGAAAACGACCGCAAGTTAGAGGCCGATCTCGCAAGCGGACACGCTTACGGTGTTCGTACCGAGGAGGTCGAGCGGCAGCGAAAAACCGACGCGATGCTCGAAGAAAGCTCTCAGATTGCGGCGGCCCAATCGCAACCAAGAATGGGCGCGGCGAATTGCGCGTGGCTCGGCAACACGCTGGATTGCACTAGGATGCGCTAGTCGTGGGTTCCTGTCTTGATGCATAAAGCTGCTCATACCGTCGCCACAGCATCGCAATGCCTTGTTCGAGGTCGATCCGAGCGCGCCACCCGGTCAGGCTCCGCAGGCGCGTGGTGTCCAGAACATTCCAGCTGCTGGGACGTCCAGGCGGAATTTCATCGCGCCAGTTAACGGCTCGGCCCGTTACGCGTTCGATGAGCTTGAACACCTCGGCGATGCTATGGCCGATTCCCGAACCGACGTTCAGCACGCGGCATACGCCGGACGAGGGTGGATTGGCAATCATCGCGCGGAATACGTCGCACAGATCGTCGAGATGAATGTAGTCGCGAACCGACGAAAGCGGATCAATCACCGCCATCTGCCGGCCAGTGAATAGCGTCCTCAGCGCTACGCCGATCAAACCGTGCGTCGTTTTTTCAGGAACTGGATCACCATAGGAGTTGCCGATGCGCAAAATCGTTCCGGCGATGCCGTAGAGTCTGCAGAATTGTCCGAGGTAGCGCTCGGCCGCGAGTTTATGGATGCTGTGGCTCGATTGCGGGGTCGGTGGGTTCTCTTCGCGGCGAGGATGGTGCGGCGGGTCAAAGCTGTACATGTCGCCACCGGTCGAGGCAAAGATGACGTGCCCGCGGGGCTGTCGAATCGCGAAACGTTCAAACAGGCGCACAGTCGGAAGCAAATTCTGCTCGAGGTCGGCGATGATGTCGCGGTTGGATGACCGGGGATTGCCGTTGCAGGCCAGATGCACGAGCGTCGATCCGGCGCGTACAAATTGATCGACGTCGGCCGCATTCGCCAGATCACCCGCCAAATCTGTGCGTTCGTCGAAATCGGGGTGAAGAGTACTGCGCACCAGCCGCACCATTGCGGTCTTGTCCGCGTCATGAGATCGAGCGCTCAGGTGCCGGCCGATGAAACCGGTGCCGCCGGTCAGAAGGATGGTCATTCCGCCACCGTTTTCAAAGAATCCGAAGGCAGCGCGACTCCATCCGGGAAAACGGCTTGGAGCAGGGGGCCCGCGGTCGCCTCAAGCGAGAACATGCGCACGAAGCGCTGGCGCGCAGCCTCCCCCCAAATCCGCGCCTGCGTCGGGTCGGCGAGCAGGCGGCCGATCGCGCTGGCCAAATGGGGAATGTCTCGCGGCGGCACGGTCAGTCCGCAGACGCCATTGAGGATCGCCTCGCTGCAGCCGTCCACATCGGTGGTGACGATCGGCAGGCCACGGGCCATGGCGGTCAGCAGTGCCAAAGGCAGGCATTCCATCGTCGACGACTGCACATAGATCGCCGCTTCGTCATAGTACCGTTCGACCGCGCTTGACTCCAGAATTCCGACCAGGCGAACCCGGCGATTGAGGTCGGGTCGATGAATTCGCACGAGCAAATCACGTGTTTGCGGATCTGTCGATGGCGGCGAACACCCTATGATTACTAGCTCGACGTCATCGGGGATGAGGCCGCGGGAGCGGCCGTAGGCAAAGGCTTCGATCAGGGTCCGCGTGCCTTTGCGGTTGCCGCTGTTGCCGACCGAGAGCACGATCCGGGGGCTGCCGTTGTCTTCTTGCCGCGCGGTCCGAGGTTGCGCGGGCTTCAACCGCGCTGTCGCCGCCGATATGCCGCTCCAATACCGAACTTGTCCGTCGCAGCCGTGGCTTGCCCAGACCCGCCGAGTCCCGTCCGAACCGAACAGAAAAGCAAGGTTTGGTTGTTTGCGGCAGATCTCGAACAGGCGACGAGCGGTTCGCCCAGCCAGCATCAAGTGTGGATTGTAGCTCTCGTGGATGTACCAACTGATCCGGGCGCGACGACGAAGTCGGATGATTGGCAGAGCCAGCGGCCAAGAAGTAAAGGAGTTAATGAGAACGCAATTATGGATGCGAGGCAGGAGCGTCAGCGAGCTGAGCGCGGTGCTCATATTTAATGCGGCAAAAGAAAGCTGATGCAAGCGGGCATGTAGCCTGTCCGAGCGGCCGAGACCTCGAGCAATCTCCAGCAAATACCGGCCCAGCACGATCGCTCGATTGATGAGCGCTCCCCGTACTATTGCAACCGGGATTCCAGCGCGCTCGAAATCGGTCCGCAGCGGGCCGTCGACCATGCTGATCAAGTTCACTGCCGCACCCGCTAGAACCAACGCGCGCGCCACCTCGAGCGCCAGCGTCGGCGCCCCCGACCGGCTTAATTCGTGACTGATCATGGTGATCGCGACGGCTCGCGAACGTGACGCTCGGCTCGCGGGAACAACCGCGCTTTGTTCGGCACATGCGTCGTTTGACGCTCTCTCGATCAGACTGTCGATCGCCCTATTCAAACCTCTCGTCATCGGGCCAAAAGTGGAACTCATAGAAGACGGCCAATTGGCAAAGGTGGGTGCGATCGGGTTGGCCGGAGGAGTCACCAGAACGGAACTCAAGTAGCGGTGGTAGACTTGCTTCAACTCGGCTTCGATTTCTCGGTGGTCCGCGCTGATTTTATTGCCTTCATGAAGTCGATACCGGTACAGGGGCAAGCGGAGCAAGGTCGGCTCTTCCAATTCGAGTGCCTTCATGATGAAAGCAAGGTCATGTGCATATTTGAGATCCTCGAATGGGCCGATCTCGTCAAAGAGGTCGCGCCGGAAGAAGAGGTTTCCGGTAGAAACCGCGATGTTGTCGCCGAGCAGCACGAAACCCAGGCTCGGCGCCACGGCGAGGTCCTGGCGTTGAGCTTCGTAGTACCAGTTCCGCCAGGGATGCCCCGGCTCAAGAGGCAACCCTTCGGCGTCGATCGGTTCGACATAAGTGAACACCAATCGGCTATTGCGCATGCGCGCCGCTGTGACGCATTCGGCGATCCGCTCCGGAACATAAGCGTCGTCCGAGTTCAGGATGGCGACGTAGCTTCCGCGGGCTTGCGCAATTCCTTCATTGATCGTGATCGGCGCTCCGCGGTTCTGTCGCGCGCTGAAATGCACGGAGATACCGTCCGGGGGCGATGCCGTCGCAAGGAACTCACGAATGATCTCCGGGCTGCCGTCGCTCGATCCGTCATCGATGATGATCAGCTCGATAGGCCTGTAAGTCTGTTGGTAAACGGAACGAACGGCGTCCGTGACAAATCGGCCGTGGTTGTATGACGGCATGACGATGCTGACGAGAGGCGCCGCACTCCCTCTTCTTGCATCTTCGTCGTTCTCAATCATTGTTCGCCGTTCACTCGACTAGAGCGCAATCGCTTAGGTTGAATCGATTGCGCCCCAATTTACCAAGTGGAGCATGATCTTTTCGGAAAACCGGCTGTCCACTTTTCAGGCTCATGCTTTAGGCACTCGGTTACCGTGCTTTACTCTGCGTTTCCGCCACCTTGTCTCGGCGCAGCCGGCGAGGGCAGGTCTAGCGCCGCCGTTGCCGCGGCAACCCGAGCAGCACCGTGCCGATGCCGAGGATGCTGCAGGCCGCCGAAAAAAGGAATACGGCGCGCGGCGCGCCGCGATCCATGAACATGCCGTAGATCATCGGCGCGATCGTCGCGCCGATGTTGAGACCGGTGCTGACGAAACCGAAGACGCGCCCGAACGCGCCCGGCGGTGTCGACGCGCGTACCAACAGGTCGCGTGAAGGAGCGATCAGGCCGACGAAAAACCCGGACAGCGAGGTCATGAGCACGAGCGTGAAGGGGGAGAAATTGATGACGCCGATGACGGCGGTCGCGATGCCGGCGAATGCGAGTCCAAGGCCGGCGACGGCAACCTGGCTGCTGGCGCGAGCGGCGACTGCGCCGCCGACAAGCACGCCGAGCGCATTCATCAGCAGCAAGCCGGTCAGCGCCAGATTGGCAAGAGCGTCCGAAGTTCCGTAGAGGGCACCGAGCGCCACCACGAGGAAGCTGTTGAGGCCGCCCATGACCGAGAACAATATGAAAAAGCAGAGATTGAGAACAATCGGCGGCGTGAGCAGAAGCCGCCATCCGCCGGTGCTCGGGACGCCGTCGGCGGCATCTTCGGCCGGGGCCTCGGCGCCGCGCTTCTCGGCCGGTCGCTCTGCGGGCAGTGGCCGCTGCGCGAGAAGGAGGGCAAGCACGGCAAAACCGATTATCGCGGCGCCAATATAGGCGCCGCGCCAACCGAAACGGCTCTGCATCGCCAGCAACGTGGCCGGGGCGACCGCGGAGCCGAGGATGCCGGCAAAGGTGTGAAACGAGAAGACATGGCCGAGCCGCGCCGGCGTGCTGTGATCGGACAACAGCGAGTAATCGGCCGGGTGATACGCCGCGTTGCCGAGACCGGCGACGGCGTACATGGCGACGAACACGACAAAGGAATTGACGACGCCGGCGACCGCAAAAGCCGCGCTGCCAAGCGCGACGCCGGCGATCAGGACGAGGCGCCCCCCGATTCGATCGACCAGAAAGCCGGCCGGCGTCTGCAGCGCTGCCGAAACCACATTGAAGACGGCAAGCGCCAGCGCCAGATCGGTGTAGCTCACGCCGTAATCCGCGCGCACGAACGCGAACAGCGGCGCCAGCATGATCATATAATAATGACTGAGGAAATGCGCCGCGCAGACGGGCGCCACGATCTTCAATTCGCTGGAGCGGCGTCCGGAGACGGAAATGGCTTGCGTCATCGAACTACACGCGCCGATTTGCTTGGCGGAGCGCTTGCCAGACGCGAAACGGAGTCAAGGGCATGTCAATATGGCGGATGCCGCAATCGGCAAGCGCATCGATGACCGCATTCATCACCGAGGTCAGCGCGCCAGCACAGCCGGCTTCGCCGCAGCCCTTGACGCCGAGCGGGTTGGTCTTCGCCGGCACCGGATGATCGGCGATAACGAAGGGCGGCGCATCGACTGCGCGCGGCAGCGCATAATCCATGAACGAGCCGGTGAGCAACTGTCCATCGCTGTCGTAAAACGTCAGTTCCATGAGCGCCTGGCCGATGCCCTGCACCACGCCGCCGTGGAGCTGGCCCTCAACGATCATCGGATTGACGATGGTGCCGAAATCGTTGACGCAAGTATATTTGACCACTTCGACGACTCCGGTCTGCGGATCGATTTCGACCTCGGCGATGTGGCAGCCGTTGGGAAAGGTCGAGGCGCCGGGCCCATCGCTCACGTGAGTGACGTCGAGCGATTGCGCCGCGGGCGCCGGCGGCTTGGCGCCGCTGTGCAGCAGCCGCGCCAGCGCCTCAAGCGAGATCGTGCGGTCGGTTCCGGCGATGACGAAGCGACCTTGGCTGAACTCGATGTCGGAAGCGGCGGCCTCGAGCACGTGACTGGCGATCTCCTTGCCCTGTTCGATGACCTTGGCAGCGGCTTCGACGATCGCGGTGCCGCTGTGCATGATCGATTTTGAGCCGCCGCTGCCGCCGCCGATTATCAGGCGGTCGCTGTCGCCCTGCACCAGCGCGATTTTGTCCGCGGCAATGCCGAGCTTCTCGCTCAACACCTGCGCGAAAGGCGTGGCATGGCCCATGCCGAAATCGAGCGTGCCGGTCGCCAGCGTCACCGTGCCGTCGGCGTTGAAGGCGATCGCGGCCAGCTCCTTCGACGGCGGCGCCGTGACTTCCAAGAAATTGCCGATGCCGAGGCCGCGCAGCTTTCCGTGTTTGCGGCTCTCGCGCTTGCGGCGGGCAAAGCCCTTGCCGTCGGCGAGTTCGAACGCCTGCTTGGTCAGCGCCGCGAAATCGCCGCTGTCATAGGTCACGCTGGAAGCGGTCTTGTACGGCAGCTGCTGCGGCCGGATCAGATTGCGCCGGCGCAGCGCCACGCGGTCGATCCCCATCTCGGCCGCGGCCGCGTCGATCAGCCGCTCCATATAATAATTACCCTCCGGCCGGCCGGCGCCGCGGTAGGCGGAAACGTGCGAGGTGTTGGTGAACACGCATTTGGTCGCGACTTCGATCAATGGCGTCCGATACATGCCCTGCACGTTTTTGACAGCGTTGATCGTTCCCGGCATCGGCGCAACGGGCGAGAGAAATGCGCCCATATTGGCGAGGCTCGTGAGCCGCACGGCGAGGAAGGCGCCGTCCTCGGCAAGGGCGAGTTCCGCGGTCACGTGGTGATTGCGGCCATGGCTGTCGGAAACGAAACTCCCCGAGCGCTCGTCGGTCCACTTCACCGGCCGGCCGAGTGCGCGCGCCGCGTGCAGCACGCAGATATATTCGGGGAACACCGCTGCCTTCATGCCGAACGAGCCGCCGACCTGGCCGGTCAGAATGCGCACCTCTTTGCCACCGACGCCGAGGGCCTCGGCAATGTTGGTGCGCATGCCGTATACGCCCTGCGAAGCAACGTAAAGCGTGAAGCGCTTCCCGTCATAGGAGGCGAGCGCCGCGCGCGGCTCCATCGCGGCGACGACGACGCGGCTGTTCACAAGCGTCAATCGCGTGACATGGGCGGCTGCCGCGAGCGCGGCGTCGACGGCGTCGGTCTCCCCGTAATGATAGTCAAGCGCGACATTGCCCGGCACGTCGTCGTAAAGCAGCGGCGCGCCGTCGCGCGCGGCTTCTTCGGCCGAAATGACGGCTGGCAGCGGCTCGACATCGATCGCGACCGCTTCGGCGGCATCTTTCGCGGCGTCAATTGTCTTGGCGACGACGAAGGCGACCGGATCGCCGACGAAGCGCACCTTGTCTTTCGCCAGCGCGCCGCGCCACGGCTTCTTCATCGGCGAGCCGTCGCGATTTTTGAACGGCACGATGCATTTGAGCGGGCCATAGGCTCGCAGGTCGGCAGCAGTATAGACGCCGAGCACGCCCGGCATTTTCGCCGCGGCGGCGGTATCGATGCCACGGATGATGCCGTGGGCGTTGCGGCTTCGCACCATCACCGCATAAGCTTGGCCGGGCAGGCTGATGTCGTCGGTGTAGTGGCCCTCTCCGCGCAGCAGCATCGGATCCTCGCTGCGCGGTAGCGACTGCCCCACGGCGTTTTTCTTAATCGCTAATCTGTCGGCCGAAACATCGTCCGCGGCCGAATTGTCCGCCGGTCGGTCGGCAGACTGCTGCAAATTCATGACTCACCGATCCCGCGACATGGTGTGCCGCGTGACATAGTGGAGTTGGCAAGGCGCCACAAGCGTGACGCGGGACCCGGCCAATAGGCGGGAAAAGCGGGATATTGGCCCTGCCGCCCACGACTGATACATTTTGCCTGATTTGAATTTGAACATGGCCGCAGCCGTTGAGCCGGGAGCTCCGGCGCGGAGGTGGTATTTATGAACGAGAAGGCCGGGCCGAACGGCGGCCGCGACGGCCATGGTGCGTCGCGACGGCGCCTGCGCTGGGCACGTCGAACCCCGTATGGCTTCCGCCGCGAGGGGCCTTGCCGCGATGACGCGCAGGCGCGCGCGAACGCGGGTCGTGAAGCGACCTATGCGGCGCTCGACCTCGGCACCAACAATTGCCGGCTGCTCATCGCGCGCCCGACCATGAACGGGTTCCGTGTCGTCGATGCGTTCTCCCGCATCATTCGTCTCGGCGAAGGCGTTGCCGCTTCGCGGCGCATCAGCGAGGCGGCGATCGTGCGCGCGGTCGAGGCGCTTTTGATTTGTCGCGACAAGATGAGCGCGCGGGGCGTGACGCGTGCGCGGCTGATCGCGACTGCCGCCTGCCGCGCGGCCGAGAACGGCGAGACATTCCGCGCTCGCGTCGCCGAGGAGGCGGGCCTCGAGCTCGAAATCGTCGATTCGGCAACCGAGGCGAGGCTTGCGGCGGCCGGCTGCACGGAATTGTTCGACCCGGCGACCGCCGGCGTCATCCTTTTCGACATCGGCGGCGGATCGTCGGAGCTGGTGCGGCTCGCACGGCCGAACGGCGTCAGGCGGGGACCGCCCGAGGCCGATATCGTCGCCTGGGCGTCGCTGCCCCTCGGCGTCGTCACGCTCGCCGAGCGGTACGGCGGCAAAGCGGTGTCGCGCGACATTTACCAGGCCATGGTGGAGGAGGCCGCCATCTTCGTGGAAAAATTTGCTGCCGCCCATCGCGACGACCTTGATGATTTCCACATGCTCGGCACCTCCGGCACGGTGACCACGATCGCCGGCGTATTCTTGAAGCTCAAGCGCTATGATCGCCGCCGCGTCGATGGCTGCTGGCTTTCCGATGACGAGGTTTCGCGCGTTGTCGCCGAGCTGATGGCCATGAGCTTCGACGAACGCGCGGCCAATCCCTGCATCGGCGTCGAGCGCGCCGACCTGGTGCTCGCCGGCTGCGCCATCCTCGATGCCATTCGCCGCGCCTTCCCCTGCCAACGGTTGCGCGTCGCCGATCGCGGCCTGCGCGAGGGCATGCTGGTCGAGATGATGCGCGCGGACCGCGTTTGGGGGAAGCCTGACGAGCCATGGCGCGGCTGACAGGAGAGAAACGCCGCACGCCGTCCTCGCGGGCCTGGCTCGAACGGCAGATCAGAGATCCCTATGTGGCGCGCGCGAAGCGCGAGGGATTTCGGTCGCGTGCGGCCTACAAACTCGCCGAAATCGACGACAAGTACCGCCTGCTCAAGCAGGGCGCCCGCGTCGTCGACCTTGGCGCCGCTCCGGGCGGCTGGAGCGCGGTGGCCGCGCGGCGCGTCGGCGCCGGCGGCCGCGTGATCGCGATCG
Source organism: Xanthobacteraceae bacterium (assembly GCA_035319735.1). Classification (GTDB taxonomy): domain Bacteria; phylum Pseudomonadota; class Alphaproteobacteria; order Rhizobiales; family Xanthobacteraceae; genus BOG-931. The sequence continues at coordinate 9,757 of DATHCD010000007.1, read as the reverse complement.
ACGTTCTCGACATGACGCCGATACCGGGCGTCGAATTCCTTAAGCTCGATTTTCTCGACGACACCGCGCCGCAGCGCCTCAAGGCGATGCTCGGCGGCAAGGCCCGCGGAAAAGTTGATGTCGTGCTTTCCGACATGGCGGCGAACGCAACCGGCCACCGGCAGACCGATCACCTGCGGGTCATGGCGCTCGCCGAGGCGGCGGCGCATTTCGCGCGCGAGGTGCTCGCCGATGGCGGCAGCTTCCTCTGCAAGGTGCTGCAGGGCGGCACCGAAACGGCGCTCCTGTCCGCGCTCAAGCGCGACTTTTCTAGCGTCAAGCACGTCAAGCCGCCGGCGAGCCGCAGCGATTCGGCCGAGCTTTATCTGCTGGCTCGAGGGTTTCGAGGCGGGAAGGGCACCTCAAATTAGGTGGAGTTCGGGCTATACGCGTTTGCTCATTGCATCGGAGTTGTTCGCGCTTCGTCGATTGTGACTATTCGGGAAGTTTCGCGGGTGGGCTGCGCCCGGCAAGCTCCGCTCCGGCCTCGGGCGGTAGCCGCAGGAAGATCAGCGCGGCGGCGGCGGTGAGCAAGCCGACGGCCAGAAACGCCGGCGGGAAATCCATGGCGCCGATCTCGCTTCCATGCTTGAGCCGCAGCGTCAATTCGACGACCAGCGCGCCGACGGCAACGCCGGTCGAAAGCGCCAATTGCTGGGCGACGGAGACGAGCGTCGTCGCCTGGCTCATCAGCCGCGGCTCGATCTCGGCATAGGCGATGGTGTTGATGGCGGTGAATTGCAGCGAGCGAAAAAAGCCGCCGACGAGCAGGATCGCGATCATCGCCGCAAACGGCATGCCGGGTACGAAGCTCGCGCAGGCGGCAAGGAAGGCGCCGCTGACGAGGCTGTTATAGACAAGCACGGGGCGATAGCCGAAGCGTTTGAGTACGCGCGCGACCGCTGCTTTCATGAACATCGAGCCGAGCGCGCCGGTAAAGGTAATGAGACCGGACTGGAACGGCGTCAGGTCGAATCCGATCTGCAGCAACAGCGGCAATAGAAATGCCAGCGCCCCGATGCCGAGCCGGAACATGAAGCCGCCGAATATGCTGGCGCGGAACGTCGCGAACCTGAACAAATTGAGATCGAGAATCGGCGCCGCCGCGCGCTTGGCGTGGAGCACATAGGCGGCCGCCGAAACCGCGCCGATGCCGATGAGGGCGATCACTACGCCCCCCGGCAGATACTCGAGCCCCATTACCGAGAGGCCGAAGGCAAGCCCGCCGATGCCGAGGCCGGAAAGGACGAAACCGACGAAGTCGAACCGATCCGGCCGTTCGGCGCGCACCTCTGGAATGTAGCGCGTCGCCATGACGATGCCGACGAGACCGATCGGGACATTGATGATGAAGATCCAGTGCCACGACGCGTAGGTGGTGATGAAGCCGCCGAGCGGCGGACCGCAAATCGGGCCGATGAGCGCCGGTATGGTCACCAGCGCCATGGCATTGACCAGAAGCCGCTTGTCGATGCTGCGCACCAGGATGAGACGGCCTATCGGCGTCATCATCGCTCCGCCCATGCCCTGAACGATGCGCGCCAACACGAACTCCTCGAGCGAGTGCGACAGCGCGCAGCCGATTGAGCCGAGCACGAACACGCCGATAGCGATGCGGAAGACATGGCGCGCGCCGTAGCGATCGGCGGTCCAGCCGCTCGCCGGGATGCAGATCGCGAGCGCGAGCAGGTAGGAGGTGACCGCGAGCTTGAGCGCCAGCGGGTTGGTGCCGAGCGCTCGCGCGATCGCCGGCAGCGAGGTCGAGATCACCGTGGAGTCCATGTTCTCCATGAACAGCGCGACCGCGACGATGAGCGGGACGACGCGGTCGTACGAGCTCGACGGCAGGCGCCACGGCATCTGTCGGCGGCGACTAGCGGCTGGCGGCGGGGCCGGCCTTGAGCCGGCGCAGGCCTTCGGCGGGCTGCTGGAATGCAGGATCGAGCTCGAGCGCCTTGCGGAAGTCGGCGACGGCGCCGGCATAGTCGGCGAGCCGCTCGCGAATGAGGCCGCGCGTGGAGAACGCGCTGGCCGAATGCGCATTGAGCGCTATCGCACGGTCGGCGTCGGCGAGAGCCTCGATGGTTTCGCCGGCGAGGTAATGTGCCCAGGCGCGGTTGTAAAAGGCGAGCGCGGCCTGCGGCGCGAGCTCGATGGCGCGCGTGTAGTCGGCGACGGCGCCGCCAAGCTCGAGCCGCTCGCGCTTGGCATTGCCGCGATTGATGTAGGCCTCCGCCGAGCGCGGATCGAGCTTGATGGCCTGATCGAGATCCGCCATGGCGCGTTCGCTCTCGCCCTTGGCCTGCCAGGCGCTGCCGCGATTATTGTAGGCGGCGGCGGTCGGGTTGAGCTTGATCGCCTGGTCGTAATCGGCAATAGCGCGGTCGAGCGCGCCTTTGTGCCGCCAGGCGATGCCGCGATTGTAGAACGCGGAAGCGTAATTTGGGTCAACCCGCAAGGCCTCGTTGTAGTCGGCGATAGCGCGATCGGGGTCGCCTTTGTCGTCGAAGGCGTTGCCGCGATTGTTGAACGCGATGGCAAATCGCGGATGGAGCCTGATCGCCTGGTCGTAATCGGCGATGGCGCGATCGAAATCGCGCTTCTGGTAGAAGGCGTAGCCGCGCTCGTTATAGGCGCCAGCATGCTGCGGATTGAGTCGGATGGCTTCGCTCAGGTCGGCGACGGCGCGGTCGAGGTCGCCGTCGCGACGGAACGCAATGCCGCGATCGTAGTAGAAGCGGGCGTTCTTGGGGTCGAGGCGGATCGCCTCGTTGTAATCGGCGATGGCGGCGTTGCGGTCGCCCTTGTCGTCATGAGCATTGCCGCGGTTGTCATAGGCGTCCGCCGCCTTCGGATCGAAACGAATCGCGGCGTCGAAATCGGCGATGGCGCGCTCGTAGTCGCGCTTCTGGTAGAAGATGAGGCCGCGATTGTTGTAGGCCAGCGCGAACTGCGGTGAAATCTTGATGGCGTGATCGAAGTCATCCATGGCGCGGGCGAAATCGCCTTTGGCGCGCCAGGCATCGCCGCGATTGTTGTAGGCGGCGGCGAAATCGGGGTCGAGGCGGATCGCCTGATTGTAGTCGGCGGTGGCGCGGTCGAAATCGCTCTTCTCGAACCAGACGATGCCGCGATTGTTGAAGGCCGCGGCGTTCTTCGGGTCGAGCCTAATCGCTTGATCGTAATCGGCCGTGGCGTTGTCGAGATCGCCCTTGCGCCGGAACGCGAGGCCGCGGTTGAAATAGGCGGCGGCGAAATTGGGAGTGAGCCGGATCGCCTCGTTGTAATCGGCGATGGCGCGGTCGAAATTGCCCATCTCGTCGAGCGCGTTGCCGCGCGTCATGAACGCTGCGGCGTCGTTCGCATCAAGCCTGATCGCCGCGTCGAGATCGGCGACGGCGCCGTCAAGATCATGCTGAACGAGCCGCAGACTGCCGCGATCGGCGTAGGCGCGCGCGTAATCTGGATCGAGCCGTATCGCCTGTGCAAAATCGTCGAGCGCTTGCCCGAGGTCGCCCTTCGTACGCATCGCCACGCCGCGGTTGTGATGCAGAATAGCGAGATTGGCGCGCTGATAGCGGCCGGATTTGATCAGCGCCGTGCACGAGGCGATTCGCTCCTCGTTGGTGGCATGCGATTGTCCGGTGCAACGACGCTCGTCCGTCGCTTCCTGGGCGGGTGCGGCCACGGCGAGTGCGAGCGGCAGGATCAGGGCGAGCGTAACCCAGACGGTCGAACCGGCGGGCGGCGATATGTGCGGCATCATGGTTTCATGCAGGAAATAGCGTGGGCAATGCGAATCGCGCCCATTTTCGCCTTGCGCCGTCGCGGTTGCGGCCAATCTACTCTGCTGTGCACGCGGCGGCCAAGCCGTGCGGCCCCATCTATGCATCCGGGCCCGGACATGCTAGGAACCGCCGCCAACCCAAAAGCGGGCCATTGAGTCGGATGAGCAGGCGGGCAGGGCGAGTGCTCCACCCGCGTGAAGTGCTCTTTCCAACCGGCTTTTCCGCCCGCCCAGCAAGCCCGCGGATACTTGCGGGCGCAAGCGGAGTTGGTGAATGCTCAATGACAATCCGCGCGAGGGCCTGACCTTCGACGACGTGCTGATCAAGCCGGGTCTGTCGGACGTGCTGCCCGCGGACGTCGACATCCGTTCGCGCATCACGCGCACCATCGCGCTCAATATCCCGATCGTGGCCTCGGCCATGGATACGGTGACCGAGGCGCAAATGGCGATCGCCATGGCGCAGGCCGGCGGCATCGGCGTCATTCACCGCAATCTGGACCCCGCCGTACAGGCCGGACAGGTGCGGCAAGTGAAGAAATTCGAATCCGGCCTGGTGGTGAATCCGGTCACCATCCATCCCGATGCGACGCTCGCCGACGCACTGGCGTTGATGCAGGAACATCATATCTCCGGCATCCCGGTGGTCGAGGGCGGCGGCAACGGGCGGGCCGGCAAGCTCGTCGGTATTCTGACCAATCGCGACGTGCGGTTCGCTACCGACCGGCGGCAGAAGGTCTCCGAGCTGATGACCAAGGACCGGCTGGTCACGGTGCGCGAGAGCGTCGGTCAGGACGAAGCCAAGCGCCTCCTGCACCAGCATCGCATCGAGAAGCTTCTAGTCGTCGACGGCGATTACCGCTGCGTCGGCCTGATCACGGTGAAGGACATCGAAAAGGCGGTGGCCCATCCCAATGCCTGCAAGGACGAGCAGGGCCGGTTGCGGGTCGCCGCCGCGACGACGGTCGGCGAGGCCGGCTACGTGCGCAGCGAGGCGCTGATCGAGGCGGGCGTCGATCTCGTTGTCGTCGACACCGCGCACGGCCATTCCCGCCGTGTGCTGCAAACCGTGACCCGCATCAAGCGGCTGTCGAATGCGGTGCAGGTCGTCGCCGGCAACGTCGCGACCGCGGAGGCTGCCAAGGCGCTGATCGATGCCGGCGCCGACGCCGTCAAGGTCGGTATCGGCCCGGGTTCGATCTGCACGACGCGCGTCGTCGCCGGGGTCGGCGTGCCGCAGCTCACGGCGATCATGGATGCGGTCGAGGTGGCGAAGCGGACCGATACGCCGGTGATCGCTGATGGCGGCATCAAATATTCCGGCGATCTCGCCAAGGCAGTGGCCGCCGGCGCTGAGTGCGCCATGGTCGGTTCGTTGCTGGCCGGTACCGACGAGACGCCGGGCGAGGTTTTTCTCTACCAGGGCCGCTCCTACAAGACCTATCGCGGCATGGGCTCGGTCGCCGCCATGGCGCGCGGCTCGGCCGATCGCTACTTTCAGCAGGAGATCAAGGACACGCTCAAGCTGGTGCCGGAGGGCGTGGAAGGCCAGGTGCCCTACAAGGGACCGGTGGCCAATGTGCTGCACCAGCTCACCGGCGGACTGCGCGCCGCCATGGGCTATGTCGGGGCCAAGGACCTTGCCGCCTTCCGCGAGAAGGCCGAGTTTATGCGCGTGTCCGGCGCCGGCCTGCGCGAGAGCCACGTGCACGACGTCACCATCACGCGCGAGAGCCCGAACTATCCAAGCCGGGAATGAGTGGGCGTCATGCGAAGGCCGCCGCTCGATCCGTTCGCCGAGGTCCGCAAGGCCACCGACCTGCATCGTGCGCGGCATGGTTGCGACGCTCACCCGTACCGTAACGGTCCGCTACTCGGGGTGTTGGCGGCGGCCGCGCATGCGCGGCGCATTCTGGAGCTGGGGACGGCGCTCGGCTATACCGCGCTGTCATTCGCCCACGGCGCGCCGGACTCTACGGTCGATACGATCGAGCGCGAGGCCGAGCACGTCCAACTCGCGCGCGACAACATCGCGGCGGCCGCGCTCGACCACCGCATCACGGTGCACGAAGGCGAATTCGGCAAAATCCTGCCGACACTCGATCCCGGCTACGATCTCGCCTTCTTCGATGGCGAAACACCGGTGCCGGCGTTGCACACCGCGTTGCGCCACCTGTTACGCACCGGCGGCGTGCTGATCACCGCTAATCTCAATCACGGCGGAACCGCCGAGGCGGTGTACAAGGCGCTGTTCGAGGGCAAATTCTGGCGCAGCGCGCTCGTCGATGGAGCGGGCGAAACGGCGGTCAGCGTCAAGCGCTGACGCGTTCGCATTGGCGGCGACAGCGGCGCCGTGATAGGGGAGCGTGGCTTTAACCTCGGGTGCTGCCCATGTCGCTCCCAACCATTCTGCTGCCGCTTTTTGTCGAGGTGCTTCTCACCTTCGCGCTCATGCTGTGGATGGGAGCGCTGCGCAACCGCGACTACCGTTCGGGCGCGGTCAAGCCGCAGGACGTGGCGCTGCGCGAGCCGCTCTGGCCGCGGCCGACGGCGCAGGTCGCGAATTCCTTCTCCAATCAGTTCGAGCTGCCGGTCCTGTTCTACGTCCTCACGCTCCTCGAACTGGTCACGCGCCACGCCGGCGTCGTCTTTGTGGCGCTGGCCTGGGTCTTCGTGGTCTTTCGCCTGCTGCAGGCTTACGTCCATACGACCAGCAATATCGTTCGCCTGCGCGGCGCGTTCTATGCCGTCGCCGCGGTGGTGCTCATGATCATGTGGGCGACCTACATCATCCAGGTGTTGACCGGCACCTGAGTTCTAACGTCAGGTGCAGGCTCCCGACGCGCGATCGCGATGCAAGCGCAAATCGGAGTGGCGGCTCGGCCGCCGGCATGATTCTTTCTTATGACGCCCTCGGCCCGTCTGTCCGCCGCGATCGAAGTCGTCGCCGAGATCGAGGCGCGGCGGCGGCCGGCTGCGGACGCGCTCAAGGATTGGGGCCTCGCCCACCGCTTCGCCGGCTCGTCCGACCGCGCCGCCATTGCCGGCCTGGTCTACGATGCGCTGCGCCGCAAGTCATCGTCCGCCTGGCTTATCGGCGAGACGAGCGCGCGCGCCGTGCTCATCGGCATGCTGCATCTCCAGCGCGGCCTTGATGCCGCGGCAATTGCGGCTTTATGCGACGGGTCGCGCTTTGCGCCCGCGCCGTTGACGGAGCCCGAGCGGGCGGCGCTCGGGCGCGACTCGCTTGCCGACGCGCCGGTGCCCGTTCGAGGCGATTACCCGGGCTGGCTCGATCCGCATTTTGCGCGGGTCTTTGCCGCGGAACGAGCCGCGCAGGGCGCCGCGCTGGCAAGCCGCGCGCCGCTCGACATGCGCGTGAACACCCTCAAGGCCGGGCGCGAGGAGCTCATGGCGAAGCTTGCGCATCTTACGGTCGAGCCGACGCGCTGGTCGCCGGTCGGCCTGCGCATTTGGCTTGACGCCGAGGCGAAGAGCCCGGCGATTCACGCGGAGCCCTCCTTTCGCAAGGGTGCGATCGAAATCCAGGACGAGGGCTCGCAGCTTGCCGCGTTGTTTGCCGGGGCCAAGCCCGGCGAACAGGTCGTCGATCTTGCCGCCGGCGCCGGCGGAAAGACGCTGGCGCTGGCGGCCGCGATGGACAACCGCGGCCAGATCTACGCGACCGACATCGACAAGCGCCAGCTTGTTCCGATCCATGAGCGCATCGCGCGCGCGGGAGCGCGCAACATCCAGGTGCGCACCCCGCGCGGCCAGGCGGATGCGCTCGCCGATCTGGCCGGCCGCGCCGATCTCGTGCTCATCGACGCGCCGTGCACCGGCACCGGCACCTGGCGGCGCAATCCCGACGCCAAATGGCGGGTGCGTCCGGGCGCGCTGGCCGAGCGGGTGCGGCAGCAGGCAACGCTGCTCGATCGCGCCGCAGGCCTGGTGAAAGCGGGCGGCCGCGTCGCCTATGTCACTTGCTCCGTGCTTGCCGAAGAAAACGGCGATCAGGTGCGCGCGTTCCTGTCGCGGCATCCGGATTTCGCCGTCCTGCCGCCGCGCGACATCGCCGCACAGGCGCTCGGCGAGCGCAGCATGCTGTTCTGCCGTGCCGCGCTCTTGACGGAGGAGGGGCTGCTGATGACGCCGCTCTTGACCGATACCGACGGCTTCTATGTCGCCGTCATGCGCAAGGAGTAGCATGCTGGTGGAAGGGGAGCCGCCGCGGTCTTGACCGCAGGCGGTCCCCGCCGCACATACGCTCCCCATAAGCCATGCATGACACCATCCTCATCGTCGATTTCGGCTCGCAGGTCACCAAGCTCATCGCCCGGCGCGTGCGCGAGGAGTGCGTCTATTGCGAGATCGTTCCCTTCCAAAATGCCGAGGACGCGCTGCGCGCGCTACGGCCGAAGGGAGTGATCCTGTCGGGCGGCCCAGCTTCGGTGCTCGATAAGGACGCGCCGCAGGTGCCGATGTCGATCTTTACCGCCGGGATACCGGTGCTCGGCATTTGCTACGGCGAGCAGGTGATGGCGCATCAGCTTGGTGGCGCCGTCGAGGGCGGCCACAGCCGGGAATTCGGCCGCGCCGAAGTCGAGTTGACCAAGGCCTCGCGGTTGACCGACGGCGTGTGGGAGGTCGGCGAGCGCTATCCGGTATGGATGAGTCATGGCGACCGCGTGACCAGGCTGCCGCCGGGCTTTGCGGCGATCGCCACCTCGGCCAACGCGCCGATCGCCATGATCGCCGACGATGCGCGCCGGTTCTATGCCGCGCAGTTCCATCTCGAAGTCGTGCACACCCCACACGGCGCCGCGCTGTTGCGCAATTTCGTTCGCAATATCGCCGGCTGCGCCGCCGACTGGACCATGCGGGCGTTCAAGGACGAGGCGATCGAGAAAATCCGTAGGGAAGTCGGCAAGGCCAAGGTGCTCTGCGCGCTGTCCGGCGGCGTCGACTCCGCGGTCGCGGCGTTGCTGCTGCATGAGGCGATCGGCGAAAAACTCACCTGCGTCTTCGTCGATCACGGCCTGCTCAGGCTCGGCGAAGCTGAACGGGTGGTCGCGCTATTCCGTGGCCATTACAACATCCCGCTCGTGCATGTCGCCGCCGAGGAGCTCTTCCTCAAGGCGCTGGCCGGCGTCGAGGACCCAGAAGAAAAACGAAAGAAAATCGGCAAGCTGTTCATCGACGTTTTCGAGGCGGAGGCGAAGAAGATCGGCGGCGCCGAATTTCTTGCCCAGGGCACGCTTTATCCCGACGTGATCGAGAGCGTCTCGTTCGCCGGCGGACCGTCGGTGACCATCAAATCCCACCACAATGTCGGCGCGCTCCCCGAGCGCATGCACATGAAGCTTGTCGAGCCGCTGCGCGAATTGTTCAAGGACGAGGTGCGCGCGCTCGGCCGCGAGCTCGACTTGCCGGAAGCCTTCGTCGGCCGCCATCCGTTCCCGGGCCCCGGCCTCGCCATCCGCTGCCCGGGAGCGGTGACCCGGGAGAAGCTCGACATCCTGCGGCTCGCCGACGAGATTTTTATCGAGGAAATCCGCCGCGCCGGGCTGTACGACGACATCTGGCAGGCGTTTGCGGTGTTGTTGCCGGTGAAAAGCGTCGGCGTCATGGGCGATCACCGCACTTACGAGCATGTGCTCGCTTTGCGCGCGGTGACCTCGACCGACGGCATGACCGCCGACTTCTATCAGTTCGACATGAACTTCCTCAGCACGGTCGCGACCCGCATCGTCAACGAGGTCAAGGGCGTCAACCGCGTGGTCTACGACGTGACGAGCAAGCCGCCCGGCACCATCGAGTGGGAATGAACCCATGCCCTGGGCTGACACACTGCCATCCAAAGCTCGGATATTTGACTACTGGAAAGATCGCTTTGGCGAGATAGGTATTTTCATCGACTGGGGTGAGCCA
>DATHCD010000006.1:0-35152 GCA_035319735.1 Xanthobacteraceae bacterium | reverse complement strand
TGAGCTGGCAGGGGAGGTTTTTGCCCGGCTGGCGGAGGTTCTTGTTCGTGCCCTGCACGCAAAGGTGCAGGAGGATTTTGCCGCCACCCATGGCCGTATGCGGGGCGAGCAAACCGCAATCCTCGCCTTGGGGCGTCTCGGGGCCCGCGAGATGACCGCAAGTTCCGACCTTGATCTCATCGTGATCTACGATTTCGACCAGGAACACCCAAATTCCGATGGAGAGCGTCCCCTTTACGGTGCGCAGTACTTCGCGCGTCTCACGCAGCGCCTGATCAGCGCGCTCACGGTCAAGACCAATTACGGCGTGCTTTATCCGGTCGACATGCGGCTGCGGCCGTCCGGCCGCTCGGGTCCGCTGGCCACGCAGATCGACGGCTTCGTCAACTATCAGGAACGCGAGGCCTGGACCTGGGAGCATATGGCGCTCACCCGCGCGCGCGTCGTTTGTGGATCGCCGGCCTTTTGCGCGCGCGTCGAGGCGGCGATCCGTCGCGTTCTCTGCCGCAAGCGCGATGCGCGCGCGGTTGCCGAGGATGTCGTCGAGATGCGCGAAGCAATCGCCAAGGAAAAGGGCGACGCCGATCCCTGGGATCTCAAATACGCGTCCGGCGGGCTCGTCGACATCGAGTTCATCGCGCAATATTTGCAGCTCGTGCATGCCGCCGCGACCCCGGACATACTCGACGCCTCGACGGCGCGCACGCTGGAAAAGGCCGCACGTTGCGGCGCGCTGGCGGCCGCGGACGCCGCTGTGTTGCGTGCAGCCGTGCGGCTCTTTCATGACCTCACGCAAATTCTCCGACTCTGCCTGCCCGGCGCCTTCGACCCGAAAGCGACCAGCGAGGGCGTGCTCGGCCTGCTTGCCCGCGCCGCCGATCTGCCCGACTTCCCGGCGGTCGAGGCGCATGTCGTCGAGACGCAGCGTCAGGTGCGCGAATGCTTCGTTCGGATATTGGGCGCGGCGCCGTAGGCGCGAGCGTGAGTGCCGCCGCTAAGCAGGCTTGGTCTTGGTCGGCGGCGATTCGATCGGGCCGTCAGCCTTGCGCCAGGCACCGAATCCGCCCTTGATATGTGCGACGGGAACAAGACCCATGCGGTGCGCCGTTTGCGCGGCCAGCGCCGAACGCCAGCCGCCGGCGCAGAAAAACACGAAGCGCTTGTCTTCGCCGAAGATCGTTTTGTGATAGGGACTTTCCGGATCGATCCAGAATTCGAGCATGCCGCGCGGACAGTGAAAGGCGCCGGGCACGCGTCCTTCGCGGTCAAGCTCGCGGATGTCGCGAACATCGATAAAGACCACGTCGGCGCGCCCATGAAGGGCAAGCGCCTCCTCAACCGACACGATCTCGATCTCGCGTTCGGCGGCATCGACCAGGGCACGAAATCCGTTCTTGATTCTCTGAGGCATGACACATTCCGTGTTTTCTTCCTCCATCGCGGGGATTTAGGAGCATGGGTAGCATGGTAGACGGACGCGCCCAAGTACCGCGCCAGCATGCGATGGCTTTGTCAGCAGAGGAACCGGCTTCGCCAAGGGTAGACTCGCCGCCGTGTGCCACGGCTGACGCTTTGCGTCCTTTGGGTAAAACAGCCGGCCGCCTATGCACCGTGCCCCGCATCGCCCGGGAGAACGGCACGCGCTTCCAGCGGAAGACGCACGACGACCGTCGTGCCGACGCCGGGTCTCGAGCGGATGCGCATCGCGCCACCGTGCAGTTCGGCGAGCGATTTGGCGATCGCCAGCCCAAGCCCCGAACCCTGGTGCCGCTTGGTCAACTGGCTCTCGACCTGTTCGAACGGCCGGCCAAGTTTGTGCAGGGCATCCTTGGCGATGCCGATGCCGTTGTCCTCGATGGCGATGGTCACCATGCCGCCGCGCACCCTCCCGCGCACCATCACGGCGCCGCCGTCCGGCGTGAACTTCACGGCGTTCGAGAGAAGATTGAGCGCAATCTGCTTGAGCGCGCGGCGGTCGGCCTTCAGCCGGATCGCGGGCGCAATATGCGAATCGAGCGTGAGACGTTTTTCGCGCGCGCGCTCCCAAATGACGCGCAAGCAGTCGGCCAGTACGGCGTCGAGCTCCACCTCCTCGGGCGCAAGGTGGATGCCGCCGGCTTCGATCTTCGACATGTCGAGGATGTCGTTGATGACATCGAGCAGATACTGGCCGCTTTCTCGGATGTCGCGGGAATATTCGCAGTATTTTTCCGCGCCGAGCGGCCCGAACATCGCCGATTCCATGATTTCCGAGAAGCCGATGATGGCGTTGAGCGGCGTGCGCAGCTCGTGGCTCATATTGGCGAGAAACTTCGACTTAGCTTGGTTGGCCTCTTCGGCGCGGGTCTTTTCCCTGGCGTATTTCTCGGCGAGGTCGGCCAATTCGCCCGTCTGGTGCTCCAGCGCCTGCTGCGATTTGCGCAGGTCGCGGATGGTCGCCATCTGTCGTTTCTCAACCTCGATCAGCTTCTGCTCGTGCAGCTTGAGCGCGGTGATGTCGGTGCCGACGGAGACGTAGCCGCCGTCCTTGGTCCGGCGCTCGCTGATATGCATCCAGCGCCCGTCGTCGAGTTGCGCTTCGAAGGTGCGCGCGCCGGGCGATTGGCCTGCGCCGTTGGCCGCGGTCGTGCGTATGATCGGTCTGCCGCTGGCGGCCACCACCGCCTCGTACGGCGTACCCGCGACCACGGTCGCCTCGGGCAGGTGATGCAGTTCCTGGAAGTTTGAATTGCACAGCACCAGGCGATTGTCGGCGTCCCAAAGCACGAAAGCCTCCGGGATGGTTTCGATCGCGTCACGCAGCCGCAGATCCGCCGCCGTCGTCCTCGCCACCAGGTTCTTCTGTTCGGTGATATCGACAGCGATGCCGATGAGATGCAGGGAAGCCTCGTGCTCCTGACGCGCCAATTCGCAGCGCGCCCGCAGCCACAACCACCGGCCGTCGGCATGACGCATACGGAAGGCGTGATCGATCGACTGTACTTTGCCGTCGGCAATTTGCCGCGCCAGCTCATAGAGGTCGATGTCGCCCTCGCGCACCAGCGCGTTGACCTCGCCGAAAGTCAGCAGGTCGTCCTTGGCCGGCAGGCCGAGAATGTCGAACATCGAGTGCGACCAGAACACGCGGCCGCGGGCGATGTCCCAGTCCCACAGCCCGCAGCGGCCGCGGTTGAGCGCGGTGTCGATGCGGCTGCGCACGGTGTCGTGGATGAGGTCGGCCTCACGCGCCCGCGTTGCCTGCCAGTGAAAGGCGAAGCCGAGGATGAGCACGACGAAGCCGGTCGTGGCCGACAGCGTGACGGTGAGCGTGGTGGTCGAGCGCCAGTTGGCGAGCGCGTCGCTCGTCGTCTCGACGACGGCGAGCAGGCCCAGCGGATTTCTCAGCGCCCGCACCGTAGCGAAGGCGGCGGCGCCGTCGGGCAGGGTGATCTCCAGCGTCCCGGCGGCGGCGGCGAAGGTGGTCAGCGGCTGCGAGGGTCCGAGCACGTCGAGGAGCGGGCGTCCGAGCTTCTGCGGCTCGCTCGGCGCGGTGGCGACGATGGTGCCGTCGGCATCGGCGACGAGGATCAACCGGTCGGCGCGCGCCGCCCAGGCCGGCAGCGCGTGCTCGAGTGCCTCGGAGGTGCGGCCGCCGTTGGCCTTGGCGTCCCGGCCGGGATGGTCGAGCGCAACGGCGAGTTGATCGGCAAGCGCCTCGATCGCCTGTCGCGCGGTGAGCATGACCTGCCGGCGCTGTTCGAGCACTTGCACCACGGCGCCTATGCAGATGGTGCAGAGGAAGGCGACGATGAGGACCGGGACGGCTCGGCGCAGGAGCGGCTCGGCGCTCAACAGCCGCCGATAGGCCGGGTTGGCGATCGATTGCGCCAAGCCCTTGATGGAATCGGAACGTAGGGACGCACTCGCCGTCTCGGCGCGCGCCATCGCCTGCCTCCGTTCGGACAGTCCCCTGCACCCGCGATCGGAACGATGTGCCGCATCTCTTTCCGAATCACCCCGATAAGAATCGATGCGAATCGATTTGTCGAGAGTCCCGAGTCAATATTTTTCGTCGGCTATCCCACGATCGTTTTGGCGCAGTCGCGACGCGTCTCTATCATTGGCGAGACGCCCCCCGGCAAGCAAAGCTCGCAACGCCGCGGCGCTGCTCAGCCCTCGCCGAGCGTCCGCGCGACGATGTCCGCGACGTCCCGGGACAGAGCCGGCGCCGCCGCCACGCGCCGCAGCGTCGCCTCCGCGCGTTCGCGCCGCTGCGCTTCGAGCGCGCGCCAGGAGCGGAACGCGCCCATGATGCGCGCGGCGACCTGCGGGTTCTTCGGATCGAGCGTCAGCACGATATCGGCGACGAACTCATAGCCGGCGCCGTCGATGCGGTTGAACTGGGTGTGGTTCGCCTGGGCGAACGAACCGATCAGCGCGCGCACGCGGTTGGGATTGGCCATCGAGAAGGCGGGATGCGCGGTCAACGCCCGCACCCGATCGAGTGTCGCCCGTTCGGGGATGACCGCCTGCAAAGCGAGCCATTTGTCGATGATCAGCGGATCATCGGCGTAGCGCCTGTAGAAGTCTTCCAGCGCGTCGGCGCGCTCGGGCCGGTCGTGCAGGGACAGCGTCTCCAACGCCGCCATGCGGTCGGTCATGTTGTCGGCGCTCCGGTATTGGGACATTGCTCGGGCGATTGCATCGTTCTCCTCGGTCGCCGCCAGAAGGTCGAGGCAGATATTCTTCAGCGCACGCCGGCCGGCGCCGGTGGCATCCGGTCGATAGGGACTGCGGGTGATCATGCGCCCATAGGTTTCCGCGAGCGCAGCGCCGAGCCGTCTGCCGGTCGCCGCGCGCAGCGCCCGGCGCGCGGCAAAGACCGCGTCGGGATCGACGTCGCGGCCGATCTCGCGGGCGATGTCGGGTTCGCTTGGCGGCGTGAGCATGAGCGCGACAAAGGCAGGCTCGAGTCCTCGGTTCGCGAGGATCGCACCGAGCGCGGCCACGAGACCTTCATCCTCGCGGGCCGGCGCGCCGGTGCGCAAATCCGCGACATTGCCGGTGAGAAGCGACATCGCCAATGTCTGCACCGCCTGCCAGCGATTGAACGGATCGCCATCGTGCGCGGCGAGGAAGCGCAGTTCGTCGGGTTCGAGCGGCAGCTTGAGCTTGATCGGCGCGGAAAAACCGCGGTTGAGGGACAGGATGGGCCGCTCGCTGACGCCGGTGAAGATGAAGCTGTGGCTGCGCTCCTTGAGTTCCAAAACGCCGCGCTCAAGCAGGCGCCCATCGAGCGCGAGCGGCAGATCGTCGCCGTTCGCGCCGACAAGCCCGATCGCGAGCGGAATGACCATCGGTTCCTTGTCCGGTTGCCCGGGCGTCGGCGGGATGGTCTGCGCGACGTCGAGCCGATAGGTCTTCGCGCCCGGATCGTAGTGCGCAACGACTGCGATTTCCGGCGTCCCCGCCTGCGTATACCAGCGCTTGAACTGCGAGAAGTCGCGGCGGCTGACATCGGCGAAGCATTGCACGAATTGCTCCACGGTCGCGGCTTCGCCGTCATGGCGGGTGAAATAAAGGTCCATGCCCCGGCGAAATAGATCGGGCCCGATCAGCACCTTGATCATGCGCACGATTTCGGCGCCCTTGTCGTAGACCGTCGTCGTGTAGAAGTTGTTGATCTCGTGATAGAGCTCGGGTCGCACTGGATGGGCCAGTGGACCTGCATCCTCGACGAATTGATGCGAGCGTAGCGCGCGCACGTCGCTGATGCGCTCGACCGCGCGCGAGCGTTGATCGGCGGAGAACTCCTGATCGCGGAAGACGGTGAGGCCCTCCTTCAGGCAGAGCTGGAACCAGTCGCGGCAGGTGATGCGGTCGCCGGTCCAGTTGTGGAAATATTCGTGCGCGATCACCGCCTCGATATGAGCGAAGTCGGTGTCGGTCGCCGTCGCCGGCGAGGCGAGGACGTATTTGTCGTTGAAGACATTGAGGCCCTTGTTCTCCATGGCGCCCATGTTGAAGGCGGAGACGGCGACGATCATGAAAATGTCGAGGTCGTATTCGCGCCCGAACACCTGTTCGTCCCAGCGCATCGCGCGCTTGAGGCTGTCCATGGCGTAGAGCGAGCGCTCTTCCTTGCCCGGCTCGACATAGATGTGAAGCGCAACCCCGCGCCCGGACATAGTGGTAAAACTATCGGTGACGCGCGCGAGCTTGCCGCCGACGAGCGCGAACAGATAGCAGGGCTTCTTGAACGGATCGTGCCAGACCGCGAAATGGCGATTGGTGCCCGGCACGTCGCCTTGCGCGATGAGATTGCCGTTTGCCAGCAGTACCGGCGCCTCACCTTTGTCGGCCTCGATGCGCGTCGTGTAGACCGCCATCACGTCCGGGCGGTCGAGGAAGTAGGTGATGCGGCGGAAGCCCTCGGCCTCACACTGCGTGCAGTAGGTCGAGCCGGCGCGGTAGAGGCCCATCAGTTGCGTGTTGCCGGTCGGATCGACGACGGTTTCGATCGCCAATTCGAACGGCCGGTTCGGCGGCTGGGCGATGGTGAGCCGTTCCGGGGTGGCGAGAAAGCTCCCTTCCGGCAAGGGCTTGCCGTCGAGCGCCAGCGAGCGAAGCTTCAGGTCTTCGCCGTCGAGGACAAGGGCTGCCGGCGCGCCAGCGGCGTTCGGCCTGAGCTTGAGCTTGGCGCGCACCGTGGTCGCGGCCGGGTCGAGCGACACGTCGAGCGCGACGGTATCGATCAGCCAATCGGGCGGCCGGTAGTCCTTGAGCCGGACGGGACGCGGTTCTTCGGTGCGCATGGGCTTGATGTAGAAGCTTCGCTGGCTAATTGAAAGCGCAGGGATAAAGCGGTCGCTGCCCGCCCGGACATCTGCCCATGTCAATTATGCGCGCGATGGTTTTGGAGCAACCGAAGACCGCGCTGGTGCCGCGGAAGCGATCAATTCCGCAGCCGGCGGACGGTCAAGTCTTGGTGGAAATCCTGGCCTGTGGCGTCTGCCGCACCGATCTGCACGTCGTCGACGGCGAGCTGCCGGATCCGAAGCTGCCGATCGTGCCCGGACATGAGATCGTCGGGCGTGTCGCGGCGCTGGGGCAGGGGGTGACCGGGTTTGAGCCCGGGGCGCGCGTCGGCGTGCCCTGGCTTGGCTCAACCTGCGGCGTTTGTCCTTTTTGCCGTTCCGGCCGGGAAAATTTGTGCGATCGCGCGCTGTTCACCGGCTACACCAGAGATGGCGGCTACGCGACGCATACGCTGGCGGATGCGCGGTTCTGCTTCCCTCTCCCCGAAAGCTTGGAAGCGGCGGAAGAGGCGCCGCTTCTCTGCGCCGGCCTCATCGGCTGGCGCAGCTATCGCATGGCCGGGGAGGGGGCTGCGCTCGGTCTTTACGGCTTCGGCGCCGCGGCGCACATTCTGGCGCAGGTCGCCGTTTGGCAGGGCCGGCGCGTCTACGCCTTCACCCGCCGCGGCGATGAGGCCTCGCAAAATTTCGCGCGCTCGCTCGGTGCGGTATGGGCCGGCGGGTCCGAGGAGATGCCGCCCGAGCCGCTCGACGCCGCCATCATCTTCGCGCCGGTCGGGGCGCTGGTTCCGGCGGCGCTCGGCGCAGTCAAGAAGGGCGGCCGCGTCGTCTGCGGCGGCATCTACATGTCGGATATTCCGAGCTTCCCTTATCACCTGCTGTGGGAGGAGCGCGAACTGCGCTCGGTCGCCAATCTCACGCGTCAGGACGCGCGGGAATTTTTGACGATCGCGCCACGGGCCGGCATCAAGATTAAGATCACGCCCTATCCGCTGGCGCAGGCAAATGCGGCGCTCGACGATCTGCGCGCCGGCCGTTTCGAAGGCGCCGCCGTCCTTGTTCCGTGAGCCTTGGCGCTGCCGGCCGATGCGGCCGTCGCTCGTCGTCGCCGGTCAGCGCTCGGACGGAGCGAAATGAAGTCCCGGCCGAATTCAGCCGCGCCGGTGCTTATCCAGGATTTCGCTGCTACTCAATGCCGGGTAGGGATATCGCCCGGGAGTGGCCGAGTCGTGGCCGGCACTGCGACGTCTTTGCCGGCTCAAACGGGAGAAAATGGAACATGGTCGATTTTCATGGCCGGTTCCTCTGGTACGAATTGATGACGACCGACGTCGAGGGCGCCAAGGCCTTCTACGGCAAGGTCGTAGGCTGGCGCGCGCGGGACGCGTCGATGCCGGGTGCGGCCTACACTCTGTTTACCGTTGGAAATGTTTCGGTAAGCGGGCTCATGGTCCTGTCAGAGGACGCAATGAAAATGGGCGCGACGCCGCGCTGGATCGGATATGTCGGCGTCAACGATGTGGACGTCGCCGTCGAGCAGGTTATGCAGCTTGGCGGAACCGTGCACGTTCCACCGACGGATGTTTCCAACGTCAGCCGCTTCTCCGTCATCGCCGACCCGCAGATGGCAATGCTCGGGTTGATCAGGGTGGCCGGCCGAGAGCAGCCCCTCGCACCGGGCAAACCGGGGCGCGCGGGCTGGCATGAGCTGCTCGCAGCCGACCGGGAGAAGGCATGGGCCTTCTACGGCGAACTCTTCGGCTGGCAGAAAGCGGGTGCCGTCGTCGACGAGATCGGCACGTATCAGCTGTTCTCCGCCGGCGGGCAGACGATCGGCGGGATGTTTGACAAACCTGCGGCGGTGCCAATCCCTTTCTGGCTTTACTACTTTAACATCGGCGACATCGGGGCGGCCGCGGAGCGCGTAAAGGCCGGTGGCGGGCTAATCCTCGAAGGCCCCGTTGCGTTGCTAAACGGCGGCCGCGTCGCGCTATGCCGGGACCCTCAGGGAGCCATGTTCGCGCTGACAGCATCACCGAGAGACAAGGCCATCGGATATTTCGAGCGCGACGCTTCGCGCGGTCTCGCCAACACGCGCGGCCGGAGGTGGAATTGGTAGGGCCGGCAAGTGGCCGGCCGATCGCCATTTGTCGCCTCGGCCGCTAGCGCGGCAAGGCGCGGGCATTGTGCAGACGCAACGGATCGCCTGGTGCTCAGCCGGAGAGCCCAGCGTTCGCTGCGCGGCCGATCGCAAATTGACCGACCGGCCCTTCGACGTGGAATTCAATCCCGGTCATCTTCGCGAACAGATCGATGTTGGCGGTGCCGATTGCGCACGCACCGAGCCCCATGTCGGTTGCCATCAGGTAAAGTGTTTGCATCAATACACCGGCGTTCTTCAGAATCAGCGCATAGGCGATCGAGCTGTACTTCCAGGAAATCCGGCCAAACCGCGCCGCGATCGTTATTAGAATTTGCGGCGCGGCGGGTGCACCCATGGCGAATTTGGCGCCGGTCAACAGCGCCTCGAACTCATTGGCGGCAACTCTAATGGGCACTAGCGCGTGAGCGCCAGCGTCGTAATGATAAAAGCCGCGGGCCAACCCTTCGCATCTGTCGACGGCCAGATAAAGTTCGAGTTCGTAGGCGGCGCCCGCCGACGGATACGGCCGCGCGGCGTAGGCGACTTCCGGACTGCCATCGCCCGGATCGAGCGTGCCGCTCGATATCGACAGAACGCGCGCGGTGCCGTCGAGAAACGTCGACAACTCGCCGAGCGTGATCGGCCGCTTGTCATCGAAGCTGCGCGTCGAATGACGCTCGCGCAAAAGCTTTGCCGTCGGCGAGATCGCCGCCGTGTCTGCGGTCGAGAATTTCCGCAAATCGAGTTTCTTTCCCGGCCAGGTGGGCCGCACCGCGGGAAGCGGAGAAATCAGGCCGGCATGGGCATAAACTCCGCCCATTGGGTTTGCATGCCGACCTTCGGTACTGCGCGCGTGAAACAACAGGTCGTGAAAGTCCCAAAGAACGAGGTTGTGGTCACCCTCGGCCGGGCGAAGGCCACCGTCAGCAGCGACCTCGATCTTGAAAAGGATTTCGCAATCCACCAGCAGGGCGAGAAGCTCGAGTCCCGGGAAGCTGTCCTGCCGACGAAGTTGTTTGATCGGCTGCGGGGCGGACAGTGTGGCCAGCGTGGCGGCGATCTTTGGATCGCGGATCCTGAACAATGCACCGGCGCGCGGCGATTCCAGCACCAAGTCGTTGCCGCGCCGCCGCATATAGGCGAACCGCGACAGAACAAGAATATCGGCATTGCCGATCCGCGGTGTTCGCGGCCAATAATCGGCAAGTTGCGGTTCAATGACCAGAAGATCTCCGCCGCTTTGCCGATGCCGGAGGCGGTATTCTATTAGGCCACTCCGCGCCAATCGACGCACCAACAGATCGATTTCGCGATCGATTTTCCGTTTGCTGACGGCAAACGAGGCGAGTGGCAGGCCCGTGCGCAGGCTCTGCGCGCGCTCCGCTACCCCCTCGCTGAACGTTCCCAAGGCGACCGAACAGCCGTCGAACGAGGCGGCGATGTTCCCGTCGGGGCGCGCTTCCAGCGTGACGTGATCGCCAAGCCGAGCAGAAATGAATCGGTCAGAGATGGTCGGCAGCGGAACCCGTCGTCTTCTCATGGTTGCGGAACTGCGCAAACCGGGATCACCTTCAGGTATGGGGATGAAGCGGATTGAGCTCGCGTTCCGACAGCGAGCGATCCCGCCATCCGAGCTTTACCGGAACGTCATAAAGCCGGCCCGGCGCGAAGCGGCGATAAAAGTGCCGCAAACCGGGAACGATCACGCGCACTACCGGCACCTCGATATCGGGGCGCGTCTGATCGAGCACAAGGAAATCGAGACCCTGGCGCTCGGCGATTTGCACACAGGCCATGACCTGCGCGCGCCGGTCGAGACTGCCGAAATTTGAGCCGAAGGCCGCTCGGGATGTCGGATTGCCATTCGGTGTCAGATAGGGATGGTCGTCCAGGCGGAACGGACCGAAGCGGTCGTTGCTCGATCTGCCGGAGTCCCTGGCCCCCATAAGGCCGATGGACAGGAACTGGTTGACCTCGGTCAGCGCACGCAACAGCGCGATTCGCGCATCGAAATGCGCGCCGGAACCGTACTCGACGAACTCATGCGAGTTTTCCTTAGAGTGCGACAGCGCCACAAAGCTTGGAATGCCCAGGTCAGTCGTGGTGTCGAGCACCCAAAGCCGTCGTCCGGTTTCGGCAAGCTGATCTTTCAGGTCGCGCACATAAGGTTCGTCGAATTGGCCGAGGTCCAGTTCCGGCCGCCGCAAACGATTGTACCACCAGATCGCGTATGAATCGCGTTCCACCAGTTCGAGAAAGCCTTGCACGATGGCCTCCTCGAGCGTGTTGCCGGCCGCGCAGCCGTTGGAATCGGCGTGGATGTGGCCGGCGTCGTCGCGGCCGCTGTAAAAGAAGTACAACAGGCTGGTCGGAAGATATCTGAAACGTTCGTCGCGCAGCGACCAGACTGGCGACCATTCGATCTCGGCGGATCGATCGAATGGCTCCGGCATCGGGGTCTCATCCGGACCGGCCGGCCGTTCTCGCCGGTATTGCGCGTCGCTGAACAGCAAGACGTCGTTCGGAAGAATCGCGTCGCCCGGCGGGAAATCGGTGAACCGCCGTCTCGTTCTGATCTCGTTACCCTGATAAATCCCCGAATAACGCTCGATGGCCTCCATCAGCGCGCTGGCTTCCCCCTGATCGGCCGTGCTGCCCTTGCCGAAGCTCCCGCCGCTCAATCCTGCCCTGAGCTGGTCGATATTGTCGGCCGGTCCGGAAAAGTTATGCGTCGCGTAATAGTTGGTGTTCAAGGGCAGATCGACTTCCACCCGTTCAAGCCGCGAGACGACGCCGGTCAGTGGACTCACATGCTTTCGGTAGCGCGCAACGGTCGTTCGCGGCGAAACGCTCCGATAACCGCCGCTGGTCATGACGAGCTTGCCGCCGGCGGCAAGGTCAATCGGCAGAGGCTCGCGGCCGGGATCGCGCAGTTTCTTGCGGCCACAGGCCGGACATTGCGGGCGATGCGCTACGTAATGCTTTGCGATGGTCGAGCCTAACAGGTCGAGGCTGATGATGTGATCGCCGAGTTGCGTGCGAAACTCGCTGGCGATTGCCTTCGCAATCTCGATGGCCGCCAGTTGAATGCCGCTCTGTCCGAGCGTGTCGCGGGAGAGGGGCGAAGCAGAGATGCAGCGCGCGCGTTTCCACCAGAGCAGCGTCTTTACCTCCCGATTGCGCTGCATCCGATGAGTGAGACAACCCCAACAGGCGCTCTTGCCGGGCGTGAACACCGGTCCGACCAGGGGAAAAATCCCGGATGGTTGAACCAGCAGCCAGGGCGTCCGGGCCGACAAATGCTGTCGGTTTAGCTCGGCCAGTCTTTCCTCGAGATAATCGCTGACCATTACGATGGTGAGGTCGGGCGATCTCTTCACGACGCGGACGCCGAGCAAACTAAGGGCGATGCCGAGTTCGTTTGCGCCTTTGACGTTGATCGATTGAATGCGGACACGACAGTTCCGGAGATTTCTCTCCGCCGTAGCCAGTGGCAAGCCGAGACTCGCCCAATAAGCGGCCGCTATGTCCCCGGACGAGCGTCCTTTGGCCACAACGTACCGGCGGTCGACCAGCCGGCCGACGGCTTCGTGAATTTTGTCGGATGGGAAATCCCGCTCCAGTTCGCGAACGAGATCGCGAAAGCTTCGTTCGCCCTTTCCGATGGCGGCGGCGAGCGCACAATACAGCTCGCCGTGCAGGAAAAACTTCCGGTCCTCAGAATAGAGGCACACGGCATTAGGCGGCATCAGGTAGACGGAAAAATTGGGAGCGAACTGCGCAACGTCGTTCTCACTAAGCTGCGCGAGACCCTCACCGCGATCGCCAGTCGGGACGTTGGCGCGCAGGTGCTTGCGCCTATCGGCAGCAGTGTGGATCACCATTGCAAGGCAGGCATTCTTCGGGTTGCGAGATCATCTAGCCGGGGCGCCCGGCTGTTGTCGATCCCGTTTGACCGCCCCCTTTACGCAATCCGCAGCCACGATCTGCGCTTCAAAACGGGAGCGCCGCAATCAAAGCTGATAGGCCGAGCCGCACGCAGCCCGGCCATGAATGGCCTTCGTTCCCCGCTAGCGCGCTCGGGACGCGTTCCCGTCTAGCAATAGCGGCAATATCCCCAGGAGGCACAGCAGCCTCCGCAGCCTCCGCAGCCTCCGCAGGCTCTCCAGCCACAGCCGCATCTGCAGCCGCCGCATCGGCAACGTCCCCCATAGTACGCGAGTTTCTCGCCGGCCCGGGGCGTGGCCGAGTTTTCCTTGTCGAAGACATAGAACGTCGACAGGCTGACGTCAGAGATTTCCTCCTCGCCGAGGAAGATTTCATGACGCGGGGACGTATTCTGCGATTGCGGATCGGTGGCGGGTCCGCTGGTTGACGCGGATGCTCCACCCGCCATCGCTAAAGATACCCCGGCGATTCCCAGGGCGGGTACCGCTGCACCCCGACGCTTTCGCTTGGAAGCCTTCGCGCGCGGCATTAGGAGTCCTCCCATATGTTCGAGCGATGTCGAAGAACGGCCGCTAAGGATAGCACCATTCGCAAAGCCTTGCATAGGCGCTATGCAAGCCACTCTGCGATCCGATTACGTTAAAACTCGGGCGACGCCCATATGTTCCTCGGTGCGGGTATTGACCTACCTTCGCGACTCGCGGTCGCTTGCCAGGAGGCGCTAGCCACGCGGCTCGGCGTGGCCGATGATCCGGGCCACGGTCGGAAAGCGCCGACGCAGGCCGCGCTCAACTGTATCGACCAGATCGTGCACGGCGCTGACCGAGAGCGCCGGATCGACCCGGCAATGGAAATTGACGATCTCGCCGTCGGCGGTTTCGCGCACGCGCACGTTGTGCACCTCGCCGAGACCGGCCAGTCCCGAGGCGAGCGCGGCGAGCGCCTCGCCGATCTCGCCGACGCGAGCCGGCGCCGCGTCGCAGCCGGCGAGAACGACGGCCGGCAGGGGCTCGATATGCGTTTCGACCTCGACATCCGGCCCGAGCTCCTCGCGGATCGCTTCCTCGAGCCGGCTGGCGATGTTGTGCGCAGCGGCCAGTGGCAGCGTGCCGTCGACTTCGAGGTCGACCGACACCGACAGGCGCTCCGCGATCGCCTGCACCGCAACGTGATGAATGGCGAGACCGCGGTTACGCGCGATCAGCATGACACGCTCGCGCACCGTCTCGTCGTCGAGGGCACGCGGCTCGGTGATGATTGTGACTTCGGCCTCGGGCAACGCGGCGCGGATGGCCCGTGTCGCTCGTTCCTTGATGACGGCGACCCGGTCGAGCGGCAGGGTCCGGCTGACGCCGACGCCGAGTTCGACGAACAGCACCGGGCCCGCCGGCCGCGCCCGCACGCGCTCAACGGCGACGATTCCGGGCACGGCGTGCACGATCGCCGCCACGCGCTCGCTCACGCCGGCCGGCGCGGCGTCGGTCAAGGTATCGACGGTACGCCGGCCAAGCCGCCAACCCGCCACGCAGATAAAGACGGCCACGATGATGGCCGCCCCCGCATCGGCCCGGAAATAGCCAAAGGCGACGCCGGCGAGGCCGATCAGGACCGCGATCGACGACCACATATCGGAGCGAAAGTGCAGCGCGTCGGCTTCGAGCGCCTGGCTCGACGTCCTCGCGGCCACGCGATAGAGCGCGCGCGCGCGAAAAAAATCGATGGCAATCGAGGCGGCGATGACCGCAAAGGCGGCCGGCGTCGCCTCGATCGCATAGACTTGCTCCCCGAAGAGCCGCTGCGCCGCCTCGAACAGCACGACGACGGCGAGGAGAAACAGGAAAGCGGTCTCGGCAAGCGCGGCCACGCTTTCCACCTTGCCGTGGCCGTACTGGTGCTCGGCGTCGGCCGGCTTGCCGGAAATTCGCACGGCGAAATAGGTCAGCACCGTTGCGGCGAGATCGATCAGCGAGTGGCCGGCCTCCGACAGGATCGCCAGCGAGCCGGTGAGGAGCCCGATGATGGCTTTGGCCGCCGTCAGTCCGCCGGAGGCGGCGATCGAAACCAGCGCGGCCTTTTCCTTTTCGGTCATGCGGGCCCGATCCTTGCTACGGAGCGACAGCGTCCCCCGAAGCATGGATCAATTTGGCCCACGCCACAATTTTGCTATGAACTGAACCTTGACCGAAACTGGATATCCAGCGTTGAAGGTAAATCGTCGCTTCTCCGTCGCGCCGATGATGGAATGGACCGACCGGCATTGCCGGTTCTTCCATCGGCTGCTGACGCGCCGCGCGCTCCTGTATACCGAAATGCTGACCACCGGCGCGGTGCTGCGCGGCGACCGGGCGCGGCTTTTGCGTTATGATCCGGCCGAGCATCCCCTCGCTCTCCAGCTTGGCGGCTGTGACCCGCAGGCGCTCGCCGCTTGCGTGCGCATCGGCGCGGATTTGGGTTTCGATGAGGTCAATCTCAATGCCGGCTGTCCGTCGGATCGGGTGCAGGAGGGTCGCTTCGGCGCCTGTCTGATGGCGGAGCCCCAACTCGTGGCCGAGTGCGTGGCGCAGATGAAGACCGCCGCCCCGGTCCTCGTTACCGTGAAATGCCGCATCGGCATCGACGACCAGGATCCGGACGAGGCGCTTGAGATTTTCGCCCGCGCTGTCGAACAGGCCGGCGCCGACGCGCTCATCGCTCATGCCCGCAAGGCCTGGCTTAACGGCCTATCGCCGAAGGAGAACCGAGAGGTGCCGCCGCTCGACCATGCGTGCGTCTATCGCCTCAAGGCTGCGCACCCGCGCTTGACCATCGTTCTCAACGGCGGCATCGGCAGCATCGAGGCGGCACGCACGCACCTCGCTCACGTGGACGGGGTGATGATGGGCCGCGCCGCCTACCAGGAGCCGTGGCGGCTCATCGCCGTCGATCCGCTCCTTTTTGCCGAGGACGGCCGCTTCGCCTCGGCAAAGGAGGCCGCGATTGCGCTCATTCCGTATATCGAGCGCGAGCTTGCGCAGGGGACACGGCTTCACTCGGTTACGCGGCACTTGCACGGCCTGTTCCGCGCCGTGCCGGGAGCGCGCGCCTTTCGCCGGGAACTCGGGCGCGCCGCGGCGACGCCGCAAGCAGGCGTCGGCCTCTTCCTCGCCGCGCTTGCCCTGGTCGCCGACGGGCCGCACGAATTAGCCCAAGAGGCGGCCTAAGTAGAGCCGGCCGGCAATGGCGGCGGCTTGCGGCGACGACGGAGAGTCTGCTCATCCATACGTTCGCTGCGGCGCCGAGCCGATCAGGAACCAGGCAACCGAGCCGGCCGCGAGCGCGCCGCCAAGCGCGGCCAACATTTGCGCGATCCAGGAGCTGCTGTCGAACGCGCTCGATGCCGGTCGCGCCGGTGCCACGGCCGGGCGCTCCAATACCGGTTCTGCCGCCGATGCCGCGTCGGCGAGATCGCTCGGCGGCACCGTCGTCGCCGCAGCGGTTGGCGTGTCGGCGGCGAGGTCGATCTCGTTGGCGGCGTCGGCAGAGACGATCTGCACGGTATGGCCCCCGATGACCAGCTCGCTCGACACCGGCGCGTCGGCTGAAGACGCGATTTGCTCCGCCGCTTCGACTGCGGCGAGATTTGTCTGCAAGGGGGCCGCCGGCGTCGGCCAAGCGCGTGCGGCCGCTTCGGCCGTCGCAGTCTTAGCCAGGCGCGTCGCGTTTCGTTTCGCGACGACGCTACGGGCCTTGCCGGCCGTCCTGCTCATTTTCTTGCCATGGGGTGTCGCCTCGGCTTTGTCCGGCGGGGCGCGGAACTGGAGCAACGGAATGGGTTTGCCGGGCGCCGGGTCGGCCACGGTCTGCGCTGCAGTTCGATCCAGCGGAACGACCAGTAAAGGCAAGCCAACGAAAAAAGCGGTGGCGGCAGCGACCGTGCGAATATTCGCCATTGCGTCCTTCCTCGCTAGAAGATGCGCGCGCATCGGGACAGGCCGGAGTGACCTCAAGGTGACGCAAATGGGGATTTTTTCGCGCAAAGAGTGGACTAAAAGCGGCCGGCTAGCACTGCGCTGTGCCATTCCTGGGGCGACTGGACGGCCGTTTCCAGTTGGCGCTCGGCCATCGGCTTCTTCCATTTCGGCTGCACGGTGCGTCTGAAATGACTGTCTCGCCGCAAGTGATTTCGGCGATGACTTCGAAGAAGCGGCTCAGCTGAGATGTTTCCGCGGCGCCTATGTCGTAGCCTCGTCATTGGCTTGTTGCCGAGGGTCAGCGCCCGAGAGCGGCCTCACGTTCTTTTCCGTGCTTGCTGCTATAGCTGGGCATAATTGCCGGCGTGATCGATTGACTTGCATGGGATGGGTTGTTCGGGCAGGAAAGGACCGGAGCTGCTGGGGGCGCAGCTGTAACTTCTTGTGCGCAGCCAGGCCAAGCCATCGCGCGACGCGTTGAGCTCGGGTAAACTGCAACCGGACCGTCCGATTTGGGTAGCTACGCAGGAGCAAACGATGCCAATCGATCTTTCCGCGGTGAATTGGATGTATGTCGCCGTGCTGGCGGTAATTGCCTTCATCTCAGCATTGCTCGGCAGCCTCATTGCATTCAAGAGTCGCGTCCTCGGTGCCATCCTCGCCGGAATCATATTCGCCATACTGTTCGTGGCATGGACCTATTATCCGCACGGCATGCCGCTGCCGACGAAGCTATGAAGTGACCCGCGCCGCGGCGGCTTGACGCCGCTGTTGACCTTTCCGCCAGCACCATTAAGCGTAACTGAGAGCTCGCGGAAAGAAACGGAGGCGTCATGAACAAGGTCTATGCGGATGCGCGCTCTGCGTTGGCCGGATTGCTCACGGATGGCATGACGATCATGGCCGGCGGCTTCGGCCTGTGCGGCATCGCCGAGACCTTGATCCTTGCGATCCGCGACTCCGGGGTCAAGAACCTGACGGTGGTCTCCAACAATTGCGGAGTCGATGGCAAGGGCCTCGGCATCCTGCTGGATACAAGGCAGATCAAGAAAATGATCGCCTCCTATGTCGGGGAGAACAAGACTTTCGCGCAGCAATACCTCGCCGGCGAACTTGAGATCGAGTTCAATCCGCAGGGCACGCTTGCCGAGCGCATCCGTGCGGGCGGCGCCGGCATCCCGGCGTTTTTCACCAGGACCGGCGTCGGCACGCAGATCGCCGAGGGCAAGGACCAGCGCGAGTTCGACGGCGGGCGCTATGTGATGGAACGTGGGCTCGTCGCCGACCTCTCGATCGTGCATGCGTTCATGGGTGATACCGAGGGCAACCTCGTCTATCGCAAGACGGCGCGCAACTTCAATCCGCCCATGGCCACCGCGGGCAAGGTGACCGTCGCCGAGGTCGAGCACCTGGTGCAGCCCGGCGATATCAACCCGGACCATATCGTCACGCCCGGCATCTACGTGCAGCGGATGATCCACGTGCCGAACGCGGTGAAACATATCGAGCAGCGCACGGTTCGCCAGCGCCAAAAGGCCGACGCGCCGGCCGGAACAGGAGAAGAAGTCTGATGCCCTGGACCCGCGATGAAATGGCGGAGCGCGCCGCCAAGGAGCTTCGCGACGGCTTCTACGTCAATCTCGGCATCGGCATTCCGACCCTGGTCTCGAACTTCATTCCGCCGGGAATGAGCGTGCAGCTGCAGAGCGAGAACGGCATGCTCGGCACCGGCCCCTTCCCATTCGAAGGCGAGGAGGACGCCGATCTCATCAATGCCGGCAAGCAGACAGTCACCGAGCTGCCTACCACCAGCTATTTCAGCTCGGCGGATTCCTTCGCAATGATCCGCGGCGGCCATATCGACATCGCGATCCTCGGCGCCATGCAGGTGGCGGAAAACGGCGACCTCGCCAATTGGATGATTCCCGGCAAAATGGTGAAGGGAATGGGCGGCGCCATGGACCTCGTCGGCGGCGTCAAAAAGGTCGTCGTGGTCATGGAGCACTCGGCCAAGAACGAGGCGAAGCTGCTGCACCGCTGCACGCTGCCGCTCACCGGCGCCGGCGTGGTCGACATGGTGATCACCGATCTCGGCGTGTTCACCATCGACCGGAAGGGCGGCGGCATGACGCTGATCGAGCTCGCTCCCGACGTGACACTCGAGGACATCAAGGGCAAGACCGAGGCGAGCTACAAGGTGGCGAACACGCTCAAGCAGTGACGATCCAGCGGACGTGCCGGGCAAGGGGACGGCCGCTCGCTGTGCCAGCTGCAGCCCTCTCGACCGCGCTGAAGTGAA
The DNA here is from genome assembly GCA_035319735.1 of Xanthobacteraceae bacterium. Classification (GTDB taxonomy): domain Bacteria; phylum Pseudomonadota; class Alphaproteobacteria; order Rhizobiales; family Xanthobacteraceae; genus BOG-931. The sequence continues at coordinate 16,015 of DATHCD010000006.1, read as the reverse complement.
AAGCGAGAAGGACGAGACGGTCCCGACGCCTGCAGTCCCAGCGCCTACCGCTGAATTTCGTCTTTACCCCAGCGCCGAACATGCTGAAAATGCCTCCCGAGGGGGATGTCGTGCGTGCAGACTCGATCCTCGAGACGCAGGATCTGACCAAGGAATTCTCCGGGTTCATCGCCGTTCGCGGCGTAAACCTGCGTGTTCTGCGCGGCAGCATTCATGCCCTGATCGGTCCGAACGGCGCCGGCAAGACCACGTGCTTCAACCTCCTGACCAAGTTTCTCTCGCCGACGCGCGGGCGCATCGTTTTCGCCGGGCGCGACATCACCGCGCTGCGGCCGGCGGATGTCGCGCGCCTCGGGCTCGGCCGCTCGTTCCAGATTTCGGCCGTGTTCCCGCATCTGAGCGTGCTCGAGAATGTGCGCATCGCGCTGCAGCGCCGACGCGGCAACTCGTTCGATTTTTGGCGCTCGAAACGCGTGCTGCACGCTCTCGACGAGCGGGCGTTGGCCCTGATCGACGATGTCGGGCTCGCGCCCTACGCGGACGCGCTCGCGGTCGAACTGCCCTATGGCCGCAAGCGGGCGCTGGAAATTGCCACCACGCTGGCGCTCGAACCCGAACTGCTGCTGCTCGATGAACCGACGGCAGGCATGGGGCGCGAGGACATCGAACGCATCAGCGCGCTGATCAAGTCGGTCGCCGCCGAGCGCACGGTGCTCATGGTCGAGCACAATCTCAGCGTCGTCGCCGACCTCTGCGACCGCATCACTGTCCTCACCCGCGGCCAAGTGCTGGCCGAGGGCAATTACGAGACGGTGTCGGCCGATCCCGCGGTGCGTGAGGCCTATCTCGGGACCGGCCATGCCTGAAACGCCCGCGCTCCTTGCCGTGAGCGAGCTTGAGGCCTGGTACGGCGAATCGCATGTGCTGCACGGCGTCACCTTCAACGTGCGGCCGGGCGAGCTGGTGACGCTGCTCGGTCGCAACGGCGTCGGCAAGACGACGACGCTCAAGGCCATCATGGGCATCATCGAGAAGCGCACCGGCGCGGTGCGCTTCGAAGGCAAAGAGTTGATCAGGCTTTCCTCCGACGCCATCGCACGGGCCGGAATCGCCTTCTGCCCGGAGGAACGAGGCATCTTCTCCAGTCTCGACGTCAGGGAGAATCTGCTGCTGCCGCGGCAAGTGCGCCCCGGCGGCCTCGATCTCGACCGCATTTTCGCGCTTTTTCCCAACCTGCGCGAACGACTCGGCACCCAGGGCACGAAGCTCTCGGGCGGCGAGCAGCAGATGCTGGCGATCGCGCGCATCCTGCGCACCGGCGCCCGCCTGCTGCTGCTCGACGAGCCGACCGAAGGACTGGCCCCAGTCATCATCCAGCACATCGGCAGCACGATCGGCATGCTCAAGGCGCAGGGATTCACCATTCTGCTGGTCGAACAGAATTTTCATTTCGCTGCCACGCTTGCCGACCGGTATTACGTCATGGAACATGGGCGCATCGTGGATGAGTTTTCGGCCGCCGCCCTCAAGGCCAACATGGAAAAGCTGCACGAATATCTCGGAGTTTGATAAGCAAGCACGCATCACAAAGCGTTCGCGGGCTTGGGCCCGCAGAGAGGAAAGCGGTCATGCAACTTTTAGGTCGATTGGCACTCGCGGTCGCGGCATTCCTGTGCACGGCGGCTGGCGCGCGGGCTCAACACGACGATGTGGTCAAGATCGGGGTGCTGAGCGATATGTCGAGCCTTTATTCCGACGTGGGCGGGCCTGGCTCCGTCGTTGCCGCCAAATTGGCGGTCGAGGATTTCAATCCCGCCGCGCACGGCATGAAGGTCGAGATCGTCGGCGCCGATCACCAAAACAAGCCGGACGTCGGCGCCAACATCGCCCGCCAATGGTTCGATGTCGACCACGTTGCCGTGATCGTCGATATACCCAATTCCGGCGTGGCGCTCGCGGTGAACGAGGTTACGCGAGAGAAGAACAAGGTGTTTCTGGCCTCCGGCCCGGCGAGTTCCGACCTCACCGGGCCGAAATGCTCGCCGAACACCATCCACTGGACCTACGATACCTGGATGCTCGCCAACGGCACCGGCAAGGCGGTGGTAAAAACCGGCGGCAATACCTGGTTCTTCCTGACCGCCGATTATGCCTTCGGCCGCGCGCTCGAACGCGACACCACGGCGGTCGTCGAAGCCAATGGCGGCAAGGTGCTCGGCGGCGTGCACCATCCGCTCAACACCGCCGATTTCTCCTCGTTCCTGCTGCAGGCGCAGACGTCGAAGGCGAAGATCATCGGGCTCGCTAATGCCGGCGGCGACACCATCAACGCCATCAAGCAGGGCGCCGAATTCGGCATCACTGCCGGCGGCCAGCAATTTGCCGGCCTCCTGGTCTTCGTCAGCGACGTCAACGCCCTCGGGCTCAAAACCGCTCAGGGTCTGGTCCTGACCGAGACTTGGTATTGGGACATGAACGACGCCGGCCGCGCCTTTACCAAACGTTGGCAGGCCGAGCGGCCGGGCAAGTTCCCCACCATGGTGCAGGCTGGCGTGTACTCGTCGGTCATCCACTACCTCAAGGCGGTCGCCGCGCTCAAGGGCGACACCGACGGCAGAGCGGTCGTGGCCAAGATGAAGGAAATGCCGACCGACGACCCGCTGTTCGGCAAGGGCTCGATCCGCGCCGACGGTCGCAAGATCCATGACGCTTATCTTTTCGAGGTGAAGACGCCGGAGGAGTCGAAATATCCGGGCGATGACTACAAGCTGCGCGCCACCATTCCCGCGACAGAGGCTTTTCGCCCGCTCAAGGACGGCGGCTGTCCGCTGGTGAGTGGGTAGGCGCAACGACGACTGCCACGCCGGGTTGGCCCGGTGGGCGATCGGGACGCGCGGAAGCACACGCGGCCGGTCTCGGCTAGCTGCGCGTCAACGGGGATTGCCGGGCCTTTGCCCTGCCGAAACGATCCGCGGCGTTCGCCCGGCGAAGGCTACCGACCGGGGGCGGGGCAAGCCCGGCAGTGATGCGGCAATCGAAGGGAAGGGGGTCGGTCAAAAATGTTCGAGATCTTCGGCCTCCCGGCGCAGGCGCTGTTCAGCCAATTGCTGCTCGGGCTCATCAACGGCTCGTTCTATGCGCTGCTCAGTCTCGGGCTCGCCGTCATCTTCGGTATGCTCAACATCATCAATTTCAGCCATGGCGCCCAGTACATGATGGGTGCCTTTGCTGCTTATTTGCTGTTGAACGGCTTCGATCTGCCCATACCGCAATTTTCCCAAGGGCCGTCGGCGTCGTGGCTTCCTGCGATCGTGTTCAAACATATCGATCCGGGTCTCAATTACTGGTGGGCTCTCATCCTCGCCCCGATCATCGTGGGCATGACCGGCATCGTTATCGAACGACTGTTCCTTAAGCATCTGCGCAATCTCGACCCGCTGTACGGGCTGTTGCTGACCTTCGGGCTGGCCCTGGTCATCCAGGGGCTGTTCCAGAACGTTTACGGCTCCTCCGGGCTGCCTTATCAGGTGCCGAACGCGCTGCGGGAAGGCCGCCATCTCGGCTTCATGTACCTGCCGAACTATCGCGCCTGGGTCATCGTCTTCTCGCTCTTGGTGTGCCTGACGACCTGGTTCGCCATCGAACGCACGCGGCTTGGCTCCTATCTGCGCGCCGCCACCGAAAATCCGATTCTAGTGCGTGCCTTCGGCATCAACGTGCCGCGCATGATCACGCTCACCTATGGGATCGGCGTCGGGCTCGCCGGGCTTGCCGGCGTCATGGCCGCACCGATCTACAACGTCTCGCCATTGATGGGCTCCGATCTCATCATCGTCGTCTTTGCGGTCGTGGTGATCGGCGGCATGGGCTCGATCATGGGCGCGATCCTCACCGGCTTCGCGCTGGGTATCGTCGAGGGGCTGACCAAGGTCTTCTTTCCCGAAGCATCGAACACGGTGATCTTCGTCATCATGGCGATTGTGCTGCTCGTTCGGCCGGCCGGGCTCTTTGGACGGACCGCGTGATGGAGCGCGTCCTTAAGCCGGCGCTGCTGTCTCGCCGTCGCGAGACGCCGCGGAGTCTGGTGGTGGCGTTCGCGGCGACGGTGATGCTGCTGGCCGTGGCGCCGTTCGTCGTCTATCCGGTCTTTCTCATGAAGGCGTTGTGCTTTGCGCTGTTCGCCTGCGCCTTCAACCTCCTGATCGGCTATGTCGGGTTGCTCTCGTTCGGCCATGCCATGTTCTTCGGCTGGGCGAGCTATCTGGCGGCGCACGCCGCCAAAGTCTGGGCGTTGCCGCCGGAACTCGCGGTGGTCGTCGGTACCGCGACCGCCGCAATACTCGGCATCATCGCCGGCGGCCTCGCCATTCGCCGCCAGGGCATCTATTTCGCCATGATCACGCTGGCATTGGCGCAAATGATGTATTTCTTCGCCTTGCAGGCGAAATTTACCGGCGGCGAAGACGGCATCCAGGGCGTGCCACGCGGCCGACTGTTCGGATTGTTCGACTTGTCCCACGAAATGACGATGTATGCCTGCATCCTCGTCGTTGTCCTTGGCGGATTCCTCGTCATCTACCGCATCATCAACTCGCCCTTTGGCGAGGTTCTAAAGGCGATCCGCGAGAACGAGCCGCGCACGGTTTCCCTCGGCTACAAGACGGAGCGCTACAAGCTCGTCGCCTTCGTCCTGTCGGCGACATTCGCCGGGCTGGCCGGATCGCTCAACGCGCTGGTGTTTCAGCTCGCCTCGCTCACCGACGTGCATTGGACCATGTCGGGCGATGTCGTGCTGATGACGCTGCTGGGCGGGCTCGGCACGGTGTTCGGACCCCTGATCGGCGCCTTCGTGATCGTGGCGATGGAGAACTATCTGGCGCCTTTCGGCCAATGGGTGCTGGTGATTCAGGGCGCGATCTTCGTCGTCTGCGTGCTGGTCTTCCGCCGGGGCATCGTCGGCGAGATCGCCCATGGCCTGCGCGTGCAGCTCTGAACTCACGTCGTTTTACACGCAATTATCCACACGGCGCCTCGTAACGATCTGATTCTTCCACAGAGTCGTGCGCGCATTCATTGCATTTTCGTTGCCGCACGGGCGTTCGCAAATGACGATCACGAACCCCTATTTCGCGTGCGATTCCTGGTCTCCTTCATGTCGGCACGGCAACCCGGCCCGTACGACAGCGTCGCCCGCAAATGGCTCGCGCTGGCGGAGCGCCGCAGAGCACACGTCATCGAACTTCGCGACAGCGGCCGCTGGCGACATTATTTCACCCGTGCCGAACTCGCCGAAGCGATCCGCGAGGCAGTCCGCATCCGTGACGAGTGGGCAAGGATCGCCGGCCTTTCGCTGGTGGAGGGCGAGGTGAGGGGCTGAGCGTGGCGATAGTCGCGTTGGGAACCTTGTCCAAATCCTCGTGCCCGCCGATATGAAACTCCATGCCGAGTGCCTTGATCACGCGCGCGCCGCGGCGAAATGACTGACCCCATTCTGGTCGAAGTCGTCCGCGGCCAATTGGTGGAGAGTCGCCACCGCGGCGCCGTCGCGATCGCCGATGCCGACGGAGCGCCCGTGCTTAGCGTCGGCGACGGGACAATGCCGGTATTCCCGCGTTCGGCGGTCAAGGCGTTGCAGGCCTTGCCGCTCGTCGAGTCCGGCGCGGCCGACCGCTACGGGTTCGGCAATGAGGAGCTCGCGCTCGCCTGTGCCTCGCACAGCGGCGAGCCAGGACATGTCGAGGTCGTGGCGCGCATGCTGGCGAAGGCCGGGCTCGATCAATCGGCGCTCCGCTGCGGGGCGCATTGGCCGATCTCGCAGCAAGCGGCGCATGAGTTGGCGCGAACCGGCACGCCGTCGGCGCTGCACAACAATTGCTCGGGCAAGCATGCCGGGTTCTTGTGCCTCGCCCGCTCGATGGGGGTGGATTACGTCGATTATTGGCGTCCGCAGCATCCGGTACAACTTAGGGTGCGCGCGGTGCTCGAAGATATGACCGGCGCCGTCCTGTCGGCCGAGCACTGCGCAGTCGATGGCTGTTCCGTCCCGACCTGGGCGGTGCCGCTGCAAAATCTCGCGCATGCGTTCGCCAAATTCGGCACTGGTCACGGCCTTGCTCCCGCGCGAGCGGTCGCCGCCGTGCGGCTGCGTGCGGCCTGCGCGCAAAAACCATGGCATGTCGCCGGCACCGGACGATTCGGCACCGACATCATGCGGCTCTTGGGCGAGCGCGTTTTTGTAAAGACCGGGGCGGAGGGCGTCTTTTGCGGCGCGCTGCCGGGGCGTGGGCTCGGCATCGCGATCAAATGCGACGACGGCGCCGGTCGTGCCGCAGAGGCGGTGATGGCGGCGGTGATCGCCCGCTTTCTCCCACTCGGCGATGCGGAGCGCGCGGCGCTGGCGCGCTTTGCTCATCCGGTGCAGCGCAATTGGAACGGCATCGAGGTCGGCGCGTTGCGGGTGACGGAGGCGCTGGCGTAGTCCGCGCCTCAGCGAAATGCGGGAGGCTGCGCGAGCAAACCCTCGGATTTCGCCGCGCTCGCCCGGGCTACGAGCTGCCGGAAGTTCACCGCGCCCGGTTGCCGCCGATCGACAATTGCGCGTAACGGGCAGCACCGTCCTTGGCGAGATCGCCGGTGACCGGCTTATTCCATTCCATGCCGACGATGGCGCCGCGGCGGGCGCCGGAGATCAGATTGTCGGCGATCACCGCCGCGCCGGCGCCCGGCGCGACAGAGACCGCGATGCCGTAATCGGCACCGCGGATCACATTGGCGCTGATCGCGACATCGCGCAGATAGGGGCCCCAGCCGGCCGCAATGCCGATATACGGCGCGTTCTCCACGATATTGCCGGTCACCACCGTGTCGGCCTCGACGCCGATACCGATGCCGGCCGAATCGTTCGGGTCGGTGCCGGGCGGGTGCCGGTCGGTCAGGTTGCGGATGAGATTGCCTTGCACGATGGCGAGCCGGCCGCCCTCGTTGAAGTTGGTAACCGACACGCCGAGCGCGGCACCGTCGACGATGTTGTCGGCAATGAGCGCGCCCTCGAAGCCGAACTCGGCATAAAGCGCGACCTCGCCGAGGCCGCTACAGCTGTTGCCGACGATCTGCAGGTTGGACGCCTTGTTGCCGCGCACCGCGGAGAAGGCGGCGTTGCGGATGCGATTGCCACGCACGATGACATTGTCGGCGCGGAACACGTTGACCGCGTTGCCATGCTCGCCCGAGCCACCGGCCTTGTTCATGATGCCTTCGATGCGGTTGTCGACGACGAGCGTACCGTCATCGCCTGGCTCGCTGCGCCAAATCAAGATGCCGCCATTACCGGCGCCGCGCACCGTGTTGCCCGCGATGCGCAGGCCGCGTGCATCGAGCGAGAAGATGGCGGCGTCGGCGGCGCCGATCACGTTTCCCGTCACCTCGCCCTCGATCGCCTCGAGCATGAGGCCATTGCCGCCGGCATTGACGATCTCGCAATCGGTGATCCGCAGCGAGCGGCCCTGCGCGATATGCACGAGCCCGTGTCGCTCGGGCAGCGGAATGCCGCCGCCGTCAAGGATCAGGCCGCTGATGGCGATGTGGTCGCTGCCGGCAGCCGAAAGCATCGACGGCCCTCCGGACATCACGATGCGCGTCGTTCCCGGCGTGCCGGTGATGACGGCGTAGGGCGGCAGCCGCAACGACCCGGCGCGGTAGACTCCGGCCGGCACGTACAGCGTCGCGCCAGCCGCGGTCGCCTGTTCGATCGCCCGTTGGATGGTCTGTGATTGATCCTCGGCGGCATTCGGCCGAACACCGAACGCGCCGGCGTCGATTCCCATTCGCGGCGCGGCGTTGCGGTCGGGCATCAATTGCGATGCGCTCCCCGACTCGGTATCGCCCGCCTTCCGAGCGAGCGCAGGCGCCGCAGCGGTGGCCGCTGCGGCGCCGGCGGCGCCGGTGAGCGCGGCAAACAGGCGGCGGCGATCGATATTCATCGTGGATTCCTCGTAAAGGCGGGCAAGAGTCATCAAGTCCTGTGCCGGAGAGCCGTTCCGGTTCGGCACAGACGACTATCTCGCCGGCATGGTTAACGGCGGCTTGCGGTGAGGAGCGCGATGAGGAGCCTTTCGGCGGCAGTCATCAGGGCAGAGAATGACGGCGAACGACGTCCGCGCCGTCGCGGCCGCGGATGAAGGCTGACGAGCGGAATGTGAACGAACTGCACCAGCGGCCGGCCATGAGGAGCGCGCTCCAATGCGCGCCAATAAGCGTAGTTGCACAAATACCGGCCCGCGTCGCGCGACAGCCCGGCCGGGACGGCGCAACCGCGTACCGCGCCGACAAGGCGGGTGAACGGCGCCGCCCCGCGGAGCGCCACGGCGCCACCGGACTGAATGAAGCCGCGCTGCGGGCGATGTCCGCCGGCGTCTGGACGCAATACCGATACGGCATTGCGCGCGCGCGTCTCGATTGAGAGCTGACGCCGGCGCCCGGCGAGGCCGAACATCAGCACGATGTCCGGGTGCAGCGCGAAAAGTCCCGGCAGGAGTTTATCTACTTGTGCATATTCGGTGCGAAAGACATGCGAGAGCCTTTCGATGTTGGCGAAAGCCGGCCGCCGCCTGTGCGCCATTGCCTCGACCAGGGCGGCACTCGGGTTGAGCGGCGCGCCGGGAAACGGATTGAAGCCGATGAGAAGGACGCGCATGGCCTTATCGCCCGAGCAGCTCGGCGATCTCCTCGACGGCCGCATTGGGCGCGAGCCGGCCGGCGGCGACCTCGGCTTCGATCCGCGGCAGCGCCGTCTTGAGCGCACGGTCGGAGCGCAGCGGCGCGAAAAGACGTTCTTCGAGCATTTCCCACATCCATTTTACCTGCTGCTCGCCGCGGCGCGACTTGAGCTCCCCCGCCGCGGTGAGCCGAGCGCGATGATCGAGGACGTGGGCCCACAGCGCCGCGATACCCTCGCCGGTCAGCGCCGAATAGCTGATGACCGGCGGCGACCAGTTCGGCGAGCGCGGCGCAAGGATATGCAGCGCGGCGCGATATTCGGCGGCCGCCGCCTTGGCGCGGGCGACATTGTCGCCGTCGGCCTTGTTGACCGCGATCATGTCGGCGAGTTCGACGACGCCCTTCTTCAAGCCCTGGAGCTCATCGCCGGCGCCGGGCAGCATGAGCACGAGGAAAAAGTCGGTCATGTCGGCGACCGCGATCTCCGACTGGCCGACGCCCACGGTCTCGACCAGAACCACGTCGTAACCGGCGGCCTCGCACAACAGCATGGTCTCGCGCGTCTTCGCCGCGACGCCGCCGAGCGTGCCCGAGGCAGGGGAGGGGCGAACGAAGGCATTGGCGTCGTTGGCGAGATGCGCCATGCGGGTCTTGTCGGCGAGAATCGATCCGCCGGTGCGGCGCGAGGATGGATCGACCGCAAGCACCGCGACCTTGCTGCCTTTCCCCGTGAGCATGCTGCCGAGCGCATCGATGGTCATGGACTTGCCGACGCCGGGCGCGCCGGTGATGCCGACGCGTACCGCCTTGCCGGTTGCCGGAAGCAGCGCCTGAGTGAGCGCGGCGGCGGTGCGGCGGTGATCGGCGCGCTTGCTCTCGATAAGCGTGATCGCGCGCGACAGCACGGTGCGATCGCCGGCGCGAATGTCGAGAGCGAGGCGGGTAATATCGGAAGTCGGAATGGACGAGGCCATGATCTCTCTTCCGCGAGCACGCGCCTGCCGTCAAGCTGGTCCGGTTTTTCTTTGCGACGCACCAAGCGTTGAGCGCCAAGCGGCCGAAGCAAATCAGGAGTCGTGTCGATTGTCCGACCCGCTCTTCGCAAAGACGGCTTGCCCGATCCCGGTCAGAATTGTTCGTTGAATGACCCCGATGTCGTCGAATTGAGGCCGCATCGCGAGGGTGTGATCCGCGCCTTCGCGAACGGTGCGGCGCGCGGCGTCGCCGCTCAGCACGGAGACGGCCGATGAACTGGGATCAGATTCAGAGCGATTGAGTGCATTTCAAGGGCAGGGTGCGGGAGAATTGGGTGAAGCTCACCGACGAGGATCTCACGCGCATCGGTGGCCGCCGCGAGGAGCTGATCCGCCGCCTGCGGGCGCGTTACGGCTTCGCCCAGGCCGAAGCCGAGCGCGAGGTCGAGGCGTGGATGAAGGCGCAACGACACGCCGCGTCGCAGCCGGCGCCGATGGCATGACACCTCAGGCTCGGCACAAGACTCGGCTCTCGCGGGCGCGAGCTTAAATCTTGCCGGGCGTTTCAGGTCCTTGGCTCAGCGCCAAAGCGCGCGGCTCGCGAGGGCCGCGCCCTGAGCGAGAGCTTCGAGTTTCGCCCAGGCGATCAGAGGGTGGACACGGCCGCCGAGGCCGCAATCGCTCGAAGCAATGACACGTTCCCGGCCGACGCTCTCGGTGAAGCGAAGAATGCGTTGGGCGACGAGCTCGGGGTGCTCGACCACATTGGTGGCGTGACTGACGACGCCGGGCAAAATGATCTTGCCGTCGGGAAGTTTCACGTCCTGCCACACGGTCCATTCGTGCTCGTGGCGCACGTTGCCGGCTTCGAACGAGTAGGCCTGGCATTTGATCGCCAGCATGACATCGACGATGTCACGCATCGGGATGTCGGTGGTGTGTGGGCCGTGCCAACTGCCCCAGCACAGATGGAAGCGAACCCGGTCTTGCGGCAGACCCTTGATGGCGTGGTTGATCGCCTCGATCCGGATCATGGAGAATTTCTTGTAATCCTCCACCGAAGGCTCGGGATTGATCATATCCCAGTTCTCGGCGATCGACGGGTCATCGATCTGAAGGATCAATCCGGCATCGATGATCGCCTTGTATTCTTCGCGCATGGCTTCGGCGCAGGCGAAGATGAACTCCTCGTCGGTCTTGTAGTATTTGTTGGCCAGGCGCGCGGCACTGCCCGGAGCGACCGAGGTCATGAAGCCCTCTTCGACGCCGCAGGCCTTGAGCGCGGCCTTGAAATGGGCGATGTCGGCCTGGATCGCGTCCTGTCCCTTGTAAAAGACCTTGCCGACGCAAACCGGCCAGCTGGCCGCGCGCGGCCCGGTGGACGCGCCGCTGTCCGGATCGGTATAGACCGCCAGGAATTTGTTTCGATCGCGGCGATCGGCGAAGCTTGTGAGCACGACCTCGCCGGGACGAGAGCGCTTCGGCGTCGCTTCGTAGTAGACGCCGGGCGCGCCGAGATCGAGCCCGCCGAGACGATGGAACGAGTAGCTCCACCACGCCCGGTAGTTCACCTTGTGGCCCATCGACTTGCCGAACTCGCCGTCGCCGGGCAGGTCGATGCCGACCTGCCGCTGGCGGCGGACGACCGCCTCCACGGCCGACCGCAGCTGCTCCTGGTAAGCTCGCTCGTCGGAAGTTTCGCCGGCCTCGCGCGCGCGATTGGCCTCGATCAGATCGTCCGGACGCGGGAGGCTTCCGGCGTGACTCGTCAGGATATGGTCGCGACTCGTTCTCATTGGCTCGCCGCCCTACGGGACAATGGACGACGGAGCAGGCAGAAGGCTGCACTTGGCCGTCATTCTGTCATCCGTCGTCCGTCCCCTGTCGTCATCCTCAGATCGCCTGGAACTGCTGCTGCTTCAACGAGTCGACGAAGCCATAGAACACCTCGTTCACCTTGCTCCAGCTCGGCAGCTTTTTCATATTGTTGAGCCAGCGCCGGATGTTGGGATAAGCGGAAAAATCGATGTGTATACTCTCGCCCAGCGTCACCAACGCAGCGCCGAAATAGTCGGCGATAGTGATCTGATTGCCGCAGAGATATTGATTGGTCGGGCCGATAAAGTGGTCGTTGAGGACCTTCAGCCAGCGCCGTGAGTTTTTCTGCCCGAGTTCGATCGTGGCCGCCTGCGCCTCGTCGCTGCGCCGCTTGTTGTTGGGGAACACCTGCGGGTAGCAGAGATTGTAGGCCCAATCGCGATAGAAGTTGGTGTTGATCCAGTCCATGACCTCGTTGACCTTGGCGCGCGCCTTCAAATCCTTCGGATAGGCGGGCGAGCCGATCTTGTCGGCGAGGTATTTGAGGATCGCGGAGCTCTCGGTCAGCAGGAAGCCGTCGTCCTCGATCATCGGCACGAGACTGCTGGGATTCATGACCGCGTAGGGCGGCTTCATGTGCTCGCCGGTAAACAGGTCGACCGTCACTTCCTCGACCGGAATCTTGCTCTCGGCGATGAACAGCCGTACCGGACGGCTGGTCATCGATACCGGGTGCATATACAGCTTCATGACACTATCCTCCCAAGCGTTGTGTCGTTTAGAGATGTGCGTGTTCTAAAGCATTTTTGTGCAGGGTGGAATATTGGGGCCCCGCCCACCAGGGTCACACTTTCGCCTGCGGATGTTGTATGATTGCGCCGGGATTTTCGGTCACGGTCAGGGGAGAGAACGGACATGATACGGACGTTGGCGGCGGGGATGTTTCTCGCGCTCGCGGCAATGATGCCGGCGCAGCAGGCGGCGGCGCAGGATCCGCTCGGCGGCGCGATCGTCGGCGGGGCGCTCGGCGGCATCATTGGCGGCGCGCTGGGCCGCGGTCCGGGCGGCGCCGTTGCCGGAGCGGTGATCGGCGCGACGACGGGCGCCGTCATCGCCGCGGAAGCGCAGCGGCGAGCGAGCGGCTATTACTGGTGGCGGGGCGGCTGCTATTACCGCTATCCGAACGGCTCCTGGCTGCAGGTCCAGCCGGGCTACTGCGCCTATTGAGACCGGCCGGCGTGAGGCGGACGCGAAGGCCGGTGCACTAGCCGTTGATGGCAACGGCCGGCGGGACCATCGGCTGCGCCGGCTTTTTCACGCGCGTGCGGAAGAAGCCGAGCACGCGCCGGGCGGTATCGGGTTGCAACCGGTTGAAGCTCGACAGCGCCTGGTCGAGGTCTTTCGCCGACATGCCGCGGTCGGCCGCGCGCAACAGCAGGATGGCCTTGGTGGTCGTCGAGGACAGGCCGGCCACCTTGGCGAGGATCAGCACGATCTCGGCGCCGGGATCAAGCAGTGCACGCTCGACGACGTCGATCGGCGTATCGCATAGGAGCGACAGTGCGATGGCCGTTTCCTCGAACTTGCGGTCGCGCGCATATTGATAGATTTCGGCCTCGCCGATACGGCGGATGCGGTTCTGCCGCTCCACCGCCGCCTGCGCGGCGGCAAAATCCGGCGAGGCATTGCGCGCTTCGTTGCGGATGCCGCCGACCACCTCGGACACGACGCCCTCGATGGCGGTGCTGGCCTGCGGATTTTCCGCAGCCAAGCGGGCGCGCACTGCGCTCGAGGCCTTCTCCAGCAGCACGAGAAAATGCGGACGCGGGATGTCGCCCCTCATGCCGACCTCGGTCGCCAAGTCGTCATCGCCGATGGAGCGTTTGACCAGCATGCGAAAACCGGCGTCGGAAAAACGCGCCCCGGCGTTCTTGACCACCGCATGAACGACCTCGCGATCGCCGCGCTCGACCAGTACGTCGGTGACCGCCTCGCTCAGCGATTTGCGCTGCGAGATTGCGAACAGGTGCTGCTGGCTCTTGCTGCCGGCGTTGGCGAGGAGGGCGCGCTCGTCGAGCCGTTCCGATTGACTGAGCACAGGACGCGCGACTTCGATGTCGTCGTCGAAGGCGAGCATATGGATCACGTTCGCGGGCGCATTCGCGATCGGCGCTAGGCGGTTCGCTAGCTTGGCGCGCGCCTTGGCTTCGATCGTCATCACCAGGCGCACCATGACGTCGTCGAATACGCCGATATGCTCGTCGGAAAAGCGCGGCGCGCCGCCGACGAAGAGATCAGTGATCCGCGTGAGCATCTCGATACGGCGCGCGTTGGTGCCGGAGTTGAGTGCGGCTTCGAGCTCGTCGATGAGAGGCAGCGTTCGAGTCATCCGGGGCGACGCCAGGCCATTGAAACGGCGATGAGAATGCCGTCGGAACGGTGAACAAAGCCTTGCGGTGGCGCTTTGCGGCCGCGCATGGCAGGATCGCGCAAGTCGTTGCAAGTCGTGAACGAGCCGTTAAAGCGGGAAGCGGCGCGCCGCGCTAGCGTTCCCACGTGGTCAGCGTGATGGCCGCGGCGGCGTCGAGCGCGCGCGGTGGACCGGGCCTGAGGCCATGGCGCGCAAGCACATCCTGCGGCGTCGAATGCGGCCCGACTTCTGCGAACAGCGGCTGCCCGCCGGGAATCCGGGCGTGCGCCGCGCAGCTGAGGTGAAAAGCATCGTAGAGCGGCAGAAATAAATCAAATACCTCGGTGCCGCCGATGATGGCGAGCACGCCCGCGCCGACCCCCAGCGCATCAATGGCCGCTGCGAAGGTCGCGCCGGCTGGGTTCCATAACAGCGAATGCGGATGTGACGGATCAGGCGCAAGCGAATCGATCTGCCGGGTCAGGATCAAGCGGTTGCGCCGCGCCGCGCGCGACCCGCCTTCGTGGGAGTGGCGTCCGTGCACGACGGCGGCGGCGCGGTCGAGGGCGGCCTGCAGGAAACGCTGGTCGGCCTCGTTGCGGATCGCATCCGGCATCGCGCCTTTGCTGTCGGCGATCATGCCGTCTGCCGAGACGATGGCGTAGCCCTCGATGCGGTGCGGCCCGATCATGCAGCGACGATAGCGGGACGCACGCACCTAGTCATTGCGCAGGAGATGGATTCAGCCGTCAGGTGTTGCAGCGAAGGGACGGGTCCATCGCTAGCCGCGCAGTACCCGTCCGCCCGCCAGTTGCCGGCGGGCGGACGCATCTAGCGGCTAAAACGATTGATTACCTGCAGGCCTTCGTCGCGACCGCCTTGTTGAGTGCGGCCCAGGCCGCCCCAAGGTCGGGCAACCCGACGGCGACTTTGGTCCATCCGGTCCCGACCGGATTGGCGGCACTGTTCCACCAAATCCGGCAATAGCCCCATTCAAATTTGACTACGGCAAAATCCGCGCGTGCCGGAGTTGCAGCGGAGAAACCCAGTGCCAGCACGCAGACCGCAAAAGCCAATCGTTTCATTTTTCAGCTCCCTCATTGACAGCCTACCGGGGGGAGTTCCCGATAATACGGCGCTGATCTGGAGGCAAGCGCACCGGACCCAAGCACGACCGAGCAGTGTCGGAAGCACTGCTCTAATGCGACGATTGGAAATCTTCCATCGCCATGCGAACGGCTCCGTCGGGAAATTCCCATTAAACTTTGTGTGAATGTTTTCGTGATGCACTGCACAATTTTCCTTGCTGCAGCGCAATAAAAGGCCGATAATTATATCCAGTAGATAGCGATGAATGAAGGTGCGGACATGAACGAAGTTTGGCAGACCAAGGATGGGCGGCGGCGCGTGAGGCGCGACCCGCCGACCATCGAGGAGGCGGTCTTGGCTGCGCAAGGGCTCACCGATGATCTCAAAGAGCAGATGGAGATCGTGGCATCATTGATGGAGGTCTCCCTCGACGAGGCAAGAGGAGCGGTCCTGCGCATGGGGCAGCGCAAGGATGTAAGCCGGGTGACCATTGCCGGCCGCGTCGGTGCCGCGCGCGCGGTGGTGGTCGAACGGCGCGGGCCCCGCCATGCAGGCGTGAGCAGCCGATCGGCAGGCCATTAAGCCGCAGACGGCTTCGGGCCGTCCTATAGCCAGCGCCGGCCGGGATCGGGAATGGCGCGATTCGTAACCAGTCGGTGCCAGACGAAGAGGACGAGGACGGCGCCGACCACAGCGCCGAGGAGGCCCGCTCCTTGATTCGGCCCGTACCAGCCGATGGTTTGGCCGATCAAAGTGGCGATGAAGGCGCCGGCGATGCCAAGGAGCGTGGTGAGGATGAAGCCCGCCGGATTGTTCGAGCCCGGCGCCAGAAAGCGGGCAATAATGCCGGCAACGAAGCCGATGATGATGACCCTGGCTGTGTAAAAACGCGCTGTATGTGATTCACTCTGCGGTGTGATTCTGCTGCTGCGGAGGGATCGGATGAGGCGCTTCGTTGAGGGGATCGATCGCGGGCAAGCGACGCTGTTTCCGGAGTGCTTGGCGGACT
>DATHCD010000005.1:0-2041 GCA_035319735.1 Xanthobacteraceae bacterium | reverse complement strand
TATTGAGCGGACGCGCGGACAATGGCGTCGGTGCGTTCGGACACCGCCAAGAGATCGAGGCACACGTTCCGAAGCGACCGCCGCCCGACGCTTTGCGCGTCGGGGCGGTAGGGACCTGGCGTAATCATTCGCTGATAGGTTTCCGCCAGTGCCGCGGCGTGCCGCTCGCCGATCGCCGCCCGCAGTTTTCGCCGCGCCGCAAAGATAGCGTCGGGGTCGACCTCGCGGCCGATTTCGCTGGCGATGTCGGCTTCGCTCGGCGGCACGAGTGTGAGCGCGATGAAGGCGGGTTCAAGCTT
The DNA here is from genome assembly GCA_035319735.1 of Xanthobacteraceae bacterium. Taxonomy (GTDB): domain Bacteria; phylum Pseudomonadota; class Alphaproteobacteria; order Rhizobiales; family Xanthobacteraceae; genus BOG-931. The sequence goes on along the minus strand of DATHCD010000005.1, from coordinate 1,742 downwards.
TTGGTCCGTCAAAATCGTACCGAGCGCGGCCGTCAGCCCGTCGTCATCGCGCGCCAGGGCGCCGGCGCGCAACGCCGCGACATTCTGCTTGAGCAGCGACATCGCCAAAGTCTGCACCGCCTGCCAGCGGTTGAAGGGATCGGCATCGTGGGCGGCCAGAAAACGAAGATCGTCGGATTGGATCGGCAACGACAGTTTGATGGGGGCCGAGAAGTCGCGGTTGATCGATGGAATTGGCTGTTCCTCGACGCCAGTGAACACGAAGGTCTGCCTTGGCCGCGTCAGCTCAAGCACGCCATGCTTAAGCGGGCTGTCGCCAATTACGAGCGGCAGATCGGCGCCGTTCTTTCCTACGAGTCCCACAGCGAGCGGGATCACCATCGGCTCCTTGTGTGGCTGCCCGGGCGTTGGCGGCACGGTCTGAGCGATGTCGAGCCGGTAGGTCTTGGCGCGGGCATCATAATGCGGCGTGACCGCGACCTCGGGCGTTCCAGCCTGCGAATACCAGCGCATGAATTGCGAAAAATCGCGCCCGCTCACGTCGGCGAAACACTGCACGAATTGCTCGACGGTCGCGGCGTGACCGTCGAGGCGGGTGAAATAAAGGTCCATGCCCTGGCGAAACTGTTCGGGTCCGAGCAGCGTCTTGATCATGCGCACCACTTCGGCGCCCTTCTCGTAGACCGTCGAAGTGTAGAAGTTGTTGATCTCGTGATAGACTTCGGGGCGCACGGGATGAGCGAGCGGCCCGGCGTCTTCGATGAATTGGTTCGACCGCAGCGAACGCGCATCGCCGATGCGCTCGACGGGGCGGGATCTTTGGTCGGAGGTGAACTCCTGGTCGCGAAAGACCGTCAATCCTTCCTTCAGGCAGAGCTGGAACCAGTCGCGGCAGGTGATGCGGTCGCCGGTCCAATTGTGAAAGTATTCATGGGCGATCACCGCCTCGATGCTGGCGAAATCGCCGTCGGTTGCGGTGGCTGGCGAGGCGAGCACGTATTTGTCGTTGAAGATATTGAGACCCTTGTTCTCCATCGCGCCCATGTTGAAGGCGGAGACGGCGACGATCATGAAAATGTCGAGATCGTATTCGCGGCCGAAGGCTTCCTCGTCCCAGCGCATCGCCCGCTTGAGGCTGTCCATCGCGTAGGAGCAGCGATCCTCCTTTCCGGGCTCGACATAGATGTGGAGCGCGACCTTGCGGCCGGATATGGTGGTGAAGCTGTCTTCCACGCCCGCGAGTTGGCCGCCGACCAGGGCGAAGAGATAACAGGGCTTCTTGAACGGATCGTGCCAGACGGCAAAATGCCGTCCGGTGCCGGGCACGTCGCCCTGCGCAACGAGATTGCCGTTCGCCAGCAGCACGGGCGCTTCGCGTTTGTCAGCTTCGATGCGCGTGGTGTAGACCGCCATCACGTCCGGCCGATCGAGGAAATAGGTGATGCGGCGAAAGCCTTCGGCTTCGCATTGCGTGCAATAGGTCGCGCCGGCGCGGTAAAGCCCCATGAGCTGCGTGTTGCCCACGGGATCGATGATGGTTTCAATTTCAAGCTCGAATGAACGGTTCGGCGGCTGCGCAATGGTGAGCCGATCCGACGTCGCCACATAGTTTTCGGGCGGCAGCGGCTTGCCGTCGAGCAAAAGCGACGCAAGCTTCAAATCTTCGCCGTCGAGAACGAGCGGCGCCGGTGTGGCGGCCGTATTGGGGCTAAGCTTTAGCTTCGAACGCACTCTGGTCGCGG
>DATHCD010000004.1:0-63423 GCA_035319735.1 Xanthobacteraceae bacterium | reverse complement strand
CGCGGGCCGGTCCTAATGCCGGCCAGCATGATGCCCGAAGCCGCCCGGGAGCGGAGTGTATCTTTCCGCGCGCGGGCACCGCACTCGCTCCGCATTCGGGAGTACCCTCGGCCGAAGGCGTCCTTCACCGAGCGAGATTCGTCTCCGTCATCTGTAACTGAATTGGTGACAAACGTCAAGCAGAATGTCGCGACAACCGCGACAAGGCGGCGATCGAGCAGCTATCCTCTTATAGGCATTAATGCTATGGATGGCGCCCATATCAGAGGTCTTGCCGCCACCGGGTCCCGTCAAGTATTCGTCACTATTTAGTGGACAAGTAAGAACAAAACAGGTATCAGAAACTAGTTTAGAGACAGAGGGCAATGCATCCGATCTGGCGCCTAAGCGAGGGCGGCGAGGACAATCTTGGTCTTTGCTGCAGCGAAGACGGCCTCGTCCTCGGTCGCACGCCGCTGATTGAGCGGCGTGGACAGCGTTTCATCGTGCGCGAAGGAAGGGAGATCGAGCGACTGCTGAGCCGCGGCTACGGCACAGGGTCCGCCTTGGTCATGGATCGGCTTATGCCGGGGCTTGCGACTGTCGCATTTGCCCTGAATGCAAATGATCAATGCCTAGCGCAGATTGCCGCCGTGCATTTGCGGATACCCGACCTGCCCAACGAAGATGCGCGAAGAGAAATGGAGGCAGAGGATATCCTCCTTAAATCGGCCAATTGGGATCCGGCTCACAAGGCGAGCCCGGACGATCCTAAGCATCCGGGTTGGCCGGCCGGAACGGAAGGCGGACGCGGCGGAAAATTTCGTCCAAAGGACGGATCGGAAGCCGTGGTCGCGCAAGAGATCAAAGACCGCATTGTGCGCATTGCCCTGCGACGTGCACTTCGGACCGCCGCGCTCGCTGTGCTACGCGTTGTCAGTGAAGGCGCGACCAATATCATACCATTTCTTGGATTTGCGGCCGATGTGGCGATGCTGGTCGACATGGCTCGGACGATTGCCGAATTCGCGAAGCTTGCAATCGATGCCGCTGCTGCCCTCGATTTCGTCGAGAAAGGTCCACACAGCTTCGAGGACCTTCAAGTTTCATCGAGCGAGTATGAGGAATTTTCGAGCTATGACCGGTTCCTCAAGATCGGGCTGAGCCTACAGATGGCAAAGCGGTTCGGCAGTGCGGGCGAAGGAAGACAGTACCATCACATCGTCACACAAGGCGGGGAGAACGAAGCACTTCCACCGGAGCAGCTGCACAACACCGAAAACATCATTAACCTCCCGACATTGTTGCACGAGGCCGTCAATGGAAAATATTCCGAACGCAAGGACGGCACAAACATGACTAACTACCAATGGCTGCAAACTCAGCCCTATGACGTGCAACGCATGGAAGGTCTCAAAATCCTACGGGATTTAAACATACTGGAATAGATATTCGATACGTGGATCAGCTGGAGCCGCCAATGGAAATCGATCAATCGATCGTGCAGCTCGGCGAGAAGCTGGACGGGTGGTGCAAAGATTTTTTCGCAATGCTCGGATCCAAGAACCAAGCAGCGCGGGGCAGGGCGTTGCTGCGCGGAGTCGCGATCATGAAGGAGCTCGATGCCCTCAAGGCGAGGGGGCTCGCCGCGATCACGGCGCTGCTTGCGCGTCAAGGCGCCATGCCGGAAGGCGAACGGACAGCATCGCTGATCCAGGGTTTTGAATTCGCTGCCAAGCTGAGGCACACCCTCTCGGACGAGTTGTCGGATACCGACGGCGTGAACAAGACCGTAGATCTGATGAATGAAATCGCCAATGCCTTGGATGCAAGCGGCACGGATGCAAGAGGCTCGGGCCGAGCCGTCCTCGCCGTCCTTCTCGATCATCCCGACGCCAGGGTGCGGGCTTCAGCGGGAGCCTACCTGATTAATTTGATGCCCGACCGAGTGCTGCCGATCCTCCGTGAAGTCCGGGAAAAGGAGCACGCCAACAGCGCGCATTTCACCGCGCACTGGGCAATCCGCGGTTGGGAGCTCGACGGCAGCCGCGGCAAGAGCTGAGCGAGCAGAGCATCGTGTATTGCCATCTTTACCTGAGGAACGGCAGCGATGTCAGCACCGTCTTCCCCGGCCATTTGCAGAGATCGGCGATCAGGCATTTCTCGCACAGCGGACGGCGGGCGGTGCAGACGTAGCGGCCGTGCAGGATGAGCCAGTGGTGGGCGTGCAGGCGGTAGCGCTCGGGCACGACCTGCATCAGCCGCATCTCGACCTCGAGCGGCGTCCTGCCGGGAGCAAGGCCGGTGCGGTTGCCGACGCGAAAGATGTGGGTGTCGACCGCGATGGTCGGCTCGCCGAAGGCGACGTTGAGCACCACATTCGCGGTCTTGCGGCCGACGCCGGGCAGTGCTTCGAGCGCCGCGCGGTCGTGCGGCACCTTGCCGCCGTGCTCGGCGAGGAGCTGGCGCGACAGCGCGATCAGGTTCTTCGCCTTGGTGCGGTAAAGGCCGATGGTCTTGATCAGCGCCCGCAGCCGCGCTTCGCCGAGCTTGACCATCTTCTCCGGCGTATCGGCAAGCGCGAACAGACGCGGCGTCGCCCTGTTGACGCCGGCGTCGGTCGCCTGCGCGGAGAGGACCACGGCGACGAGGAGCGTAAACGGGTTGATGTGCTGCAACTCGCCGCGCGGGGCAGGATTGGCGGCGGCGAAGCGGCGGAACGCTTCGGCGATCTCCGCACTTGTCCATTGCGGCGATGGGCCGTGGGCGGTCTTGAGGGGCTTTCCCGGCAGCTTGCCTCGCGGCTTGCGGCTCTCGACCCGCGCCGCCTTGATCCTGCGGGCAGCCGGTAATCCCTGCTTGCTGGTTTTTCGCGTCATGTTTTCCGTATACTGGGCACCATGAGTGCGGACAACGACGCCGGCGCCGAACCGACGATCTTTTCGGCCATCATCACGCCGCACCGTTCGCTCGACCGCGCCGGCTTCATCGTGCTCATGCTGGTCGTCGGCGGCATCGGCTTCCTCTGCGGAATGCTGTTCCTGCTGATCGGCGCCTGGCCGATATTCGGGTTTTGCGGCCTGGAAGTGCTGCTGATCTACTGGGCGTTCCGCGCCAATTTCCGCAGCGCGCGGGCCTACGAAGAGGTGACGGTCACCGCCTCGGAACTCACGGTGCGCAAGGTCAGCCATCGCGGCGGCATGCGCGAATGGACGCTCAACCCCCTTTGGGTCAGGCTCGAGCGCATCGTGCACGAAGAATTCGGCATCGAGCGCCTGTTCCTGGTCTCGCACGGCCGGCGGCTGTCGATTGCCGGCTTCCTGGGGCCGGGCGAGAAGGCGAGTTTTGCGCGCGCGCTTTCGGCGGCGCTCAGCGAGGCCAAGCGCGGACCGACGCGCACCGTGCTGGAATAGCGCAAGCCTACCTGTTCCCCGGTGGGGAGGTGATAATCAAAGACAGAAATCGGGTGGCTTGCCTGCGGCCGGAGACCTAATTGGAGAGCAGAACAGGGAACAGAACAATGGAGGCCTCCATGCTGTCGCCCGATCGCATTTCCGCCATGACGCCGCTCGCCGCAGCGGCCGAGGATTATGACGTGGTGCGCCGCGCCATCGGCCATATCCGCAGCCATTGGCGCCAGCAGCCCGAGATCGAGGCCATCGCCGAGGCGGCCGGCGTCACGCCGACCGAACTGCACCATCTGTTCCGCCGCTGGGCGGGAATCACGCCGAAGGCCTTTCTGCAGGCGCTCACGCTCGACAGCGCCCGGCGCCTGCTGCGGGATTCGGCGAGCGTGCTCGACGCCAGCTATGAAGTGGGCCTCTCCGGCCCCGGCCGCCTGCACGATCTGTTCGTCACCCATGAAGCGATGTCGCCGGGCGAATGGAAGTCGGGCGGCGAGGGCCTGACCATGCACTTCGGTTTCCACCCCTGCCCGTTCGGCATCGCGCTCATCATGGCGACGGAGCGCGGGCTTGCCGGGCTCGCGCTCGCCGATGCCGGCGAGGAGCGCGCCACACTCGCCGACATGAAGAGCCGCTGGCCGCGCGCCACCTATGTCGAGGATCGGTCACGGACCGCCGCGCTCGCCAGACGCATCTTCGATCCGACGCTGTGGCGGCCGAGCGAGCCGCTGCGCGTCATTCTGATCGGCACCGATTGGGAAGTGCGGGTCTGGGAAACGCTGTTGAAGATCCCGATGGGCCGGCTGACGACCTATTCCGATATCGCCGGCAAGGTCTGCACGCCGGCCGCCGCCCGCGCCGTCGGCGCCGCGGTCGGCAAGAATCCGATCTGCTTCGTGGTGCCGTGTCACCGCGTGGTCGGCAAATCGGGGGAACTCACCGGCTATCACTGGGGGCTGACCCGCAAGCGCGCCATGCTCGGCTGGGAGGCGGGAAAACTCGCGGCGGCGTGATGCCCACTCGTGGCTGACGTCAGCGGCGCAAATTTGCTACTGTGCAATTGGAGCCTCAGACTTGCTCAGCCACATATACTTCCCAGGGATAGGGACTCGGCCCGACTTTCCATCGGATGGCTCGCAGCAACTTGTTCATCACTGCGAAATTGGCGGTATAGTGCTTAATGTCGGCGTGACCAATCCACAGCCGCAAAGGTAGCTCGTTGTCTTGGGCCAACTCCAAGACTTGCTCAGTGAGCACTCTTTGATGCGGACCGATTTGAAAACCCGGTCGAATAAAGAAATCTTCGATTTCCACGAAATCGCCGCCACGCCACGTCAGCAGGCACCAACCAATCCGAATGTCCTCCTCGAACTGCCATAGATCGATTACACAGGCCGCATATCCTAGCGCGTTAGTGAACATTGACATTCGAATTCCAAAACCTTCCCCTGTGCTGTCCGGACACCAATTTTTTAATTTGTACGGGAACGCGGTCAGCGCTTCACTGCGGTATTTTTCAAAATATGCGTACGGCAGATAGCCGCATCCGCTATCGCCCCACTGCGGCCCCCAACTGTTTATGAATGTTATGAGCTGGGTATTATCGTTGTATCCGGCAGCCGCCATCGCGTGCCAGTCCACAAAGTCCGAAGGACTTGTAAGTAACGTGATAATTCCGCCGGGAGCGGTACGCCACTGTTTCGTAATCGGCACTGAGAAATTGCAAGAGCCGCCCGAGAATATAGCACGCCGAAGGTCGTCAAGGTTTCTGACCTTCCAATGGGAAAATGTTCGGTTGAAACGGGCGATTCGGTCTAAACCGGGAGGCTCCGGCGGCGGCCACACAACCTTGCCGAGCGGATAGGGCCAGCGCGTTTCGGCGACCGTTCCCCATCCCATCGTCACTCGGGCTGCGCTCCGGCAATAGCTGCCATACCTCGAACCTTTTTCCATTGTGCCATCGAGTTGTCGCGCGCGAACAAATCCGTACATTCCGCTCGGGCGGTACGGCCGCCATCGGCGTTCCCTATGACCGCTTCGTGGTCTAGTCATTGACCCGACCTCAACCGAACATCAGCCGCCGAACTACTCCGCCGTAATCCGCATTGTTCTGCGAAACCTGCGTAGCCGTAGTTATACCCGCGCGTCGATCCGCGGCAACGCAGCAATTCGGTCGCTTTTGGAGCGAAGCGGACATTAATCGGGCCGCTTACAGAACCGGATTTATCAGCACGCGCTCCCAGTCAAGGATGATCGTTTCGGAAGGCGCCTTTTAGAGCGCAATCCCTTCAGGTTGAATCGATTGCGCTCCAGTTTTCTTTAGTGGAGCATGATCTTATCGGAAAACCGGTTTCCACTTTTCCGCATCATGCTCTAGGCCGCCGCATCGCGCCGTTCGGCCACGGTCGAGTCGGCGTTGAGCCGGTAGATCAGCGGCGCCCCGGTCGCAATCTCGCGCGCGACGATCTCCTTCGGCGACAGGCGCTCGAGCACCATGACCAGCGCGCGCAGCGAATTGCCGTGGGCGGAAACGAGCACATTGTCGCCACGCAGCACGCGCGGCAGCATGTCCTGAATATAATAGGGCAGCACGCGCGCGGCGGTGTCCTTGAGGCTCTCGCCGCCGGGCGGCGCGATGTCGTAGGAGCGCCGCCAGAGATGCACCTGCTCGGCGCCCCACTTGACCCGCGCATCGTCCTTATTGAGGCCGACGAGGTCGCCATAGTCGCGCTCGTTGAGCGCCTGATCCTTGAACACCGGAATATTCGTCTGTCCCAGCTCCTCGAGCATGAGGTCGAGCGAATGCTGCGCGCGAACAAGCGCCGAGGTGAAGCCGACGTCGAAGCGCAGCCCCTGCCCGCTCAGTTTGCGTCCGGCCGCGCGCGCTTCCCTGATCCCCTTCTCGGTCAGATCGACGTCGCGCCAGCCGGTGAAGAGATTTTTCAGATTCCACTCGCTCTCGCCGTGGCGCACGAGCACGAGAATGCGGTCGCCCATTCTGTTTGTTCCTTGCTTTGTCGTCCGTCACTCTGAGGTTTCCGCGTGCGGCGCACGCCTCGAAGGTGCGGACCGCTTAGACATCGCCCAGCCCCAGCACATCCGCCATTGAATAAAGCCCGGGCCTTCGGTCGCGCGCCCACAGCGCCGCATGGAGCGCGCCGCGGGCGAAGATCATGCGGTCCTCGGCGCGATGGGTAAGCTCCAGCCGCTCGGCGGGGCCGGCAAAAATCACGCTGTGGTCGCCGACGACGGTGCCGCCGCGCAGCGCGGCAAAGCCGATGTCGCCGGGGGTGCGCGCGCCGGTCAGGCCGTCGCGTCCGCGCACCGAGTGCTCGGCGAGGTCGACGCCGCGGCCGGCGGCCGCCGCGCGGCCGAGCATGAGCGCCGTACCGGACGGCGCGTCGATCTTCTTGTTGTGATGCATTTCCAGGATTTCGATGTCGTAGGCCTCGTCGAGCGTCTCCGCCACGCGCTTGACCAGAGCGGCGAGGAGATTGACGGCAAGGCTCATATTGCCGGATTTGACGATGCGCGCGCGGCTCGCCGCCTTGGCGATGACGGCCTCCTCCTCGCTCGAATGGCCGGTGGTGCCGATGACGTGGACGGTGCCGGCGGCGGCGGTGAGCTCGGCGAGAGCGAGCGTGGCCGCCGGAATCGTGAACTCGATCAGGCCATCGGCCGCTTTGAGCAGCGGCGCGACATCGCTGACGATCTTGATGCCATTCGGCCCGAGCCCAGCGAGTTCGCCGGCATCGCGGCCGATCACCGCCGAGTCCGCCGCCTCGGCCGCGCCGGCAAGCGTGACGCCTTTGCTCGCCGCGATCGCATGGATCATCGTGCGTCCCATGCGCCCGCCGGCGCCGGCGATCACCAAGCGCATGTCGGACATCGCGCGTCTCCGGGTTGCCGCGGGGTATAGCGGCGCGGCGGCAGCGCAGCAACACGATGGTCATTTTTCTCCCCCCGAGCGGGGGCTGGACCATCAAGGCTGCGGGCCGTCATAGCCCTCGACGATGACGAGATCGACGATCGCGTGCGGCTGCCGCACCTTGATGTTGGCCTGATATTCCGCCGAGCGGTAGCAGGCGAGCGCGGAGGCGTAATCGGGAAACTCGATCACTACGTTGCGCGAACGGCTCGATCCTTCCATGCACTCGTACTTGCCCGCGCGCACGACGAAGCGGCCGCCATATTTGCGGAAGATGGCGGGATTGGCCGCGGCATAGGGCTTGTAGCCTTCCTCGTCGCGCACGTCGACACGCCCGATCCAGTAAGCCTTGGCCATGTCATGGTTCCTTCGCTGCCTGTTGCGCGATCTCGGCGATGATGGCCCGCGCCGCCGCCCTCGGATCGGCCGCGGCAAGGATCGGCCGACCGACCACGAGATAGTCGGCGCCCGCGGCAATGGCCGCCGCCGGCGTCATGATGCGCTTCTGATCGTCGCTCTCGCTGCCGGCCGGCCGAATGCCCGGTGTCACCAGCGTCATGCTCGGCCCGACGATCCTGCGCAGGTTCGGTGCCTCTTCGGCCGAGGCGACCAGGCCGTCGACGCCGATATCGCGCGCCTGCGCCGCGCGCTCGGCGGCGAGATCCTGCACGGTGTAGTCATAGCCAGCGGCGGCGAGGTCGCCGTCGTTATAGGAGGTGAGCACGGTGACCGCGAGAATCCGCAAGTCCCCCTCGCGCGCCTCGACCGCCGCGCGCATGGTCTGCGGATAGGCGTGCACGGTGAGGAAGCTCGCGCCGAGCCGCGCTACGCTTTTCACGCCTTGCGCCACCGTGTTGCCGATGTCGTGCAGTTTGAGGTCGAGAAACACGCGCTTGCCGGCGCCAGCGAGTGCTTGCGCATAGGCAAGCCCACCGGCGAAGGCGAGCTGATAGCCGATCTTGTAGAACGACACCTCCTCGCCGAGCCGCGCCACCATGGCCTGCGCCGCCTCGACCGAAGACAGATCGAGCGCGACGATCAGACGCTCGTGAGGCTCCATCCGCATCGGTCTCTTCACTCCAGCCCGCGCGCCATCACGGCCGCCATCTCGACCAGCCGGCGTGCGAGCGTTTTCAGCGCCGCGGCGAGGCTCTCATCCCTCAGATTGTCCATGTCGTCGAACGCCCGGTCGGCGCGGGGCACGGCGAGCTGTTCCGGAATCACCAGCGCGCCGCAGCCGAGTTCGAGAATCTGCCGCAGAGCCATCAGCGCGCGCAGGCCGCCGGCCGCTCCCGGCGAAGCCGAGCCGATGGCAAAGACACGGCCCCTGAAGGCGGCATAGGGCGGCTCGCCGCGCTCGCGCACGCGCGAAATCCAGTCGATGGAATTCTTCAGGAGCGGCGTCACCGAGGCGCTGTATTCGGGGCTCGCGATGAACACGCCCTGATGCGCGGTGAGCATCTGCTTGAGCTGCACCGCATAGCGGGGCGGACCGGCATCGCCGTCCATTTCGGCATCGAACAGCGGCAGCGGATAGTCGGCAAGCGAGATGCGCGTCACCTCGGCATCGGCGAGCGCCAGTTCCTTGGCTGCGAGCGCGGCAAGCCGCGCATTGTGCGAACCCGGGCGCGGCGAGGCGGCGATGACCAGGATTCTCGGAACGAGCATGATCGGCGGACGACGCAGGAGAGAAGAGCCGGGACAGACGACAGAGGACAGAATAGCAAGATTGCGTCTGCTGTCGCCCGTCCTCCGCCATCCGCCGCCGTCAGGTCCGCCGATAAACCCACACGCGCGCCGGGGGCAGGTTCATCCACACGCGTTCGGACGCCTCCACCGAAAAGCCGCCGAGCTTCCTGGGCAAGGGCGCCGCCACCGAATAGGTGAACTGCACGAAGGGCGCGCCCGGCAGCATCAGGTCGAAGGCGTCGCGGATGAGCCGCAAGCGCATCTTGATCGGCTTGGTAATGAGCGGCAGGCCCGAAACCACCGCGGCGGCGGGTTGCAGCAGCAGGGTTTCCAGCAATCGGCGCAGGCCGTAGGCGTCGCCCTGCACCACGGTGGCGTCGGGATAGCGCGAGCGCAGCAGCCGGCAGAAGGTCGGGTTGAACTCGACCAGCACGAGCCGCGAAGGCGCGACCCCGGCCTCGACCAGCGCCTCGGTGACCGGCCCGGTGCCCGGCCCGAGTTCGACCACCGGCCCGTTGCTGTGCGGGTCGACATAGCGCGCCATGGTGCGGGCGAGAATTTTGCCCGACGGCGTCACCGCGCCCATGGTCAGCGGCCTTTCGAACCAGGAGCGGATGAAGCGCACCTCGTCGTCGAGCCGAATGCCTTTCTTTTCCTCGAAATGCCGGATCTGCCGCTCGATCTTCTTGCCGAGACCGTCGCGTTTGCGTTCGAACAGCCGGAACTGCCGCTCGATCTTGCGCTCGATCAGGCTCCTCCTGACCTCCAAGAGCCGGAACTGCCGCTCGATCTGTTTTTCGAATTTTTGCAGGGCCGGAACCGACATGGCATCACACGCGGCGCGATACGCCATTGTTCTAGAACATTCATTGCGCCTAGGCCAGCCGTCCCCACCCGTCACCATGGGCCGTCCGGCAAAATCGGACGGGCTTTAGCCCAAGCCGTCGAAGAACTCCTTGACCTTGCCGAAGAACCCCGACGATTCGGGCTGCGTGTCCTTCGACGACAGGTGGTCGAATTCGGCCAACAGCTCGCGCTGCCTCTTGGTCAGATTCTGCGGCGTCTCGACGGCGACCTGCACATACATGTCGCCGGTCTGGCGCGCGCGCAAAACCGGCATTCCCTTGCCCTGCAGGCGGAAGCGCTTGCCGGACTGGGTGCCTTCCGGAACCTTGACGCGCGTCTTGCCGCCGTCGATGGTCGGCACCTCGAATTCCCCGCCAAGCGCCGCCGTCACCAAGGAGACGGGCACGCGGCAGTGCAGGTCGGCGCCCTCGCGCTGAAAGAACGGATGCGCGCCGATCGACAGGAAGATGTAGAGGTCTCCCGACGGCCCGCCGCGCACGCCGGCTTCGCCCTCGCCGGCAAGGCGGATGCGGGTGCCATCCTCGACGCCGGGGGGAATGTTCACCGACAGGGTGCGCTCGCGCGTGACCCGGCCGGAGCCGGCGCACAACGCGCACGGACTCTCGATCACCTGGCCGCGGCCCTGGCAGTTCAGACAGGTGCGCTCGAGCGTGAAGAAGCCCTGAGCGTGCCGGATCTTGCCGTGACCGCCGCAGGTCGGGCAGGCCTTCGGCTTGGTGCCGAGTTTGGCGCCTGAGCCGGAGCAGGCCTCGCAGGTCACCGAGGTGGGGATGCGGATTTGCGCGGTCTTGCCCGCATAGGCTTCCTGCAGCGCGATCTCCATATTGTAGCGCAAATCCGCGCCGCGCTCGCGGCCGGAGCCGCGGCCGCGGCCGCTCGACATGCCGAAAATGCCCTCGAACAGATCGGAAAACGCCGTACCGAAATCAGCGCCGAAACCATGCGCCCCGCCCATCCCAGCGCCATGCTCGAATGCGGCATGGCCGAAACGGTCATAGGCCGCGCGCTTGTCGGGGTCTTTCAAGACCTCGTAGGCCTCGTTGACCTCCTTGAAACGGTGCTCGGCGTTCTTGTCCCCGGGATTGCGATCCGGATGCCACTGCATCGCCTGTTTGCGAAATGCAGCCTTGATGTCGCTGTCGCTGGCGGCGCGTTCAACTGAGAGGGTCTCGTAGTAGCAGCGTTTCGCCATCACGCCCCACCCGATGACGTCCAACCATTCCAAACCGGGAATGCGCGCCCCCAGTCAGCTGCCAGGCGCGCCATTCTCGTCGACCGCTGCGGCATGGTACGTCCCGCCGGATCAAGCCGATTTCTTGTTCTTCTTGTCGTCGTCCACCTCGGTGAACTCCGCGTCGACGACGTCCTCTTTCTTGCCGTCACCCGCTCCGGCAGCGCCGGCCGGCTGCTCGGCCGATTGCTTGTACATCGCCTCGCCGAGCTTCATCGAGGCCTGCGCCAGCGCGTTGGTCTTCGCCGTGATCGCGGCCGCATCGTCGCCCTTCAAGGCTTCCTTGAGGTCCGCCATGGCGTTCTCGATCGCCCGCCGATCGGCCTCGCCGACCTTGGAGCCGTGCTCGGCGAGCGTCTTCTCGGTCGAGTGGACCAGAGCCTCGGCGTGATTCTTCGCCTCGACCTGCGCCTTGCGCTTCTTGTCCTCCTCGGCGTGCGCTTCCGCATCCTTGACCATGCGCTGGATATCGCCCTCGGACAGGCCGCCCGACGCCTGGATGCGGATCTGCTGCTCCTTGCCGGTGCCCTTGTCCTTGGCCGACACGTTGACGATGCCGTTGGCGTCGATGTCGAAGGTGACCTCGATCTGCGGCACGCCGCGCGGCGCCGGCGGGATGCCGATGAGATCGAACTGCCCGAGCAGCTTGTTGTCGGCCGCCATCTCGCGCTCGCCCTGGAACACGCGGATCGTCACCGCGGTCTGGCCGTCCTCGGCGGTCGAGAACACTTGGCTCTTCTTGGTCGGGATCGTGGTGTTGCGATCGATGAGCCGCGTGAACACGCCGCCCAGCGTCTCGATGCCGAGCGACAGCGGCGTCACGTCGAGCAGCAGCACATCCTTGACGTCGCCCTGCAACACGCCGGCCTGAATCGCGGCACCGACCGCCACGACCTCGTCCGGGTTGACGCCCTTGTGCGGCTCCTTGCCGAACAATTGCTTCACGACCTCCTGAACCTTCGGCATGCGCGTCATGCCGCCGACCAGGACCACTTCGTTGATCTCGGCCGCGGAAAGCCCGGCATCCTTGAGCGCCTGTCGGCACGGCTCGATCGTCTTCTGCACCAGGTCGTCGACCAGCGCCTCGAATTTCGCGCGGGTGAGCTTCATCGTCAGATGCTTCGGACCCGACGCATCGGCGGTGATGAACGGCAGGTTGATCTCGGTCTGGGTGGTGGAGGAGAGCTCGATCTTGGCCTTTTCCGCGGCCTCCTTCAGCCGCTGCAAGGCGAGCTTGTCGCGGCGCAGGTCGATGCCCTGCTCCTTCTGAAATTCGTCGGCCAAATAATTGACCAGCCGCATATCGAAATCTTCGCCGCCGAGGAAGGTGTCGCCATTGGTCGACTTCACCTCGAACACACCGTCGCCGATTTCGAGAATCGAGATATCGAACGTGCCGCCGCCGAGGTCGTAGACCGCGATCGTACCGGTCTTGTTCTTGTCGAGCCCGTAGGCGAGCGCAGCGGCCGTCGGCTCATTGATGATGCGCAAAACTTCCAGGCCGGCGATCTTGCCGGCGTCCTTGGTGGCCTGGCGCTGCGCGTCGTTGAAATAGGCGGGAACGGTGATCACGGCCTGCTCGACCTTGCTGCCGAGATAGGCTTCCGCCGTCTCCCTCATCTTCTGCAGCACGAAGGCGGAAATCTGCGAGGGCGAATAGCTCTTGCCCTCGATCTCGACCCAGGCATCGCCGTTCGAGGCGCGCACGATCTTGTAAGGAACGAGCTTCTTGTCTTTTTCCACCATCGGATCGTCGTAGCGCCGGCCGATGAGGCGCTTGACCGCAAAGATCGTGCGCTCGGGATTGGTGACCGCCTGACGCTTGCCCGGCTGGCCGACCAGGCGCTCGCCCTCGTCCGTGAAGGCGACAATCGACGGCGTGGTGCGCATTCCCTCCGCGTTCTCGATGACCTTCGGCGTCTTGCCTTCCATGACGGCGACGCAGGAATTCGTGGTCCCGAGATCGATACCGATGACCTTGGCCATGATGTTAATCCTCTCTTTATCGGCAGGTCGGAAAGGCCCAAAGGCGCCCCTCGTCCAATCCCCTCATAGCTTCACTGCCGCCCGGCACGACCTCCAGGCGATTTCCCTTGGCTCATATAGGAGAGCGTGATCGGGCCGCAAGGCAAGTTTACCGAAGCACGGCCGGCCGCGCGCAAGCCGTCATCGGAGCGGGACGCGCTGGCCCCGACATCCCGCGCGGCAGAGCTTTGAGCTTCTCTTAACGGTGCCGCGCGGAGCCCCGAATTCCTTCCGGCGCGCTAGCCCGGCATTAACAAAAACCTGCCACGCCTGACGCGGCCAAGGGAGCCAAGCCAGCGGACGGCTGCTGAGTGCGCCAGAACCAGCGGCCCGCCGGCGTGGAGACGTCATGGGCGTCAGTCACGTCGAATTCGGCGCAGCGGCGGGCCCGACGCCCGCGCATGCGGTCGCCGACCACGATCCCGTTCGCAATCTCGCCGAAATCCTGCCGCGACCGCTGCGTTTTCTCGGCGTCGGCGGGCTCGGCCTCGTCACCGACCTTGCCGTCTTCACGCTCGTCATCGCACACGGCGCGAACCCACTGCTTGCACGGCTCGGCTCGCTGGCCGTTGCGACGCTCGTGACCTGGCGGCTCAACCGCGCCCTCACCTTCGATCGCAGCGGCCGCCGCCAAGCCGACGAAGCGATGCGCTACGCCGCCGTCGCCGCTTCCGCACAGACGACGAGCTACGCGGTATTCGCGGTCTTCGTCCTCACCGTCTTTGCCGCGGTGCCGCAGCTTGCCGTACTCATCGGTGCCGCCGCCGGCGCGCTCGTTTCCTACAGCGGCCAGGCCTTGTTCGCCTTCCGGCCGCGCCGGCGGACCGCGGCCCCGCAGAGTCGCGCCTGAAGGCCGGGCCATGACCGTCGATGCCGAGGTGTTGGTGATCGGCGCCGGGCCCGCCGGCCTGACCGCGGCCTATTGCCTGACCAGGGCAGCGCGCTCGGTTCTCGTGATCGAGCGCGATCCGGTCTATGTCGGCGGCATCAGCCGCACGGTCGACTACAAGGGCTTCCTCTTCGACATCGGCGGACACCGCTTCTTCTCCAAGTCGAAGGAGGTCGTGGCGCTATGGCAGGAAATCCTGCCCGACGATTTCATCGCGCGGCCGCGCCTGTCGCGCATCTATTACAACGGCAAATTCTTCTCCTACCCGCTCAAGGCGTTCGAAGCGCTGCTCAAGCTCGGCGTGCTCAACAGCGCGGCGTGCATGCTCTCCTACGCCTATGCGAAAGCGTTCCCGATCGCGCCGGCGCGGACCTTCCACCACTGGGTGCGCAACCAGTTCGGCGAACGGCTGTTCCGGATTTTCTTCAAGACCTACACCGAGAAGGTGTGGGGCATGTCGTGCGACGAGATTTCCGCCGATTGGGCCGCCCAGCGCATCAAGGGTCTCGATCTCGCAACAGCGGTCATGAACGGGCTCAAGCGATCGCTGCGGCTCGGCGGCAAAGCCGGAACCAAACCGGGCGCCGACGCCGTCAAGACGCTGATCGAGAGCTTCCAATATCCGCGCCGAGGCCCGGGCATGATGTGGGAGGCGGCGGCGCGCAAAATCGCGGCGCATGGCGGCCGCATCCTGATGGGGCGCGAGCTTGCCGCGCTCGAATTCGACGCCGCCGACGATCTGTGGCGTGTCGATGTGGCGACCACGGACGGGGGGCGCGAAAGCTATACGGCGCGCCACGTCATCAGCTCGGCGCCGGTGCGCGAACTCGTCGAGCGGATCGAGCCGACGCCGATCTCGCTCCTGCATGCGCGCGCGCTGCGCTACCGCGACTTCCTGACCGTGGCGCTGATGGTGCGCGAGGAAGAACTCTTCCCGGACAACTGGATCTACATCCACGATCCGAGCGTGATGGTCGGTCGGGTGCAGAACTTCCGCTCCTGGTCGCCGGAGATGGTGCCCGCCGGCATGAGCTGCCTCGGCCTGGAATATTTCTGCTTCGAGGGCGACGGGCTGTGGAACGCTCCGGACCGTGATCTGATCGCGCTGGCGAAGAAGGAAGCGGCGCAGATCGGCCTCGTCGACGCCGACGACGTGATCGATGCCTGCGTCGTGCGTCAGGCCAAAGCCTATCCGGTCTATGACGAAGGCTATCGCGAGAACATCGCCGCCATCCGGCTCGACCTCGAGGGCCGCTATCCGACGTTGCACGTGGTCGGCCGCAACGGCATGCACAAATACAACAACCAGGACCACGCGATGATGACGGCGATGCTCGCTGCGCGGAACATTCTCGCCGGGGCGCGGCTCTACGACGTGTGGAACGTCAACGAGGACGCCGAATATCACGAGGCGGGCGAATCCGGCGCGCGCAGCGCACTCGACAGCGTGCGCCTCGTTCCGGAAAAGGTTGCCGGCCCGCGCGCCGCGTAATCAGGGGGCGACCGGCTGCGGCAATGCCTGCCTTTCCGGCCTTTCGCCCCTTGCCAGCCGCCAAACCAACCGGGCGGCGAACGCGATGAGCACGATCGGCCCGAGCGGCACCTTGCCGACGGCGAGGATCATCATCGTGACCGGCAGCGTCCAGACCGCAAGCAGCAGCCAGTGATCAGCCGCCATGTTGTCGGCGCGCTTGTACATGAGCGCGACCACGAAGCCGAAGACCACCATGTCGTAGTTGAGAATATAAGGCGTGACGAGAAAGCTCGCGGTGACGAAGAGTGCGAGCGAAAGCACCGGATCGCGGCGCTTGCAATAGGTCCAGACCAGCGCTGCGAACGCCAAGATTGCGACCGTCGCCTGCATGCCTCCGGCGATGCCGGCCGGCAGGCACATGAGACGCGCACCGTAGAAGACCGACGCCGCCTGTGCCAGGAGCAACCCGCCGCCGTTCGCCGTGAGCCATTGCTGCTGCGGCACGACCTTCTGCCAGAACTCGATCCACACGTCCCAGCCGAACAGCATCGCGGTCGCCGCGACCAGCACGGCCGCGGTCGCCAGCGCCGAGGCAATCGTCACCCATCGCCGCTCAAGGAGCAGCACCACCGGCAACAGCAGCCCGATTTGCGGCTTGATGGTCAGGATTCCGAACAGCGCGCCGGCAAGCACCGGCCGGCGATCGCGGCTCAATAGACCGCCGATCAGCAAAGCCGCGGTATAGAAACCGTTTTGGCCGAAGAAGACGCACACCGCCACGCCGGGCGCGACCGCGAGGAACATGAGGCGGTCGCGCGCGATGGCGCCGGAGCAGGCGATCAGATAGAGCGCGATGCCGGTCAGGCACCATGCGATATAGGCGGGCAAATAAGGCATGAGGCCGAACGGCCAGGTGAACAGCAACACATGCGGCGGGTATGACCAATAATGTTCCTGATAATCGGTGCCTAACATCTCGCGCAGCGCGGCGTTGTAGACCCGCAGATCGAACCACGCCGCCGGACCGTCGCCGAACACCGAGCGGCCGCCCATCCAGGTGTTGAGAAAGTCGCGCCCGATGACGAAATGCGTGCCGTCTACCCAGGGCTTGTCGATCGGCGGCAGACCCGCGAGCACGAGATAGGAAATTTCGAGCATGACGAAGAACACCGCGGCGGCGACCGTCAATTTGGCGTAGAGATCGTCCACCGATGTTTTGGCGGAAGGAGCGGTTCGCGCCACAATGCGGACGTGCGGGGAGAGCAGAGACATGCGGGGAAACCGTGACGGCGAGTGGTAAAAATCCGATGAAGGCAGCGATCGAGCCCGGGCAAGCCGCGCCGCCCTTATCGACTGGGACGAGGCTGAGCGGTCTTCGGTTTTTTCCGGGCTATCTCGACCGCGCGCGGCAGCAGGCGCTGCTTGGCGCCGTGGACGAAGTCCTGGCGACGGCGCCGCTGGCGACGCCGCGCATGCCGAAGTCGGGCCGGCCGTTCACCGTGCGCATGTCGAATTGCGGACCGCTCGGCTGGGTCTCGGACGAGAACGGCTATCGCTATCAGGCATTCCACCCGCAGACCGGCCGGCGGTGGCCACCGATGCCGGCGCCGCTCATCGCCATATGGAACGAGCTTGCCCATTATCACGAACCGCCGGAAGCCTGTCTCATCAACTTCTATGGCCCGAGCGCGAAAATGGGCCTGCATCAGGATCGCGACGAGGAAGAGATCGCTGCGCCCGTGGTCTCAATCTCGCTCGGCGATTCCTGCCTGTTCCGTGTCGGCGGCCTGACCCGCAGCGAGCCCACGCATTCCTTCCGCCTCAGCTCCGGCGACGTTGTCATTCTCGGCGGCGAGGCCCGTTTCGCGTTTCACGGCGTCGATCGGGTCTTTCCGGGGACCTCGACCTTGCTCCCGCAAGGAGGACGGATCAATCTGACGCTGCGTCGAGTGACGCACGCTGCCGCCTCAAGGTCGCAGCTTCGGCCAGACTGCAGAGGCTGATGCATGACGTGCAATGGCGAACTCGGTTTGGTCAAGGCCTGCGGCCTTCTCGTCGGATTCGTCCTGATGGTCCTTGCCGTCCCGGCATGGGCGGCCGATCCGGTGTTTCCTCCCGGCTCCCGCATCGGGCTTGTCCCGCCGACCGGCATGGTGGCAAGCAACGCGTTTGCCGGCTTCACGGACCCGGACAAGAATGCCGCGATCCTGATCGCGACATTGCCGGCCGCCGCCTATTCCCAGCTCGAGAAGACCCTCGACGTCGCCGAGTTGCGCAAGCAGGGCCTCACCCTGGAAAAACGCGAATCGATGCAGCTTCGCATCGGCAAGGCCTTTCTTTTTACCGGCCGACAGGTCGCGGACAAGGAACGTTATCGCAAGTGGCTCTTGGTAGCGGCGGCCGGCGACTTTACCGCGCTGGTCAGCGTCCAGATCCCGGAGAACGACACCGCCTATCCCGACAGCGTGGTGCGCGCAGCACTCGCGACCCTGTCGATGCGACCGACGGTGCCGGAGAACGAGCAGCTCGGCCTGTTGCCGTTTGCCGTCGGAGATCTCGCCGGATTCCACATCGACGCCGTCCTCCCGGGCCGCGCTCTTGTGTTGAGCGACGTCTCCAGCGAAGCCGCGAAGGACGCCTCCACGCCGGCACCGGCAGGCGACCTCAGCCTCGATGCGCGTTTCCTGATCGCCGCCGTCCCCGGCGGTCCTGCCGAAGCGAGTGAGCATGCGACTTTCGCCCGTCTGTCTTTCAACGAGATCGGGGGGATCAGGAATATCCGCATCACCATGTCCGAGCCGCTGCGCATCAGCGGCCAGTCCGGATATCAGACCATGGCGGAAGCCAAGGACGCGCGTACCGGAGCCGACGTCATGGTCGTGCAGTGGCTGCGCTTCGGCAGCGGCGGATTTCTGCAGATGGTCGGCGTCGTGCGCGCCGATGTTTGGACGAAGGTGCTCGCGCGCCTGCGCGCGGTCCGCGACAGCATCGAGTTGAAATGAGAATCAGGACTGTTGAATGGGAGCCGTGGCGTTGTCGTTGACCGCCGGCGGCGTAGGTGCGGATTTCGGACCACCTTTCGATACCCCGACCAGCGCTGGGCGCAGCACGCGCTCACCGATCATGTAGCCCGGCTGCACCACCTCGACCACGCTGCCCGCCGGCACCGACGGGTCGGGCACTTCGAACATGGCCTGGTGGACGTTGGGATCGAATTTCTCGCCGCGCGGCGTGAACTGGCGCACGCCGTTCTTTTCCAGCGCCTTCAACAGCTCGCGCTCGGTCAGCTCGACGCCGTCGATCAGCGCCTTCACGCCGGGCTCGGCGCTGGCGCGCAGCTCCGGCGATACCGCCTCGAGCGCCCGTCGCATATTGTCGGCCACGGCGAGCATGTCGCGCGCGAACGCGGAAACGCCGTAGATGCGGGCATCGGTGATTTCGCGCTCGGTGCGCTTGCGCAGATTTTCCATCTCCGCCAAGACGCGCAGCAGCTTGTCCTTGAGGTCCGCGGCCACCGCCGCCGGATCGGGCTGCTCGGCCGGTGCCCCGGCCGGAGGGTCGTTCGATGAGGAAGCGTCGGGCGGGGCCGCTGCGTCCTCGGTGCGAGCGGTCTGTTTCGTCATGTCCATACCCATCGTCTCGTTGACCGGCATATCAGGGTTCATCCGGGAAAAATCAAGCGCGCAGAGGATGCGCATGGCGCGGGTCTCGACGCAAGGACGCCGGCACGAAGCCGCCGGACATCAGCCGGCGAGCAGCTTGCTCACCACCTTGGCCGTATAGTCCACCATGGGGACGATGCGGGCGTAATTGAGCCGGGTCGGGCCGATCACGCCCAGCACGCCGACGATGTGGCCAGACGCATCGTGATACGGCGCCACGATCGTGGAGGAGCCGGAAAGCGAGAACAGTTTGTTCTCCGAGCCGATGAAGATGCGCACGCCCTCGGCCTGCTCGGCCCGGCCGAGTAAATCGATCACGTCACGGCGGGTCTCGAGATCGTCGAACAACAGCCGCACCCGCTCGAGGTCGGCGATTGCCTTGAGGTCCTCGAGCAGATGCGCCTGGCCGCGCACGATCAGCTTGCGCTCGTCGCTCTCTCCGCCCGACCAGCCGGCGAGACCGGCGGCGATGATCTTCTGCGTGAGCTGATCGAGTTCGGCCTGGCCCTCCTCGAGCCGCTGCTCGATCTCGGCCTTGGCCTCGGCAAGCGTGCGGCCACGGATGCGGGCGTTAAGAAAATTGGCGGCTTCGATCAGCGCCGAGGTCGGCAGGCCGACCGGGACGTTGAGCACCCGGTTTTCGATCTGGCCATCCTCGGCGACCAGTATGGCCAGTGCGCGCTCAGGCTCGAGCCGCACGAATTCCACATGCTTGAGCCGCTGGTTCGACTTGGCGGTCAGCACGACGCCGGCGGCGCGGCTCAAGCCCGAGAGAAGACCGGAGGCCTCGGTCAGCACCGCTTCAACCGACTTCGCGTGGCCCGCGACCTGCGCCTCGATCGCCTTGCGGTCATCCTCGGTCAGGTCGCCGACCTGCATCAGGGCATCGACAAAGAATCGTAGTCCGATCTCGGTCGGCAGCCGGCCGGCGGAGGTGTGCGGCGCGTAGACGAGGCCGAGCTGTTCGAGGTCCGACATGACGTTGCGCACCGATGCCGGCGACAAGGTCATGGGCAGAATTCGCGACAGATTGCGCGAGCCGACGGGCTCGCCGGTCGCGAGATAGCTTTCGACGATCTGGCGAAAGATCTCGCGCGAGCGCTCGTTGAGCTGAGCAAGGCTCGGCTGGCTCGCGACCAGCGGAAGATCATGGCTTGCCAAAATTGCATCTCCTCGCGCTCGCGCCAGATTTGTCTACTTGAGCGCGTCTTTCAAGCCGAGCCTAGCGGCAAGATGTGCTCGCAGGCAATCAGCGCTCCCTCCCCCGATTGCCCGACCGGCTGCACCCTTGTCGGTCCTTGCTCCCGCCCCTACAAGACTGGGCACGATCAGCTTGGCTCCGTGCGGCGCGGCGCGCCGCCATCGGGAGAACGGCATGCGGCCGAGCCGCCGACAGCCCGACGAATTGCGCCCGATCTCGCTCGAGCGCGGCGTGGTGAAATTCGCGGAAGGCTCATGTTTCGTGAGGTTCGGCGATACCCATGTGCTGGTCACGGCGACGCTCGAGGACCGCCTGCCGCCCTGGCTCAAGGGGCAGGCGCGTGGCTGGATCACCGCCGAATATGGCATGCTGCCGCGCGCGACGCTCGAGCGCACGCGCCGCGAGGCCGCGACCGGCAAGCAGAACGGACGCACCGTCGAAATCCAGCGCCTGATCGGGCGCAGCCTGCGCTCGGTTGCCGATCTCAAGGCGCTCGGCGAGCGCCAGATCACCATCGACTGCGACGTCATCCAGGCCGACGGCGGAACCCGCACCGCCTCGATCACCGGCGCCTGGATCGCGCTCTTCGACTGCCTCGCCTGGATGAAGGCGCGGCAAATGATCGAGCAGGAGGTGCTACGCGACCATATCGCGGCGATCTCCTGCGGCGTGTGCTCGGGCGTCGCCGTGCTCGACCTCGATTACGCCGAGGATTCGCAGGCCGAGACCGATGCCAATTTCGTCCTGACCGGCTCCGGCAACATCGTCGAGGTTCAGGCCACCGCGGAAAAATTGCCGTTCTCGGAAGAGCAGCTGGCAACGCTGCTTGCGCTCGCGCGCAAGGGCGTGGCGAAGCTCATCGACCTGCAGAAAATGGCGGTGATGTGAGGACGGATAACGGACAACAGATGAGCGACAGTGGAACGCCGGCGAACAGCTCATCGATCGAAAACCGCGCGCAATCGTCCGTCTTCCATCGTCCGCTTGCCGGCCGCCTCGTGATCGCGACGCATAATCCCGGCAAGCTCGCCGAGATGCGCGAACTCCTGGCAGCCTATGGCGTCGAGGCCATTTCGGCCGGAGAACTCGCCCTCGCCGAGCCGGCCGAACCGGGAATGACCTTCCGCGACAACGCGCGCATCAAGGCGGAAGCTGCGGCCAAGGCGAGCGGCCTGCCGGCCTTTGCCGACGATTCCGGACTTGTCGTCGATGCGCTCGACGGCGCGCCCGGGATTCAATCGGCGCGCTGGGCGGGGCCGGAGCGCGATTTCGGCCGGGCCATGCGAATGATCGAGGACAGGCTGCGCGAGCGCGGGGCGACGACGCCGGAGCGCCGCAAGGCGCATTTCGTCTCCGCGCTGTGCGTCGCCTGGCCCGACGGCCATGCGGAGGAATTCGCCGGATGCGTCAGCGGCACGCTCGTCTGGCCGCCTAGGGGCGAGCAGGGTTTCGGCTACGATCCGATGTTCCTCCCCGACCATCAGGTGCGCACTTTCGGGGAAATGTCGAGGGAGGAAAAACACGCACTGCCCCCGCGCGGCAGCGGTTTGTCGCACCGCGCCCGCGCTTTTCTCAAGCTCGCGGAGGCTTGCCTTGACCGCCGGTGAACGGAAAGCCTTCGGCGTCTACATCCATTGGCCGTTCTGTCTGTCGAAATGTCCCTATTGCGACTTCAACAGCCATGTCCGCCACGCCGGCATCGACGAAGCGCGCTTCGCGCGCGCGTTTGCCGCCGAGATCGCGGCGACCGCCGGGCGCGTCCCTGGCCGCATCGTCTCCAGTATTTTCTTCGGCGGCGGCACGCCATCGCTGATGCAGCCGGCGACGGTCGCTGCCGTGCTCGATGCCTTGGCGCGGCACTGGCGCATCGCGCCCGACGCCGAGATCACGCTCGAAGCCAATCCGACGAGCGTCGAGGCCGCGCGTTTCCGCGGCTACCGCACCGCCGGCGTCAATCGCGTATCGCTTGGCGTGCAGGCGCTCGACGATCGCGTGCTCGCCGAACTCGGGCGCCTGCATTCAGCGCGCGAGGCGCTTGACGCGGTCGCCGTCGCGCGCGCCGTGTTCGAGCGCTATTCGTTCGATCTCATCTACGCGCGGCCGCGGCAGACGCCGCAGGACTGGGCCGAGGAGCTCAGGCACGCCCTCGCCGAGGCCGGCGAGCATCTCTCGCTCTATCAGCTGACGATCGAGCCGGACACGCCGTTCGCCGCGCTCCATGCGGCCGGCAAGCTGCCAATTCCCGACGAGGAGACTTCGCGCGCTCTTTACGATACGACGCAGGAGATCTGCGCAGCAGGGGGCCTGCCGGCCTATGAGATTTCCAACCATGCGCGGCCGGGCGGCGAATGCCGGCACAATCTCATCTACTGGCGCGCGCATGAATATGCCGGCATCGGACCGGGCGCGCACGGCCGCCTCGACATCGCCGACGCGCGACATGCGACGGCGACCGAAAAGCGGCCGGAGGCCTGGCTCGCCCGTGTGGAGCGGAACGGACACGGGCTTATCAGCGACGACGTGCTCACGCGCGAAGAAATAGCCGACGAGTTTTTGCTCATGGGCCTGCGGCTTGCCGAAGGCATCGACGTCGCGCGTTACGCCGCGTTGGCTGGCCGCCAGCTCGATCCGGCGCGGATCGCGGCGCTGCGCGAGCATGGCCTCCTCGAGACGACCACGGCCGGCCGCCTGCGCGTCAGCATGCCGGGCTTTCCTGTTCTTGACGCGGTGGTGGCCGATCTCGCGGCGTGATCGGGACTGTCGTTGCCGGCGAAGCACGGCAAGAAAAATAGAGCGCGATCGATTCAACCTGAAGCGATTGCGCTCCAGTTTTCCTTAGTGGAGCATGATCTTTTCGGAAAACCGGTTTCCACTTTTCCGGATCATGCTCTAAATTGCTGATGCGCCGAAGCTGCGCGGCGCCGGCGAGATGATTTGACCGCCGGAGGGAGTGACGCGCAAGACCGCGAGCCCGCGCTCGTTGGTGCCATCGGCGCGGAACCGGAACAACCCGTTGATGCCGGAAAATCCCGACGGATTGGTCAAGGCCTCCGGCGAAAATCGCTGCGGGCCCTGGGTCTTGACCAGCGCAGCGACGAGCGCGACCGCATCATAGGCGAGCGTCGCGGTGCGGCCTGGGTCCTGCTGGAAGCGGCTGCGGTAGCGGGCGGCAAAGGCGCGGTAGCCGGCGGGATCGGGCGCCGCATACCAGGCGCCGTCAAGCGCCGCGTTCGCATTGATGCGCGAGTCATCCTCCCACAGCCCGGTACCAAGGAGCTGGATTCGCCTGGTGTTGACGCCGTTCGTCGTGAGAATCCCGACGACGTCCGGCACGATGTCGCCGCTGTCGGGAATGAAAATCGCGTCGGCGCGGCTCGCCATCTGCGCGATGGTTTTGACCGGAGCCGCCATGGCCGCTTTGTCGTGCGGATAGCGCTCGATCGCGGCCACTTGCCCGCCGCGGCGCGCGACGTCCTGTTTGAACGCCGCTTCGACGACCGTGCCATAGGGGTTGTCAGGTATGAGCGCGGCGTAGGAGCGCTTCCCGGTCGAGACCGCGTATTGCACGATGCGCTCGACGTCCGATTCCGGCAGGAAGCTCAGCAGATAGACGGCGCGCGAGGCCACATTGGCATCGGTCGAAAAGGCGACGACCGGAATGTTGCGCGCGCGCGCCAGCTGCCCGACGACGCTGACCGACTGCGCGAAGAGCGGCCCGAGGATGATCTCGGCGCCTTCGTCGAGCGCCTGCTGTGCGCCCTGCCGCGCCGCCTCGGCGTTGCCGCCGTCATCCTTCACCAAGAGCTGGATATTCGGCGAGTTGAATTCGGCGAGCGCCATTTCCGCAGCGTTGCGCATCGCCTGGCCGGCAACGCCGGCATTGCCGCCCGCCGACAAGGGCAGGATGAGAGCGACCTTGACCTCGCCGGTTCCGAGCGTCGTGCCTGGCGGCGGTACCTGCGCGGCCTGCGGCGGCGGTGTCGAGGTGAATAAATTGGAATTTCCGGAGCAGCCGGCAACAAGCGCGCCTGCGGCCGCCAGCAGGCCCGCGAGCAAGCGGCGCCGCGATAGCATGGCGGCCGACCCCTGAACCGGCAACTCCGCGAACACTGCGGTTCTCCTCACGGCCGCCTTGGCGCCGAAACAATAGAGTAGCGCCAATCTGTCATTCTGGCGGCGAATGGTTAACCAAGTGAAAAGGATAACGAATCCTCGATCTTTGCATCATCGCGCTTGAGGTACGGGCCGGGTGAAACCCCAAGGACGCCCGGAGTTTCCGCGGCGGAACTGCTCCGGTCTTGTAATGTGTAGCGCAACGGGATACATTACGGCCAACCAGTGCGGCCGCGGAGCCCTCAAATCGGATTTCCGCGGCGTGCATAGAAAACTACCCCCGCTCGTATGGGGGCAAGCCCCGTCGCCGTGACCTGGCAATGGCGCGTCCGGCGGGTGCGCGCTGCCTCTTCAGTGTGGAGGCGTGAGCCGCCACGCATGACTCAAATCTTGGCCAGGCGACGGCATGCGTGGCGGTGCTCTTATGTAGGAGAACTTACGGAGAACTCAATGTCTGCGGTTAGCGAAATCCTCCATCCGGGGGTTCGCATCAAGGCCGAAGTCATCCCTGCCGGGATGTCGGTCACCAAGGCCGCCCAACTCATGGGCGTAGGCCGCCCAGCCTTGTCAAACCTGCTCAACGGCAACGCCGCGTTGTCCGAACAAATGGCTATGCGCCTGGAAAAGGCATTTAAGAAGTACACGGTCAAAGACCTGATGGAGATGCAGGCCCGCTACGAGGCGGCGCAAGCCAGAGAGAAAGCGGCGCCCTCCAACACCAAGGCATATGTGCCGCCGTTCTTGGCAATTAAGGCCAACGACATTGAAGGGTGGGCTTCACACAACATTCCGGCGCGCAGCCGTCTGGCGGTTTTCTTGCGCACATTGGTGCACTCGACCGGCAGCGGACTTACGAAGGTGGACTTTCCCGGCAACGACGATGCCGAGCGTCCGGGATGGGACGGATTCGCTGAGGCAGGCGAAGGGACGCCGTGGGTACCTGCCGGGCGCTCCGGTTGGGAGTTCGGCAGCAATGACGACCCTAAAGCAAAGGCCGACGGCGATTTCGATAAGAGCGTAAAGGCGGTTGGAAAGAAGGAGCGCGCAGAGACGACGTTTGTTTTCGTTACTCCGCGCCGTTGGGCTGGAAAAGCCGCCTGGGTTACCGCCAAGAAAGCAAAGGAACTTTGGAAGGACGTTCGCGCCTATGACGCGAGTGACCTTGAACAATGGCTTGAGCAGTCGCTGCCCGGGCAAGCTTGGTTCGCAAACGAAAGACGCATCCCCGCGCTAGATGTTCGTTCGCTCGATAAGTGCTGGGCGGACTGGTCCAACGTCGCGACACCACCGTTGACCGGTGCGCTGTTCAACTCGGCCATCGAAGCGACCAAACGCACCATGCTCTCGCGCCTTTCCAAGCTTTCCGAAGGGCCGATCCTGATCACTGCGGATTCGACTGAAGAGGCGCTGGCCTTCCTCGCCCAACTGTTTGGCGAGC
Source organism: Xanthobacteraceae bacterium (assembly GCA_035319735.1). GTDB lineage: Bacteria > Pseudomonadota > Alphaproteobacteria > Rhizobiales > Xanthobacteraceae > BOG-931. Next base: position 37,523 of record DATHCD010000004.1, on the reverse strand, counting down.
GGGGCGGTGAAGAACTGGCCTCATACCGCGATCGCGTGCTGGTGTTCGACAAGCCGGGTGTTTTGCCGCACCTGGCGGCGGCTGCGCAGACCTTCATCCCGGTCGTTTTCACGCGAGAAGTCGAGCGAGAACTCGGACCCCATGCGAAGTCGATGCACTCCATCGTCGTCTATCCCCGCAATGCTGCGACCACCAAGCCCGACATCGTTCTCGAACCGGCGAATTACGAGACTTTCAACAAGGCGCTCGAAGAAATGGGCAAGGACCGCGACGAGACCTCACGGCTGGCAAATGCCTCCGGCCGATCGCTGACTGTTTTGCGTCGACAGCTTTCGAAAGTTCCTGCGGTGCGGATGCCGGAATGGGCGGCGGACCGGGCAACGGCGGCGGGCCTTGTGCCGTTCCTGTTCGTGGGCGCGTGGGACAGCCGGAACGAGACAGACAAGCTTGGCCTTTCGCTCCTAGCCGGAGATCGTCCGTATGGCGACCTTGAGAAGGTTTGCCAAGACCTGACTCAACTGAACGACGCGCCGATATGGTCGATTGGCATCCACCGAGGTGTGATTTCGAAGATTGACCTACTGTACGCCATCGCCGGCGCGGTGACGGCGGACGACTTGAACCGCTATTTCTCAATGGCGCGCGTGGTACTCGGCGAAGACGATCCTGCGCTCGATCTGCCTGAGGATCAGCGCTGGGCCGCCGCCATACACGGAAAGACGCGCGAGTTTTCCCGCGCGTTCCGCGAGGGCATTTCGGAAACACTAGTCTTGCTGGCGGTTCACGGAGGGCATTTATTTAAACGCCGTCTCGGCGTCGACACCGAGATTGAGGCGGTGCGGGTCGTGCGCGACTTGCTTCCGACGCCTTTGACCACGCGAATTCTGGAGGCCAACGACCGCGACCTTCCGACCTACGCGGAAGCGGCTCCCGAGGAATTTCTTTCGATCCTCGAGCGTGACCTCAAGTCCCAGGAGCCGGCAGTTCTTGGCCTGCTGCGTCCGGCGACCACAGGTTTATTTGGGCATCCCAGCCGCACCGGATTGCTTTGGGCCTTGGAGGGTCTTTCATGGAATCCGGTGACATTGCCACGCGCCACATTCATTCTCGGCCGCCTTGCGCAAGTTGAGATCAACGACAATTGGGTCAACAAACCCACACACTCATTAGAATCTATTTTCCGGGCCTGGATGCCGCAAACCGCGGCAAACCATCAGCAACGCGTCGACTTGATGAAGAAGTTGGCCGAGAAATTTCCTGACGTAGCTTGGAAGATCTGCGTTCAGCAATTCGGCAGACATTACCAAACCGGCAACTACAGCCACAAACCGCGCTGGCGTTCGGACGGCTACGGATTTGGCGAACCTTTCCCGACGAGGGGGCCGATCATCGAGTTCATGCGCGAGATGGTCGAGATGGCTCTGAGTTGGAGGGACCACTCGCTCGGTATGCTCTGCGATCTGGTTGAGCGTCTGCTCGATCTGGGCGACGCAGATCAAGTCCGGGTATGGGCGCTGGTCGAAGTCTGGGCGAAGAACAAGGCCAGCGACGCCGACAAGGCTGCGATGCGCGAGAAAATTCGCGTCTCGACGCTGTCACGGCGCGCGGCCCTGCGCGCGAAGGGGAATAAGAACGCGACCAGCCTGGCGGCTGCTGGTAAGGATGCCTATGCCGCGCTTGAACCAAGTGACGTCTTGAACAAGCACGCTTGGCTGTTCCGCGATGGATGGGTCGAAGAGTCCGCCGACGAGATTGAGGACATCGAAAAGTTCGACTTCGACAAGCGTGAAGAGAGCATCAAGAAACAGAGGACTGAGGCGTTGCGCGAAATCATGGCGCAACGCGGTCTCCGCGGGCTCTTGGAATTATCCAAACGCGGCAACGCTTCATGGGCCATCGGGGTACTCGCGGCCAGCACCGCGCTTTCCAAGGAAGAACTACAGGAGTTGCTGCGGCTCGCGCTCGTGCCGATCATCGCGGGCCAGGAAGAGGTCCACTCCTTCAAGAACCTCATCGTTGGTGCACTGCGTGCTCTCGCCAATGACGACGAGCGCGAAGCTGTGCTTAAAACAGTCGCAGCAGGTTTATCGGAAGAGGATACGGTGCAGCTGTTTGTGCTGGCGCCATTTGGCAAAAGCACCTGGAAGCTGATCGATGCCCAAGGTGAAGCCGCCCAGGCCAAATACTGGAATGAAGTGACGCCGGAGCGGGTTCACAATTCTGAGGTCGAGGCCGTTGAGGGAGTCGAACGGTTGTTGAAGGCCGAACGCCCCCGCGCGGCGTTCTCGTGCATCCAATTTAAGGTACATAAGCTCGATGCGCAGATTCTTTTCCGCGTATTGTCTGCGATGGCGCAAGGCGGCAAGGATAGGCTTGGCCAGTACATGCTTGAGCACCATTGGGTCGAGGAGGCGTTCAAGCATTTGAATAAGAGCCCGGCGTTGACACTCGACCAAAAGGCCGGCCTAGAGTTCGCGTATCTTGAGGTGCTGGCGCAACCTTGGGGTGCACAACCTCACTATGGAATCCCGAACCTCGAACGGTACGTTGAAGCGCACCCTGAACTTTTCGTTCAGGCGATCGTATGGACTTACAAGCGCAAGGACGGCGCAACCGACCCCACTGAGATCCAGGTCCCACTGGATCGGATCCAGACTATGGCCGACCGCGGCTACAAGCTACTGGACGCGATCAAATACATCCCGGGCCACAACGATCTTGGCGAGCTTGAGGCGGACCGCCTTGCTAAGTGGATCGCAACTGTCCGGCAGTCGTGTACCGAACTCAGCCGAGCCGACATTGCCGACATCTGCATCGGAAAGCTGCTGTCGTGCGCGCCGGTCGGCAAGGACGGAGTATGGCCGTGCGAGCCAGTACGGGATGTAATGGAGGAAATTCAGTCTGAGCCACTGATGCAGGGCGCCCAAACAGGCGTGTACAACTCCCGCGGCGTCCACTTGGGGGGTGAAGGAGGCGACAAGGAGCGCGAGCTGGCGGAGAAGTATCGTAAGTGGGGCCAAGCGCTCCAGGTGTCGCACCCATTCGTCGCCTCGAAGCTGTTGATGGGGTTAGTCGAGACTTACGAGAATGAGGCGAGCCGCGAAGACATGGCGGCTGGGATCAGACGCCGAATGCGCTGACCTACGAACGCTCTAGAATGAAACACATGACCCATGCGCCTTTGAGCCCGTCCGGCCGGGGGAATCGCCCGCAACCGCGTTACATCCTTGGCGCGAATGCGGTCGACGTGCCGAGGCTCGCATCGGGGCTCTACATCGTGGCGACGCCCATCGGGAATCTCGGCGACATCACGCTGCGCGCGCTCGCGGCGCTTGCCGGCGCCGACCTGATCGCCTGCGAGGACACGCGCGTCACGCGCAAATTGCTCGAGCGCTACGCCATCGCCACCCCGCTGACGCCCTACCACGACCACAATGCGCAACAGGCGCGGCCGAAGCTCGTGCGCCGGCTCGCCGATGGCGCCGCCATCGCGCTGGTGTCGGACGCCGGCACGCCGCTCGTGTCCGATCCGGGTTTCAAGCTGGTGCGCGCCGCTCAGGAAGCGGGACACAGGGTTACGGCGCTTCCCGGCGCCTCGGCGCTGCTCGCGGCCCTGACCGTCGCCGGCTTGCCCAGCGATCAGTTCTTCTTCGCCGGCTTTCTACCGCCGAAACAGGCCGCGCGCCGCGCGCGCATCGCCGAACTTGCCCGCATACCGGCGACGCTGGCGCTGTTCGAGACCGGGGCGCGCATGGCAGCGTCGCTAACCGATTTGGCGACCGTGCTCGGCCGCCGCGAGGCGGCGCTTTGCCGCGAGCTCACCAAAATGCATGAGGAAGTCAGGCGCGGCGATCTTGCCACGCTGGCGCAAGACTGTGCCGCTGCTGAAATGCGCGGCGAGATCGTTCTCGTCATCGCGCCACCGCGAGCGGATCGGCCCAGTGTCGGCGAGGCCGACGCATTGCTGCGGCAAGCGCTTTCCCGCGTTTCGCTTAAGGATGCCGTGGGCGAGGTGGCGCAGGCGACCGGGCTGCCGCGCCGGGAGCTTTATCAGCGCGCACTGGCGCTCGTGAAGCAAGCGGGTGAGGAAACCAATCATGGCGCGACGCGCTGAGCCGATCGAACCGTCTGCCGGACCGCGACAGGAGCGCGTCGCAGCCTTCCGCCTCGGCCTCTCGGCGGAGAGCCGCGCCGCCATGTTGCTCATCGCCAAGGGCTACCGCATCGTGGCCAGGCGCTGGAAAACGCCGTTCGGCGAGATCGATATCGTCGCGCGCCGCCGCCGTGCTCTCGTCTTCGTCGAGGTCAAGGCGCGCGAGCGCGCCGAGGAAGCGGCGGAGGCGGTGACCGCGCGAACCAAGCGCCGCATCCTGGCCGCGGCCGAGCTCTGGCTCGCGCACCATCCCGACGACGCGCAATGTGACATCCGCTTCGACGTTATTTTGGTCGCGCCCGGCACAATGCCGCGCCACATCGCCAACGCCTTCGACGCGAGCCGCTGAAGACCCCTGAATAGCCCGAGTACCCGAACGCCGTAGCGGTTGCCGGCAAAATTGCGTAGACGTTGCGATATCGCGGTCGCAGATCAAACCATGCGCCTGAACGTCGCCGTGCAAATGGACCCGATCGAGCGGATCAATATCCGCGGCGATTCGACTTTCGCCTTGCTGCTGGAAGCGCAAGCCCGCGCCTATCCCCTCTCCTACTACACGCCCGACCGGCTGGTGCTGCGCGACGGCAAGGTATCGGCCGCAGTGCAGCCGCTTGAGGTGCGCGATACCGAAGGCGACCATTTCACGCTCGGCGAGCCGCGGCACGTCGATCTTGCCTCTTTCGACGTGGTGCTGCTGCGGCAGGATCCGCCGTTCGATCTCGCCTACATCTCGACGACGCACATGCTCGATCGCATCCACCCGAAGACGCTGGTGGTCAACGATCCGGCCCATGTGCGCAACGCGCCGGAAAAGGTCTTCGTCACCGAATTCCCCGAGCTGATGCCGCCGACGCTCGTCACCCGCGATCTCGACGCCATCAAGGCGTTCCGCGCCGAGCATGGCGACATCGTCATGAAGCCGCTTTACGGCAAGGGCGGCGAGGCGGTCTTCCGCGTCGGCCGCGAAGACATCAATTTCGGCTCCCTCTACGACCTCTTCACCACGATGTTCCACGAGCCATGGGTGGTGCAGAAATTCCTGCCCGCGGTGAAGGATGGCGACAAGCGCATCATCCTGGTCGACGGCGAGTTTGCCGGTGCGATCAACCGCATTCCGGCGCCGGACGATTTGCGCTCCAACATGGTGCGCGGCGGCGTGCCCAAGGCGACCGACCTCACCGCGCGCGAGCGCGAAATCTGCACCCGGCTCGGCCCGGCGCTGCGCCAGCGCGGCCTCCTGTTCGTCGGCATCGACGTGATCGACGGCTTCCTCACCGAGATCAACGTCACCTCGCCGACCGGCATCCGCGCGGTGAAGAATTTCGGCGGCCCCGACATCGCGGCGCTGATCTGGGACAAGATCGAGGCGAAGCGGAAGGCGAAATGAGCGCTTGGGCTAAGACGAGGCCACTTCGTTTCGCTCCAACCCTTCCAGCATAAGCAACTGTCAATGCTTAGAATTTTAGACCATCGGCCTGCCAGCGATTCCGTTCATGGATTATCTTGCCGATTCATGGGGATGATGTCTTTTGCAAACCATCACCTAGTCTAGGTATTGCTCTCTCGCCGCAGTTGTCCGAATATGCCAACCAGCTAAAGGATTGTAATGCGTGCGATTTGCGTGATTTTGGCCGTTTTGCTAACGGCGTGCGCTACCGCACCGAAAATGGTGTGGGTTCGCACGGACGGGAAAAATGCCGCGGCTGACCCGGTACTGGCTCAGCAATTCCAAATCGACAAGACGATTTGCCTCGGCGAGCGTGAGAAGGCCGATTTATCAGGAGTCACTGTTTCGCAGGGTGGCATCGCCGGGATAGTTGCCGCTCAAAACCGAGCCAACGCCGCCGACGCTGTCGCTAAAGGTTGCATGGCCGAAAAGGGCTACGTCCAGGTGCCAGAGGACCAAGCGGAAGCTCAACGTCAGCAATTTGCCGACGTCGCGGCAATGAAGCAGCAGCAGCAAACTGCATCACGCCATTAGGCCAGATCGCCTTTAACGGCGCCGCAGTTTTTTTGGCTGAACTTGCGGCTTCGCCTTGGCGACCGTCCGCAAGGCACAAGTCAAGATATACCGTTGAAGCCATCCCGTAGGGACGGCTCCTAGCCACCGCGGGGATAGGTAACCGGTTACTCAGGTCGGCGTGGCTTGCTCTGAGGCTTGCTTAGAGGCTAGCAGCCGGCTGACGTATAACCTGTGAGCCAGCAGCCGTTCTCGATACCAAGCGTCTATGGCCGCCCGGTGGGCAAGAATTAGCTGGCTGACTTCCTCCCGCTCAGATGTGGCGTACTCGGTGGTAGAAGCTTGCTCGCTCAACTCTTGCGGCATCGAATCACCTCAGATAGAGGGGAAGATAGTAGCACTGTGTTGAGTAGAGGTGAATCTATGGGGGCGCCCTTTGAACGGATAAATTTGGGCATCTATGCACTTGATTTAGCATCATGCCCCATATACACGAAGGCGGCGCCGATTCTGTCGGCGCTGGCGCGCCCTCAGACATCCCTACCGATCTCGTCGAGGAGGTGGCAGTTCGACTGCTCAGATTTACGCGCGACGAGCCGGAGGATGAATACGCACGCGATCTCATTCGCTTGGTGCTTCGTCGCTACGGATTGACCTAAGCATCGCCTCGTGCTCTTGCCTGACGCCTTCGACGTTTGCCGCGATAAATCTGTCTTTGGCAACGGCTAGAAGCGTTGCGTCACAGATGTGGGCGATGATTGCTGCACACGCCTGTTTGAACTTTTGCCTTTCCGGGCATTCCCCTTCCTCGGTAGGAATCGGTGCGACCGCCTGGAGGGTTAGGCACGCGCTGTAGTCCTTAAGGCGCAGCTCGGCTGCGGAATGAGCGAATTTGTTGCGGATACTGTTGATGATCTTGAGATCATGACGAAGGTCGGCAATATGGCCTAGGCCGACCGCTACGTCGATTTTTGAGGCGAAGGTCGCGAGCGGCCCCTTGCCTTCGAAGACGCTGGCAATCAATTTCTTGCTGATGACATTCTTGCGAAACGCGGCAACCAGCGACATCCTCAATACTCTTTCGAGGAAGCTGCTTGCCAGAATGACAACGGCGAGGTCGCTCAGGCCCGGCTTGAGGAAGGCCGCGCCTTCGTTCATTGCGCGCGAGAGCACCGCAACCTCTTCCATGATATCGTAGCCCGGAACAGAGGTTTCTGAAGATGCCGGCTCGTCAGCCATCGGACGGTTCCTATAGCGAACAGGAAGCGGTGCAGCGCCGGGAGGCTGCGCTAAAGCGGATGCTTTCGACCCCCCACCAGCCGCACAAGCCTATCGGCAAAAAGGCTAAGAGTCCCGGCCGGAAGCGTGCTTCCGCCAAGTCAAAAACCGCTTAGCTTTTTGCCTTTTAGTGCGCGGTTCTGTGAGGCTGCCGGTACGTGAGACGCTTTCCCTCCGCGCCCTTGAGCGCGAGCGCCGCACGTTCCCCGTCCTTCATCCCGCGGGTGTTGAACTTGAAATCCCATTCCGCGAGATAGCGCGGAAGATGGGCTTCGCTGATCGAGTGGTGAGCGCCGAAAACGGCCCGTTTCATAAGGCTAAAGCGGCACTCCGCCGTGTTGACGTGGGCGAAGCCGCCAAGGCGTACATACTCGTTGTCCGAATGGTTGACGGTCGTGTGGCCGGCAAACTCGCGGCCGATCGGCATGTAGGAGACCAGCTCGTCGGTCACGAAATGCGACCGGCGATCGACAGTCTTGACGATGGCTTCGCGCAGCGTCTTGGCCTTGACATTGGCAACATGGAACGAGCGGCTTTCGCCGTCGCGATCGACCAGCGCCAGAACGGTGTGTTTCTTCGGTTCCGTCTTGGCATAGGCGCGATTGTGCTTCTTGCCGCCGATCACGGTCTCGTCGCTCTCGACCGTGCGGCCTTGCCCGCCGATCGGCCCGACCTTGGCCGGTTTCATGGCCTCGCGGACCCGGTGGCACATGAACCAGGCGGTCCGGTAAGAGCCAAGCCCCAGCATCCTTTGCAGTTGCAGGGCGCTCACGGATTTCTTGCTGGCGGCCATGATGTGCGTCGCCATCAGCCACTTGTGCAGCGGGATATGGCTGCGCTCGAAAATGGTGCCGGTGCGCACCGTGAACTTGTCGCGGCAATCGTTGCACAGGAACATCCCGGCTTGGGTCTTACCGGCCATGCGATGCACGTTGACTGAGCCGCAAAGCGGACAGTGAACGCCGTGCGGCCAACGGTCGGCTTCCATGTGGGCCGTGGCCTTGGCTTCGTCGTGAAAGATCGGGTTGGTGAGGTTGATGTCCATGGCGGCCGTCCTCTATCTGCCGCCATCTTCTCACAGGTCCGATGCTAAGTCAAGTGCATAATTGCCTAAATTTGCCTGAGATATTCATCGGCTTTGTGGCTCCTATTGGGGTGGATTTGCGCCCAAGTCTCAGAGCCTTCGAGAATTATTTCGCAAATAACGACTATAACGTCATAGAGATTAAAGTTACGGATGTATTCGAAAAGTTCGCTACTAAACTGACTCCGACAGCGGCGTTGCAATCGTCCCCGCGGTACGAGCGATTTATTACGTACATCAAATACGGAGATCAGATTCGCACGCACTTCGATGATGATCGAATTTTGGCGGCTACCACTTGTGTTCGGATTATGAATCGCCGAACGACTAAGGGAAAGAGCAAGCCGGAAGGGAATGTCTACCTTTTGCAGCAGTTCAAGCGCAAGGAAGAGATTGAACTGCTTAGACACGTTTACGGCAGAGTATTTTTTCAGGCCTCTGTCTACTCTCGCCGAGGTGCGCGAGTTGATTATTTGGCTCGTGATTTTGCGCAGGCGGTGAATATCGCAAATCCAAACATCTATCGCAAAAACGCGGAGGAAATTGTTCAGGTAGACGAAAATGAGGTTAGCGACGCCCACGGTCAGCAAGTCTCAGCTATCTTTCATGACGCTGATATAATTATCAATTCGGATGTCAATGAATATCCCGTGGAAGATCAGGTAGCCCGCTTTTGCGATTTACTCTTCGGTTCAAATAAAATCTCTCCGACGAAAGATGAATATGGAATGTTCGCTGCGAAGGCTGCGGCGTTGCGGACGATCGATCTTTCAAGGCAAGTAGGAGCCGCGATTTTCACCGAGGATGGAGAAATAATCAGTATGGGCTCTAACGAAGTCCCCAAAGCAGGCGGCGGGACTTACTGGTGCGATACTAAGGGCCACTTCGATGATCGGGATTATGTTCGTGAGTACGATTCCAATGACAGGCGAAAAACCCAAATATTGACGGAAATATTAGAGCTTGCCGGTTTGCCGAATCCAAAGGATGTACTCGCCTCCGCTGAAATTAAGAAATCGCAATTTATGGATGCGCTAGAATATGGGCGTATCATACACGCCGAAATGTCTGCGATTTGTGACGCCGCACGGTTGGGCACCTCGGTTCGCGACGCAACGCTGTTTTGCACTACGTTTCCTTGTCATATGTGTGCTAAGCACATTGTTGCCGCTGGCATTCGCCGGGTGGTTTTTCTTGAACCCTATCCAAAAAGTCTCACGGCCGAGCTTCATGGCGACTCGGTTATGATTGAAGGATCGGATCGCGGTCGATACTCTGGCTATCCATGTGTTGAGTTCATTCACTTCTGTGGTATTTCACCAAGACGCTACCGCGAGATGTTCGAAAGGATAGGAAGAAAGGATGGTAATGGGAAATTTTTGCCTTGGAAGGACAACATTCAGCAGCCGATTATTGATCTGAAATTTCCATTTTACACGGAGTTAGAACAGAAGGTTTTTGAGTTCACAAAAAATTATCTGGATCCGATGGGCTTATCCATAGACGAGATCGCGGTTATTTGACTTTCGATGTTGTACGCGAGAGTCGCTTATCTTTTTGCTTTGCGATTGTTCTAAGTGTCCTGAGAGGGCATCCCCGACCGGCATCCGCGCGGTGAAGAATTTCGGCGGCCCCGACATCGCGGCGCTGATCTGGGACAAGATCGAGGCGAAGCGGAAAGCGAAATGAGCGGGTCGGCGGGCTCCGGGCGCGGTTTCGTCCCCACCGAGCCAAATTTTTCAGTGGAAGCCACTGGCAATGCTATGGAATTTTGTTCATCAGATCGGCCGACAATGATGTTCACGAAATGTTCTTGCCGACTCCTGCGCGGTCCGCTACTCTAAGCTTTCGGGCAGGGTCGGCCAATGGTCCAGCGCGTCTCCACGGTGGCGTTCGAGGGCATCGAGGTCCGCCCCGTCGATGTCCAGGTTCAGGTCGCGCCGGGCATGCCGGCATTCACCATCGTCGGCCTGCCCGACAAGGCCGTGTCCGAAGCGCGCGAGCGCGTGCGCTCCGCCATGATCGCCTCAGGCCTCGCCTTGCCGGCGCGCCGGATCACCGTCAACCTTGCCCCCGCCGACCTGCCCAAGGAGGGCAGCCACTACGACCTGCCCATCGCGCTGGGCCTGATGGCGGCAATCGGCGCCATCCCGCACGATGCGTTATCGGGATTCGCGGTCCTGGGCGAGCTTGGCCTCGACGGCTCGATCGCGCCGGTCGCCGGCGTGCTGCCCGCCGCCATCGGCGCCAATGCCCGCGGCGAGGGCTTGATGTGCCCGGCCGCCTGCGGACCGGAAGCCGCGTGGGCAAGCCCGGAGATCGAGATCATCGCGGCGTCCTCGCTGATCCAGCTCGCCAACCATTTCAAAGGCACGCAGGTCGTGTCGCGGCCGCAGCCGAAAATCCTCGAACTCGCAGGGGCCGCGCTCGATCTCGCCGACATCAAGGGCCAGGAGAGCGCCAAGCGCGCGCTCGAAGTGGCGGCGGCAGGCGGCCACAATCTGCTCATGGTCGGGCCGCCCGGTGCCGGCAAGTCGATGCTCGCCGCGCGGCTGCCGTCGATCCTGCCGCCGCTCGCGCCCGCCGAACTCCTCGAAGTTTCGATGGTCGCCTCGGTCGCCGGCGAGATCGAGGGCGGCGCCCTGACCAACCGGCGGCCGTTCCGCGCCCCGCACCATTCCGCCAGCATGCCGGCGCTCGTCGGCGGTGGCCTGCATGCGCGCCCCGGGGAAATATCGCTCGCCCATCACGGCGTCCTCTTCCTCGACGAACTGCCGGAATTCCAGCCGCAGGCGCTCGATTCGCTGCGCCAGCCGCTGGAAATCGGCGAGGTCGCGATCGCCCGCGCCAACCATCGCGTCACCTATCCGGCGCGCTTCATGCTGGTCGCGGCAATGAACCCGTGCCGCTGCGGCCGCGCTTCCGAGCCCGGCTACGCCTGCCGCCGCGGGCCCAACCCGCGCTGCGCCGCCGACTACCAGGCGCGCATTTCCGGGCCGCTCATCGACCGCATCGACCTGCACATCGAGGTGCCGGCGGTCACCGCCGCCGACCTCATTCTGCCGCCGCCGGCCGAAGGCAGCCGCGAGGTCGCCGAGCGGGTCGCGCTGGCGCGCGAGCGCCAGGCCTCGCGCTACGCCGCGATCGGGCTGCCGCATGTCCGCAGCAACGCGGCGGTTTCCGGCGCCGTGCTCGAGGACGTGGCGCGGCCGGACGGCAGCGGCCTTTCGCTCTTGCGCGAAGCCGCCGACGCGATGCGGCTCTCCGCGCGCGGCTATCATCGCGTGCTGCGGGTCGCCCGCACGCTTGCCGATCTCGACGGCGCGGAAAGAGTCGGCCGCGTGCATCTTGCCGAAGCGCTGTCCTACCGCGCGCTCGCCGACGAGATCAGACGCGCGGCGTGACGTTTAGAGGGCAATCGCCTCAGGTTGAATCGATTGCGCTCTATTTTTTCTTAGTGGAGCATGATCTTTTCGGAAAACCGGTTTCCACTTTTCCGGATCATGCTCTAGCCCGCTCCGTTGACCACGGCGCCGGCGCCGCGCAGGCCGATCGCGGCCAAAAACTCCTGCCGGGTCTCGGCGTGATCGCGAAAAACGCCGAGCATGCGGCTCGTCACCATGGTGACGCCGCTCTTGTGCACGCCGCGGGTCGTCATGCATTGATGCGTCGCCTCGGTAACCACCGCGACGCCGTGCGGCTTGAGCACCGAATCGAGACACGCCGCGATCTCGGCCGTCATTTTTTCCTGGATCTGCAGCCGCCGCGCATAGACGTCGACCAGGCGCGCCAGTTTCGAGATGCCGACCACGCGATGGCGCGGCAGGTAGCCGACATGCACGCGCCCGATGATCGGCGCCATGTGATGCTCGCAATGCGACTCGAAGCGAATGTCGCGCAGCACCACCACCTCGTCATAGCCGCCGGCCTCCTCAAACGTGCGCTTGAGATAGTCGCGCGGCTGATCCTTGTAGCCGGCGAACCATTCCTCATAGGCGCGAACGACGCGACCCGGCGTGGCAAGGAGTCCTTCCCGGTCCGGATCGTCGCCCGCCCAACGGATGAGCGTGCGCACGGCGTCCTCGGCCTGCGCGCGCGTCGGCCGGACGACTTCCCCCGGACCGGAAGACTTTGCGTTCGAACGCCTCGAATTTACGACCTTGTCCATTCGCCTTCTCCGGCCGTGCCAAATAAATCCAGAATAGAGGCCCCCTCATCGAAAAGCCCGGGACGATGTTAACAAAGCGTCAACCTTCGCTCCAATCGCCCGTGCCGCCGGCAAGGGATACGCAAGTTTCATAGGCCAAAATTCGCGGCAATGCATCGATAACACCGGCGCCACGGCGGCTGCGACCGGCCGCCGCGGGCACGCGCACCCAGCGGGACCGCGACCATGCGCCCTCGCGCCATTCTGCGAAAACCCGCGATCGTGTCCCGCCGGCTGTTCTCCCTGATCGTCCGCTCGGCCGTCATCACCTCGATGTCGTTTGCCGTCGCCTTCGGCTTCCTGTCGGGGGCGACATCCCCGCAGGCGCATTACGACCCGTATATGTTCGCGATCGGCGTCGCCGCGTTGTTCGGCGCCGCCTGCGGCGCCATCGGGATTCTCATTTCCCGCATCCGCCAGATGAAGACGGAGCTGCGCGATCTCGAGGCGCGTCTCGACGAGGCGGCCGATCGCAACTGGGAAATCAATGAAGCGCAGGAGCGCACCCGGAGCTTTTTCGAGACGCAGGGCGACGTGATCGTGCGCCGCGACGGCAACGGCGCGATCACCTATGCCAATGACGCCTTCTGCGCGCTCGCCGGCCGCGCCCGCGAAGACCTCCTTGCCACCGCCTTTGCGCTCCCGGTCGAGGAGCAGGGCGAGATCCGTCTTCTTCCCGACGGCACGCGCATGCACGACCAGAAAATCGCCGCGCCCGACGGCGCGCGCTGGATCGCCTGGCGCGAAGTCACCGTTCGCATCGACGGCGGCAGCGAGACGCAAAGCGTCGGCCGCGACGTGACCGACCGCGTCAACGCCGAGCGCGCGCTGGCCGAGGCGCGCGACCAGGCCGAGGCGGCGAGCCGCGCCAAGTCGCGCTTTCTCGCCATGGTTTCGCACGAGATCCGCACGCCGCTCAACGGCATTCTCGGCATGGCCGATCTCCTCGCCGACACCGCGCTTACGCCCGAACAGGCGACTTATTTGAAGGCGGTGAAGACGTCGGGAGACACGCTCTTGTCGCTGATCGAGGAAGTCCTCGATTTCTCCAAGATCGAGGCCGGCCGCCTCGATCTTTCCGCGCGGCCGTTCGCGCTCGCCGCCTTCGTCGAAGAAGCCGTCGAGCTGCTCGGGCCCCGCGCGCAGGCGAAGGGCCTCGAAATCTGCTGCTACGTCGACGAGCGTTTGCCGGCGCGCGTCATCGGCGATGCGGCGCGGTTGCGGCAAGTGCTGTTCAACCTCGCCGGCAACGCCATCAAATTCACCGACAAGGGCGGCGTCTCGATCATCGTCGAGCCGGACACGTGGCCGGGCGCGATCGCGATCTCGGTCCGCGACACCGGCATCGGCATCGCGGCGGAAGACCAGACACGGATCTTCCTCGAATTCGAACAGGCCGATGGCGGCGCGACGCGCAAATTCGGCGGCAGCGGCCTTGGCCTCACCATCTCGAAACGGATCATCGAGAGCATGGGCGGCTCGATTACCGTGGACAGCCGGCCCGGCGAAGGCGCTACCTTCCGCGTCAGCGTTCCGCTGCCGCAGGCCGATGATGGCGACGCGCCGGCGCTCGCGGTGCCCGATCTCACCGGCGAAAAGGTCCTGATTGTCGCGCCGGCGGCGATCGAAGCCTCTTTGTTGGCGCGGCGGCTGCAGCGCTGGGGCGCGCGCACGACCATCGTTCCCGACGATCAGGTCGCTTGCGCCCTCATCCCCGAGCAAGCCTGGAGCGCCGTGCTCGTCGACGCCGCGCCCAGCACGCCGGCAAGCGAAGCGCTCGCCGGCATGGCCGCCGCGACGATCCCGCGGCGGATCGTCCTGGTCACTCCGGCGATGCGCAACGAGCTTACGGCGCTCAAGGCCGCCGGCTTCACTGGCTACCTGATCAAGCCGGTACGCGCCGCCTCGCTCGCCGCACGTTTTTCGTCGGACGACGCCTTCGATCCTGCCGCCGCCAGCGAGCCCGTGCCGGCGGCGAGCCAGACGCATTGCGGCGGCCTCTCGATCCTCGTCGCCGAGGATAACGAGATCAACGCGCTGCTCGCTCGCGCTCTTCTGGTCAAGCTCGGCCACCGCCCGATGATCGCCGCCAACGGCGCCGCCGCGATCGAATCCTGGCTCGCCGCGCGTGCGGCCGGCACGCCTTATGACCGCGTGCTCATGGACCTGCACATGCCGGGCATGGACGGCATCGAAGCGACCCGCCGCATCAGGGCGATCGAAGCCGAGGGCGATGCGCCGCGCACGCCGATCCTGGCGCTGACTGCGAACGCTTCCGCCGAGGATCGCGACACCTGTCTCGCCGCCGGCATGGACGGCTTCCTGGTCAAGCCGCTCGACCGCGAGCGGCTCAACGCCGCGCTCGCGGCAGCCGATGGCTCGGCGCTGGCGGCGTAAAGTCGTCTCCGTCGTCGCAGCCGAAATGACGGCTCACAGCCGTCGCAGCGCCACTTCGTCGACCTGGTGATTTTCGGCTTTTTTCAGGATGAGATCGGCGCGCGGCCGGGTCGGCAGGATGTTCTCGCGCAGATTGACGAGGTTGATGCGGTTCCAGATCGAGGTCGCGGTGGCGATCGCCTCTTTGTCGGAGAGGCGCGCGTAGCGGTGAAAATACGACTTTGGATCGGCGAAGGCGGTGCCGCGCAAAGTGAGAAAGCGATTGACGTACCACGACCGCAGCACCCCCTCGTCGGCGTCGAGATAGACCGAGAAATCGAAGAAATCGGAGACGAAGGGAACGGCCTTGCCGTCCTTGGGCAGTTGCCCGGTTTGCAGGACATTGAGGCCCTCGACGATCAGAATCTCCGGCCGGTCGATCTCGATCCACTGGTTGGGAATGACGTCGTAGATCAGATGGGAGTAGACCGGCGCGCGCACCGGCCGCCGGCCGGCCTTGATGTCGGAGAGAAAGCGCAGCAGCGCCGGCAGATCGTAGCTCTCGGGAAAGCCCTTTTTCTCCATCAGGCCTTCGCGCTCGAGCACGGCATTGGGATAGAGGAAGCCGTCGGTGGTGATGAGATCGACCTTGGGCACGTTCGGCCAGCGCGCCAGCAGGGCCTGCAGCACGCGCGCGGTGGTCGACTTGCCGGCCGCGACCGAGCCGCCGACCCCGATGATGTACGGCATCTTGGCGTCTTCGGTGCCGAGGAAGCCTTGCTGGGCGCGAAACAGCCGCTGCGTCGCCGCCACGTAGAGCGACAGCAGTCGCGACAGGGGCAAATAGATTTCCTCGACCTCGGACATGTCCAGCCGGTCATGCATCGAGCGCAGTCGGGTGATCTCCGCCGGCTCGAGCGTCATCGGCGTGTCGGCGCGAAGCGTTGCCCACTCGGCGCGGGAGAACACGCGATAAGGTGAAACATCCGGCCCGGTACGCTGCTCCATTCCCATTGCCCCTAGTGTCCCGATTGCGGCCTTCGCAACTGCTGGCGGTTTCTCATGCGAACATCGCAATCACAGAAACGCCGGCAGATATATCATCCCGACGCGGTCTTGGATTTTGCGTTCCACGCGCGTTCGCCGATCGGATCATGGGAAATACTTCATTCTACCGCACTAGCCGCCCTTGCGCGTCGCCTTCTCCTCGAGACCAGACTGGTGACTGCGCGCAGCGAGCTCGGCCTCGACTTCGTCGAGTGTAATTCCGCGGGCGTGGAGCACGACCAGGAGGTGATAGAGCAGGTCGGCGGCCTCCGCGATCATGCTTTTTCGATCCTCGCCCAGCGCGGCAATCGCCGCCTCCACGGCCTCCTCGCCCAACTTCTTGGCACAATGGGCGACACCGCGATCGATGAGCTTGCGCGTGTAGGACACCTCCGCGCTCGCTTGGGCGCGTTCCTGCACGCGTTTTTCCAGGTCGCGAAGGGTGAACGGGCTCATGAGCGCCTCCTTAGCACCTCTCCACTCACGCGGGGAGAGGCGGTATGCATGGAGGTCATTTCCGATCAAAGCCTCGCCGGGATGCTCCCGGCTCCAGGAGACCGCGATGGCTGCCCCTGCCCTCGATTTCTGGTTCGATTTCGCCTCGACCTATTCCTATCCGGCGGCCATGCGCATCAGCGGACTGGCCGGCGCGGCGGGCATAGACGTCAAATTCCGGCCATTCCTGCTCGGGCCGATCTTCATGGCGCAGGGCTGGAACACCTCGCCGTTTAATCTTTTCCCCGCCAAGGGTCGCAATATGTGGCGCGATCTCGAACGGATTTGCGCGGACTTGTCCCTGCCCTTGCGTCGTCCCGAGCCGTTCCCGCAGAACAGCCTGCTTGCCGCGCGCGTGGCGCTGGTGGGGCTTGACCAGGCCTGGGGCGAGGATTTTTGCCGCGCCGTCTATCGGGCGGAATTCGCCGACGGCAAGCGCATCGATGACCCGCAGACCATCGGCGCAATTCTTTCGCAACTCAAGATCGAACCGGCGACGGCGATGGCGGCCGCGCAATCGGACGACAACAAAGCGCGGCTGCGGGCGCAGACCGAGGAAGCGCAGCGCCTCGGCGTGTTCGGCGCGCCGACATTCACGACCACCGACGGCGAGCTGTTCTGGGGCAACGATCGGCTGGAGCGGGCGCTCGTTTGGGCGAAAGACGGCCGCTAGATTTTCTTCGAAATGTTTCTTGGAGCACAATCGGGAAACGTCGGAAGCCGTTTTCCGAAAGATCATGCCTCGCCGCTAAGGATCGAGCCGCATGGGAAGGCCGGCACGCGCCATATACTGCTTGGCCTCGCGCACCGAATGCTCGCCGAAATGGAAGATCGAGGCGGCGAGCACGGCGCTGGCATGGCCGTCGCGGATTCCCTCGACCAAATGGTCGAGCGTGCCGACGCCGCCCGAGGCGATGACCGGCACCGACACGCTGTCGGCGACCGCGCGCGTGAGCGCAATGTCGAAGCCTTGCCGCGTGCCGTCGCGGTCCATGGAGGTGAGCAGGATTTCGCCGGCGCCGAGCGCGACCACCTCGCGCGCATAGCCGACCACGTCGATTCCGGTCGGTTTGCGTCCGCCATGGGTGAAGATTTCCCAGCGGTCCGCCTCACCGGCATTCGATATCTTCTTGGCGTCGATGGCGACCACGATGCACTGATCGCCGAACTTCTTCGCCGCCTCCTTGACGAAGGCACGGCGTTGGACCGCCGCGGTATTGATCGAGACCTTGTCGGCGCCGGATGACAGCAATGCGCGGATGTCCTCGATGGTGCGCACGCCGCCACCGACCGTGAGCGGCATGAAGCAGGCCTCGGCGGTCCGCCGCACCACGTCGAGCATGATGCCGCGATCCTCGTGGCTCGCGGTGATATCGAGGAAGGTGAGCTCATCGGCGCCCGCTTCGTCATAGGCGATCGCCGCCGCGACCGGATCGCCGGCGTCGCGCAAATTGACGAAATTGACGCCCTTGACGACGCGGCCGTCCTTCACATCGAGGCAGGGAATGACACGAACCTTGAACATCTCTAGGCCGCCCGCGCCGCATGGATCAGCTTCAATGCTTCCGCGGCGTCAAGCCTTCCGTCATAGAGGGCGCGGCCGACGATGGCGCCCGCAAGCTTTCCTGCCCGCGGCGCCAAAAGGGCGCGCACATCCTCGATCGAGGCCAGCCCGCCCGAGGCGATGACCGGGATCGAGACCGCATCGGCAAGCGCGATCGTGGCGTCGAGGTTGAGACCCGTGAGCATGCCGTCGCGCGCCACATCCGTGTAGATGATCGCGGCGACGCCGGCATCCTCGAAACGCCGGGCGATGTCGAGAGCGGAAAGTTCGGAGCGTTCCGCCCAGCCTTCGATGGCGACCTTGCCGTCGCGCGCGTCGAGGCCGACCGCGATACGGCCGGGAAATTCCTTCGCTGCCTCCTTCACCAGCGCCGCATCGCGCACCGCCGCCGTGCCGATAATGACGCGCGTGACGCCCTTGCCGAGCCAGCCGGCAATAGTCGCGCGGTCGCGGATGCCGCCGCCGAGCTGCAGCGGAATGCTCACCGCGGCAAGGATGCGCTCGACGGCCACCGCGTTCATCGGCTTGCCGGCGAAGGCTCCGTCGAGGTCCACGAGGTGGAGGTAGACAAAGCCCTGCGCCGCGAAGATCCGCGCCTGCTCGGCCGGGTCGCGATGAAAGACCGTCGCGCGCGCCATATCGCCCTGTTGCAGGCGGACGGCGAGCCCCTCCTTGAGATCAATCGCGGGGAAGAGGATCACGGCTTCCACTTCAGGAAATTCGCGATCAGCGCCAGGCCGAGTTTTTGGCTCTTCTCGGGGTGAAATTGCGTGCCGACGATGTTGTCGCGCCCGACGATCGCGGTGACGGCACCGCCGTAATCGGCTTCGGCCACGAGATCGGCGCGGCGCGCGGGCTTGAGCTGATAGGAATGCACGAAATAGGCGTGCAGACCCTCCGGTCCGAGCGTCAGGCCGTCGAGCAGCGGATGCGCGCGCGCGACGTTGAGCGTGTTCCAGCCCATATGCGGAATTTTCAGGCGCGGATCAGTCGGCGTGATGCGATCGACCTCGCCGGCGATCCAGCCCAGCCCTTCCGTTACTTCATATTCGCGTCCGCGCTCGGCGAGGAGTTGCATGCCGACGCAGATGCCGAAGAACGGCCGGCCTCTTTCCCGCACCGCCTCCTCAAGCGCCGCGACCATGCCGTCCACGGCATCGAGGCCGCGCCGGCAGTCGGCGAAGGCACCCACGCCGGGCAGCACCACCCGGTCGGCGCCGGCCACCGCGGCCGGATCGCGCGTCACCACGACCGGCTGCTCGAGGCCCGCGTCATGCGCCGCGCGCTCGAACGCCTTGGCGGCCGAGTGCAGATTGCCGGAACCGTAATCGACGATGGCGATGCTCACCGGCTTGCTCCCGGTTCGGGAAAGAGCCCGATCACCGCGGCCGATTCCGGTAGGCACGGCACTGGCGGCGGCGGAGCGGACGCCATGGTGGACTTCTCGGGACGCTTTGCCGTCGCCTCGCGCACCCAGGCGGCAAAGAAACGCCGCTCGGCGTCTTCACGATCATGACCGCCGACAACACCGACATTTTTCCAGCCGCGGCGCGCCAGCGTGAACCGCCGCAGCGTCGCCGCTTCGATGCCGATCAACAGCGATATGAGCAGCCAGACAACAACAATGACGTATTCAGGAGCACCGGCGTAATGCAGAGCCGCATCGAGCCCCACCGCCACGACAACATAGACCAGCAGCACCAACCACATCTGGTGCCACAGCATCCATAGAGCCGCGGCCAGAAACGCCCACAGATAGAAACCTTCGCGGACGAACACGAAACGTTCCGGATCGGGCGAAGCGTCCGCGCCCCGCAGCGGCGGCGCGTGCACGGTGTAGAAGACAGACATGTCCTATTCCAACTTCAACGTATGACCGATTTCCACTCCGTCGGCTCGTGGCGAGGGCAGCGCGTCACCCGCCGAGCGTACCCTTGGTCGAGGGCACCTCGTGCGCCGCGCGCGGATCGATGGCGACCGCCGTGCGCAACGCCCGCGCCAGGCCCTTGAAGCATGACTCGGCAATGTGATGGTCGTTGCTGCCATAGAGGGTGCCGACATGGAGCGTGACCGCCGCGTTCATGGCGAAGGCCTGGAACCATTCCTGCACCAGCTCGGTGTCGAACGGCCCCACCTTGTCGCGCCCGAACGCGACGTTGAACACCAGGAATGGCCGGCCGGAAATGTCGACCGCCACGCGCGTGAGCGCCTCGTCCATCGGTACATGGACGTCGGCATAGCGGGCGATGCCCCTCATGTCGCCGAGCGCCTGCTTGACCGCCTGACCGAGCGCAATGCCGACATCCTCGGTGGTGTGGTGATGATCGATATGCAGGTCGCCCTTGGCCTTGACGCTGATATCGATGCGCGAGTGGCGAGCCAGGAGATCGAGCATGTGGTCGAGGAAGCCGATGCCCGTCGCGATCGAGGCGCGGCCTTCGCCGTCGAGATCGATTAAGACCTCGACGTCGGTTTCCTTGGTCGTCCGTTTCACGGTCGCCTTGCGCATTCGTGCATCTCCGGGGCGCGCGACGCGCGCCTTTTATCAGGGCTTTGTCGGCGGCGCCAATTCCTTGCCGAGCGCATTTGCATTGCCGGCCGCTAATTCCTAAGTCATGCTTCGAACGAAGGTTTTCCAGCGCATGCAAGTCCCCGAATCCGCCCAATCCCGCTTCTGGCACGGCACCACCATCCTCACCGTGCGCAAGGGCGGGCTGGTCGCCGTGGGCGGTGACGGTCAGGTCTCGATCGGCCAGACCATCGTCAAGGCCAACGCCAAGAAGGTGCGCCGGCTCGGCAAGGGCGAGGTGATCGGCGGCTTTGCCGGCGCCACGGCCGACGCCTTCACGCTGTTCGAGCGGCTGGAAGCGAAGCTCGAGCAATATCCCGGCCAGCTGATGCGCGCGGCGGTGGAGCTGGCCAAGGATTGGCGCACCGACCGGTACCTGCGCCGCCTCGAAGCGATGATGATCGTCGCCGACAAGGACGTGTCCTTGGTGCTCACCGGAACGGGCGACGTACTCGAGCCGGAAGCCGGCATCGCCGGCATCGGCTCGGGCGGCAATTACGCGCTCGCCGCCGCCCGCGCGCTCATCGACGGCGCGCTCGACGCCGAGGCAATCGTGCGCCGCGCCCTCGACATCGCCGCCGATATCTGCGTCTACACCAACCGCAGCGTAACGATTGAAACGTTAAGGACGTGAGCGACTTTTCCCCCCGCGAAATCGTCTCCGAGCTCGACCGCTTCATCGTCGGGCAGGCCGATGCCAAGCGCGCGGTGGCGATCGCGCTGAGAAACCGCTGGCGCCGGCTGCAACTCGACGAGCGGCTGCGCGAGGAGGTGCTGCCGAAGAACATTCTGATGATCGGCCCGACCGGCGTCGGCAAGACGGAAATTTCCCGCCGGCTTGCCAAGCTTGCCGGCGCCCCGTTCCTTAAGGTGGAGGCGACGAAATTCACCGAGGTCGGCTATGTCGGCCGCGATGTCGAGCAGATCGTGCGCGACCTCGTCGAGATCGCCATCGCCTTGACGCGGGAGAGAAAACGCAAGGACGTGCAGGCCAAGGCCCAGCAAGCCGCCGAAGATCGGGTGCTCGATGCGCTGGTCGGCGCCAATGCCAGCGCCTCGACCAAGGAGACCTTCCGTCGCCGGCTGCGCGCCGGCGAGCTCGACGACAAGGAGATCGAGATCGAGGTGCAGACTTCGGCCGGCATGCCGCTGTTCGACATCCCCGGCATGCCCGGCGCGCAGATGGGCGCCATCTCGATCGGCGACATCTTCGGCAAGCTCGGCGGCGGCCGCACCAAGACCCGCCGCGTCAGCGTGCGCGATTCCTATGACATCCTGATCAACGAGGAATCCGATAAGCTGCTCGACTCCGACCAGCTCACGCAGGAGGCGATCAGGGCGGTGGAGAACAACGGCATCGTCTTTCTCGACGAGATCGACAAGATCTGCGCCCGCGACGGACGCATCGGCGCCGACGTATCGCGCGAGGGTGTGCAGCGCGATCTGCTGCCGCTGATCGAAGGCACCACGGTCGCCACCAAGCACGGCTCGGTGAAGACCGATCATATCCTGTTCATCGCCTCCGGCGCATTCCACATCTCGAAGCCCTCCGACCTCCTGCCGGAGCTGCAGGGCCGGCTGCCGATCCGCGTCGAGCTCAAACCGCTCACGCGCGACGACTTCCGCCGCATCCTGACCGAGCCCGAGGCGTCGCTGATCAAGCAATACATCGCGCTGATGGCGACCGAAGGCGTGACCCTGGAGTTCTCGCAGGACGCCATCGACGCGGTCGCCGACGTGGCGGTGGCGGTGAATTCGAGCGTGGAAAACATTGGCGCGCGGCGGCTACAGACCGTCATGGAGCGCGTGCTCGACGATGTGTCCTTTGCCGCTCCCGATCGCTCAGGCGAGACCGTGAAGATCGACGCCGGCTATGTGCACCAGCACGTCGGTGATCTCGCGAAGAACGCCGACTTGAGCCGCTTTATCCTGTAGCGGCGAAAGCTCTATTGGCTGAACAGTTCTTTGCGGCAAAGCCACGGTGGCGGTCTCGATTACCAGCGCTCGGGTGGAGCTAGAGCATGATCCGGAAAAGTGGAAACGGTTTTCCGAAAAGATCATGCTCCACTTGCTCCACTAAGGAAAAATAGAGCGCGATCGATTCAGGTTGAAGCGATTGCGTTCCAGGATCTATCGTCCGCGTCGCAGCCGCACATAGAGCGCGCCTTGCCCGCCATGACCGATATGGGCGTCCTCGAATCCGACGACAAAGGGGCGGAACTCCGGTAGCGCGAGCCACAGCGGCACCTGTCGCCTGAGCACGCCGCGCTCGGCCACGGCATCGCCCCGGTCCGATCCCTTGCCGGTAACGACGAGCGCGATCCTGACGCCGTTCGCCTGGCCTTGGCGCAGGAAGCGCAACAGCTCCGCATGCGCCTGACGCTGCGTCAGGCCGTGAAGGTCCAAGCGGGCGTCAATCGGCTCGCGGCCGCGCGCCACGCGCTGCTTGAGCCGCCGGCCAAGCGGCGCGAGCGGAGCGGAGGCTTTTCCAGACGGCACGGCCGGTCGCGGGACGCCGGCGGGGAACGAAGCGACGGGCCCCGCTTCGTCCCCGTCGGCCGAGAGCGCGGCGGGTTCCCGTGAGCGCCTCAACGGCGCGATCGACCGCACCACGCCCGTCCACAGCGCGCGTTCTTCTTCGCTCAGTTGGCGGCGTCGGCTCATCGCTTGCGTCCTTTCGCTTTCGGCTTCGGTCGGGCCTCGACGGCGGGCTTCGCCTCGGGCACCGGCACCTCTTCGGCGGTAGGATCGATCATGGTGCCGACGTTGATCTGCGCAAGCGCGTTCGGCCGCTCCGGCGGCAACGGCGTATTGGCCGCCGCTTCCACCGGATCGATTTCGCGCGGCAGCAGCATCATAAACGCGCCGGGATTGCGGATGCGGCCAGCAATGCGCGCGGCATCGCCGCCCGCCCCGAAATAGATGTCAGCGCGCGCCGGCCCGACGATGGCCGAGCCGGTATCCTGGGCAAAGACGAGGCGGCGAAATTTCGTCGCCGCCTTTTCATTGGCGATCGGCAGGTCGGCGGCGATAAAGAACGGGGTGCCGTAGACGTGCAGTGAACGATCGACCGCGATCGAACGGCCGGGCACCAGCGGCACGCCGGAGCCGCCGATCGCCTCATCTTCGGTCGCAAGATCGGTGATGCGGAAGAAGACATAGGATTTGTTCTGCCGCCGCACCTCCGCGGCTTCGTCCGGATGCGCCTCCATCCACTCGCGAATGCGCTGCATCGACATCTCGTCCTTGGGGACGAGGTTGCGCTCGATGAGGACGCGGCCAAGGGGCGTGTAGGGCCAGCCATTATGCGAATCATAATTGACGCGCAGGAGAGCGCCGTCTTCCAGTCGAATACGGGCCGATCCCTGGATCTGGGCAAACAGCACGTCGAGCTGATTGCGCAGCCAGCAGATTTCCAGGCGCCAGCCGTCGAGCGCGCCCTCCTCGATCTCGCCGCGGGTATAAAAGGGCACGATCTTGCGCCGGCCGACGCGACGGCCCACCTTCACGCCCTTGCTGGGAAACAGGTCGCCGATCTTGCGCCGGCCGGAGACGACGAGATTAGGTGGCCGGCGATAGAGCGGCGCGGTGAACGCGCCGGTAGGCAGGCGCGAACCATCGATGATCGGCTCGTAATATCCGGTGAGAAAGCCGTCGCTGTCGCCGAGCTTGCTGATGCGCAGCGGCCGGAAATTGTCCTCGAAGAACTTCCGCGCGCCGTCCTCCTCGAGCGGAATGGCAGCGAACCCCCGCCGGCAGACGTTCTTGAGCGCCTCGACGAGCGCCGCCCCATCGCGGCCCGGCCGCCGCTCACCGTTCAAGGCGCGACAACTGGCGAGAAAGGCGGCAAAAGCCGCGGCGTGATCGTCGCTCGTCCAGCCGTCGAGGTCGGTCCACTCGACCGGCTCGTACTGCGTATCTGGAAACTTGATCGGCTTCTGCTCCGCGTCGCAGGCGGCGCTCGATGCACCGGCGAGACCGACGAGCAGAGCTAGCACATGAATGAGCCGACAACGCGCCGCCATGGGCCTCATTGTCCGGCTTCGGTCGCAACAACTTTCCAGTTGGGATCGCGCGAGGAGACGTCGCGCGCGAAGGTCCAGATGTCGGTGACGTCGGTAACCTTTTCGGCGTTGCCTTCGATCACGCTGCCGGACCGGTCGCGCGTCACCGAAATAAGCTTGGAGACGAAGCGAACGATGATCTGCGCGGTGCGCCCGCGCAGCTCGGCGCCGGTGATCGTCGAACCGTCGATCGAGACAAAGCGCGTCTCCGCAGTCTCGCCGCGACCTTCGCGCTCGGCGATCGCGGCGTCGAACCCATCGAAGACCTCGCGCGAGAGCAGGCTGCGCAATTGCCGGCGGTCGCCCTCGGCGAAGGCGGTGACGATCATCTCATAGGCCGTGCGCGCGCCGGTAATGAAATGCCCGGCGTCGAAGGCCGGATCCGCCGCCACGATCGCGTCGAGCCCCGCCGCCACGCTCGAGCCGCTTTCGGCGACGCCTTTCCAGCGATCCGCCGGCGGGGGCGCGGTGTCGACCGGTCGCGTCGCCGTTTCGGCCGGACGCGGCGGCAAGGTCACGACCTTGTCGCTCGCCGGGCTGCGCACAGCATCGCGCGTCGAATAGGGATCATAGGGCGGCCGTTCGCGGCCGGTGCGCTGCCCCAGCACGCTGCGAAGCCGCAGGAAAATGAACACTGCGAGCGCCAGGAAGATGATGGTGTAAATATCGAACACGTCTCACATTCTCTCGGCGTTGCAATTGGCGGGCGGCGCATGGCACGGGGGAAACGGCCTGATCCCCGCTCTATGTAGGCACGCACAGGGAGCCATCCAGGGGGCGCCGTGCGATAAGCGTGCCAATGCGAAAGCTTAGACGATCATCGCCGCCGCGCCAACTCGGATGCCGCGGAAACCTTACCACCTATTCGGCGCCAGGAACGGCGCGATGTACCAAAACTAGTGCGGCCGCGGGTACCCACGATGTCACGCAACACGCCGAAAACCCGGCGCGCTAGCCCGCGGCGGCCGCCATTGTTTGCCTGGGGCGCCTGTGTTAGCCCAAGCTTCGACGCCCGCGCGCGGGCCGGAGGCGAGCATGTCACCCACAAACGGCGGTCCGCAGCCGCAGGCAATAATGCCCCAGATCGGCGTCCTTGCCCAGTACGTGAAGGACCTGTCGTTCGAAAATCCGAATGCCCCCCGATCGATGACGCCGGGCGGGCCGCCGCCGAACATCAACATCCAAGTCAATGTCGACGCCAAGCCCATGGCCGAGACCGACTTCGAGGTGACGCTGCGCTTGGAAGGCAAGGCGGAATCCCAAGGCATACTACTGTTCGGCTTCGAGCTGATCTTTGCCGGCCTGTTCCGCATCCAGAATGTGCCGGCAGACAGTCTGCAGCCGATCGTGCTGATCGAGTGCCCGCGTCTGTTATTTCCCTTCGCGCGGGAGATCGTGGCCTCGGCGGTGCGAAATGGCGGCTTCCCGCCGCTGCTGCTCGACCCGATCGACTTTGTCGGTCTCTACCGCCAGCGCATGGCGGCGGCGCAGCCTTCGCCGTCGCAGCCGCTTAATCCCAACTGACATAGTCGCGCCAGATCGCGCTCTCGCCCAGGCTGGCGATGAACCGGCGGTGCGCCGCGCGTTCCTCGGCGGTAACGCGCGCGAGCAGCGGAACAGGACGCATGCGCACGATGATCGGCTCGCCGGACGCTTGGCCCGACATGACCGCCTGCGCGAGAACTAGTTGCGCTTGGCGTGCGCCGATCAATTCGACGTAGACCTCGGCGAGCAGTTCGGCGTCGAGCAACGCGCCGTGCTTGGTGCGGCGGGAGGAATCGATGGCGTAGCGCGCGCACAAATCGTCGAGCCGATTGGGCGCACCGGGATGCTTGCGGCGGGCGATCAGCAGGGTGTCGATCATCCGCTCGCGCGCGATCGGCGGCCGACCCACGCGCTCGAATTCGGCGTTGAGGAAGGCGATATCGAAGGCGGCGTTGTGGATGACAAGCGGCGCGTCGCCGAGGAAGGCGATGAGGTCGTCGACCACCTCGGTGAAAAACAGCTTGTCCTTGAGAAATTGATCATCGAGGCCGTGGATCGCGAACGCCTCCGCCGGCATGCTGCGCTCGGGATTGAGATAGCGGTGGAATGTCTGGCCCGACGGGATGCGGTTGATCAGCTCGACACAGCCGATCTCGACCAAGCGATGGCCGGCAAAAGGATCAAGACCGGTGGTTTCGGTATCGAGCACAATCTCGCGCATGCAACCGTCACATCGGCGTCGGCTTCGCCCGCTGCGGGCCGCTGCCAGAAGAGGAGCCCCGGCAGTCCTTCACGAATCACCATTGCCGCGACGCATTCTATTCACAAGCCGGATAATGTCGCGCACCTGGGCGCGGGCGTGATCGAAGCCCTGCGAACTATCCACGATAAAGTCGGCGCGCCGGCGTTTTTCCGCATCCGGCAGCTGCTTGGCAACGAGCGCGGCGAATTTGTCCTCGGTCATTCCCGGCCGCTGCAACGCACGCCGGCGTTGCACTTCGGCGGGCGCCGAAACCACCACCACGGCATCGCATTGCCGCTCGGCGCCAGTCTCGAACAGAAGCGGAATATCGAGCACAACGACGGTCGCACCGCGGGCCTGCGCGTCGGCCAGGAAGGCGTCTCTTGCGGCACTGACCAGCGGGTGCACGATCGCTTCGAGCCGCGTGAGCGCCGCGTCATCTCCGACCACCATCGCCGCGAGCTTGGCGCGCTCGACTCTGCCGCCGGCGGTTGCGCCCGGGAACGCCTGCTCGATCGCGGCGACGGCTTCGCCCTCGTAAAGGGCGTGCACGACCGCATCGGAATCGTGAACCGGCACACCGGCCTCGGCGAAGAACTTAGCCGCCGTCGACTTGCCCATGCCGAGCGAGCCGGTCAGGCAAAGCACGAAGGGGCGCTCGCTCTTCATGCGAGAAGGCACCCCCGTCGCCGCAGGAAATCGAGCGCCGCCAGCAGCGGCAAACCGAGGATGGTAAAATAGTCGCCGTCGACTCGCTCGAAAAGCTGGATGCCGGGGCCTTCGACCTGATAGGCGCCGACGCTTTCGGTCGCTGTGCTGCCGGCGGCACCGAGATAGCGATCGAGAAACCGATCGGAGAACGCGCGCATGGTCAGTCGCGCCGATTCAACGTGCTCGAACAGCACCGTCGCATCCTCAACGAATACGATCGCCGAATGAAGTTCATGGGTGCGGCCGGAAAGGGCGCGAAGCTGCGCCCGCGCAGCCGCCCGATCGCCGGCCTTGGCAACGCGCTCGGCGCCGAGCGCCAAGGTCTGATCGGCGCCGAGAACCAGCCGGCCGCGGTATATTCGAGCCACAGCGGTAGCCTTTTCCCGCGCGAGCATTTGCGCGACCGCGCCCGGCGCCGCTGAGGATGCGTTCGTCTCCAGGCTGCGCTCGTCGAGGCCGGCCGGATGAACCTCGGTCGGAACACCGGCGGCTTCGAGCAGCGCTCGTCGCACGGCACTCCCCGAGGCCAGCACCAGCGGATCGGCGGCAAGCCAAAGCGACATCAGTCACGAAGCCATGTGTCGGCGCCGCTCGCCGAGAAGCGCCAGCACCGCCGCCGCGGTCTCCTCGATCGAGCGCCGCGTGACGTCGATCAGCGGCCAATTGTGCCTCTCGCAGAGACGCCGCGAGGCGGCGATTTCGTGCGCCACGGCCTCGCGGTCGATGTATTTATCGTCATCGCGGTGCGCCTTGAGGCTGAGGAGTCGGTTCTGCCTGATCTGCACGACCCGCTCGGGCGACGCATACAAGCCGACGATCAGCGGATGCTTGAGCTGCTCGATTGCAGGCGGCAGCGGCACGCCCGGCACCAGCGGCACGTTCGCTGTCTTGACGCCGCGATTGGCAAGATAGATCGAGGTTGGTGTCTTCGACGTTCGCGACACGCCGACGAGCAAGACGTCGGCCTCTTCGAGATCATCGGTCGCCTGCCCGTCGTCATGCAGCATCGTGTAATTGACCGCGTCGATGCGCCGAAAATATTCAGCATTGAGCGTGTGCTGTGCGCCGACCTTGTGCGTCGACTCGGCGCCGAGATACGCCTGGAAGAGGTGGAGGACCGGCCCGAGGATCGACAGGCAGGGCAGACCAAGCTCCCGGCACCGCTGTTCCAACCGATCAACCAGATTCTCCTGCAGCAGCGTATAGAGAACGATGCCGGGCGAGCTCTCGACTTCGGCAAGCACCCGTTCGAGCTGCTTTTGCGATCGCACCAACGGATGCACATGTTCGACCGGCGTAACCTTCGCGTATTGCGCTGCTGCCGCGCGCGCGACCGTAATCAGCGTCTCTCCGGTCGCATCGGAGATCAGATGCAGATGAAAATAGCCGACCGCGTGTGCCATGGGTAACACTGAACAACCTGTCGATCTCTGGGGAGAAGGCCATGGCTTTCGCTCCGGTGCAAGAATAATAGAGGCGATGACCAAGAAATCGTCCACACCGCTCCCGCACCATCGGCAAAAAACGTCCCATGTCCGACTCACCGGTGAAATGTGGACAGCGCCTACGCATGACACCGTAAAATGCGAAGAATGGCCGATTCCTCCTCGTATCTATCCAATCTCGGCCACAGCCGGCGAAGGCGAATATGTGAGCAGACTGTGGATGAGATGCGCGTGCAAATGTATGAGTCTAATCAACCGTCAAAGCACTACAACAGACTCTCTTTAGATTAGATTCTATTTTAGGATGGACGAGTGACGGACAGACTAACGACCAAACCCCTGCTTCGTGTCTTGGCCGGCAGCCGCGAAGTCGTTCCGCCGATCTGGCTGATGCGTCAGGCGGGCAGATACCTTCCCGAATACCGGGCTGTTCGCAAGAAGGCAGAGAGCTTTCTCGACCTCTGCTTCAACGCGAAGCTGGCAGCGGAATTGACGTTACAGCCGATTCGGCGTTTCGGGTTTGATGCCGCCATTCTGTTTTCGGATATTCTTGTTGTGCCGCACGCGCTTGGTCAGCGCGTAACCTTCGTCGAAGGCGAGGGACCGGAACTCGATGCGCTGGAGGATGCTTCGGCGCTGACGAGGCTGCGGCAAGCGATCGATCAGACGAAACTTGCGCCGGTTTACGAGGCGATTACGCGAGTAAAGGAAGGTCTGCCGGCAGGCACGGCGCTGTTGGGCTTCTGCGGCGCGCCGTGGACCGTCGGAACCTATATGATCGCAGGCTATGGCGCGGCCGATCAGCTTCCGGCACGGCTGTTTGCGTATCGGGATCCGGAAGCGTTTACGAAACTGATCGATTTGTTGATCGACGCCTCGGCCAGCTATCTCATCCGCCAGTTCGAGGCCGGGGTCGATGCGGTGCAAATTTTCGACACCTGGGCCGGAGTCTTGCCGGCCGAGGAATTCCGCAAATGGTGCATCGAGCCATGTGCGCGTATCGTTGCGGCAGTGCGCAGTCGAATTCCCGGGGCGAAGATCATCGGGTTTCCACGCGGCGCCGGGACCGAATTTGCCCGTTATCTTGCTTCGGTCGCGGTCGATGCCGTCGGGCTCGACTGGTCCGTCGAGCTTGGCTTTGCGCGCGATCATATCCAGACGCGGCGACCGATTCAGGGCAATCTCGATCCGTTGGCGCTGTTGACCGGCGGCGCGGCGCTTGATCGCTCGATCGATGCCATCCTCGAGGCGTTCGCGGATGGACCGTTCATTTTCAATCTCGGCCACGGCGTGCTACCGGAGACGCCGATCGCCCATGTCGAACGACTGATCGCGCGCGTGCGCAACGCGCCGGCGCGTGGCTGAGTCGGGCGCGAGGCGGAGATGGAGAACGCGTTGGCGGCTTACCAGTGGATCAAGGCCTTCCACATCATCGCTGTGATCGCCTGGATGGCGGGAATGCTCTATCTGCCGCGGCTGTTCGTCTATCACTGCGCGGCCGAGGCGGGCTCGGTGCAGTCGGAGACCTTCAAGGTGATGGAGCGCCGGCTGTTGCGCGCCATTATCAATCCGGCGATGATCGCCGCCTGGGTGCTCGGACTCGCGCTCGCTTGGCTTGGACCTGATTCTCGCTACGGATGGTTCGCCTCGGGGTGGCTTGAGGCAAAGTTTGCACTGGTCGTCGTGCTCTCGGCGGTGCATGGTTTTTTCGCCCGGTGGGTTAAGGCATTCGCCGCCGACCGCAACCGGCATTCGCAGAGATTCTACAGGATTATCAATGAAGTACCGACAGTGCTGATGATCGCCATCGTCATCGTTGTCGTGCTGAAACCGTTCTGAGCCCGGAGCGTTACCGATACAAAGTGTGGCTCCGGCACTTGCCTCACGTGTGGTCTTTTCTTATCTTTAGGACATCCCACCGAACGTAGGCGGATGCGCTTGAGTTCTGGCTCCAGTGGATTGGAGCCGGCTGGTTGCATCAGGGACCGGGGCCCAAGCCCCGCGCAGCCCAAGACCTGCGGACTCTTCTCGCCAGCGACCCTGCCAACCGACCGCGACGCTGGCCCATTTCCATAGGACATTCTGCATGCGGGAAATGAAACTCCAGGAACTCAAAACCAAGACTCCGGCGGAGCTTGTCTCCTTCGCCGAGGAACTTGAGGTCGAGAATGCCTCAACGATGCGCAAGCAGGAGTTGATGTTCGGCATCCTCAAGCAACTCTCCGCTCGCGAAACCGATATTGTCGGCGAAGGCGTCGTCGAGGTTCTGCCCGACGGCTTCGGCTTCCTGCGCTCGCCGGAGGCGAATTACCTGCCGGGGCCGGACGATATCTATGTCTCGCCTTCGCAGATCCGCCGGTTCGGACTGCGCACCGGCGACACCATCGACGGCCACATCCGCAGCCCGAAGGAAGGCGAACGCTATTTCGCGCTCCTCAAGGTCAACTCGCTCAACTTCGAGGACCCGGAAAAGGCGCGCCACAAGGTCAACTTCGACAATCTGACGCCGCTCTATCCCGACGAGTGGCTGAAGATGGAATACGAGGACCCGACCAAGAAGGACCTTTCCGCTCGGGTCATCGACATCGTCGCCCCGGTCGGCAAGGGCCAGCGCGCGCTGATCGTGTCGCCGCCGCGCACCGGCAAGACCGTGCTCCTGCAGAACATCGCCCACTCGATCACCCACAACCACCCGGAATGCTACCTGATCGTGCTGCTGATCGACGAGCGGCCGGAGGAGGTCACCGACATGCAACGCTCGGTGAAGGGCGAGGTGATCTCCTCGACCTTCGACGAGCCGGCGGTGCGCCACGTGCAGGTCGCCGAGATGGTGATCGAGAAGGCCAAGCGCCTGGTCGAGCACGGCCGCGACGTGGTCATCCTGCTCGATTCGATCACGCGCCTCGGCCGCGCCTACAACACCGTGGTGCCGTCGTCGGGCAAGGTGCTGACCGGCGGCGTCGATGCCAATGCGCTGCAGCGGCCGAAGCGCTTCTTCGGCGCCGCGCGCAATATCGAGGAAGGCGGCTCGCTCACCATCATCGCCACCGCGCTGATCGACACCGGCAGCCGCATGGACGAGGTGATCTTCGAGGAATTCAAGGGCACCGGCAATTCGGAACTGATCCTCGACCGCAAGGTGGCCGACAAGCGCACCTTTCCGGCCATGGACATCACCCGTTCGGGTACGCGCAAGGAGGAACTCCTGGTGCCGCCCGATCAGCTCAAGAAGATGTACGTGCTGCGCCGCATCCTCAATCCGATGGGCACCATGGACGCCATCGACTTTCTGCTCGACAAGCTGCGCAACACCAAGAACAACGCCGAGTTCTTCGACTCGATGAATACTTAAAACGTCAGCCTCGTCCTGCCGTCGGCCGTGATGCCGACCGAGGTGCGCCGCGCGTTGCGTCAAGCGCATATTCGGGATCGATGAAGCACATGCCGCCCTTGCCGACGGCATTCTCGCATTCGGCACTGCTCGAATAGCCGCATTGGATCACCGACTTGGCCTGCGCGGCAAATCCGCACCAGCCTTCGGCGTGGGCGCCGGTCGCGAACATGATCGTCAGTGCCGCCGCGGTCGCGGCCAACATCATCGTGCATCGCATAGATTAAGTCTCCCTGCCCTGCCCGGCTGAACCGCACTAAGCACGATTCATCGACGAATGGATCGGCGCGTCAAGCATGTCGCACCGCGTCGATGGCGGCAGTGAGGCCGGATGGATCATCCACCGGCAGCGAGCAGGTTTGGCCGACGCAGACGAAAGCCTGCGGTTCACCCGTCGCCGGAAACTTCTCCCGCGCGGGGTGACCCGCCGGCAGGCGTTCCGCCGATCGGAGGTGGAGCACGATGCGGTCGAGCGGCGGCAGCGCACGCGCGGCGGCGATGAGCGCCTGGGCGCGTTCGCCCTCGCCAGTCACCACGATCTCGGCGCCGCGCAGGCGCAGATCGACGGCATTGAACAGCGCCATGTGCATGTAGAGATTTTCGACCGCCTGCGGGGCGATGGCGGCGATCAGTCGGTCGGCTCTTTGCCGCCATCCGTCATCGCCCGCGAGCAGCGCCAGGCGGACGAGGTTCTGCGCCGCAACCGCATTGTGATTCGGCGTCGCCTCGTCGGTGGTCGCGGCCGGGCGAATCACTAGGCCTTCGGCATCGGCGGCGGTCAGAAAGTAGGTTCCGGCGTCGGCGTTGGCATAGTCGCGATCGAGCGCGTGCTGCCAGGCGAGCGCCTGATCGAGATAGTTCGGCCGGCCGGTCGCCTCGAAGAGCGCAAGCGCGGCGCGGATCATGGCGGCGAAATCGGAGGCGAGGCCGGGAAATGTGAGCTTCGCTGCGCGCCAGGAATGACCAAGCCGATCGCCGCGCGTCATCGCGCGATTGACGAAGGCAAAAGTGCGTTCGGCGAGCTCGAGCCATGAGGGTTCGGCCAGCATGAGACTCGCATTGGCGAGCGCCGCGATCATCAATCCGTTCCAGTCGGCGAGCACCTTGTCGTCGAGGCCGGGGCGCACGCGCGTCTCGCGTATGGCGAGGAGTTTGGCGCACAGCGAAGCGAGCCGCGCTTCGTCCTCATCGCTGCGCGGCAGCGCCCTCAGCCGATTGAGGATGTTGCGGCCTTCGAAATTGCCGCTCGGCGTCACGTCATAGTGGTGGGCGAAGAACTCGCCGTCCTCGATGCCGAGCGCCGCGAGCACCTCGTCATACGACCAGATATAGAATTTTCCCTCCTCGCCCTCGGAGTCGGCATCGAGCGAGGCCGAGAACGCCCCCTCTTCCGTCGTCATCTCGCGCTTGAGCCAATCGACCGTTTCCCGCGCGCGCTGACGATAAAGCGGCTTGCCGCTCCTTTGCTGCGCGATGGCCAAGAGCTCGAGGAGCTGGGCGTTGTCGTAAAGCATTTTCTCGAAATGCGGCGTGAGCCAGCGTTCGTCGACCGAATAGCGGGAAAAGCCGCCGCCAAGATGGTCGAAAATGCCGCCCTCGCAGATGTGGTCGAGCGTGATCTCGACCGCGGCGAAGAAACGTGGTTGCCCGGTGCGCAGTCCGCCGCGCCACAAGAGTTCGAACAGCGCCGCCTGCGGGAATTTCGGCGCGCCGCGGGTGCCGCCGTTGACCGGATCGATGAGGCCGCCGAGCTGCAGCGCGACGTTGTCGAGTTCGGCGAGGCCGATCGTCGCCTTGCCGTCCGCCCGAGCCGCCTCCTTAAGCCGCTCCATCAGCGCCGCGCGGTTCCGCTCGATCTTCCGTGGCTCCTCGCGGAACAGCCGCGCCACTTCGAACAGTACATCGACGAAGGCGGGCGTGCCGTAGCGCGACGTCTTCGGGAAATAGGTGCCGCCCCAGATCGGCTCGCCGTCGGGCGTGAGGAACATGGTAAGCGGCCAGCCGCCCCGCTCGCCGAGATGATGCAGCGCCGCCATGTAGATCTGGTCGATGTCCGGGCGTTCCTCGCGGTCGACCTTGATGTTGACGAAGAGGTCGTTCATCACGCGCGCGGTGGCCTCGTCCTCGAAGCTCTCGTGCGCCATCACGTGGCACCAGTGACAGGCCGCGTAGCCGACCGAGAGCAGGATCGGCTTGCCGGTGCGCTTCGCCTCCGCCAAGGCTTCCGGCCCCCACGCCCACCAATCGACCGGATTGTTCTTGTGCTGGAGAAGATACGGGCTCGTCTCGCGCGCGAGGCGGTTTTGCTGCCCAGGTACGTGCGGGGGTGAGGTCATGAGCACGCCCTCGTCGGCTTAGGCAAGGCCACGCAAAGGTAGCGAGATTGGCTGCAAATCGATACGGAACGCGAGCCTGCCCCCACTGTCGCTTTCTTTCGCATCGGAATGTCTTTACGCCGATGCGCCGATTGGCTTCAACCACGCAGAATGCTGAGCCGCTCCACCATCTTCGCCCTCTCCTCCGGCCGCCCGCCGGCGGCGATTGCGGTGGTGCGCGTGTGCGGAGCAAACGCGGGCGGCGCGCTCACGAAGCTGATCGGCCGCGTGCCGCAGCCGCGCCAGGCGACGCTCGCGCGCGTGCACGATCCGCAAAGCGGCGATGTCATCGACGAGGCGCTGGCGCTCTGGTTTCCAGCGCCGCACAGCGAGACCGGCGAGGACATGGCCGAGCTGCAGCTGCACGGCGGCCATGCGATCATCGCCGCGGTGCTCGATGCGCTGGGCAGAATCGAGAACTGCCGGCCGGCCGAGCCCGGCGAGTTCACGCGCCGCGCCTTCGAGAACGGCCGGCTCGACCTCACTGCGGTCGAGGGCCTCGCCGACCTCATCGCCGCGGAGACGCCGGCGCAGCGCCGGCAAGCGTTCCGGCAGCTTAAGGGTTTGATCGGCGACCGGGCCGAGGCGTGGCGGCGAGCATTGATCGAAGCGCTGGCTCTAGTCGAGGCGCGCATCGACTTCGCCGACGAGGCCGACGTGCCCGAAGATCTCATTGCACCGGCGCTCACCGCAGCGAAGCGGCTGCGCGAGGAGATCGCAGCGGCGCTCGCCGACGGCGGACGCGGCGAACGGCTGCGCGATGGCCTCGTCGTCGCCATCGCCGGGCCGCCCAATTCCGGCAAATCGACGCTGCTCAATCGACTGGCGCGGCGCGAGGCGGCGATCGTCTCGCCCTATGCCGGCACCACGCGCGATGTCATCGAGGTGCATCTCGATCTCCGCGGCTATCCGGTGACGCTCGTCGATACCGCCGGTATCAGGGAGAGCGATGACCCGGTCGAGCTTGAGGGCATAAGGCGCGCCCGCGAGCGCGCCGCGGCCGCCGATCTGGTGCTCTGGGTCAGTGACGCATCGGCCGCTGGCACAGCCGCCGCGGAGGTTGGGCAATGCTCGGCCAGCTCGGATATGTGGGTTCTCAAAAACAAGATTGATCTGGCTGCAGACAGCCTGGCGGCAAAGAGTGAATGGCAATCCGGTGATAGCCGCGCCCCCGCCTTTGCGATTTCAGCAAAGACCGGAAAGGGAGTGGACGGCTTGGTGACGGCGCTTGCGGCCCACGCCCGGGATTATTTCTCCGGCGCTGAGCCGGCTATGGTCACGCGGTTGCGGCATCGGCGGGCGCTCGAGGAGACGGTGGCGGCGCTCGATCGCGCCATCGCCGACGGCAAGTCCGGACGCGAAGAACTGATCGCCGAGGAATTGCGCGCGGCCGCGACCATGCTCGGTCGGCTCACCGGCCGCGTCGATGTCGAAGACATTCTTGACGTCATCTTTCGCGATTTCTGCATCGGTAAATGATTGGTTAACGAACATGGTTAACGATCGGTTAACAGCCGCACCCGACCGGTTCTGTTTCACGTGAAACCTCCCCATATTCCGGGCGATTTTGACCGCCGATTCGGCCTTGGCTAAAACGACCGCGCCTTTTGGAGCATCGGAATGGATTTCGGCTTCGATGTGATCGTCGTCGGTGGCGGCCATGCCGGCTGCGAGGCCGCGGCCGCGGCCGCGCGGATGGGCGCGCGCACTGCGCTCGTGACGCATTCCTTCGCGACCATCGGCGCGATGTCCTGCAACCCCTCGATCGGCGGGCTCGGCAAGGGCCATCTCGTGCGCGAGATCGACGCTCTCGACGGGTTGATGGGCCGCGTGGCGGATGCGGGCGGCATCCAGTTCCGCATGCTCAACCGCCGCAAGGGATCGGCGGTGCGCGGACCGCGCGCGCAAGCCGACCGCAGGCTCTACGCCGCGGCCATGCTGGCGGCGATCCGGCTCCAGGCAAACCTCACGGTCATCGAGGGCGAGGTCGATGACCTCGTTGCCGCGGAGCGCGTGATCGGCGTGCGCCTGACGGATGGCCGCGCGTTCGGCGCGGCAGCCGTGGTGCTGACCACCGGCACGTTTCTGCGCGGCCTCATTCATATCGGCGAGCGGCAAATTCCGGCGGGCCGGGTCGGGGAGGCGCCGGCCGTGGGTCTCTCCCGCACGCTCGAGCGAACGGGCTTCGCGCTCGGGCGGCTCAAGACCGGCACGCCGCCGCGACTCGACGGCCGCACCATCGACTGGAACGCCCTCGAGATGCAGCCCGGCGACGAGCCGCCGGAGCCGTTTTCACTGCTCACCGCGCGCATCGCAAACCCGCAGGTCTGCTGCGGCATCACGCGCACGACCGCGGCCACCCACCAGGTCGTCCGCGACAACGTCCACCGCTCACCCATGTATTCAGGGCAGATTCAGAGCCGCGGCCCACGCTATTGCCCGTCGATCGAGGACAAGATCGTGCGTTTCGGCGACCGCGACGGGCACCAAATCTTCCTCGAACCGGAAGGGCTCGACGATCCGACGGTCTATCCGAACGGCATTTCAACCTCGCTGCCGCGCGAGGTGCAGCTCGCC
>DATHCD010000003.1:0-46490 GCA_035319735.1 Xanthobacteraceae bacterium | reverse complement strand
GGCGTCGGCGACCTCGCGCATCAAGGATCTGGCCAATATCGAAGGCATTCGCCAGAACCAGCTGATCGGCTACGGCCTCGTCGTCGGGCTGAACGGTACCGGCGATACCTTGAACAACATTCCCTTCACCAAGCAATCGCTGCAGGCGATGCTCGAGCGCATGGGCGTCAATATCCGCGGGGCCACCATCCGCACCGGCAACGTCGCTGCCGTGATGGTCACCGGCAACCTGCCCGCCTTCTCGACCCAGGGCACCCGGATGGACGTCACGGTCTCGGCGCTCGGCGATGCCAAGAACCTGCAGGGCGGCACCCTTCTGGTCACCCCGCTGCTCGGCGCCGACGGCAATGTCTATGCGGTGGCGCAGGGCTCGCTCGCTATCGGCGGCTTCGAGGCGCAAGGTGAAGCCGCCAAGATCACGCGCGGCGTGCCGACGGTGGGACGGCTGACCAACGGCGCCATCATCGAGCGCGAGATCGAATTTACGCTGGCGACACTCGGCAAGCTGCGGCTGGCGCTGCGCAATGCCGATTTCACCACCGCCAAGCGGATCGCCATCGCGATCAACGATTACATGGGCACGCCGGTGGCGGAGCCGCTCGACCCCTCGACGGTGCAGCTGACGCTGCCGCCGAAATTTCCGCAGAACCTGGTGGCGATGCTCACCGAGATCGAGCAATTGCAGGTCGAGCCGGACCTGGCGGCAAGGATCGTCATCGACGAGCGCTCGGGCGTGATCGTCATCGGCCGCGATGTGCGCGTGTCGACGGTGGCGGTGGCGCAAGGCAACCTCACGGTCACGATCTCCGAATCACCGCAGGTCAGTCAGCCGGCGCCGTTCTCGAAAGGCCGCACCGTCGTCGTGCCGCGCACCCATGTCGGCGTGGTCGAGGAAGGAAAGAAGCTCGCTTTGGTCCAGGAGGGCGTTTCGCTGCAGCAGATCGTCGACGGGCTCAACGCGCTCGGCATCGGTCCGCGCGATCTCATCTCCATCCTGCAGGCGATCAAGGCCGCCGGCGCCATCCAGGCCGACATCGAGGTCATGTGATGACGAGTGCCGCCGCCCAACTCGGCCTGTCCGTCGCCGCGATCGGTGACGCCGGCAGCGCGCAGGCGCAATCCACGCTCAAGTTCAAAGGAAAGGCGAAAGTCGCGGCGCAGGAGTTCGAGGCGATGTTCCTCAATTCCATGTTCCAGCACATGTTCGCCGGCATCGACGGCGAAGGGCCATTCGGCGGCAGCGGCGCCTTGAAGGTATGGCGCTCCTTGCTTACCGATCAATACGCCAGGACCTTCGCCAAGACCGGCGGTATCGGCATTGCCGCCCATGTCTACGACGCGTTGCTCAAGCAGCAGGGAGTGAGCCCCTCATGAGTTCGATAAAGACCACCGCCGAGGCCGAAAAGGACCTCGATCGGATGACCGATTTGATCGAAAGACTTCACGCCGTCATCGAGCAGGAAACGGCGCTGGTGCGCGCAGGCAGGGTACGCATGGCGGTCGCGCTCGGACCGACCAAGAGCGAGCTCGCGGGTCAGCTTTGCGCCGCCGGCGAGCAGCTTAAGGCCAATGCGAAATTCCTGCTGCAATCGGCGCCGGCGCGTGCCGCCGCGCTGCATCGCCTGCAGGAGGGTTTTCGCGCCGTGCTGCAGAGGAACATGATCGTGCTCGCGACCTCGCACGCGGTGTCGGAAGGGATCGTGCGCCGGCTCTGCGGCGACCTCGTCCGCAAGCGCACGCCGCAGGTCTACGGCGCCTCGGGCCGCACGGCGGCGCCCAATCCCAGGCACGGCCAGCCGCTCGCCCTGAGTCGCATCCTCTAGCTCAGAGCGGCTTGGCTCGCCGCCGAGCAAGATCGGTAAGCTCCCGATGGACCCGCTCGAGCGGGCCGCTCCAATCGCCGAAGACGGATTGCCGGAACAGGCGCAGGGTCGGATACCAGGGCGTGTCTTCCCGATTGAGCATCCACCGGTAATCGGGAGAGAACGGCAGCAATATTCCAGCCGCCTTGCCCATCGCGCCGGCAAGATGGGCGACCGAGGTATCGACGGCAACGACGAGATCGATCATCGCCACCACCGCGGCGGTGTCGGAGAAGTCCTCGAATTCGTCACCAAGCGGCGTGACGCGGTGCTCGCGCAGCATCGCCGCCTCCGCTTCGCTCACGTCCCTTTGCAGGCTGACGAACTCGACATCGGGTACGGACAACACCGCCGCGAAACGTTCCAGCGGGATCGAGCGGTGCTGGTTGTTGACGTGCATGCTGCTGCCGGCCCACGATACGCCGACACGCAAACGCCCATCCGCCGGCAAGCGATTTTGCCATTTGGCCAATCGCTCCGTGTCCGGCCTGAGATAGGGGATCTCCGCTGGAATCGTGGCGACCTCAGTCCCGAACGCCAACGGCAAACTCATGAGCGGACAATGAAGATCAAAGGCGGGCAACGCCTCGCCTTGGCTTCGCAGCAATGCAACGCCTGGCAGGCACGACAGCAGGCGGCTGAGCGGACGCTGGACCTCCAGCACGACTTGGACGCCGCGCTTCGCCACAAGCGGCGCGTAGCGCGCGAACTGTATGGTGTCGCCGAGACCCTGCTCGGCGTGAAGCAGCATCGTCTTGCCGTCGATGTCCTTTTCCCCGCGCCACAAAGGTTGGGAAAAATCGCGCCGCTGTTGCGCGAGATCCTTGCGTTGCCAGCGATGCTCGAACTTTCTCCAACCCTCGCGGAAATCGCCCATTGAGAGCCTGGCAATCCCGTCATTGCTATTTGCCTCGGCATGCTGCGGCTTGAGCGCAATCGCCGCGGCATAGCTGCGAACCGCTTCCTGCATTCGTGTCATGGCAATCAGCGTATTGCCGCGATTGAGATGGCCTTCGAAGAAACTCGGCTTCAGGCTAAGTGCCTTGTCGTAGCTGGCGAGCGCTTCGTCGAACCGGCCGATCTGGGCGAGAACGACGCCGCGATTGCCCAGCGCCTCGATATGGTCCGGACAGAGGGCGAGCGCTCTGTCATAACTCGCAAGCGCCTCGGCGCAGCGTCTGAGACGGAAGAGCGCAACGCCGCGGTTAATCAAGGCGTCGACATCATCGGGATCGCCGTTGAGGGCCGCGTCGAAGCTGGCAAGCGCTTCATCGAAGCGATCGAGCGCCAGCAACGCTCCGCCGCGGTTGGTTTGAATGTCGATGCGATCGGGCGCCGCCAATAAAGCTTCGTTGAAGCTTGCCAGCGCCTCGGTATAACGGTCGAGCTTTGCCAGAACGGTGCCGCGGCCGTAAAGCGCGTCAGCATGCGCCGGAGCCTTGGCCAAGGCGGCGTCATAGGCGCCAAGCGCCTCCTCCAGCCGATCCAACTCAGTCAGCGCGTTGCCGCGGTTATAGAGTGCGGCGACATTATCCGGCTCAACTTTCAGGACGCGGTCATAGCTCGCGATTGCGTCGGCCGGCCGGCCCAGCGCGACCAACGCCAAACCGAGATTGTTGAGCGCATCAAGCCGGTGGGGCTCCAGCGACAATGCCGCCATGTAGCTCGTGCGTGCGTCCGCGAAGCGCCCGAGTGCCCGCAAGACATTGCCCCGATTGTAGATCGCATCGACATAGTCGGGCGTTGCCTCGATCGCGCGCTCGCAGTCGAGCAATGCCTCATCGAATCGTCGCAGATCGAAGAGGAGGACGCCGCGGTTGTTGAGCGCTTCGGCGTTGCTCGGCTCGATCTCCAGGGCCGCGGCATGGGCGGCGAGCGCTTCATCTGACCGCTTAAGCGCCGCGAGCGCATCGCCGCGCCGGATGATCGCGCGAATGTGTTTTGGCCGCAGCGCCAGAACTTTGCCGTACGCGGCGAGCGCTTCTTCGTGCCGGCCGAGCGCGGTAAGCGTATTGCCCCGATTGTAGTGCGCGTCGACGTGACCGGGCTGGATGGCCAGCGCCCGGTCGTAGCTCGCCATGGCTTCCGCGTAGCGGCCAAGACCCTTCAAGGTATTGCCGCGATTGTAGTGAGCGGCGGCGTTGCCGGAATTGACCGCCAGCGCCTTGTCGAAGCTCGCCAGCGCTTCTTGATAGCGTTTGAGCGCGTCGAGGATCACGCCGTAGTTGGTGAGGGCATCCACGGAACCCGGCTGCGCCTTCAGCGCGGCGGCGACAAGGCGCAGCGCTTCCGCCGAGCGGCCCTGCTGGTGCCGGAGCACGCCGGAGAGATGCAACGCGTCGAAGTTCTGTGAATCGCTCGCGAGAACCGCGCTGTAGATTTGATCCGCTTCGGCCAACCGCCCCTGCCGGTGCAGCGTCAAGGCGGCGTGGACGGAGCGCGCAGCCTGCTTCGCCATACCCGCTTCTCTCTACCTGCGACCACGGATTGACATGTAAATTCCACAGAAGCGCGATCGCATCAGCCGCCGGCCGGTCCCTCTTGCCCGCAAGGTCGGGCAAGATGGTTAACCAAGTGTAAACCGTCGCGAATTCCACACTCTAAATTAACCGCGATCGGGCATGAACAAACAACGGGGCAATCGGTCCGGAAGCGGGCAACACCCAATGAGTATCCAAAGCCTCTCGTTCTGGCAGCAGGACCAAAATTACTGGCATCAGAGCCAATCATTCTATCAGCAGGATCAAAACTACTGGGCGCAGCAGCAGAACCAGGCTCAGGCAACGACGGCTGACGATGCGCTAATGAACGTCATGAGCCAGGCAATGACCAATTTATCCCAGGGCCTGTCGAGCATCGCCAACCAAGAGGCCCTGAACCGCGTCAATACGCAGCTCTCTGCCGCGGTGCAGAGCGCCCTGCAATCCAGCTCGGGCAGCAGCTCATCCGGCTCGTCTTCAGGGGGCGCTTCGAGCGGCGCATCATCCAGCGGCTCTTCGTCAAGCGGATCGACTGGATCTTCCGCCAGCACCAAAAACCCATCCTCCTCGATCATTCCGGAGAGTTTGGCGCTGGCGGAGCAGAACAGCAGCTCGGCGGCATCAATCCTCACCGCCGATGGCGTCACCGGCAGTTTGGTCAATCTGTTGGCGTAAGCCGGCCTGCGGGCAAACTTAATTTCTTTATGCCGTCGGCACCGCTCAGGCGGCCGCGACCGCCACGTTGCGCAGGATCGTCTCGATCCGCTGTCCGACCAGCGCCACATTGGCTTGCACCTTCGATTTGTAGCGTTTGACCGCTTCGCGATCGACGATGAAGAATTTCTTTTCCGGGAAGGTGCGGCCGAAAATATCAATCAGCATGCTGCGGAACTTGCCCGACACGACATTGGGCATGTCCGGCCTCGGCTGCTCCGCATAGGCGACGAGTTCCGCCGAGGTCAACGCGCAAAGCAGTGGATGCAATCGCGTCGAAAAGACGTTCTTGTGCCGTTGAATCTTCTGGATCGTGCGGTCAAGCGAAAGTTCGAGCAAGACTTCGTCTCCGATCTGCAGCGGCGCGTCGTCAAACGCCTTCACCATCGGAAATTGGCTGATGAGCCAGTCGCCGAGATGCACGACGTTCGAGCGTCCGCGTCCGAATTGCAGCACGTCCTCCTCATAGCGCGCGAACCAGGTGTCGAGGCGGTCGAGAAGGCGATTCATCGCCGGCCGCGACGTCAGCTCGCGATATTGCGTGCCAAAAATGCCGATCGCCGCCTTGCCGCTCTTGACCATACTCAGGAGATCATCGTTCAGCAGCTCCTTGAAAATGCTGTTGCCGATGCCGAGCACGACGAGATCGTATGACTGCCGTGCCTCCTGCAACGTCTTGAAGGTCAAGTGGTGCACCTCGGCTTCGGCCGGAATGAGCGAATTGATGATGTGATAGCCGAGCCGGTCGCCGAAATTGCCGACGTCGTAATAAGACACCACAGCGACGCGGCACGGCGCCAGCGGCGCCGGGCGGCTGGACTGCCGCAGCTTCATCACGATCTGCAGATCGTCAACGCGATCGGCACGCTCGACGCGAAACCCGAAGCGATCGAGGAGCACGGCGAGATCGCATAGACTGAAATGGTTGATCCAACCGAGTGACGGCCGATCGATCGAACGGGAAAAATCCGTCGGACAATAGCTCAAGACGATATCGCGCTTGCTGTGTCGCAGGCGGCCGAGAAAAGCGTCGACGTCAACGATGTATTCGAGCACGCCCAGCATCGTGATCAGATCGGCCTCGTCGGCCGCCGTTTCCGGGAACTCGCCGGCATTGAAATCGCAGACAATGGTCGAGGCATTGCGCGCGACGAGGTCGCACGGTTGGTAGCTGCAGGCATTGGGCAGGAACTGCTGCAGTGCCATACGCCCGCAGCCGAGGTCGAGGACGCGCGCGCCATCGGGAATGAATTCGGCCGCAAATGCCGCCCGCTGATCCCAAGCCGGTTCAAGCGATTCCGGATTGGACCAGCGGCCGAAGTCGGTCTTGCGCTCGACCGCAAGGTTGCGATTGATGGGAACGGCCATCTTCGGTCCTACGCCGCGCCAGCGAACTGCGACGACAGATCGCCGCAGAACGTCATCGGGCCGACGTGATTGAGCTTGCTGCCGAGATCGGCCCAGATCTCGCCGCCGATGTCGGTCCAGCGCTTGCAGAACGCAAAATCCTCGCTGAGGTAGGTGCCATCCTCGGCGATCATGCATTCGAACAAGGCAAAGCGATTGTCGCTTGCGGTCGCGGCATCGAGGGAATGATCGCGTTTGTATTGCAGCTGTGGGTATTGCGCGCACATTTTTTCCAGCGCCGGACGGCGGATCATGAGAAAGCCGGTGCCGGCGTAGCGCACCTTGACAAATCCGCCTTTCTCGATGACCGCGTTTGCGTCATCGACTTCAAACACGTATTTCAGCGCCGCCGCCGGCGTATTGGGGCGAGCCGCTTCGAGCGTCGCTTTCACCCTGCCCCAATCGATCAACTTGATCGGATAGATCGCGGCGCACATATCGGCGCCGCACTGGATCAGGCGCAACACCTGCTCGGGCTCGAAGCCGATGTCGGCGTCGATGAACAACAAATGGGTCGCGCTCGTATCGTCGAGGAATTGAGAGACCAGGCTAGCGCGCGCCCGGGTGATCAAAGCATCGCCGTCCTTGAACCTTAGCTGGAGATTGATATCGCCGTATTGGCGCATGAACTTTTGCAGCTTGAACAGCGAGGCGGCATAGAGAACGGAAACCTGCCCGCCGAAGCAAGGCGTGGCGACGACGAGATTGACGGTGTTGGGCGTGGCGG
Source organism: Xanthobacteraceae bacterium (assembly GCA_035319735.1). Classification (GTDB taxonomy): domain Bacteria; phylum Pseudomonadota; class Alphaproteobacteria; order Rhizobiales; family Xanthobacteraceae; genus BOG-931. The sequence goes on along the minus strand of DATHCD010000003.1, from coordinate 39,300 downwards.
CGGCGGACATGTCGAGTAGATTTGATTTATGGTTAAGCAATAACAAACGCGATCCGTTAAGGGCGACTTAACGGCCGCAGAAAAAATGCCCATTGATCGAGGTATCTTGTACGTCGTTTCCTGCGCGGACAAATTGCAAAGGGCGCGACGCCGCGCTTCGATGGCAAACTAGATTGATATCTGCTTTTACGCGTCTTTAAGCGAAATGAGGCAAACGTTCGGCAGCCGATCGCGTGGATCGGACCTGCACTCGCCGGTACGGCACGTACAGCGGTGCAAGCCAGTACGGCCTGTAACCAGAAGGGTAGTACCATGTCTGACATCACCTTGAGCGCGGGCATCCGACAGAACCTGCTGTCGCTGCAGAATACCTCCGCCGAATTGACCGCCACTCAGGAAGCGCTTGCGACCGGCAACAAGGTCAACAAGGCTGCCGACAACCCGACCGCCTATTTCACCTCGCAATCGCTCACCAACACCGCCAACGACCTCAGCTCCCTCCTCGACCAGATCGGACAGGGCCAGCAGACGATCGATGCGGCCAATAACGGCCTCACCTCGTTGACCAGCCTGCTCGAACAGGCGCTGTCGACTGCGCAGCAGGCGCAGCAAGCGCCCACAGGCGGCGCGACGACCTACGGCGCGGTCAACGTCAACGGCAACGTCCCCACCGCATTTCAGGAGACGCTCGGCTCGGTGACCGGCTCCGCTGTCGGCGGCGCCACCACCATCGGCGCCGCAGCTGCCGGCACACTGAACATCGTCGTTGGCGGGACCACGACGGGCGTGTCGCTCGGGGCGGCTGACACCATCACCACAGCGAAGACGAAGATCGACACCGCGCTCGGCGCCACCAACCCCGTCAGCGCGACGCTAGTCGACGCCGGCGCGGAACTGCAAATCAACTCCGCCGACGCCGCGACCAACTTCACCATTGTCGACAACGCCACGTCTGAGGCCCTGGGCCTAACGACGAACGCCAACGTGACCTCGACCTCGACGGACATCTGGTCGGCACTGCAGACCGCCGGCGTCCAGCAAGGCGACGTGCTGACCGTTGCTGTCAACGGCGGGGCCACGCAGGACATCGCGTTCGGCACCGGCGCCGGCCAGGTCGCGAGCCTTTATGAGTTGAACCAAGCCTTGGGCAACCTCACGGGCCTCAGCTCAGCGGGCGTTGCCGGCAACACCGTCAGCTTCCAGGTCGCCGGCAACTCGCCGACGCAAACCAGCCTGACCATCGGCACGAACGGGTCAACCGACTCCTCGGCCATCCTCACCGGCCTCGGCCTCCACGCTGGAACGACCCAAGGCACGGCGAGCGTCGGCGCCGTCAATGCGACGCGGGCCTCGCTCCAGGACAACTACAACGGCCTGTTGACGCAGATCACGCAGATGGCTGGGGACTCCTCCTATAACGGCGTCAATCTGCTCAACGGCGACAATCTGGTCGTCGACTTCAACCCGACCGGGTCAAGCTCGCTGACCATCACCGGCGTGACCTACAGCGCCACGGGCCTCGGTCTCGATGCGGTCTCCGGCAACTGGTTCCAGTCCGACGGCAACATCCAGGACACGATCACCGCGATCAACAACGCGATCAGCACGGTGCGTTCCCAGACCGAGACGTTTGGCACCAATTCGGGAGTGATCAGCGCCCGACAGACGTTCGAGACCAACATGATCAACACGCTGCAGACCGGCGCCAGCAACCTTGTGGTGGCCGACCAGAACCAGGAAAGCGCCGACCTGCTCACCGAGCAAACCCAGCAGCAGCTGGAAATCTCGGCACTGTCGATCGCCAACCAGGCGAACCAGTCGGTGCTCAAGCTGTTCGGCTAACTCTTCTGAAAACAGGCCTAAGGCGAAGACGGCGGGGTGGAAACACCCCGCCGTTTCCCTTTTGCGGCAATGCATGCGCTTAGCGCCCGCTTAACCTCAAGCGGCAATGATGGACGCGTCAGCGAGGAGGCGAACGTGCCTCTGAAGATCGAGCTCAAGCCTCGCGAGCGCATCATTCTCGGCGACTGCGCGGTGACCAATGCCGGCCAGCGCACGCGTCTTGTGATCGAAGGAGCGGTCCCGATCCTGCGCGAGAAGGACATCATGCCGGCCGGCGGCGCCAACAGTCCGGCCAAGCGCATCTACCTCGCCGTGCAGCTGATGTACACGTCGAAGCGTCCTCAGGCGCACCGCGCGCGCTACTTCCGGCTGGTGCGTGACATGCTCAAGGCGGCGCCCGGCGCGCGGCCCTACATCGACAGTATCAATAATCGAATCTTAACAGGCGAGCTGTACAAAGCCTTAAAGGAAACGCGCAAGCTCATTGCCTACGAAGAGGAATCCTCGACCATGAACTACGCCAGCAAGGCCTACGCGAAGATTGCCAAGGAAACGGCCAGCCCGCGCGAGCTGGAAGCGAGCCTGCTGCTGCAGGCCGCCGCGAAATTGCAGGCGGTTCATGATTCCTGGCGCGAAAAGCCGGCGGGCCTCAATGACGCGCTGATGTACAACCGGCGGCTTTGGACCGTCTTCCTCGACGCCGTCACCCGCGACGACAACAGGCTCCCGTTCGCCGTGCGCCGGAACCTCACCAAGCTCGGCATGTTCGTCATGGGCGAAACCTTTGCGCTGATGACCAAACCCAAGCTGGACCACCTCAAGTCGATCATCAAGATCAATCGCGGCATCGCCGCCGGTCTGCGCGGCAAGGCGTAGAGCGTCTTTGCCAGTCTTGTCAGAAACGATCCGTCTAAGCCCGCTTCGTCGGCTCGCGCGCAACCACGATCGAACAACGCCGTTCGCTTCGCCTATCCGCTCACCGGCGCGAGATAATTGACCAGGCTCAGCTGCGCGAGCCTCGCCGTGACCGACATCGACGCCGACAGGTTGTTTTGCAGCGTCAGCAGGTCCTCGCCGATCTGATTCTGATTGATGCCCTCGATTCCCTGCAGCATGTCCTGGAGCGTGGTCTGCGTCTGCGTATTCGTGCTGGTGGCGTTCTTCACGATCGTCTGCGCGTTGGCGAGATCCGCCTCGATGTCGCTCACCGTCTGCGCGCCCGGTTGGCCGCTGAGGTTGGCCACGACGCTCTGGCACAGGGCCTGATAGCTCGCCGGCGCATTGGGATCGCTGGCGGAAAAGCTCGTTGCGGCGAGCGCGCCGACATTCGCCAGCAGCGAGGCGAAGGCCGGCTCGTTGGCGCGCATGCCATAGGCGATGGTCATCGAGGGGCCGACCTGGGCGGTCGCGGTCTGCAGCGCCGGCGTGGAGCCGTTTTCGCCCGTATACCAGAACACGGCGTTCGCAGATGTGCCGTTCATCAACGAGGTGGCAGTCGCATAATCCGGCGGCGCGCCCGCGTCGACGAGCTGCGGCGGGTCGGAGAAGAAATTATTGGCTGCGGCGATGGCCGAGGAAGCCGGCAGGGCGGTCGCCGCCAGATTGGTCACGGCGGTACTGAGCGCGGCCTGCAGATTGGCCGCAGTGCCATCGGCGTTGGCGCCGATGGTGAACTGGTTCGCGCCCGCGGGCGAGTTGGCCGTCGCCTGCAGCGTGATGGTCTGGGTCGACCCATCGGGCAGCGTCAGCTCGAACGAAATCGAATCGCCCGGGTTGGGATTGGAGCCGAGATCGACCGAGATCGAGGGCGGCGACGTGCCGGACGGCCCGGTCACCGTCGCTCCGGTCAGGCTCGAATTCACGCCCGTGAGCTGGAAGCCGAACGGCGAGCCGGCGGCGTCCTGGCTGACGGTCACCGTCGACGACCCGCCTGCGACCGCAGGAATGAGCAGACGGCCCTGCGCGCCGACGCCGTCGGCCTGCGCGCGCTGCGCGATCACCTGCGTCAACCCCGCCTGCGCGCCATTGCCGTTGAGAATTTCGTCGGTCGAGGCGACGGAGGGCTGGTTCACCGCGCTGCCGGAGAAAATGTAACTGTCGCCGACCTGGGTGTTGAGCAGCGAAAGAATTTGATCGAGATAGCTCGCCGCAGATTCCTGCGTTGGCGTCTGGCCGCTGTTGTCGAGCGAGAATGCGCCCTGCTCATTCACCGCCTGCTGTACGGCGCTGCCGACCCCGCCGATCTGATTGAGCGCGGATTGCGCAATACTCAGCGTCGTGCCGACGGTGGTGGCGGTCGCGCTGTAGCCGTTGATGGCCGAGAGCTGCGCGCTCAGTGCCAGCGCCACGCCGGCTTGCGATCCAAGGCCGTAATAGGTCTGCGCCGCCTGCCCGGTGCCCAGCTCCTCGCTCAACGTGTTGAGCTGGCTGGACATGTTGTTCTGTGCCAGCAAATTCGCGGCGGTAATCGATCCCGGGCCGGTGATGCTCATCACGTCCCCACTTGCAGCAGCGTCGCCATGAGCTGTTGCACCGTCGTCATCACCCGCGCATTGGCACCATAGGCGTTCTGCAGGGCGATCAGGTTTGACATTTCGGTGTCGATGTTGACCCCCGCCTCATCGTTGAAGCGCTGCTGCAAGGCGCTGACGACCGTGTCCTGTCCCTGTTGCAGACTGCTCGCCGCGTTTGCCGCCTGGCTTTGCTGGCTCACGACCTGGCTCATGTAATCCGTCAACGTGCCGTTGAACGGCACCTGGGGGCTGCCTACTCCCGTGGTCGGCGAATAAGTCAGCGTGGCATTAGTCAGTTGGTTGAGGAGGAAGTCCGGGCGTGTCGGATCGCCGGCGGCGGTATTGGACGCATAGGTGACGAGAGACGACGGCGAAGCCAAGAGCGCGGGATTAACGGTGATGCGCCCGGCGAGGCCGGTGGTCTGCAATCCGCCCGCGGTGATCGCCCCGGTGATCGGCGTCGAGCCGTCGAGAAAAAACGGCAGCTGCGCGCTGCCGCTGGTTAGCGAGGTCACGGTGAAGGTCGCCTGCAGCGAATTGACGACGTTTGCGGTGCCGTTGGCGTTGAGCACCTGCAAAACGGTGCCCGAAGGGTTCGAGAAGGTGAGCGCAGAGCCGAACGCCGCATTGAGCTGCGACACGACCGAACTCATGCCGCCGGAGAAATCGACGCCGATCACCTGATCGTTCGAACCGGGCGGCGAGGTCTGCAACGACAGCGAGCCGCCGGCGCCGAGCGCCTCGATGGTGATCGTGTGCGTCACATTGCTGGCGTCAGTATAGCTGAGCTCCACGCTGTTGCCCGGCAACAGCGAACCGACGTCGACGCTATAGCCGGACTGCGCGCCGGAACTGACCGCAGTGCCGCTCGTGGTCTGGTTCGACAGCGCCTGCGACATCTGGCTGGCCAACTCGTCGATCTGGTTCTGCGCCTGCGGCAGGATGCTGTCGCGCATCTGAATATAGGCGCCGAGCTGGCCCGATTGGATCGTATCACTACCAATTAGATCGGTGGTGGTACCATCCGGCGAAGCCAACGTGATAGTCCCGACGCCGTCTTGGCTCGGGTTGGGGCTATAGAGCGATGTTGCCGACAGCGTTCCCGCGTTCTGGAACGCAAGCTGCGAAGCCTGCGGTCCCGCCACGAGTTGCTGACCGTCGCCCGTGAAGACCGAAATCTGATCGTTGGAGTTTCGCACCACGGTGATATTCATCAGCTGCGAGAGCTGAGTAATATCCTGGTCGCGCTGATCCTCCAGCGCCGCCGCGGTACTGTCCGTAGGTGATCCTTCCAGCTGCTGGTTGATCTCGGCTATCTGCTGCAGCGCCGTATTGGCTGTTTGGACTCCGTTAGCGATGCCCTGCTCGGCTTCCGTGCGCAGCTGCTGGATGCTCGTGGTCATCGAATTAAGATTTTGCGCCACCGCCTGCGCGGCGCCGATGACAGCGGTCTGCTGGGAGGATGATCCTGGACTCGTGGATAACGCCTGCAGCGCAGCAGTGAAATTGTCGTAGATCGCGTCGAATGAGCTCGACGATCCCGGCGTGCCGTAGATTTGCTGAAGCTGCTGGTAAAGCTGCGAGGCGGTATCCGCATAGGATCCGCCGGACATCTCCGTCCACAACTGGTCCTGCACCAGTGTGTTGAGATTACGATTGATCCCGGTCGTATCGACAGTGGTCCCGCCGGAGCCTGCCGTTCCACGCTCCTCCTCGGTGACGCTCTCGTCGACGTAGCCAGGTGTGTTGGCGTTCGCCACGTTCCCGGCGATCACCGAAAGGCTTTGTTGGGTCGTATTAACGCCCGCCAAAGCGGTGGATAACGCCTGAGACAGGCCCATTTTATCTAGCCGTCCACGCGGCTTGCCATTTGCGATCCGAGCGGCCCTGGCTGCTCATCGGATGATCACCAGATTGGATCATCTCACTGGATGACTTGGAGCAGGCTTTGGATCATCTGGTCGGCCGTCGACATGACTCGGGCGTTGGCCGAATAGGCCTGCTGCGCCACAATGAGCTGGCTGAATTGGGTGGCGATGTCGACGTTCGAGCTCTCGAGCGAGTTGCCCTCGATGGAGCCGGTCGCTCCAAGAATCGCTGGGCCTGATTCGGGCGTGGCAGAATAGGCGCCGCCATTCAGCGCCTGGAGGGAGTTCTCGCCGTTGAATGTCGCGAGTGAAATCTCTGCCAACGGAACGGTCTGGCCGTTCGTGAACGTGCCGACCACGCGATTTTGGCTATCGACTGAAACCGATTGCAATTGACCGGCGGCAAAGCCGTTTTGCTGCAATTGGCTCACCTGCGCCGTCGTGCTTGTTGTTGCGAACTGGGTAAGGCCGTTATTGCCAAACTGGAGCTGGACGTTTCCGAGCGAGTCGCCATTCACCGTTAAGTTTTGCAGCGTCACGCCGGAGAGCGGCGGACTCATCTCACCGTTCGCGTTAAACGTAAAGGTCTGACCGGTGTTCTGCCACGCGACTTGCGTGCCGGTCGCGTTCGTGTTTGCCTGATAAAATAGCTGCCACGCGTCGGTGCCGCCGGTTGCGGAGCTGCTAATCTTCGCCCAGCGGAAGTCGACGTTCACGGGATTGCCGTCGGCATCGAAGGCGGTGATCGAACCGCCATCGATGGATTCGTCGTCGAAGGTCGTGAGGTCGTTGCCGATCACCGCGCCATTGGTCGGGAGGGCAGTCGTACTCTGGATGCCAAACTCGGCGGCATTGGCGGTACCTCCGATGACGATACTGTCCGTCGAGTTGGTTGCCGTGAGGTCTATGTCACCGGCAGAGTCGACTGATCCGATGACGCCCGTCAAGCCCTGCACTGCGGTCTGCAATTCAGCGAGCGTTGCGACTTGACCGACTCCAGTGCCGAACGTGATGGTTTGGGGGGTGCCACCGCCGACGCTGACGGTCAAGGTTTGACCCTGCGTAACGGCACCCTGCGTCAACAGATCGGTCGGCTGAAAAGAATCGTTAGTTACGGGGAAGCCAATCGAGGCAGCGCCGGTGCCGCCAACCGTGATCGATGCCGTCGGGCTGGTGCCCGTGAGAACGAGCTGGCCGCCGACGAGCGTAGCCTTCACATCCGCTGCCCCACCGTTGATAGCGTTCATCAGATCGGCAAGCGTCGAGGTCGCTCCCGCCGTGAAGCTTGTCGTGTGGGTGCCGTCATTAACAGTATATATGTCGCCGTTAACCAACGCCGTGCCAGCAGTGAGCGCGCCTACCGTACCCGTCCCGGTCGCTACGGCGTCCGGTAGGAGCGCGGCACCGGAACCGACGATTTGCGCGCCGGCGACCGGATTGGACTGGAAATTCGACTTATCGAGCAATGCCGGCGGTGTGCTCGGAAGGTTGGCCTCATATTGAATCTGCGTCGTCTCTTGCGCCGGAACAAAGTTGTCATTGAACTGCAAGACTTGGGGTACGTTGCCCTCCGGGTTCCCGGTGGTGGGGTTGACCGGGATGCCCATGAGATAATACCCGGCGGCATTGACCAGATTCCCACTAGCGTTCAGCTGGAAATCACCGGCGCGCGTATAATCAGTGAGCCCGTTGAAGACCGGCTGATTGTCCGTAAAACCCGTCGGCTTGGCCACCACGAAAAAGCCATCACCGTTAATCGCCATATTGGTGGAAACCGACGTGTTTTGGATGGACCCTTGCACGGTGTTGGTAGAGACCGAAGTGGCGACCACGCCGTCCGTCGTTTGCTCCGCCGGAGCAGCCTGGGAGACCAGGTCAGCGAAGCTGGTATCCGTCTCCTTGTAACCCGTGGTTTGGGAATTGGCGATGTTGCCGGAAATGTTCTGCAGCGCGAACGATTGTGCCTGTAGACCTGCCACCGCGGTGGTCAATGCATCGAAGATACCCATGACCTGGTCTCCAACTCGATTGCGGACGCGACGAACGGCAAACCAAAACGCAGCCGCCACTTCGCGGCCCGAGCAGCAAGCGCCGTGCCATTGCATTCCGCCGCTATTTCAGCGACTTACCGGCGTACCGGGCCCGCTCCCGGAACGGAAGTGCCGGCTGTCGGGCAAAAATTGCCGGGTGGGAGGCTCGCTGCAGATCGATGCAAGACGGACCATGCGAAACCCGAGGGCGGCGCCTTGTGAGCAAGTCGGTCATGTCTTAGTTTCTGCGCGCATACAAACGAGGGACCCTGCATGCGTTTCGAAGGCACAAGCGCCTATGTCGCCACCGACGACCTCAAGGTCGCAGTCAACGCCGCGATCGCGCTGGAGCGGCCGTTGCTGGTCAAGGGCGAGCCGGGCACCGGCAAGACCGTGCTGGCGATCGAGATCGCCAAGGCGCTCGGCGCCCCGTTGATCGAGTGGCACATCAAGTCGACGACCAAGGCGCTGCAGGGACTCTACGAATACGACGCGGTCACGCGGCTGCGCGACAGCCAGCTGGGCGACGCCCGCGTCAAGGACATCCGCAACTACATCAAGCGCGGCAAGCTGTGGGAGGCCTTCGCCTCGGACGAGCGGCCGGTGCTGCTGATCGACGAGATCGACAAGGCGGATATCGAGTTTCCCAACGATCTGCTGCAGGAACTCGATCGCATGGAGTTCTTCGTCTATGAGACCGGCGAGACGATCCATGCCCGGCGCCGGCCGATCGTTGTCATCACCTCCAACAACGAGAAGGAACTGCCCGACGCGTTCCTGCGCCGGTGCTTTTTCCATTACATCCGCTTTCCCGATCCGGACACGATGCGGGCGATCGTCGAGGTGCATTTCCCGGGCGTGAAACAGCGGCTGGTCGCCGAGGCGCTGCGGCTGTTTTACGAGATCCGCGATGTGCCCGGAGTCAAAAAAAAGCCCTCCACATCAGAACTTCTCGACTGGCTCAAGTTGCTCATGGTCGAAGACATCAGCCCCGACACCCTCCGCGAGCGAGACCCCAAGAAGCTCATCCCGCCGTTACACGGCGCGCTCCTCAAAAACGAGCAAGACGTCCACCTCTTCGAACGACTCGCGTTTATGGCGCGGCGTGAAACGCGGTGACGTGCCCGTTACCCCAGAAGTCGCCGCGCAGTTCGGAGACAAGTTGGTCAATCTGGGACGATGGACTGGACAGACGTTTGGCGTGAACAGAACGCCTATCTCTGTGTCGAGGCCCTGCCCGCCTTCGCTTGCGGCATCCGCTCAAGCACCGAGCAAAGCACGGTGTATGAGCATCTGGAACAGTACCCCATCGGCGTAGCTAGAGATGACGGCGGTGATCTGGCCGCTGTCTGCTTCATCTTATCTTTCAGATGAAACTCGCCTTATGCCGCCTGAGACAGAGCAACGCGTTTGTGAACATATCAGGAACATAATAAGTGATTGACCAATTAATCGACACAATGAATAGAAATGGGTTGCTCTCTATTGATTTTTCGTATTCAAGCGGCGCATGAGCCAAATTCAATTGATCGAGAATGCGGAAAGCAGTGGCGCCCGTGTCCGGCACCGTCTAGGAATCGTGGGCCTCCCCGGTTTCAGTCCCGTCCCGCACCTGTTGCTCTTGCATCAGCACGCGTTGGAGCTAACCAGCGCCGAACTGAACGTCTATTTGCATGTGTTCATGCACTGGTTTGACGCGAGCCGCTTTCCGTATCCCCACACCGGCACGATTGCGCAACGCATGGGCACGACCAAGCGGCGGGTACAGCAGCTCATCAACAGCCTCGCGAAGAAGGGGATGCTCGAAAAGATTCCTGGGGTTCGCAAGAGTGATCCAAAGCAATATGACGTACGGCCACTGCTGCTTAAGCTGCAGCCGCAGGCGCGCGAGTGGATGGCCCAAAAGGAAAAGGCCGCCCAAATTGAGCGGCCCCTCCAGTTGGAGAGGTTGCTGTAATGCCGGCGTAGTCTAAGAAAGGCGCCGCTCCTTGCGAGTACCTGACGATGTCACAATCCTAAGGTACGGGGGCGGAGATGTGGGTGCAAGTCCCACCGTCAGGCCCATTTCATCGCAGTAAATCGATCATGACTGGCGCAGTGCTGACGGGCGCCAACTTAGGGCGCAGTTGGCGCGCCATGCGGAGCTGGTTCATAATTGGCTTACCATGCCGAAATGGCTCTGTGTCTTCGTCCTCCCGAATATTGAGGTGAACAAGCCGATCGACGGCGAAGTGATAGCTATCGCCAACTGCCAAGACGCCCGCGTGCAGCAGATACTCACGGACATCCCGGTTTTAGCCGATTTTGTTCAGAGATTTACGACGCCGGCCGGGAGGCGGCTGCGTCCGGGCATGATGATCATGCGTGAGGACGCTCCCAAAACTTATTTCAGCGTGGAGGCGGTCTCCAGTTTCAGAGACTTGGTCGCAATGTGCGTGATCCCCCTATCGCGTGCAAACTCCGCGATCCACGGACGCAGCTTCGCTACCTACTATTCGGATTGGTATGAGTTCTATCCCTGGACGATAAACGCAATACATCAACATATCGTTTGCGACACGCCCGCTCTTAAGGCGCTTGAGCTGGTAACCGATTTTCGTGGCCAGTGCGACCCGGGTTTGAGCCCCGTCGTCTTGGACGAACGCGATTTCGATAATGTACTTCTTAAGCTGCTCCTGAAGCGATGGCGGAACCACTACCACCGCAAATCTCGGAAATGGGCCGACACGGCCCTATTCCGCTCGCTCAACATGGCGGTTGCAGCATCCAAGATGCCGGCGACGGTTGACGTGAGGCTCTTTGACCTCGGACGAACCGTAAGCCTGTGGGTGAGCGCGTTCGAAATTCTTGCCCACCCCAGGATAGGCAAATCAGGGCTACATCTTGTCTACCATTTGCTTGATCAGGCACCTTGGCACGACAAGCGCCTCAAACAAAAAAGATACCGAGCTTACAGCCCCTCCAAGAAGACACCAGCGCATCTTCGCAGCCTGCCATGCTGGCTATACGGGGAAATCTACCAGGCCCGAAATGACTTCCTGCACGGAAATCCAATTCGGCAAAACCGTCTACATGTAAAAGGCTCAGGGCGAAGCCTCTTCCAATATTCACCGATGCTGTATCGGATGGCGCTCGCCGCATTTCTGCCGATAGCTATCAATCTCAAGGCGCCGCCAGCAACTGATACTAAGGCTTACTCGAATTACCTGAAAAGATATTTCGAGGTGTTTTCAGATCAACGCGATATCGAAGCCGGCATCCGTACCGTGCGTCAAAAGGCCAAGCGCTGAGAGCACATGTCTCGGGACGAAGCGCATCTCGTGATGCGGTGAGGCGGGCCTGCTCGTCCAAGACACGTCCGGTAAGAAACAATCAAACAGAAGCCCATCTTCGCGCTTCATACTAAAGAGGAACAACTACGAGTCACTAGAGAAATGATTCGGTCAGGTTTTTATGCTTCGCTATCGGCAAACCTGATGTGCCCGGCATGAAGAAAAAGCCTTCGACTTCCGAGCTGCTCGATTGGCTCAAGCTCCTTATGGTCGAGGACATCTCCGCTGAAACGCTGCGCGAACGCGACCCGAAGAAGCTGATACCGCCGCTCCATGGCGCACTGATCAAGAACGAGCAGGACGTCCATCTGTTCGAGCGGCTGGCATTTATGGCGAGACGAGAGGGACGCTGAGCACAGTTTCCCGTGAACGCTCTTCAGCCGCGCGCGGCGCGCAGCTCCAAGCAAGATGCAGGTTGGACGGCGAGGCCGATCGCGGATTTCGTTTCCGCTCAATACAGTCGCGTCGCCGCGCGTCGACGCGTAGCGTCGCGGGCGCGGCGCTCGGCCATCGCGTCGCCGGCCTGTCTGACCCAGTAGTACGCCTGCATCGTCGCGCGGCCAAGAATTCCACCCGCCCAAATGAGTTCGAACGGCGTGAATTGCCGCCAGGTCTGATCGTTGTCGACGATCGCGCGGGCAAGAAGATTGCCGGCCACGGCCGTCGTGTTGAGACCGTGGCCGCCGAAGCCGCTCGCCAGCCATACGCCGTGGCCGACCTCGCCGATCTGCGGCATGCGGTGGACGCTGTTGCCCAGCGTGCCGGACCATGCATAGGCGGCCGTCACCTCGCCGAGTTGGGGATAGGTCTTGTTGATGTCCGCGATCAGCGTGCGCTCGTAGCGGCGGGGATTGCGCGCCCAGGTCGTCGCCCGGCCCGACCACATGAGCCGGTTGCCGTCAACGATGCGATAATGATTATCGGCGAGATCGGTATCGCTGACCGCGCCGCGAAAGCGGATCGCTTCAGCAAGACGCGGCCCGAGCGGAGCGGTCGTGATCACGTAGGTCGTGACTGGAACCAGCGTCGCCGCGATTTGCGGCATCAGCTTGCCGATCCGTACACTGCCGCAGAGCACGACATGGTTGGCGCGCAGCCGCGCCGCGGGGGTGAGGATGCGCTTGCGCACGCCGGCGGGATCGATGGACAAGGCCGGAGTGTGTTCGAAAATGCGGGCGCCGTCGCGTTCGGCGGCGGCAGCCAAGCCCAGCGCATAATTGAGCGGATGGATATGGAACGCCCGCGGATAATGGATGGCGTGAAAGTAACGCTCGCTGCGCAGTACCGCGCGCACGCGCTCGGTCGGCCAGCCCTCTATCTCACAGCCCAGCTCGCCGAGAAGCCCGACGAGGTGGATGAATTCGTCGCCATTGTCTGTCTTGGAGACGTGCAGCCAGCCTTCGCGCGGATCGACGCCCGGCATGGCATCGTCAGTGATGGCATCGCGCACATAGTCGAGCCCGGCCTGCGACAGCGCCCACAGGCTTTTGGCCCGCTCGAAGCCGACGCGGGCGATGAGGTTGTCGGGTCCCGCGGCAAAGCCGGGAAGCACGAAACCGGAATTGCGGCCGGAAGCGTTCGCCGCGATGCGCTCGGCCTCGATCAGCGTCACCGACCAGCCGCGCCGCGCGAGTTCGCGCGTCGCGGTCAGGCCCGCGAGCCCGCCGCCGATGACGCAGACATCGACGTCGAGGTCGACGGTGAGCTGCGGCCGGCGCGGCGCCTCCACCATGGTCGCGGCATACCAAGTTCGGCCATGGGCTGTGGTATCTGCGTTCATTGCTGTATTGTTCCGCGTCGCCGCGTCGAGGATGCTAGACTGGCGACGCCGAGAAAGCGAATTCGCCGCGATGCGTCGATTGCTGCTGCTGCGCCATGCCAAGACCGAGCGCCCCAAGCCCGGCGAGCCCGACCGCGACCGCAGGCTCACCAGCCGCGGCCGCGCCGATGCGCCAATCATCGGCGCCTACATGACCCGCCACGGCCTCGTTCCCGATCTTGCCCTGGTCTCACCGGTCACGCGCGCGGAGGAAACCTGGGCGCTCGTTGCCGCGGCTTTTGCCAAAGAGCCGCAGGTCGTGGAGGACGAGCGCATCTACAATGCCGGCCCCGAAAAGCTCATCAGCATCATCCGCAAGACGGGTGACGCGCGCGCTCTCCTCGTCGTCGGCCACAATCCGGGCTTGCATGAACTCGCAGTGGCATTGATCGCTTCCGGCGACGTCGAGGCGCGCGAGCGCGTCAGCGAGAAATTGCCGACATCCGGCCTCGTCGTCATCGATCTTCCTGTCGACGATTGGTCGCGTCTGCGTCCCAATTCGGGCCGGCTGGAGCGCTTCGTCAGTCCGCGCCTGATCGAGGCGGCGACCGATTAAGCGCCTCGCCAAGCCGCCACCGCACAAATTTAGAGCGCAATCGCTTGCGGTTGAAGTCGATTGCGCTCTCTCGTCTTCCTCAGCGGAGCCTGATCTTTTCGGGAAACCGGCTCCCGCTTTGCCGCATCGTGTTCTGCGTCAGAACATCAAACCCTCGCGAATGACCTTCCAGCGTCCGTTCTGTATCTGCTGGACCTGCGTCACCACGCTGGCGAGATGATTGTCGTGCGAGAATTTGACCGGGGGCGAGCCGAAGATATCGACATATCCCTTACCGGACTCAAGCGCAGCGAGGAACTTTTCGCCTGTCAGATCCTTGCCGGCCGCGTTGGCGAAAAAGGCGAACGCCTCGATGGCGTTGTAGCCGATGATCGCCTGGGTGTTGGCGTCGATCCCGAACATCTGTTTGTATCTTGCCAGCCACTCCTTAACCTTGGCCTTTGCGGTGTCTTCGTAGGGAACCTCCAGCCCGCCCGCCGCGTAAAGGCCTTCGACGACGTCCTTGCCGAGCGTCGGCACCTCGATCACGTTGGTCGGCGTGGCGCCGAGGAAGTCGACCGTCCAGCCGAGCTTCTTCGCCTCGGACATGGCCCCGATGGTCTCGCGGATGACCGTGCCGAGCACCACGAGGTCGCAGCCGTCCGCCTTCATGCGGGCGATTTGGGCGCTGAAGTCGGTGGCCCCGCGCTTGAACGTCGTCACGGTGCCCGGCTCGACCTTCATCGCTGCGAGCTGCTGGTTGAAGCCGTCGAGCACGTTCTTACCGTACTCGTCGTCCTGATGCATGATGCATGGCTTTGTCGGATGCTTCCACTCCACCATGTATTTGAGCGCGGCCCGCGTCGACTCCACGTAAGGCAGCAAATTGGCGAACTTCAGCCGCTCCTGCGGTTTGGCCGGATCGAGCGTGAAGGTGAATTGCGCGGAGGTCAGCGGGAACAATTGCGTCACGCCGGCATCGAGTACGATGTCCTGGGCGGCGAGCACCGTCGGCGAGCCCATGGCGCCGACCATGGAGAACACCTGATCTTTCTCGATCAGCTTCTGCGTCGCCAGCACCGCGCGCTTGGGGTCGTAGCCGCTGTCCTCGACGATGAGACGGATCTTGCGGCCGTTGATGCCGCCGGCGGCGTTGATTTCCTCGACCGCCATCTTCATGCCGTTGGCGACCGCAACGCCCCATCCCTTGACGGGACCTGAGAGATCCTCGTGGGTGCCCACCGTGATCTCGGTATCGGTGATGCCCTGATTGGTGAGTTTGGTCTGCGCCAGCGCCATTGGCGCGGCGAGAACGAGCGCGGCGCCGGCGAGCGCCGCCATGCCTTCACGATATTTCATGCGCTTCCTCCCTAGAGCATCCACAAGTGACGGGGGGCAGGATGCCCATGCTTTCATGCTAACGCAGCCGCCAGCCGACGTCAAAGAAACGGCCGGCGAACGGTTACGCGGCTGAGGCGCTGCGGTACATGGCCTCGATCTCGTTGCGGTACTTTTCATTGACGAACTTGCGCTTGAGCTTCATCGTCGGCGTCAATTCGTCGTCCTCCGGCGTCAGCAGCTGCTCGATGAGGTGGCAGCGCTTGATGGTCTCGACCCGAGCGAAGTTGGCGTTGACCTTCTCGATCTCGCCCCAGATCAGATCCCGCACCTCGGTCGACCGGCACAGGCTCGCGTAGTTGGTGAACGGGACCGCGTTGTCCTGGGCGAATTTCTCGACGTTTTCCCGATCGATCATGACCAGACAAGTCAAATAAGGACGCTTGTCGCCGACGACGACCGCGTCGCTGATATAGGGTGAGAATTTGAGCTGGTTCTCGATCTCGGACGGGGTGATGTTCTTGCCGCCGGCAGTGATGATGATGTCCTTCATACGGTCGGTGATCCGCACGTAACCCTCGGCATCGATCACACCGACGTCTCCGGTGTGCAGCCAGCGATCGCGATCCACCGTTTCGGCCGTGCGCGCCGGCTGGTTGAGATAGCCCATAAAGACAATATCGCCGCGAATCAGAATCTCGCCCTGCGGCGAGACCGTTACTTCCGCATACGGCACCGGCTTGCCCACGGTACCGAGCTTGATGTCGTCCGCCGGCATCACGGTCGCGAGCCCCGCATTCTCGGTCTGGCCGTAAACCTCGTACATGTTCATGCCCAGCGCCAGGTACCAGCGGATCAGGTCCGGCGCGATCGGCGCCGCGCCGGTGAACAGCCAGCGACAGCGGTCGACACCGATCATGATGCGGATGTTGCGCAGCGCGAGCCAATAGGCGGCGGCAAAGCCGATCCGCTCGAACGGCGTCGGCGCGCGCCGGGCCAGCCGGGCGTCGGCGATCCGGTAGCCGGCGGCGATCGCGAGCCCATAGACCCAGCGCTCGAGCGCGGTCGCGTCCTTGAGCGCGATCATGGTCGCCGAGTAAAGCCGCTCCCAGACCCGCGGCACTGCGCCGAACAGCGTCGGCTGCACCTCTCGGACGTTCTCCAGCACCGTCTCCGGGCTCTCGGCATAGTTGGCGATGACGCCGGTCGCGATCCCGTAGTAGCAGCCGACGATTCGCTCGGCGACATGACACATCGGCAGGAAGGCGACCCGTTCCTCGTCGTCGCGATACGAAAGCACGTCGGGGGCGTGCCGCATCTGGGTGGCGATGTTGCGATGGCTGAGCATCGCTCCCTTGGGTGGCCCGGTCGTGCCCGAGGTGTAGACCAGGATGGCGAGATCATCCGGCCCGCGCGACGCGATCATTTCCTCCCAGCGGTCCTCACAACCCGCCATGCGGGCGCGTCCCTCGGCCAGGAATGCCGCGAAGGACACGCACATCGGATCGCTGAATTTCGTCAAGCCTTCCATGTCGAAGATCACGATGCGCTCCAGAGTCGGGCAGCGGCCGCGCACCTCCAGCGCCTTGTCGAGCTGCTCGTCATCCTCGACGAACAGCACGCGGGTGCGCGAATCGTTGATCAGGTATTCGACCTGCTTGGCTGAATCGGTCGGATAGATGCCGGAGGAAACGCCGCCGGCGCACAGGATCCCCATGTCGGCATAGCACCATTCCGGCACGGTATTTGAGAGTACGGAGGCGATGTCACCGGAACGAAAGCCCAGGCCGTCGAGAGCGAAAGCAACCTCCTTGGCGCGCTCGAGCCAATCGCCCCAGGTGATCGTCTGCCAGATGCCCAGAACCTTCTCGCGCAAGGCGGGCCTGCCGCCGCGCGTCGCCACCGCGAGCAAAAAGCTCTTCGGTACTGTCTCGGCCACGGTCAAGACTGCGGGTCTAGCCATGAGCGTGCTCCCTGATTTCAACCACCGGCGTTATCGCCGAGACCTTTTTCATCACAGAGTCTTTCATCGCCAAGTCTTCCTTCGCTTCCAGCGGCGCTCGCCGCGGGTGCCGATCTCCCTGGCGCCGAGATAGAATTCCTGGATGTCGCGGCTCGCGGCCAGACGCGCGCAGGTATCCGCCATGACAAAGCGGCCAACCTCAAGGACATAGCCATAGCGCGCGATTTCAAGCGCCATATGCGCGTTCTGCTCGACTAGCAGGATCGAAATTCCCTCCTCGACATTGAGGCGGCGCACGATTGAGAAAATCTCCTTGACCAGACGCGGCGCGAGTCCGAGCGACGGCTCGTCGAGGAGCAATAGCTTGGGCCGGCTGAGAAAGCCGCGGCTGATCGCAAGCATCTGCTGCTCGCCGCCCGAGAGCAGTCCCGCGCGCTGGTCGAGACGCAGTTTGAGCCGCGGAAAATATCCGAAGATGCGCTCGAGATCCCGGGCTACGGCGTCCGCATCGGCGCGCAAGAAGGCGCCCATCATCAGGTTTTCGCGCACGGTAAGAAACGGGAACACCTCGCGGCCTTCGGGCACGTGGCTGATCCCGAGCCGGACGATCCGGTCCGGGTCCATTCCGTGAATCGGCCTTCCCTCGAAATCGATTGCTCCCTTCTGCGGATCGAGCACGCCGGAAATGGTCTTGAGAATGGTCGTCTTGCCGGCGCCGTTGGCGCCGAGAACAGTGACGATCTCGCCATTCGGCACTTCGAGGCTGACGCCGCGCACCGCCATGATGCGCCCGTAATAGGTCTCGAGATTGCGAACCGAGAGCAGCGGCGCCGGATCAGCCATGACCGCCTCAAGTACCGAGATAGGCGGCGATCACGCCGGGATCGTGCGCCACTTCCCGTGGCGTGCCCAGCGCCAGGACCTGGCCGTAATTGAGTGCCAGCACCCGGTCGGAGACGCGATTGACCAGAGTCATGTCGTGCTCGACCATCAGCACGGTGATGCCCAGTTCCGAACGGATGTCGTTGATCCAATAGACCATGTCGTCGGTCTCCTCGACATTCAGCCCGGACGACGGCTCGTCGAGGAGAAGAAGCTTCGGCTCGGTGCACAGCGCGCGGGCAAGCTCGCACACCTTGCGCACGCCGTAGGGAAGGTTGCCGATAAGCTGATCGCGATAGTTCTGCAGATCGAGAAAGTCGATCACCTCCTCGACGCGATGACGGTCGGCGTATTCGGCCGCGCGCACCTTGGGCAGAAACAGAATATCCTCGTAAATTCGGGTGGTCCGATGGCGGTGCCGTCCGACCAGGAGATTGGCCAGCACCGTCGCGTTCTCGAACAACTCGATGTTCTGAAACGTGCGTGCGATGCCGAGCGCCGCAATCTGGTGCGGCGGGCTGTACGTAATCTCGGCATCCTCGAAGAAGATGCGCCCGCCGCTCGGCTGGTAGAAGCGCGAGATCATGTTGAAGATCGAGGTCTTGCCGGCGCCGTTCGGCCCGATCATGGTGAATATTTCGCCGCGCTCGACCGCAAAGCTCACGCCATCGACGGCGGTGAGCCCGCCGAAGCGCAACGAGATCGCATCGAGGCACAAGAGGCTCATCGGTTGCGCTCCGACTTGACGTAGGTCTTCTGCCGCCGGAACGTCGCTTTCTTGTAGAGCGGAAAGAGCTCGAAATAGAGCCGAATCTTGAGCCAGCGTCCGTAGAGCCCGTAGGGCTCGTAGACGATGAAGAAGATGATGATGAGGCCGTAGATCGCACCCTTGAGACCGGCGGCGCTGCCGATGGCCGCGAGCGTGTCCTGCACCGCGCCGGCATTGGCAGCGCCGAGCGCCCGTGCCAGTGCGCCGATCTCGCGCGGGATATCATCCTTGAGAAAGGTGAGGAACGGATCGACCATCACCACGAAAATCGAGCCGAGCACGGCGCCGTGCAGGCTGCCGACGCCGCCGATGAGGATGACGATGACGAACTCGAGCGACAGAAGCAGCGTGAACATTTCCGGGCTGATGAAGGAAAGCTTGTGCGCGTAAAGACAGCCGGCAAGACCGGTCATGCCGGCGCTGATCGAGAACGCCACCACTTTATAGACCGCGAGGTTGACGCCGATACTCTGCGCCGCGGTCTCGCTGTCGCGGATCGCGACGAAGGCACGGCCGGTCGGCGAGCGCAGCAGGTTGAGCCCGAGAAGCAGCACGACGATCAGCAAGCCGAGGCAGAGATAATAGAAGGCATGACCCTCGCGGCCGAGCGTGACGCCGAACAGCTCGATCGGCTTGATGCGCATGCCCTCGTTGCCGTTGGTCACGCTCTCCCAGCGCGCAGCGACCTCCTCCATGATGAATCCGAAGGCAATCGTGGCGATCACCAGGTAGATGCCGGAGAGGCGCAATGCCGGGAAGCCGACCAGCGCGCCGACGGCGCCGCTGAGAACAACCGCGAGGGGCAGATAGACGACAAACGGCACGCCAAGCCGCTGCATGTAGCCCGTCGTGTAGGCGCCGATCGCGAGAAATGCGGCGTGACCGAGCGACACCTGGCCGGCAAAGCCGGCGAGGATCAATAGCCCGGTGCCGACGATGGCATAGATGAAGACGAAGACGATCTGGCTCTGCAGGTAGGGGCCGACGGCGAACGGTACCAACAGGACGAGGAGAAAAAGCGTGCCATAGGACCACCAATAGCCGGGGTGCCGCATCAGCCGGATGTCCTGATCGTAATCGGTCTGAAAAATCGGCCGCATGCGGAGTTAGACCTTCTTGCGCAGATTGAGACCGAACAATCCTTCGGGTCGCACCATCAGCACGACGAGCAGGAGGACGTAGGCAGCGACATCCTTGAAGCCCTCCGGAAGGTAGAAGCCCGAGAGCGTCTCGGCGACGCCGATGACGAGACCGCCGGCGAGCGCGCCCGGGATGCTGCCGAAGCCGCCGAGCACCGCGGCCGGAAACGCTTTGAGGCCGAGAAAGCCGATATTGGTGTGGATGAAGGCGATCGGCGCCAGCAGCACGCCGGCAAAGCCCGCCACAGCGGCGCTGATCGCCCAGATCAAAGAAAACACCCGCTTGACGGGGATGCCCATGTAATAGGCGCCAAGCATGTTCTGCGACGTCGCCTGCATGGCGATGCCCATGCGGGTTCTGTTGAAGTAGAGCCACAGCGCGCCGCACAACAGGACCGTTGCCACGATGACCGAGAGCTTATCGTATGCGAGCACCAGCGAGCCGAGGCGGACGACGCCCGAGGAAAACGGCGTGTCGATGCGCAGATCGTCCGTGCCCCAGATCATGCCGACGATCGCGCGCAGGGCGAAGCCAAGACCGATCGTCACCATCACGATCGAGAATTGCGGAAAGCCCAGGATCGGCCGCACGATCACGCGTTCGACCAGGCTGCCGAACGCCGCCATGACAAGGACAGCCAGGAAAAAACCGATCCAGTAGTTGAAGCCGAGTTGGTCGATGAAGGTGTAGGCGAAGAAGCCGCCCAACATCATCAGATCGCCC
This sequence comes from Xanthobacteraceae bacterium, assembly GCA_035319735.1. GTDB lineage: Bacteria > Pseudomonadota > Alphaproteobacteria > Rhizobiales > Xanthobacteraceae > BOG-931. The sequence continues at coordinate 18,546 of DATHCD010000003.1, read as the reverse complement.
TGGGCGAAATTGACGACTTCCGTCGCCTTGTAGATGAGGACGAAGCCGAGGGCGATCAGGCCATAGACGCAGCCGAGCGCAATGCCTCCCACCAACTGCTGAATGAAATCCAGCATGCCGGACGTTCCCCAAACTCGATTTGGCCCTCTGGAGGCCGTGCATATTTTCTTATTTTGCGGCGAGCATAGGCGGCAGGTGCAGTTTGCTCAAGGCCGCCCCTCTTCCGCCAGCGCCGCCAAGATCCGCGCCCAACTGCGCATGCCCTTGTGGAAGCTGTTGAGATCGTATTTTTCGTTGGGCGAGTGCACGCGGTCATCGTCCAGCGCGAAGCCGACCATCAGCGTGTCCATGCCAAGTACGGTCTTGAAATCCGCGACAATGGGGATCGAGCCGCCGGCGCCGACTGTCACCGCCTTCTTGCCCCACTCCTCGCCGAGCGCGGCACGCGCCTTGGCGAGCGCGGGATGGTCGAACCGCATTTCGAACGGCGGCGCGGCGGTGAAATTGCCGAATTCGACGCTGCAATCGGTCGGAACGCGGGCGCGGACAAAATCACGGAAAGCGAGACGGATTTTTTCCGGGTCTTGCGCGCCGACGAGCCGGAACGAGACCTTAGCCATAGCCTTGCCGGGAATGACGGTCTTGGCGCCCTCCCCGGTATAGCCGCCGATGACGCCATTGACCTCGGCCGTCGGCCGCGTCGAAATCTGCTCGATGAGCATGCGACCCTTCTCGCCGGCCGGGATTTTCAGCCCGATCGGGCCAAGGAATTTTTCCGCTGTCAGCCCAAGCCCGGCGAGATCGGCCTTGATGTCGGGCGGCAGTTCGTGGACGCCATCGTAAAACCCGGGAATGGCGACCGAGCCGTCCGGCCTGTGCAGCGCCGAGAGGACATCGGCGAGCACGTGGATCGGATTGCGCGCGGCGCCGCCGAAGAGTCCCGAATGGAGGTCGCGATCGGCGCAGGTGAGCCTGACCTCCTCATAAACGAGCCCGCGCAGCGAGGTGGTGATCGACGGCGTCTCTGCGTCCCACATCCCGGTGTCGCAGACCAGCGCGAGATCGCGCTTGAGCTCGTCCGCATGTTCGCGCACGAAGCCGAACAAGTGTTTCGAGCCGCACTCCTCCTCGCCTTCGATCATCATGGTGATGTCGAGCGGCAGCTTGCCGGTCACGGCCTTGAACGCGCGGCAGGCCTCGACGAAGGTCATGGCCTGGCCCTTGTCGTCGCAGGCGCCGCGCGCGACGATGATTTTTCGTCCGTCCTCGATGGTCTCGATGCGCGGCTCGAACGGCGGCGTCTTCCACAGATCGACCGGATCGACCGGCTGCACGTCGTAATGGCCGTAGAAGAGGACGCGCGGCGCTCTCCCGCTGGCTTGGCCGTCGGCGCTTTTGCCAATGACGATCGGGTGGCCGGCGGTCGGTCGCACGCTGGTGAGGAATCCGAGGCTGCGCAGGTCGGCTGCAACGTGCTCGGCGGCGGTACGGCAATGCGGCGCGTAGGCCGGGTCGGTCGAGACCGATTGGATGCGCAAGAGCCCGAATAGACGGTCGAGGCTGGCGTCGAGATCGCGATCGATATGCTCAAGGACCGTGGGCAGGGCTTCCGATGCCTTCATTTCCTCACCGTCGCAAACCCTGCCCAGCCTCGGTTTCCATGATCTATAATGCGAAACTGCGCAGATTCCATCGCCATTCCGTGTCCAAGCGTTGCAAGTTTGCAACGCTTGCCGTCTTTTTCATGCAAACGGCACGGGCGGATCGGTCGAACGGGCGGACATAGGCTTGTCATGCCCTACTCGAGCGCACATTATGGCAAAATCCTGCCAATGCGGGGGCTGGTGAGGGGGTAATGGGCGAACTGGTCGGGCGTCTCGTCGCCGGGGTCGGAATCGATCGCGCGGCCGCCGAACATCCGGTGCGCATCATTCCCGACTTTCTGGCCAGGGAAGGACCACCCGACAAACTTAAATCGTTCATGGCGAAACTCCGTGGCGCCGACGCGCCGTGCAGAAGGCCGCGGCCGACAACGCCAGCGGCGGCATGGGCGGCGTGATGGGCGCGGGGATGCGCATGAAGGGGGCCGGGCCGGGCATGGGGCAGGTGCAAGACATCGTTCGGCATTTCATCGCCTGTGCTCGCGTGAAGGTCGGCGAGGATGAAGTCGGCGGGTTTGTCGCCGCGGTCCCCGGCCTTGCTCAGTTTGCTTGAGACGGTGATTGCGGAGCCGACATTGCACGGTTGAAGGGGGCTGCGATGGCGTATCCAATCACCGATATTCAAGGAATCGGAGCGGATGCGGTCGCGATTCTAAAGTCGGAAGGAATCCGCACAACGGTCACCTTGTTGCGCATGGCCAAGACACCGAAACAACGGCTCAAGATCGCTGAGAAGGTCGGCACGGACGACAGGCGCGTTCTTGACTGGGTGACGGCGGCTGATCGCATGCGCGTCAGGGGCGTCGGCTGGGAATATTCAGAGCTTCTGCGCGCCGTCGGGGTCAAGACCGTCAGCGAGCTCAAGTTCCGCAATCCGCAACGGCTCGTCGAGAAGATGAAGGAAGCCAACACCCGGCGAAGGCTGGTGCGGCTGCTGCCGTCGGTCAATACGGTGGCCCGCTGGATCGATACCGCCAAGAAGCTCCCGGCCCTCGTCCGCTACTGATCCCTGAAAAATCCATGTCACCCAGGCTTCGCGGCTGCCGCCGCCGGCGGCTTGACTCACTGCTAATGACCGCGCAAAGGCCAAACAATGGCCGCCAGCCCGGACCCTCGCACTTTCGCCCTGCCGCGCGCCCGCGCCGGCGCAAGCCCGCTCGCTGAGCTTCTCGCCAAGGCGCGGCCCCTGCTCATGGGCGTGCTCAACGTCACGCCGGATTCGTTTTCCGACGGCGGCCGCTTTCTCGATCCGCAGGCGGCGCTCGCGCAAGCGCAGCGCCTCATCGCCGAAGGCGCCGATATTCTCGATGTCGGCGCGGAATCGACCCGGCCCTATGGCGACGCCGTTCGCGTGGCGCTGGAGGAAGAGCGCGCACGACTGGCGCCAGTACTGCCCGCCGTGACCGCACTCGGCGTCCCGGTCTCGATCGATACGCTCAAGGCGGCCGTCGCCGCTTGGGCGCTCGATCGCGGGGCCGCGATCGTCAATGACGTGTGGGGCCTGCAGCGCGAACCCGACATGGCGCGTGTCGTTGCCGAGCACGGCGCGGCGGTCATCATCATGCACAATCGCGAGACGGTCGACCCGACGATCGATATCGTCGCCGACGTCAGCGCCTTCTTTGCGCGCTCGCTCGACATCGCCGCGCGTGCCGGCATTCCGCGTGAGCGGATCGTGCTCGACCCCGGCATCGGTTTCGGCAAGACGGCGCAGCAGTCATTGACCTGCATCGCCCAGCTCGATGCGTGGCGCGGCTTTGGCATGCCGCTCATGGTCGGCGCCTCGCGCAAGCGCTTCATCCACGCGGTCGCGCCTTCCGCGCCCATGGAACGGCTCGGCGGATCGGTCGCGGCCCATCTCCTTGCCGTTGAGAACGGCGCCACCCTTGTGCGCGTGCACGACGTGGCGCCGACCGCGCAGGCGCTCGCCGTCGTCGCGGCGATCAGGCGCGCGCGATGAGCGACGCGATCTTCGTCAACGGCCTTGTCCTGCACGCCTATCACGGCGTGATGCCGCATGAGGCCAAGGTCGGACAGCCGTTCAAGCTTGATCTCGTCCTCGACATCGATCTCGCCGAAGCCTCGCGCACCGACACGCTCAAGGATACGATTTCCTATGAAATGCTAGTGAAGGTCGCGAGCGAAGCGTTCCGCGCCCGCCGCTATCGGCTGGTCGAGGCGGCGGCCGGCGCGGTCGCGGACGCGGTGCTCGACCGCTATCCGCAGGTTCGCGGCGCTCGCGTCACCGTGCGCAAGCCGCACGCGCCGATCGCCGCGACTTTCAACGATGTCGGCGTGACCATCGAGCGCAGGCGTGATCGCAACCATGGCTGAGGCGTTGATCGCGCTCGGCGGCAATATCGGCGACGTGCGCGCGACCTTCGGCCAGGCAATCGCCATGCTGTGCGACGGTCCGGAAGTGCGGCTCAAGGCACGCTCGTCCGATTACCGCACCCCGCCCTGGGGCGTCACCGACCAGCCACCCTTCATCAACGCGGCCATTGCGGTGACCACTTCGCTCACGGCGCGCAGCCTGTTCACGCGCATAAAGGAATGCGAACATGCGCTCGGGCGCGACCACGCCCACGAACGCCGCTGGGGTCCACGCGTCATCGACATCGACCTCCTCGCCTATGACGACCTCGTGCTTGATGGTCCGGACCTCACTCTTCCCCATCCGCGCCTTTTCGAGCGCGCTTTCGTGCTAGTGCCGCTGGCCGAGATTGCGCCCGACCGGATGATCGCAGGCGTCCGGGTGCGCGAGGCGCTCGAGCGGGTGGATGCGAGTGGAATCGAGAAGCTCGCGGCAGGGCAGACCTCGCTCCCCGCCGCAAACGGGGCTGTCGACTGAACGGCGCGCCAATTGCACGACCGGATGTGTTGGTCTATCTGGCCGGCCAGGGACAATTTGCGCCAATGACGGACCCTGAAAAAACCCTGCCGCTTGCCGCGGATTCTGCTCCGGCGACGCGTGAGGATTGGCGCAAGCTCGTCGACGCCGTGCTCAAGGGCGCGCCATTCGAGCGGCTCGTCAGCACCACCTATGACGGCCTGCGCATCGAGCCGCTCGCCGGGCGACGCCCCGGCGCGCGGCCCCTTTTCGTGCGACCGGGCGCGGCGCCCTGGCAGGCGCTCGCGCGCATTGATCAGCCCGATCCCGCGCTGGCGAACGAAGCGGCGCTCGATGAGCTTAAGAACGGCGCCACCGGTCTTTCGCTCGTCTTTGGCGGAGCGGTCGGCGATTACGGCTTCGCCCTGCCGGCAAGCGACGCGGCACTCGGGCGCGCGCTCGAGGGCATCGATCTTGGCGCCGGGCTTCCGCTCGAGCTCGATCTTTCGCCGCAGGCCGAGGCCATGATCGATGCAGCGCTGGCGAGAGGACAAGCCCGGTCCCTGCGAGGAACAAATGTCCGTCTCGGACATGACCCGCTCGGCGCCATGGCGATATCCGGCGGCGCAGCGCGGCGATGGAGCGAGGAGGCGCCGCATTTTGGACGCCGCCTCGCCGCCTTGGCCCGCGAGGGATTTTCCGGCCGGCTCGCCGTGGCCGACGGACGCGTCATCCATAATGCCGGCGGCTCCGAGGCGCAGGAATTGGCCTTCGCGCTTGCCGTCGCGCTCGCCTATCTACGCGCGCTGGAGACAGCAGGCGTTGTACTGGAAACCGCGCGGCGCATGCTGTTCTTCCGTCTCGCCGCCGATGCGGATCAGTTCCTCACCATGGCAAAATTCCGTGCGCTGCGAAAATTGTGGGCGCGCGTGGAAGCGTCGTGCGGACTTGCGGCCGAGCCGGCATTCGTGTCGGCGGAGACGGCGTGGCGCATGATGGGCGGGCGCGATGCACAGGTGAATATCCTGCGCGGGACGATTGCCGTGTTCGCGGCCGCGCTCGGCGGCGCCGACGCGATCAGCGTGCTGCCGTTCACCGCCGCGCGCGCCCTCCCCGACCGATTCGCGCGCCGCGTGGCGCGCAACGCCCAGCTCATTCTCATAGGCGAGGCGCATCTCGCCAAAGTTGCCGATCCGGCTGCCGGCTCGGGCGCGGTCGAAGATCTGACCGACGAGCTGTGCGGCGCAGCCTGGCGGCTGTTCCGTGACATCGAGGCGGCGGGCGGAATCGCGGCCGCGCTGGAAAACGGCGTCATACAGCAGAAGGTGGACGCGGTGCGCGCCGAACGTGCCGCGGCGGTGGCGCGCCGCCAGGATGCCTTGATCGGCGTCAGCGTATTCCCGAACCTTCACGAAGCGGAGGTCGGGCGAAGCAGTGACGTGCGCCCGCGCGGCGGGCAGCATACAACGTTCGTTCCGCTGCCGCCGATCCGCCTCGCGGAGCCGTTTGAAGCGCTGCGCGATATCTCCGACCGCGTGCTCGCGGAGACCGACGCCCGGCCAAAGATTTTCCTCGCCAGTCTCGGCATGCCGGCGGATTTCACCGCGCGCGTGACCTTCGCCAAGAATTTTTTCGAGGCCGGGGGCATCGAGGCAGTCGCCAACGAAGACGGTTATCTAACTTCTCCCCCGGCATCGGGGGACATCAGTGCCGCAAGCGGCGGCGAAGCGAGCACGGCGTGGAAGACTGACCTTGCCGCTCTCGTCTGCGCGTTCAAAGCCTCCGGCCTCGCCCTGGTCTGTCTGTGCTCGTCCGACAAGGTCTACGAAAGAGAGGCGGCTGCCGCGGCCGAAGCGCTCAAAGCGGCAGGAGCGCGGCACATCTACCTTGCCGGACGACCAGGCGACCGCGCGGCGCCCTTGCGAATTGCCGGAGTCCAATCCTTCATTTACGAAGGCTGCGACGCCCTGGCGACTCTCAAAGCGGCGTACGATATCCTGGGCATCGAGATCGGGTGACCGGATGAGCCGAATCCCGGATTTTGCCAGCGTCGAATTTGCCGAGGCGCCGCCGAGCGCTTCGGCGCCGGCCGCACCGTGGCTGACGCCGGAAGGCATCGCGGTCAAGAGCGTCTACGACGCCGACGATCTCAGAAACATCGACTGCTTGGACACCTATCCGGGCATCGCCCCCTACCTGCGCGGCCCCTACCCGACCATGTACGTCACCCAACCGTGGACGATCCGGCAATATGCCGGCTTCTCCACGGCCGAGGATTCCAACGCCTTCTACCGCCGCAACCTCGCCGCCGGACAGAAGGGCCTCTCGATCGCCTTCGATCTCGCCACCCATCGCGGCTATGACAGCGATCACCCGCGCGTGGCCGGCGACGTCGGCATGGCAGGCGTCGCCATCGACTCGATCCACGACATGCGCACCCTGTTCGCCGGCATCCCACTCGACCAGATGTCAGTATCGATGACCATGAACGGCGCCGTCCTGCCGGTGCTGGCGCTCTATATCGTGGCGGCGGAGGAGCAGGGCGTCCCGCCGGCCAAGCTTGCGGGCACCATCCAGAACGACATCCTCAAGGAATTCATGGTGCGCAACACCTACATCTATCCGCCGAAGCCGTCGCTGCGCATCGTCTCCGACATTTTCGCGTACACCTCGGCGCATATGCCGAAATTCAATTCGATTTCGATTTCCGGCTACCACATGCAGGAGGCGGGAGCGACCGCCGATCTCGAACTTGCCTATACGCTCGCCGACGGCGTCGAATATGTGCGGGCCGGGCTTGCCGCCGGGCTTGCCATCGATCGCTTCGCGCCGCGGCTGTCCTTTTTCTTCGGCATCGGCATGAATTTTTTCATGGAGGTGGCGAAGCTGCGGGCAGCGCGGGTCCTCTGGGCGAAGCTGATGCGCCCGTTCGCGCCGCGGGACGCGCGCTCGCTGTCGCTGCGCACCCATTGCCAGACCTCCGGCTGGTCGCTCGCGGCGCAGGACGTGTTCAACAACGTTGTGCGGACCTGCCTCGAGGCGATGGCGGCGACCCAGGGACACACCCAATCGCTGCACACCAATGCGCTCGACGAGGCGCTGGCTCTGCCGACCGATTTCTCCGCCCGTATCGCGCGCAACACCCAGATCGTCTTGCAGCGCGAGAGCGGCACCACGCGCGTGATCGATCCCTGGGGCGGCTCGTTCTATGTCGAGCGGCTCACTCAGGATCTGGCCAAGTTGGCCTGGGATCACATCCGCGAGGTTGAGGACCTCGGCGGCATGACCCGTGCAATCGAGGCCGGACTGCCGAAGCTGCGCATCGAGGAAGCCGCCGCCCGCACCCAGGCGCGCATCGATTCCGGGGCGCAATCGGTGATCGGCGTCAACAAGTTCCGGCCGCAGGACGAGGCGCAGATCGAAATCCTCAAAGTCGATAACGGTGCCGTGCGGCAATTGCAGATCGACAAGCTCAAGCGGCTCAGGCGCGAGCGCGACGCGGCGGCCGTCGCCGAAACGCTCGCGGCGCTCACCCGCAATGCCGCCGGCGGCAACGGCAACCTCCTTGCGCTCGCGGTCGATGCCGCGCGCGCCAAGGCGACGGTGGGCGAGATTTCATTGGCGTTGGAAGAAGCATTCGGGCGCCATCAGGCGGAGATCAAGGCGATTTCCGGCGTCTACAGGCGGGAGGTCGGCATGTCTGACACCCTCGAGCGGATGAAGAAGCACGTGGCCGAATTCGAGGAAAACGAAGGCCGCCGCCCGCGCATCCTCGTCGCCAAGATCGGTCAGGACGGTCATGATCGCGGCCAGAAAGTGATCGCCTCGGCGTTCGCCGACCTCGGCTTCGATGTCGACATCGGGCCGCTGTTCGCGACGCCGGCCGAAGCGGCGCGCCAAGCGGTCGAGAATGACGTGCACATCCTCGGCATTTCCTCGCTGGCCGGAGCGCATCTGACCCTGGTGCCGGAACTCAAGACCGAACTCGAGCGCCACGGCCGAGCCGACATCATGGTCGTGGTCGGCGGCGTCGTCCCGCCGCAGGACTACGCGGCACTCAAGGCCGCTGGCGCCGAGGCGATTTTCCCGCCCGGTACGGTAATCGCGGAAGCCGCCGAAGCGCTGCTCGACACGCTCAACCGCCGGCTCGGGCACAAAAAGGTCGCGGCGGAGTGACCGTCGGCGTCACTGTGCCTGCGCTTCTTGCTGGGACGAGCCGGACGTGGCGACCGGCGCCCCACGCGGCGGCGGCACGGGGCGCAGCGACGCGAGGAACGAGCGGAAGGTCGCGTTGCCCTTGAGCGCATCGCGCCCCGCGCTAATGAGCATGTCGACTTGCTCGGGCGGCAGTTTAAAGGCCGTCTCGACTGCGTTGAGCGCAGCTTCGCGCTCTGGACCGAGCTGATCGAAGGCGATGCGGCCGACAAAGAATTTCACGTCGCGGCAATTCCATGCCGACGGCGCGCCGAAGCGGTGGCGATCGGCCGCGGAAAGCCGGCAGCGCCACTCGATCAGCTTGTCCTGCCAGTCGCTCATCGTTTCCTGAAAGACGGAATAGGTTCCGACGGCGCCGGATTCCGTTGCGGTATCGGATGCGGCGGTGATCAGATTGACGCCGGAGGGGCCTTCGACGGTCTGCGACCACGAACCCGAGGGCGCGCGGCCAGAATCAACCACCAAAAACAGGAGTCGCCGCAGCTTGACGCCCTCCTCCGGCTCAAGCGGCCCGTACGGAGCGTTGGCGGCGAGGCGCGCGATGGTGAAAGCGGCGAGACCATAATTGTCGACGATACCGCCATCGAGCAGCTTCACGTAACGGACCTCCCCATTGTGATAACGCTGCAACGCGTCGGCGTAATTCTTGAGTATCGGCGGAGCGTCAGGATCGGACCGCACACGTTGCACCCATTCAGGTAGCGGAATCGTGCAGCCGCCCGGATAACCCTGAATGACGACCGGCGCGAACAGCACCGGCACCGCCGCGGACGCCGCTACCGCAAGCGAGACCGGGTAGGTCGACAGATCGCTGCACAGCGCTCCGAAGGTCGCGCGGCCGAACACGAACGGCGTCCGGTTGAAGATATCGGAAGCATTGATCCAGACCAGCGGCCGGTGCTCGAACAGCAGGCTTTTGTAAGTCGCGTGCTCGAACAGATTGTCGTCGAGCCAGCGCGGAAACAGGGTCGCGTCGTTGACGCCGCCTTGCAGCCCGCGCGCGATGTTCGCGAGGCTCAGATTCATCTGCAGATCTTCCTCCGCATTGCGCAGCAGGAAGCGTTGCTTGAAATCAGTAAGCGCTTTGCGCTTCTTCAACCCGTAATAGGCGGCAAGGACCGATCCGCCGGACACGCCAGTGACGAAGTCGATGCGGTCGAGGAGCGACACCGTGCGCGTTGGGGTCGCGATGTGCGTCTCATCGAAGCCAGTGAGAACGCCGTAGGAAAAAGCCGCTGCCCGCGTACCGCCGCCCGAAAACGACAGCGCAATGACCGTATCGTCGTAGTAGGTCTCGACATCGTGGGGGACTTCGCCAATCTGCTTGGCGGCAGTCACAAGCGGCTGATTGATCGGCTCGTTGTGAATGATTTGGGTGCAGCCGAGCAGGAGGGCGGCACACGCAACAATGCGCCCCGCGCGGACTGGACGCTGCAACGGACCCCGCACCATTAACAGAATGTTATCGACGCACCGCTCCCACCCCGTCAAGCAAGGGCAAGCCTACGAAAAATAGCGGTTCTTTTAAGGTTAACGGCAGTCGCGGCTCAGGGGCGTTCGACCACATCAGGCGAAGGGGCGAGATCGCATCGGCTGGGCGAGTTCCCGCCGCGGCGGCAACACCATCGCCGACGATATAATTCTACCGTAGATACAATGGCTTAGGAAGGATCGGCGGCCTTGCATCGACGAGAAGCGCCGATTTTGCACAACGTTTCACTCAGAATCAGCGGAAAACGCCCGTCGTTGCGTGACAGGACCATGACCTATCGCTTGGCCACCCCTCTCTCGAGGTCACGCCCCGGGACGGGTCTGGCTGCAGCAGAGGCGGGAGCCTTCCCCTCGATGCAACCCGTCATCGGTAATGCCACAAGGCGCACCCTTTGCGCTCTTTCGAATCTTCCATGGATATCCGATACTTGTGCATCCCTGCCGATTCGTCCCCGTAATCCCCACATTTAGTGGTTGATTCAGAATTTTGTACTAAGTCTTGACGGGCGCGGCGAGCTTGTCCTAGCTTTTGCAAGTTCGGCGCGGGAGTACCGAAGTCCGCCGGGCTCTCCAAAAAGGGTGTGCGGGGCCGCTCCGCGCCGACGGCGCGAGCATAGGGTCTTGTTGCGCCCAGGGAGCTGCAAGGTGCCCGCAAGAGGCACAGCGGCGCGGCAACGAGGGACCGGCTGGCGAGGAGCCGGGCGAGGTGGTCAGACCGAGGTATGTATTGGGCAGGGGTACGGGGCGGCTGGAGGCGGCGGAGTTGGCGCGTCCTGGTCGCGGGAGACTGTCGGCGTCTTATATTAAACGGGTGCTTCACCCGGCCGCCGACGCGAGAAAATGGGACTGAAAGGGGCAAGAGATGCGGATCGAGCGGCGCTACACCAAAGCGGGACAATCGCCCTACGCGGATATCGTCTTCCGTCTCACTGCGAGCGAGATCCGCAATCCGGACGGCTCGATTGTCTTCCACGCCGATGATGTCGAGGTGCCGGAGGCATGGTCGCAGGTCGCCTCCGACGTGCTGGCGCAGAAATATTTCCGCAAGGCTGGCGTGCCCGCGCGCCTGAAGAAGGTCGAGGAGGAACGCCTTCCCTCCTGGCTGTGGCGCAGCATCGCAGACGAGGACGCCTTGAACGAGCTGCCGGAGAAAGATCGCTTGGTCGGCGAGGTGTCGTGCAAGCAGGTGTTCAACCGCCTCGCCGGCACCTGGACCTATTGGGGCTTCCGCGGCGGCTATTTCGATTCCGAGAGCGACGCCGAGGCCTTCTTCGACGAACTGCGCTACATGCTGGCGATGCAGATGGTGGCGCCGAATTCGCCGCAATGGTTCAACACCGGCCTCTATTGGGCCTATGGCATCGACGGCCCGAGCCAGGGGCATTTCTATGTCGACGACAAGACCGGCGAAGTGGTGAAGTCGACCACCGCCTACGAGCATCCGCAGCCGCACGCTTGTTTCATCCAGTCGATCGCCGACGATCTCGTCAACGAGGGCGGGATCATGGATCTTTGGGTGCGCGAGGCGCGGCTGTTCAAATACGGCTCCGGCACCGGTACGAATTTCTCCAAACTGCGCGGCGAAGGCGAGAGGCTGTCCGGCGGCGGCAAGTCCTCCGGCCTGATGAGCTTCCTGAAGATCGGCGACCGCGCGGCGGGCGCCATCAAATCGGGCGGCACCACGCGCCGGGCGGCGAAGATGGTGATCGTCGACGTCGATCATCCCGACATCGAGCAGTTCATCGACTGGAAGGTAATCGAGGAACAGAAGGTCGCCAGCCTCGTCACCGGGTCGAGGGTCAACCAGCGGCACCTGCGCGCGGTCTTCAAAGCCTGCGTGAATTGCGAGGGCTCGGGCGACGATTGCTTCGATGCGGACAAGAACCCGGTGCTGCGCCGCGAGATCAAGGCGGCGCGCAGGAACCATGTGCCCGACAATTACATCCGCCGGGTCATCCAGTTCGCCAAGCAGGGTTACACCGATATCGCGTTTCCGACCTACGACACCGATTGGGATTCCGACGCCTATCTCACGGTCTCCGGCCAGAATTCCAACAACTCGGTGCGGATCACCGACGAGTTCCTCAAGGCGGTGGAGGCCGACCGCGACTGGGACCTTACCTGGCGCACCAAGCCGGGCAAGATCGCCAAGACGATGAAGGCGCGCGAGCTGTGGGAGAAGATCGGCTATGCCGCCTGGGCGAGCGCCGATCCCGGCCTGCAATACCACACGACGATCAACGACTGGCACACCTGCTCCGCCGCGGGACCGATCATCGCCTCCAATCCGTGCTCGGAATACATGTTCCTCGATGACACGGCCTGCAATTTGGCGTCGTTGAACCTCTTGGCGTTCTCGGGCGTCCTTGCGGGGCGCCGCGCGGCGGCGGCGAGCGCGGACTCCGGAACCCCGGCGTCAGCGAACGCGGATACCGGACCGCGGCCTTCGGCCGGCTCGGGAACGACAGACACTTTCGACATCGAAGGCTACGAGCACGCGGTACGGCTGTGGACCATCGTGCTCGAAATCTCCGTGCTGATGGCGCAGTTTCCCGCGCGCGAGATCGCGCGGCTGTCCTACGAGTTCCGCACCTTGGGGCTTGGCTACGCCAATCTCGGCGGGTTGTTGATGTCGTCCGCCATCCCCTACGATTCGGACGCCGGACGCGCCATCTGCGGCGGGCTCTCGGCGATCATGACCGGCATCGCCTACGCCACCTCGGCGGAAATGGCCGCCGCGCTCGGCCCGTTCCCGCGCTTTGCCGAGAACCGCGAGCCGATGCTGCGGGTGATGCGCAACCACCGCCGCGCCGCCCATGGCGAGCGCAGCGGCTATGAGAAGGTCGCGACCCCGCCGGTGCCGCTCGATCACAAGGCCTGTCCGGCCGCGCTGGCGGAGCATGCCAAGCGCGCCTGGGACCGCGCACTCGTGCTCGGCGAGGCGCACGGCTACCGCAACGCGCAGGCAAGCGTGATTGCGCCGACCGGCACGATCGGCCTGGTCATGGATTGCGACACAACCGGCATCGAGCCCGACTTCGCGCTGGTGAAGTTCAAGAAACTCGCCGGCGGCGGCTATTTCAAGATCATCAACCGCGCGGTGCCGCAGGCGCTGCGCGCGCTCGGCTACGGCGAGAGCGAGATTGCCGACATCGTCGCCTACGCGGTCGGCCGCGGCTCGCTCGCCGACGCACCCGCGATCAACCACGCCACGCTGCAGGCCAAAGGCTTTACGCCGGAGGCGATCGAGAAGGTGGAGAAGGCGCTGCCGACCGCCTTCGACATCAAATTCGCCTTCAATAAATGGACGCTGGGCGCCGATTTTCTGCAGGACGCGCTCGGCGTCGGTGCGGCCGATCTCAATTCGCCGCGCTTCGATCTTCTCGCCCATCTCGGCTTCACCCGGCGCGAGATCGACGCCGCCAACATCCATGTCTGCGGCGCCATGACGGTCGAAGGCGCGCCGCATCTGAAGCCCGAGCACTATGCGGTGTTCGACTGCGCCAATCCCTGCGGGCGCACCGGCAAGCGCTACCTTTCGGTCAAGAGCCATATCCGCATGATGGCGGCGGCGCAGCCGTTCATTTCCGGCGCCATCTCCAAGACCATCAACATGCCGAACGAGGCGACCGTCGCCGATTGCAAGGCGGCCTACCTCCTCTCCTGGAAGCTGGCGCTCAAGGCCAACGCGCTCTACCGCGACGGCTCGAAACTGTCGCAGCCGCTGCAAAGCCAGCTCATCGCCGAAGAGGAGGACGAGGAGGAGATCGAGACCGTCTCGACCTTCCTGGAGCGGCCGCAGGCGGCGCGCGTGGCCGGGCTTGCGGAAAAGATCGTGGAAAAAGTGGTCGAACGCGTCGTGGTCATGCGCGAGCGCGAGCGCATGCCCGACCGGCGCAAGGGCTACACGCAGAAGGCGGTGGTCGGCGGCCACAAGGTCTATCTGCGCACCGGCGAATACGACGACGGCCGGCTCGGCGAGATTTTCATCGACATGCACAAGGAGGGCGCGGCGCTGCGCTCGCTCCTCAACAACTTCGCCATCGCGGTGTCGCTCGGCCTGCAATATGGCGTGCCGCTCGAGGAATATGTCGACGCCTTCACCTTCACGCGCTTCGAACCGTCGGGCCCGGTGCAGGGCAACGACTCGATCAAATACGCGACCTCGATCCTCGACTACGTGTTCCGCGAGCTCGCGGTGAGCTATCTGTCGCGGTTCGATCTTGCCCATGTCGAGCCGGCCGAAGGGGGCTTCGACGCGCTCGGCAAGGGCGTCGAGGAAGGCAGGCCCACGCCGGACGCCCGCTACGTGTCGAAGGGGCTGACCCGCTCGCGCACCGACCGTCTCAAGGTGATGCAGGGCGGCCAGGGCGTGGAGCGACCATCTTCTCCGTCCCTTGCAGGAGAGGGCCGGGGCGAGGGGGTGCCGACCGCGAAGGTGACCGCGCTCGCCCCCGCCGCTGCGCGCGCGGAAATCGACGGCACCACCGCGCTCAAGGCCGAGCCCGAGCAAAAGCTCTCACCGGCGCAGGCGCTCGAGCTGGTGAACCGCACCGATGCGCATACCCATGCGCGACAGGCCGCGGCGGAGAAACGCGCCGAAGCCCGCGCCAAGGGCTATGAAGGCGAAGCCTGCGGCGAGTGCGGGAATTTCACGCTGGTCCGCAACGGCACCTGCCTCAAATGCGATACCTGCGGCGGCACCACGGGGTGTAGCTAGCAGTTGTGGGCGGCCACTTCAGCCGCCCTTTACTGGGCGATTGTGGACTTCACAAACCAACCGCCTTGGATTGGCCACAGTGGCCTTTAGGTTTGTTAGTTGCCGTCATCGGCAATCCTTGTGTGACCGGCCATTTGGCCGGGGCTTCGATTGGCGGGTCCGCGCGTAAGGGCGGACAGCCAGCGGGATGTACGCCCGCCAAACACAAGGAGCCCAAGCCATGCACAATCATGGCAAGGGGCCGAAATTCGTGTTTGTCAGAGCGTATGACCGAAAGCGGAACGGCGTAGTGCATCGGGTGTGCGATCACATCCGACTAGCCTATTGCCTACCGGATTTCTGTCCTTCGCCCCTGCAGCTCGATTTCGGCTTTTAGTGCGAGGGGCGCGGCCCCAAACACTGCCGACAACGGCAAGTTCCTCCTAGCGCGTAGGATGGCGAAGCCCCGTTTCAGTGCTTGGGCTTCGCCATTTCGCCGGGATCGTGTTGGCCAAGGCCGCACCGCGTGGCTTTCGCTTCGCGTTTCGCCTTGGCCAAGCCCTTCAGTGTCGCGTTGAATCGCTCTTCGGATTCGTCGGCCCCCACCTCGCGGGCGGCTTCCCAGAACTTCTGGATTTGAGACTTTTTCGCCATGCCAAAAAAGCCTTGGGATATTCCGCCCCGTCCTAGCACCTATGACAAAGACCCCGAAGAGCTTTTTGCCGCCGTAGGTGGAGCTTTAAGCTCATGGCAATACGTCGAGGACGCTATCGCTTCGCTATTTGAGGCCATCGTTAGTGATGGCGACATGCTGATCCTGAGCTTTGCCAAGTCCATGAGTCCGGCAAAACGGGCGTATGGTTCTATCGTTAGCTTTGATGCGCGCGCCGAAATGGTCGAAGCGGCGGCCGATGCGTTTTTCCATGTGCACCATCATCCCAGACTTCACAAGCGGATGCGTTCGATAATGCAGGCATGTCGCGGATGGTCAGCACGACGCAATGAAATAGCCCACGGCAAAATCGGCGGCGCGCCAACTGACCTAAATTACTGCGCCCTATGGCCTGCAGATTCAAGCACGCGCAAGAACGAAATCGATCATCGGGCGAAGTTCGTTTACAACGCTGCGCTAATTAAGGAGTTCGACCACCACTTTTTGACTCTCCATAGTCCGCTTCTCGACACAGCGACGGAGTTTCGGGCTTGGCGAGCCGGGCTTCGAGCGCGACTTGGATTATATCCGCCGCCAGATGATTCGTTGTCGGACCAGGAATTAGCTCAAAACGGTCCTCAATAAATCGGGCAACCGCCGCGATCATTTCGGGGGTGATTTCGACTTTCTGGCCATGAAGCGCGGATGCAACCATGGCTCTTTAGAAGGGGATTTCGGAGACACTAGGTCCCCGATAGGTGAGCCGCTTGCCAGCGATGCCCTTCTATTTGTGGCGGAGAACAATCTTGTTGTCGAAGGAACGTTGGATTATGCCTATCTGAGCGTGATTTCAGATTATTTGGAACTAAAGGATCGCAGTACGCTCGGAAAGTAAAGGGGACCCAACATCGAATGGAACTCGCCACCGAACCTATCGTACGTACTTTTGCTCCAACCGTGCAGGTGTCTTCAGAAGGAGCGGCTGTACCTACTTTTCCCGCTTCTCCGGACCGCACTGTGCATCGAGCGAGTCCGCCCATTCCAGATCGGCCGGCTGCGTGAGATCGGCGCCCGGCACGATGCGGATCAGTCCCTTCATCACGCCATAAAGCGGATGAAACGGCTTCTCGCCTGCCGATGGAGGCGGAGCGCCGGTAGCCTTCGGCGCCCACCGGAAGACAAACTTGCGCGGAGACATGTCGCCCACTCCTTGAAGGCGTGACACTGCCAGTACCGACTATAGGCACTGTCGAGCCTATTTTCGACACGAATGCCCGACGGCGCGACGCTTCACCATGCGCTCCAAAACCTGCGACGTCGCGCACCGGAACGCCGGCGGCGCGCGCTGCGTTGAACTCGGAACGATCTTTTTTGGCCGCCCCGCCGCGACGCCGCCATGAACACGACCAGTACGCAAAACCATACAACCAACCAGTGCCGACGCCGCGCGGCCGGCTACGGGTTGGCGGCGGCACTGGGCATGACGGCGTTCATCATCGTCTTCCATATCGCCGCGAACGGCAGCCTGTAACGGCGAGCCGGCGCCGACCGGATTTCGCTTGCGCCCCATCCGGGCTACAATCACAACAATTTTCCGGGGCCCGGCCGTGACCCGCACCAACATCCTCTACCTGATCATCGGCGCGCTGGTGATCGTCGTCGCCGCGCTCGGCTATCAGCTCTATCAGGACCGCAAGAGGCCCCCCGAGGGCGTGCATATCGACATCGGCCCCGGCGGCCTTTCGATCGAAAAGAAATAGCTCTCGCCGGATCGCTTGGGGCGTCGAACCGGCCGCTCAGTCCGGGCCATGCGCCCGGACAAGCCCCGCTATTTGGTCTGATCCGCGCAGCGCAATTTCGTGTAACTCCAGATGACCTCCTTCAGGATCGGCCCTTGCATGCAAATATCCACGCCACGGAAGATCTGACCCTTGAGATCGACGACGAGATTCTGCGCCGGGTCGGGCCGCGGATTCGCCGAGTTGATCTGGTAACTCTCGCCGGTTTTGCGATCCTTGATGATGAGGCAACCGGCCTCCTCGCCCGGGACTACGCAACCGAGGATGTGGACTGTCTCGCCCGCCGCGTGCGCCGGATTCAGGGCGCCGGAACTCATCAGCAATAAAATGACGAACGCTCCGCAATTGCGCATGGTGCGCCCCCATAGGCCGGCAGCCGCCTTCCAGGACAGAACGACCTTCGCGTTGGGCAACAGGTCAGAAACGGGCTCGGTTGAGCGCGGCCTGCCAAGACGCGTGAGGCGCAATCCGCCGGGCCCGGCGAAGCGAGCGGAGAAAGCCCCTCGATTCATTCTGCCATCGGCAAATCCAGCTACTCCTCCGGCTCGGTGGTGAAGAACAGCGGGTAGCCTTTGCTCTTGCCCAATTCGGTGCCTTCCTTGGCCTTGGTTTCGGCGACGTCCTTGACATAGACGGCAATGACGCAAGCGCCTTTCTGATGCGCCGTCATCATCACGCGATAGGCCTGGTCGGCGTTCATGCGAAAGACCGCTTTGAGTACGACGACGACGAATTCGCGCGGCGTGTAATCGTCGTTGAGGAGAATGACCTTGTAGAGCCGCGGCCGCTGCGTCTTGGTGCGCACCTTGGTGCGCGGCTTGACCAGGGTCTTGGTCATTGCGGACGCTCCCCTCCCCGGCCATCGACTGGCCGGAATTATAATGCGCCGCGCGTTCCCGTCCCAGTGGCCGCGAAAATCGCAGCTGACCGGGCCGCGCGTTCGGCAACCACCGCCCTTGCGTTCTTGTGCCAAGCACCCGATTCTTCGCGATGGAACCGCGGCCGCTTTGCGGCGTTGTTGCTCGCTTCGACGTTAGGAGGTCGGCGTGCACATCCTCTGGGTCTTGGTCGTGTCAAAACGCTTTGCGGGAAGGTAGATTTAGCGCCCTTGGCGAGGGGGCATGGTATTTCAGGTTTGATTACGCCCTGATCGCCGCCATCAGCGGCTGGATGCCCATGATGTTCATCACACGGCTGAG
>DATHCD010000002.1:0-40606 GCA_035319735.1 Xanthobacteraceae bacterium | reverse complement strand
TACGATCCAAGTCGTTCGCCTCCGCCTAGAGATCGTACATATAGGTCAAAGCGAAGAAGCTAAAGCCGATCTCACTCAGCCCAGATCGGCACCACAGGGGGCGAATCGTACAAGCCCACTTTTTCGACAGCATCGGTCAAGATCGACGTTTTCGGTCACATTGACCATGTCGGCTGTGCCCTCGAAATCGTCAAGAAAAGCTGACATTGCGGCTTGAAGGGCAGAGCAGCCGCTCCGCGCGAGGCACTCAGATTCTGCTGATGCAACAATAGTAACGCGTAACCGATCGCCAGGACTTGGCCACCGACCGCGTGCGCGCGGGCGTCAACCTTCCAATAAAGTCCCGAACATCGCTTTTCAGGTCCTGCTCTCTTTCTCGTCCGCAATGATCTGCGGAAAAATGCGATTGCCGACGCGTCACAGCTGCGCCCTACGAGGGCATGAACCGCGCCAGCACCTCCGGCGGCATCGGGTGCGGCCTCATGCGCGCCGGCACGTCGGGATCGTGTACCACCCATACACGGGTCTCGAAGCCTTCGACGGCGAGCACCCCCGCCCTGATGATGCGGTGTTCGACCTTGAAACTCGAGCGGCCGCAGGCGACGAGCGCGCTCTCGATCGTAAGCTCATCCCCGAACCGGGTCGGCAGCCGGAAACGCGCGCCCGTCTCCAGCAGCGGATGCCCGGCGAAATCGTAGGTCTTGAGGTATTCGGACTTGCTGACGCCGAGCGCACGCTCGATCAGAACCGTCGTCGAGATTTCGAATATCTGGAAATAACGCGGATAGAAGATGATGCCCAGGGGATCGCAATCGCTCCATTCGATGCGGGTGCTTCGGGTATTGGTGAGCATGATCGGATGGCGGAGGACGGACGACGGCGGACGGAAGAAGGATCGCGAAGAACAAATAGACGGATCGTTTCCGACGGTGAAGGCTCAACGCCTTGGCCAGCGGCTCATCATCCTGTTCCGTCGTCCGCCCTCGCGCGGCTGCTACTTCGGCGCCATGCGCAGCGCCGCATCGAGACGGACCACCTCGGCGTTGAGGTAGCGGTTCTCGATCATGTGGCGCACCAGCGCCGCGAATTGCGCCGGGTCGCCGAGTTTTTTCGGGAATGGCAGCGACGCGGCCAGGCTCTGCTGCGCTTCCTCGGACAGCCCGAGCAGCATCGGCGTCAGGAATATGCCGGGAGCGATGGCGTTGACCCGGATTCCGAATTGGGCGAGCTCGCGCGCCGCCGGCAGCACCAGGGAGACGATGCCGCCCTTCGAGGACGCGTAGGCGGCCTGGCCGATCTGGCCGTCATAGGCCGCGACTGAGGCGGTGCAGATAATGACGCCGCGCTCGCCGTCGACGAGCGGATTGAGCCCTTGCATCGCCGCCGCGGCAAGCCGCAGCGCATTGAAGGTCCCGATCAGGTTAATGCGAATGACCCGCTCGAAATCGGCAAGCGGCATCGGCCCATCGCGGCCGACGATGCGCTTGGCCGTACCGATGCCGGCGCAATTGATGAGGATGCGCGCGGGGCCGTGATCGGCGGCGGCCTTGGCGATTGCCGCCTCGGTGGCGGCGCTGTCGGCGACGTCGCAGTGAAGCGCGATGCCGTTGATATCGATCGCCACCTCGGCGGCGGCCTTCTGGTTGACGTCGAAGACGGCCACCTTGGCTCCGGCCTCGGCCAGCATGCGCGCCGTGGCGGCGCCGAGGCCCGAGCCTCCGCCGGTAACGATGGCCGCTTGTCCGCGAATATCCATGATTCAGTCCCCCGTTCTGTTTGCGTCGATCGTGATGAAGAGGGGTCCGATCCGGACCCCGTTTCCCGCGCACGATATCGGCGGGGGCGAGGTTTGAGAATGGGCCAATTTGCCGATTTGACGCTCTCCGCCATGGTCCGTAAATAGCGGCTGGCGCGAAGGCAAAACCGATGCTGCGGGAGGGATCGATGCGAGAGGTCTTCATTTGCGATGCGGTGCGCACCCCGATCGGTCGCTACGGCGGCGCGCTCGCCAAGGTGCGCACCGACAATCTCGCGGCGGTGCCGATCAAGGCGCTCGTTGCCCGCAACAGCAAGGCCGACTGGTCGCGCCTCGACGAGGTCTTTTTCGGCTGCGCCAATCAGGCCGGCGAGGACAACCGCAACGTCGCGCGCATGGCGCTGCTCATCGCCGGGCTGCCGGACGCCGTTCCCGGGCTCACCGTCAACCGGCTCTGCGCCTCCGGCCTCAACGCCGTCGGCGACGCGGCGCGCGCCATCCGCACCGGCGACATGGATTTCGCCATCGCCGGCGGCGTCGAGTCGATGACCCGCGCGCCCTTTGTGATGGGCAAGGCGAGCGAGCCGTTCGCGCGGACCACCGAGATTTACGACACCACCATCGGCTGGCGCTTCGTCAATCCGGTGCTGAAAGCGCAATACGGCGTCGATTCGATGCCGGAGACCGCCGAGAACGTGGCCGAAGAATTTCAGGTGGCGCGCAAGGACCAGGACGCCTTTGCGCTGCGCTCGCAGCAGCGCGCCGGCCGCGCCATCGCCGCTGGCTATTTCGCCGAGGAGATCGTCGCGGTCCAGGCGCCGGGCGGCAAGGCCGGCCCGATCGTGGTCGACAAGGACGAACATCCGCGGCCCGATACGACGCTCGACAATCTCGCCAAGCTCAAGCCGATCGTGCGCAACCCCGGCACGATCACGGCCGGCAACGCCTCCGGCGTCAACGACGGCGCCGCGGCGATGATCCTCACGTCCGAGGAGGCGGCGAAGACGCACGGCCTCAAACCCCGCGCGCGCGTCCTCGGCATGGCCTCGGCCGCCGTGCCGCCGCGCATCATGGGCATCGGCCCAGTGCCCTCGACCCGCAAGCTGATGGAGCGGCTCGGCCTGAAGATCGGCGATTTCGATCTGATCGAGCTCAACGAGGCGTTCGCCTCGCAAGGTCTCGCCTGCCTGCGCCAGCTCGGCGTCGCCGACGACGCCGAGCACGTCAATCCGCACGGCGGTGCGATCGCGCTCGGCCATCCGCTCGGCATGTCGGGCGCGCGGCTCACGCTGACCGCCTTGCACGGCCTGGAAAAGCGCGGCGGCAAGCGGGCGCTTGCCACCATGTGCGTCGGCGTCGGCCAAGGCGTGTCGCTGGCGCTCGAGCGGGTTTGATCGTCACTGCGGGGGGAGCGCGCCGCCCCAAGCACGGAAGGCAAAAGCGAAGCGCCGAGACCGGAATCCTTCCTCACAGCGCCAAGAAGAACGCTCGGCACTGCCGCCTTCCGGCGATCCGTAACTATCGATTCCAGCCTGCGCCCTTGACGGGCTGCGGACCGAAGCAAAAGAAGTGGAGACACCGCCGTGCCGATGAGTCCCGGCTACATTCCCTTTCATCCCAATCCGTCGAAGCCGAAATACAAGCCGCCGGCGGGAGCGGTCGACGCGCACTGCCACGTTTTCGGGCCGGAACACGAATTTCCCTACGCGCCGGAGCGCAAATATACGCCCAACGATGCGCCGAAGGAGAAGCTGTTCGCGTTGCGCGACTTTCTCGGCTTCGACAAGAACGTCATCGTGCAGGCCTCCTGCCACGGCAAGGACAATCGGGCGATGGTCGATGCGCTCAATGCCGCCGACGGCCGCGCCAGGGGCGTCGCCTTCGTCAGCGAGGAGGTGACCGACCGCGAACTCGAGGCGATGGACAAGGCCGGCGTGCGTGGCGTGCGCTTCAATTTTCTCAAGCGGCTCGTCGATTTCACCCCGCGCGACGTGCTCGCGCGCATCGCGGCGCGGGTCGAAGAACTCGGCTGGCACGTCGTGGTCTATTTCGAGATGCCTGACCTGGCGGAGCTGGAAAGTTTCTTCACCGCGCTGCCGACGACGGTGGTGGTCGACCACATGGGCGCGCCCGATGTGAAGAAAGGCGTCGATCACCCGGATAACCAGCGCTTCCACGCTCTCATGCAACGGCACAAGAATTTTTGGGTAAAGGTGAGCTGCCCGGAACGCATGAGCATCGCCGGGCCGCCCTATGTCGACGTGGCGCCGTTCGGCCGCGCGCTGGTCGAGCGCTTCCCCGACCGCGTGCTCTGGGGTACCGATTGGCCGCATCCCAACATGAAGAAGGAGGCGCCCGACGATGGCCTCCTCGTCGACTACATCCCCAGGATCGCGCCCACGGCCGCCCTGCAGCAGGCGCTCCTGGTCGACAATCCGATGCGGCTTTACTGGAGTTAGAGCAAATACAAAGTGAGAACCGTCATCCTGAGGCGGCCGCCATGAGCGCGTTTACGCGCGTCTTCGACGCGCTATGGCGGCCCTCGAAGGATGCGGCCGAGGCGCCGGGCCGTCACCCTTCGAGGCTCGGCGCGGAGCCTGTCATCGGGCCGGCCACTTCGGGCCGGACCCGTTCGCGCCGAGTGCCTCCGGGTGACGGAACAGAGGCACCGGCTTACGTTGCCAAGCTTGCCTGCTTTATATATGTGAAACCAAAATGGGAGAGGCGCCGATGCCCCGCGAACGGCACGACTATGACGACATCCCGGGCACTTTCGTCTTCGATCAGGAGCGTTCGCGGCAGGGTTACGGCATCAACATGTTCTGCATGTCGCTGATGAAGGAGGAGAATCGCAAGGCCTTTAAGGCGAACGAGGCGGAATACCTGAAAAAGTTCAAGCTGACGCCGGCGCAGACCGAGGCCATCCTCAAGCGCGACTACAACCGCATGCTCGAGCTTGGCGGCAACATCTATTTCACCGCCAAGCTCGGCGCGACCGACGGCCATTCGTTCCAGCATCTTGCCGCGGTCATGACCGGCAGTTCGCAGGAGGACTATGCCAAGATGATGCTCGGCGGCGGCCGTTCGGTCGAGGGCAACCGCAGCAGATCGGGCAAGTTCGCGGCGGGCAAGCCGGCGCGCGCGGCCAAGCGGGCCAAGCGCAACAAGAAAACAGGCGCGGCAAAACCGAGATCGAAGGCGCGCAGCAAGTCGAGGGCGAAACGTGGCTAGGATCATTGCAGGCGTGGCGGCGTCGCATGTGCCGGCGATCGGCGCGGCGATCGACAATCGTCGAACCGAGGAGCCCTATTGGCGGCGGGTGTTTTCCGGCTTCGAGAAATCCAAGGAATGGATGGCGAAGACCAAACCCGACGTCTGCATCGCCGTCTATAACGACCACGCCTCGGCCTTCTCCGTCGAAATCGTCCCGACCTTTGCGCTCGGCTGCGCGGCGGAGTTTCCGCCCGCCGACGAAGGCTGGGGACCGCGCCCGGTGCCGGTGGTGAAAGGGCATACCGAGCTTGCCGCCCATATCGCCCAATCGGTCATTCTCGACGAGTTCGATCTCACCGTGGTCAACAAGATGGAGGTCGATCACGGGCTCACCGTGCCGCTCAACCTCATGTTCGGCTCGCCCGAAGCGTGGCCCTGCCCGGTCATTCCGCTTGCCGTCAATGTGGTGCTCTATCCGCCGCCGACCGGCCACCGCTGTTTCATGCTCGGTCGCGCCATCCGCAAGGCGGTCGAGAGCTATCCCGAGGATTTGCGTGTCGTCGTCTTCGGCACCGGCGGCATGTCGCATCAGATTTCCGGGCCGCGGGCCGGCCTGATCAACAGCAAGTTCGACAAGGCGTTCTTCGACAATCTCAGCAAGGACCCGAAGAAGCTCGCCCGCATGCCGCATATCGAATACATGCGCGAGGCCGGCGCCGAGGGCGTCGAGATGGTCATGTGGCTGGTGATGCGCGGCGCGCTCGACGACAAAGTCGATGAGGTCTACCGCTTCTACACGGTGCCGGCTTCGAACACTGCCGTCGGCCACATCATTCTCGAGAACCGCCCGCGCACGCTGCCGCGGCGCAGCGCCGCGCCCAAGCGCTCGGCGCGCAAGGCGCCGGCGCAGCGTGCCGCGGCGCGGGCCAAGCCGGCGATCGTCAGAGGCCGGCGATGAAGATTTGCGTCGCCGGACAAGGCGCCTTCGGCCAAAAACATCTCGATGCGCTCAAGCGCATCCCGGACGCCGAGGTGACCTCGCTCGTCGGCGGCAATCAGGACGCGACCGCCGAGGTGGCGAAGAAGTACGGCATCCCGCATTACACCGGCGATCTTTCCGAAGGCATCAAGCGCTCCGACGCGGTGATCCTCACCACGCCGACGAAGATGCACTTCCGCCAAGGCGAGCAGGTGATGCGCGCCGGCCGGCATGTGCTGATCGAAATCCCGATCACCGACAGCGTCGCCGACGCCGAGGCGCTGGTGCGCATCGCCAAGGAGACCGGAGTAACGGCGATGGCCGGCCATGTGCGGCGCTTCAATCCCAGCCACCAATGGGTGCACAAGCGCATCAAAAAAGGCGAGCTGAAAATCCAGCAGATGGACGTGCAGACCTATTTCTTCCGGCGCCGGAACATCAACGCCGCCGGCCAGCCGCGCAGCTGGACCGATCATCTGCTCTGGCACCATTCCGCCCACACCATCGACCTGTTCCAGTATCAGACCGGCGAGGCGATCTCCGATTGCTACGCCGTGCAGGGGCCGATCCACCCGCTGCTCAACATCGCCATGGACATGGGCATCGTGGCGAAGACGCCGTCCGGCGCGGTGCTGACGCTGTCGCTGTCGTTCAACAATGACGGGCCGATCGGCTCGTTCTTCCGCTACATCTGCGACAACGGCACCTACAAGGCCTATTACGACGACTTGTCCGACGGCAAGGACCAGAAAATCGACCTGTCGCAGGTCGACGTCTCCATGGACGGCATCGAACTGGAGGACCGCGAGTTCATCGCCGCGATCAAGCAAAAGCGCGAGCCGAATGCGAGCCTCGCCCAGGTGCTGCCGTGCATGCAGGTGCTCGGCAAGCTCGAAAGAATCGTCGACCCGCAGCGCAAGGCGCACGCCTGACGTCCTTCCTGCCGTGCGTTACAGCCCGAGATAGGCCCGACGGATCTCCGGCATGGCGGCAAGCGCGGCGGGCGATCCCTCACTGAACACGCGGCCCTCGGCGATCACGTAGGCATAGTCGCTCACGGCGAACGCCAGATGCACGTTCTGCTCGACGAGGAGCACGCTCAGCCCGGCATCCTTGAGCGCCTTCAGCGTTCCGAACAGCTGATAGACGAAGAGCGGCGCCAACCCTAATGACAATTCGTCGATGATCAAAATCTCCGGGTCGGTCATCAGGCCGCGGGCGATCGCCAGCATCTGCTGCTCGCCGCCGGAAAACGTTCCGGCCTTCTGTCCCCGGCGCTCCTTGAGGCGAGGAAACAGGGTGAACACCCGCTCCAGGCGATCGGCATAGCGGTGCGCGCCGCGTCCGCTGAACGCGCCCATTTCCAGATTTTCGTCGACGGTCATGTTGCTGAACAACTGCCGGCCTTCGGGGACGAGGACGAGGCCGCGCGTCGCCTTGACGTGCGCCGGCAGCCGCGTCACGTCCTCGCCCTTGAAGACGACGCGTCCGCTCCACGGGGCGAGCGTGCCGACGAGCGCGCGCAGCGCCGTGGTCTTGCCGGCGCCGTTGGCGCCGACTAGCGTCGTGAGCCGACCGCGCGCCGCGGCGAGCGAGAGCCCCCACAGGACCTGCACCTCGCCATAACCGGCGGTGAGCGCCTCGACCTGAAGCAGCGCGTCGCTCATGCTAGGCGCCTCCATGCAGCGCCGTGGCGAGCGCCGGATCGCCGAGATAGGCCTCGACGACGGCAGGATTGGCGGCGATCTCGGCCGGCGTGCCTTCGGCGAGCTTCTGTCCCGAGTTCAAGACGACGACGCGGTCGGAGAGGCCCATGATCGCCTGCATGAGGTGCTCGATGATCAGGATGGCGATGCCGCGCCCGCGGATGCCGCGAATGACCTCGACCATGCGCTCGATCTCGGTCGGGTTGAGGCCGGCGAGCACTTCGTCGAGCAGCAACAGCAGGGGCCGCGCGGCGAGCGCGCGGGCGAGTTCGAGACGTTTCTTCGCGGCGATCGTGAGTTGCGCCGCCGGCGTCGCCAGCCGGTCCTCGAGGCCGACGAACACGGCCACCTCGCGCGCCGCGGCGCGTGCGCGAACGAGCGGCAAATTCTCGCGGCCGAAGCAGGCGCCGACCGTGCAGTTCTCAAGCACGGTCAGTTCGGCGAGCGGCTGCACGATCTGATGCGTGCGCGCGATGCCGTGGCGGGCGACGCGGAAGGGTGCCTGCCCGGTGACGTCGATGCCGCAGAACTTCACGCGTCCGCCGTCCGGCGTGAACACGCCGTTGATCAGATTGAACACGGTCGACTTTCCGGCGCCGTTGGGTCCGATGAGCCCGAGGATTTCCCGCTCGTGGACGACGAAGCTCAGCTGATTCACCGCCCGCAGCCCGCCGAAATTCTTATTCACGCCGTCGATCTCCAGGACCGCAGTCATTCGAGCGCCTCCCTGGTGCGCGGCCAGCGGCTGTAGAGCCAGCCCATGAGCCCGCCGGGCGCGAACAGCACGATGAGGAGCAGGAGCAAGCCGGACACGACCAGCTGGAAATTCGCGAAGGTCTGCGAGGTGAGCAGTGAGCCGCGCAGTTCCTCATAGAGATAGGCGCCGATCGCCGCGCCGGTGACGGTGCCGCGGCCGCCGAGCATGACGATCACCATCACTTCGGTCGATAGTCCGAGGTCGAAGGCGTCGGTCGGCTGAATGAAGGCGCTCTTGAAAAAATAGAGCCCGCCGGCGAGCGCCGGCAGGAAGGCGGAGAGGCTGTAGGCAAGGGCCTTGTAGAGCGCCGTCGGCACACCGAGCACGGCCGCCGCGTCCTCGTTCTGACCGATCGCGATCAGGCCAAGGCCGAACTTCGACGTCTTGACCGCGTAGCTCAGATAGAGCGAGAACCCCATCACCGCGATCAGGAAAAAATAGATGACCCACAGTGCCCGCATCGGGCCGCCGAGCGGCGCGAACACCTGCATCGGCAGATAGAGGCCGGCGGACCCGCCCCACGGCTCGAAATTGGCGGCGAAGGCTTGCACGCCCTCATTGATGCCGATCGTTGCCAGCGCGAAAAAGGCGCCGCGCAGGCGGAGAATGCCGAGGCCGAAGATGAGCGCCATCAGGCTGACCGCCAAGCCGGCCGCCGGCGCGGCCGCCGCCAGCGGCCATTCCCGCGCGCCGATCAGATAGACGCAGATGTAGCCGCCGAGCCCGAAGAAGACGATGCTGCCGAAATTGATGTAGCCGGCATAGCCGAGCATCAGATTGAGATTGCTGGCGAGCGTGATGTAGACCGCGGCGAGCAGCAGGCGCTCGCGCAGTTCGACATTGGCGCCGACGAGCGGCGCGATCGCGAAGGCGCCGATGACGAGCGCGACGATCCAGAAAAAGGGGCGGCCGAGCAGCGGCGGAGGCCGATCGCCGACGACCGAGTCGGTGCGGCCGTTGTTCATGTGCGCGCGAACGCGAAAATGCCGCGGGGGAAAATGATCAGTACCGCGACGAACAGCACAAACTCGATGACCAGCGTCCAGCTCACCGGCATGAACTGCGCGGCGAATCCCTCGACCAGTCCCAGCGCGACGCCGCCGACGAGCGCGCCCGCCGGATTGCCGAGACCGCCCAAGGCCGTCACCACGAAGCTCTTGAGCTGATAGGCATCGCCGGCGAGCACGGTGAACGGGAACATGGTGGCGATCAGCATGCCGGCCGCGCCGGCAAGAGCCACGCCGAGCCCGAACGAGAGCGACAACACGCGCGTCGTGGGAATGCCGCAGAGTTCGGCGGCCTCGCGGTTGTTGGCGACGGCGCGGACCGCCTTGCCGAGCCGCGTGCGATAGAGAAAAAGATAGAGCGCGCCAGCGATCGCGGCGGTCAGCGCCGCGGCGAGAATGTGCGTGCCCGGGAAGGTGTAGCGGTGCCAAGTCACGCCCGGCAGCATCACTGGGACGTTGAAGAGGCCGGTGCCCCATACCGCCGTGCCCAGCCCGATTACCACCAGGTTCACGGAAAAGGTCGACAGCAGCACCATGAGCGGCGGCCGCCCGATCATCCGATGCACGGCGATCCAGTACAGCGCCACGCCGATCAGAAAGCCGCCGATCAGGATGAACGGCAGCGCCGCATATGACGGCACGCCGACCGCACCGGTCAGCAGGTAGAGCGCGAACATGCCGGCGACGATCGCGGTGCCGTGCGTCAGATTGACGACGTTCATGACGCCCCAGATCAGCGTCAGGCCCATCGCCGCCAGCCCGTAGACCGAGCCGATCAGCACGCCGTCGACGATTGAAGCGATGATACCGAACATGCAGGGGACTTGACCGCCGGCAGCGACGACGACGGGCGGCTGGCGTCGCCGCTCGCCCTTCCCGTACCGCCCCTCGCGCCCAGTGTAGCGGATGCCAGACCATGATCCAATTCAATCGGATCACGGTCGCAATTTCAGTTTGCGCGTGGTCGTTTACGATACCATTGCATTTTGCGCGATCACGCTTCAGTGCAGCGGATAGAGAAGATCGGCGGTCTGCGCCGCCTTCGGCCAGACGACTTCCCGCTCCAACTGACCATTCTTCTTTTGCCACTGAGCGAGCACCATCTCGTGGGCGATCTGCAGCCCGTGATGCGCGCCATCAGTCGCAATCTTGAAGCGGCCGAAGAAGGTGGTGACGTCCATGGCGTTGAGCGCCGCCACCACCTTGTCGGCGTCGATCGAGCCGGCCTGCTCGATCGCATGCTGCAGAAGGATGCCGCCGGCGTAGCCGGCGGCGGCGTGATAATCCGCCGGCATCTTGAACTTGTCGGCGAAGGCCTTGACGAATTGCGCGCCCGTGGGCCCGAACTGCGGCTGGTAGGTGGCTTGGATCTCCCACTGCGAGGGCACGGTGATGCCCAGCGCCGCCGGACCGAGGCTGGCGAATTCCGGGCTGTCCGGAGCGACAAGTAGCGACACGTAGCCGAGGTTAGCCTTCTGGTCGTAGATTTGCCGCGCGAGCGTGGCGCCGTCGGTGTAGTGCCCGCCGCCCATGAGCGCTTCGGCCGATGAGCTGATGATCTTGTTGATGATCGAGCTGAAATCGGTGGTGGCCGGGGCGTAGGATTCATCGAGCGCGACGGCAAGGCCGCTCTCCTTCGCCTGCTCGCGGGCGGCGAGCACCACCGCCTTGGAGAACGGATCGTCGGAATAGACCAGCGCGACTTTTCCATGCGGATCTTTCGACTCGAGCGCATTGATGGCGCCGGTCAGATAATGGTCGGCCGAAGTGATCGTCTGCACGAGATATTTGTTGCCGAGCGTATACGTCTTCGGTTCCGCCCCGCCGGTGACCAGCATGAGCCTGCCATATTGCTCGGTGATCACCGCCGCGGTCGCGCTTAGTCCCGACGAATAGGGGCTGAACAGGAACTGCGCCTTGTCGTCGACGATCAGGCGCGTGTAAAGCTGCTGCACGCGACCGCCCTGCGATTGGTCGTCATAGGTGACGAAGCGGACTTTGTAACGCTCGTCGCCGACCTTGATTCCGCCGGCGCCGTTGACTTCGTCGCGCCACAGCTCGGCGCCGCGCTGCTGGGCGAGCGAATCGACGTTAAGCGGCCCGGTCTGCGATATCGTCATGCCGATCACCAGCGTGTCTTCGCTAGCGGCAAGAGCGGGCGCGGCAATGATCGTCGCCATCGCCGCAAGCAGGCAGAGTTTTCTCATGATTTCCTCCCGGGGGCTGCGCGGGGGGAGCTTTGCCGACGCTACCCCCTCTTCATTGTTGCTTCACTATAGCATTGGCAGAGCTGCCCATTCCTGGCCAAGCTGCGTCAAATGCGAGCACCGTCGCGGCGATGACGGGGCGCCGCCTTGCTTGGCGCCGATCGTCTGACGTCTTCGGAAAGGAATGCTGCAGTCTTAGAAAGCACACTGACGTCAATCGGGAGCGATTGCGCCCCCGAGGCGTTTTCCGTAGAATCGAACGCCAAATCGTCCGCGACAAAATGCAACAAACACCGCAGCAGCAGCTAGGCGGCGCGCCGGAAGCCCCGGAAGCACACGCAAAGATGCGCGCGATCCTCGACACGCAGCGCGCGGCGTTCCTGCGCGCCGGAGCGCCCTCGCTCGAGGAGCGCCGCGCCGATCTGGCAAAGCTCGTGGACGCGATCAGGCGCAATTCCGCTCGCCTCGCCGACGCGATCGCGGCGGATTTCGGCAATCGTTCGCGTCACGAGACCGAGCTGGCCGAGATCTTCCCGGTGCTATCGGCGGCCCGCCACGCGCGCAAACATCTTCCCGGCTGGATGCGGCCGAAGCGAGTACCGGTCGGCGCCGAGTTCATGCCGGCGAGCGCCCGCATCCTCTATCAGCCGGTCGGCGTGGTCGGAATCATCGCGCCGTGGAACTATCCGTTCAACCTCGCCGTCGTGCCGCTGATCGCGGCGCTGGCAGCCGGCAATCGCGTGATGCTGAAGCCGTCGGAACTCACTCCCCGCACGGCGGATTTTTTGGCCGAGTTTCTCGCCGGCGTGTTTCCGTTCGAGAGGGTCGCAACGATCGTCGGCGGGCCGGACGTCGGCGCTGCCTTTGCACGGCTGCCGTTCGATCATCTGCTCTATACCGGCTCGACGGCGGTGGGCCGACTGGTGATGCAGGCGGCGGCGGAGAACTTGACGCCGGTGACGCTCGAGCTCGGCGGCAAGTCGCCGTGCCTCATCGGCGAGGATGCGGCGCTGCCGAGCGCGGTCGAGAGCATCGTTCACGGCAAGCTCCTGAATGCCGGGCAGACCTGCATCGCGCCGGACTATGTGCTGCTGCCCGAGCAGCGGCTTGACGCGTTCATCGCCCTGACCGAGCAGACGGTGCAAAAGTTCTATCCGACGCTCAAGGTCAATCCCGACTACACCTCGATCGTCAACGAGCGGCACTATCGGCGTGTCGCGCAATATGTCGCCGAGGCCAAGGCGAGCGGCGCGCGCGTCGTCGAGATCAATCCCGGACACGAGGCGCTGCCAGCGGAGACGCGCA
Source organism: Xanthobacteraceae bacterium (assembly GCA_035319735.1). Taxonomy (GTDB): domain Bacteria; phylum Pseudomonadota; class Alphaproteobacteria; order Rhizobiales; family Xanthobacteraceae; genus BOG-931. The sequence goes on along the minus strand of DATHCD010000002.1, from coordinate 27,676 downwards.
AGCTGCCGCCGACGCTGGTGATCGAGCCGGGCGACAATCTCGCCGTCATGCGCGAGGAAATTTTCGGGCCAGTGCTGCCGGTCAAGACCTACCGTGCGCTCAGCGAGGCGATCGACTACGTCAACCGGCATCCGCGTCCGCTTGCGCTCTATTATTTCGGCGTCGACCCCGGCAAGCGCGACGAGGTCCTGCGCCAGACGATCTCCGGCGGCGCCTCGGTCAATGCGACGTTGTTTCATTTCGCGGTGGAGAATCTGCCGTTCGGCGGCGTCGGTCCTTCCGGCATCGGCGCCTATCACGGCGAGTTCGGTTTCCAGACCTTCTCGCACCGCAAGGGCGTTTTCCTGCAGAGCCGCTTCAGCGGCGAGCGCTTCCTGCGTCCGCCGTTCGGCCGCATCACCGATCTGATGCTGAAATTCCTCAACCGCTGAGCTTGGCGCTGTCGTTCAGCACCATTTCCGCGCCCTTCTCCGCGATCATGATCGTCGGCGCGTTGGTGTTGCCGCTGACCACGGTCGGCATGATCGAGGCGTCGATGACGCGCAACCTCTCGATGCCGCGCACGCGCAGCCGCTCGTCGACCACGGCCATCGGATCGCTCCCCATCTTGCAGGTGCTGACCGGATGGTACTCGGTCTCGGCGGTGGCGCGGATGAACTCCTCGAGCTCGGCGTTGGATTGCCGTGTGGCGCCGGGCAGCCTCTCCTCGCCGAGCCAGGACTTGAAGGCCGGCGCCGCCAGGATCTCGCGCCCGCGCCGGATGCCCTCGATCAGGACCTTCAGATCGTGCTCGGCGGCGAGATAGTTCGGATCGATCACCGGCGGCTGCAGCGGGTCGGCCGAGGCCAAACGGATTTCCCCGCGGCTTTGCGGCCGCAGACAGCAGGCGTGCAACGTCACGCCGTGGCCGTCGAGGATGGTGCGGGCGTGATTGACGATCTGCGCCGGAATGAAGTGGAATTGGATGTCAGGCGTCGCGGCACCGAGGCGGCTGATGATGAAAGCCCCCGCCTCGGCGACGTTGCTGGTGCCGGGCCCGGTCCGCCACAGCAGGAATTGCAGCAGCACGGCGAGCGCAGCGAACCCGCCGCTCTTGCCGTCGAGCGTGATGGCCTGTGTCGTGCGTTGCACGATGTTGACGTTGAGGTGGTCCTGCAAATTCTTGCCGACGCCGGGAAGGTCAAGCGTCACGGCTACGCCCATCGCCCGCAATTCTCCGGCCGGGCCGATGCCGGAGAGGAGCAGCAGTTGCGGCGAGTTGATGGCGCCGGCGGCGAGCAGCACCTCCTGCCCGGCGCGCACGGCGTGGCGCTTGTTGCCGCGCACATATTCGATGCCCACCGCACGGCCTTTTTCGATCATGATGCGGGTCGCCCGCGCCTTGGTGACAATCGCGAGGTTCGCCCGCGACGCCGCCGGATGCAGATAGGCGGAGGCTGCGCTCCAGCGCTCGCCGTTCTTCTGCGTCACCTGAAACAAGCCGCAGCCGAGCTGCACGGCGCCGTTGAAATCGGCGTTGAACGGAATTCCCGCCTGCTGCGCCGCTTCGACGAAGACATGGCTCAACGGATTGGTGTAGGGCCGCTCGGCGACGTTGAGCGGCCCGTCGCGGCCATGAAATTCATCGTCAAGGCGCTCGTTGCGCTCGGATTTCTTGAAGTAGGGCAGCACATCCGCGTAGCTCCAGCCGGCATTGCCGAGCTGGCGCCAATGGTTGTAATCCGCCGGCTGGCCGCGCATATAGACCATGGCGTTGACCGAACTTGATCCACCCAAAATCCGGCCGCGCGGCTGATACATGCGCCGGCCCTTCATTGCCGGCTGCGGCGCCGTCTCGTACTGCCAACCGAAACGGGGCGTATCGAGCCTCGCGATCCCGGCCGGCATGCGCACAAAGAGCGATTTGTCGGAGCCGCCGGCCTCAAGCAGCAGCACCTTGGCTGCGGGATCGGCCGAGAGCCGGTTCGCCAATACCGATCCCGCTGATCCGGATCCGATGATGATGTAGTCGTATCCTGTCTCCGGCATCCCCACTCCTCCCGGCGCCCGCGTTTCAGCGATGCGAGAACGCATTTACCCGGCAAACAAGCGGGCTGATCAAGGGCCTTCAGGGCGTACGGCCGCGCATCGAGGCGGGATTTCCCGGCAGCTTCAGCACCTTCCCGGTATCGCGCACCTTGTCACCGTCGACCCTGTAGGCCTGCAAATTTCCGTCGGAGAAATTGCCGACATAGAGATATTTGCCCTCCGGACTGAAGGCGATGCCTTCGGCCAGCCGCCCGGTTTTCACGCTGCCGATCTTGCGCACACGACCGCCGGCCGTCGACAACACGTCGAGCAGCGAATTCGACGTTGAGTACCAAGTCCCCTTTGCCGCCGCGCCGCTGCCATTGATGGCCACTGCGACGGCGAGCGGCGCAGTCGGGCTGACCGCCAAGCCTTCCGGTGTCGGTCCGACGGCGACGTAATCCACCAAACGCGGCGGATTGGCCTTGAGGTCGATGACGCTGACCGAGCCGACGCCGCCGTCGGTTACCCCACCGTTCCCCTGGTTGGCGGTCAAGCCGAAGCGCCCGTCGGAAGTGATCTGCACGTTGTAGGGCCAGACGCCAACCGCAAAATCGTTCTTGCCGTAACTCACCGCCTGCCCGTCGATGTCGAGCCAGGCGACCTTGTTGGCCGCGTGCTTGGAGACCAAGGCATGCTTGCCGTCCGGCGTGATCGCGACCGCCGAGACGGTATCGCCGAGCGAAACCGTCTGCACCGGCTTCACGTCCTTGCCGTTGATCGTCAATACGGTGACCGCGTTGTCGGCGCGATCGGAGACCAGCGCGAGATTGCCGGCCTTGTTGATCGCCATGCCGGAGGGCTGTTTGCCAACTTCCACCGTGGCGATGAGCTTCGGCGGCGCCGCCTGCAAATCGATCACATAGATCTTGTTGTCGGGTACCGGCTTCCAGCCGCCGCTGCCGCTCGATTCATAGTTCAGCGAATTGGCGACCAGGGCCAGGCTTTCGTCCGGCGTCACGGCGAGATTGGTCGGCGGTCCGATCACCGTGTTGGTCAGCGGCAGTGAGGCGACGATTTTCGGCGCCTCGCGATTCTTGATGTCGACGATCACCACTTCATCTTTGCCCGGCTCGGTGAAGACCGGCTTGCCGGCATCGTCCCAGTGCAGCTTGTTGTCGTCGCCGATCACAAGGAATTGCGCGTGAGCAGCGGTGGAAATACCGAGCAACAGTCCGACCATCGCGGCCTGCGCGGAGAAGTGTGCCCATCGCTGCATGATCGTGTCCTCCCGTTTTTTGCGAGCCGGCAGACCGGCCGGTTATTTCACGCGCACGGCGTTCATTCCGCCGCCTGGCGCGACGGCGGGCGCATTTCTTCCAACCCGTCTGCCGCGCTCGCGGAGATCGTGGTGCGCACCATGAACCGCGGCTCGTGCGCAAGCCAGGGCCGGCCGCGATGCATGGTCGCCCGGTTGTCCCACATGACCACGTCGCCATTGTGCCAAGCGTGCACGTAGCTGAGGCCCGGCGCGGTCGCAGCCTCGATCAGCTCGGCCAGGAGCTGTTGCGCCGCCGCCTCATCCATGCCCTCGATCGCATAAGCGTGCGAGGCGATATAGAGCGCGATGCGGCCGTTCACCGGATTCTTCCACGCCATGCGCCAGCATTGCGGCGGCAGCGCCGCGCGTTCCTGCACGGTCGCCAGGTCGGCCGCGATCTTGCCGCGCGAATGGGCGTAGTCGTGCCAGGCGAAGGAATTCGCGATGCGCTTGCGCAGCGCCGGATCGAGTCGCTCGAAGGCGCGGCGGGTCGAGACGAATTCGGTCTCGCCGCCCTGCGCCGGGATGATGCGCGCCGACAGCACCGAGGCGAGCGCCGGCACACGCTTGAAAGTGCTGTCGGAGAGCCAGAGCTGGTTCGCCTTATTGCGCAAAGCGAAGCGATGATCCGCCGGCAAGACCTTGCCGTTCTCGTCGATCGTGGTGAGGATCACGAGATTGGTGCCGGCGCCGAGCGAACCGACCTTGGTCACCTCCAGCGGCCCGAAGCGGCGCGAGAAGGCGAGCTGCATCTCGTCGGTCACGTCCTGGCCGCGAAAGACCAGGACCGAATGTTCCTCAAACGCCGCGCGCGTGTCTTTGTAGGCGACGTCGTCCGCAGCGATTTCGGCGAGCGTCACGCCGCGCAGCTCGGCGCCGAACTCCGGCCCCAGCGGGACGATCTCCATCGGTGAGCCTTCCTCGCGTGGATTTTTTCAAGTTTCCACCAAAACTTGCGGGCCGACAAGAAGGCGCCGTGGCCCGCCCTTCACCTGGCTCATGCCGAATGCGATCGGGCGGACGAGACCGCGGCGATGTCATGGCCTGCGAAACGACGCCGTCGAATCTCGCTCGCGCCCTCGCCATGACGACGCGCTGCGACCGATGGTTAAACGGGTCTTAACCTCGCCGCCCCTATGCTATGCAGTCGGTGATGCGGCGGGGGCCCCGCTGTTCATGATGTACAGGATGACCGGCCAGCCTATCCCCTCGTCTGCTCGCGCACCCGGCTCGCGCTCGCCCTTCGTGCGGCTGCGCGAGCTTCTGGGCAGCGCGCCGCCGGGCAAGCCGGCGATCAGCATGGCGGTCGGCGAGCCCCAACATCCCATTCCCGCCTTTGTCGGGCCGGTGATCGCGGCGCATATCGACGAGTTCGGCCGCTATCCGATGAACAAGGGGCTCGATGCGTTCGCCGAAGCGGTCTCCCGCTGGCTGACCTGGCGCTATGCGCTCGAACGCGCCGTCGATCCGGCGACGGAAGTCTTGGTACTCAACGGCACGCGCGAGGGCCTTTTTCTCGCCGCCCTCGCCGCCAAGAACTGGGTGGCGCCGCGCATTGGCCGGCCGGCGATCCTCATTCCCAATCCGTTCTATGCCGCCTACGCCGCCGGCGCCATCGCCGCCGATTGCGAGCCGGTCTATCTGCCGGCGACGGCGCAAACCGGCTTCCTGCCCGACCTCGATGTGCTGAGCGACGATCTGCTCGCGCGCACGGTCGGCTGCTATCTCGGCTCGCCGTCGAATCCGCAGGGCGCGGTCGCCGACCGCGCCTATCTGTCGCGTCTGGCCGCGCTGGCGCGGCGCTTCGGCTTCCTCGTTCTCGCCGACGAATGCTATTGCGAAATCTACAGCGACCGGCCGCCGCCGGGAATGCTGCAAGCGGCGGCGCCGGATTTCGCCAACGTCGTCGTGTTCCACTCGCTGTCCAAGCGCTCGAGCCTGCCGGGCCTGCGCGTGGGCTTCGCCGCCGGCGACCGCCGTTTCCTGTCGGCCTTTCTCGAGCTGCGCAATGTCGCCGCGCCGATGGTGCCGACGCCGGCACAACGCGTCGCCATCGCCGCCTATGGCGACGAGGCCCATGTCGAGGAGAACCGGCGCCTCTATCGCGAAAAATTCGACCTCGCCGATCAGATCGTCGGCGATCGCTACGGCTACCAGCGCCCCGCCGGCGGGTTCTTTCTCTGGCTCGACGTTTCCGCGCAAGGTGGCAGCGAAGCGGCCGCCAACGCCTTGTGGCGCGAGGCTGGCGTGCGCGTCGTCCCCGGCCGCTATCTCGCGCACGATCAGGCCGACGGCAGCAATCCCGGCGCCGACTACATCCGCGTCGCCATGGTGCAGAGCAAGGAAATGACCGCCGAAGGGCTGCACCGCCTGGTCGCGGTGCTCGGCTGAGGCGAAGAGAAGCGCGATGTCGATGATCGACCGCAGCCTCGATGGAGTGGCCTTTCTCACCGGCCAGCTCGGCGCGGCTCTCAAGCGGCGGCTGCGCGAGGCGGGCGGCGTCGCGCTGATCAGCCTGGTGATGATGGCGGCGCTGGCGCTGGCCACCTGGTCGGTGCAGGACCCCTCGCTCAACCACGCGACCGACGCGCCGGTGCACAATCTTCTCGGCCGGCCCGGCGCGGTCGCCGCCGATCTGATGATGCAACTCCTCGGCTTGGGCTCGCTGGCGCTGCTCTTGCCGATCGCGGTGTGGGGCTATCGGCTGCTCGGTCATCGGCCGCTCAGCCGCGAGCGGCTGCGCGTCCTGTTTTGGCTGCTTGGCGCCGCACTAGCGGCCGCGTTCGCCTCCTGCCTGCCGCGCAGCGGCCATTGGCCGCTGCCGTCCGGGCTCGGCGGCGTGATCGGCGATGCCATGTTGCGCGTGCCGCCGATATTTCTCGGCGCACCGCTTGCCGGGACCTACCGCCTGACCGCCGCCATCTTGCTCGGCATCGCCGCGCTGGTCGCCTTTGCCGGCGCCGCCGGCATCATTTGGCGCGAGCCGGCGGACGAGGACGAAGATGACGAGTGGCCCGAGGATGACGAGGAGAATGACGAGGAAGGCGGATGGATATCGCTCGGCTTTCTGGAGCACTATCTGCTCAGCTTCCGCGCCTGGCTGACGCGGATGCTCCGTCGCCGCGCGGCAGCGCAAGTCGCGCCTGCCGACACCGCAGGCGCCCGGCGCCGCGTCGAGCCGCGCTTCGACGACAAGCCGGACGAGGGCGCCGACGATGAAGCCGACGACGAGTCGAGTGCTGAAGCCCGCGCGACGCGAAAGCCGCGTTCGCCGCGGCCGGCGAGACGCTGGTCGGGCGGCTATGAACTGCCTTCGCTCAGCCTTCTGGCGGCGCCGCGCGCGAGCGAGCGGACGACGCTCAGCGCCGAGCTGATCCGGGAAAACGGTGCCGCGCTCGAAGGCGTGCTCGCCGATTTCGGCGTGCGCGGCGAGATCATCAATGCGCGGCCGGGGCCGGTGGTGACGCTTTACGAGCTGGAGCCCGCCCCCGGCATCAAATCCTCGCGGGTGATCAGTCTCGCCGACGACATCGCCCGCTCGATGAGCGCGCTCTCCGCGCGCGTCGCCGTCGTGTCGGGAAGGAACGTCATCGGCATCGAATTGCCGAACCCGACCCGCGAAAAAGTCTATCTGCGCGAGCTTCTGGCCTCGCGCGACTATGCCGAGACCAGCGCACGGTTGCCGTTGTGCCTGGGCAAGGCGATCGGCGGCGAAGCGTTCCTCGTCGATCTTTCGCGCATGCCGCACCTGCTCATCGCCGGCACCACCGGCTCGGGAAAATCGGTCGCCATCAACACCATGATTCTGAGCCTGGTCTATCGGCTGCATCCCGACCAGTGCCGGTTGATCATGGTCGATCCGAAAATGCTGGAACTCTCGGTCTATGACGGCATCCCGCATCTGCTCACGCCGGTCGTCACCGATCCGAAGAAGGCGGTGGTCGCGCTCAAATGGGCGGTGCGCGAAATGGAGGAGCGCTACAAGAAGATGTCGAAGCTCGGCGTGCGCAACATCGACGGCTACAACGCGCGCGTCACCGAGGCCAAGCGCAAAGGCGAGAAGCTCACCCGCACGGTGCAAACCGGCTACGACCGCGAAACCGGCGAAGCGATCTACGAGGACGAAGAGCTCGATCTCGAGCCGCTTCCCTACATCGTCGTCATCGTCGACGAGATGGCTGACCTGATGATGGTCTCCGGCAAGGATATCGAAGGGGCGGTGCAGCGCCTGGCGCAAATGGCGCGCGCGGCCGGGCTGCACGTGATCCTGGCGACGCAGCGGCCCTCGGTCGACGTCATCACCGGCACCATCAAGGCCAACTTCCCGACCCGCATTTCCTTCCAGGTCACCTCGAAGATCGACAGCCGCACCATCCTCGGCGAACAGGGCGCCGAGCAGCTGCTCGGCCAGGGCGACATGCTCTACATGGCCGGCGGCGGACGCATCAGCCGCGTGCACGGGCCGTTCGTCTCCGACAGCGAGGTCGAGAAGGTTGTGCGCCACCTCAAATCGCAAGGCGTGCCGGAGTACCTCGAAGCGGTCACGGCCGAGGAGCCGGATGACGACGGCGTGGTGTTCGACGCCACCGGCATGGGCGGCGACGGCGGCGACCTCTACCAACAGGCCGTTCAGATCGTGACGCGCGACCGCAAGGCCTCGACCAGCTATATCCAGCGCCGGCTGCAGATCGGCTACAACCGCGCCGCCTCGCTGATGGAACGCATGGAAGACGAGGGAATCGTCGGGCAGGCCAACCACGCCGGCAAGCGGGAAATCCTCGTCGAAGCCGACGAAGACGATCGCTATTGAGAATCAAGCGATTGACGTTTAAGCGGGATCAGGTCGCGAAACCGCCATAACGGGCGATTAGGTTGAGCGGTGTCCCGATTCCGAGCTTGACAAATGCTTGCGGCACGCTTTGACGCGAAGTTCGAGACAAAGGGACGCGGGCAAGTCGAAAGCTCTCGTATCGGCGCGGATTTGAAGTTGCTGTGCGGGTTCGCGGCCATATTGTAGGAACTGCAAATCAACCGCACGAGCTGCGGGCGTACGCAATCGACGTACGGGGGAGAGAGGGACATGGCCGGACCGGCAGGACGAGGCGCGCGCATCATTCTCGCGGCGCTGGTTTGCGGCGTGCTGGCAGCCGCATCGGCGGCGGCGCAGGGCGTACCGCTGCCGACGCCCGATCCGCGGCCGAGGACGATCTCGGTGCCGCCGTCATCGGACGCCGCTCCGGCATCGACCTATGCCGCACCCGGCGCCGCAGCCACCAAGGGCTTTTTCCCGTTCTCGTTCTCGCTCGACCGCGGTACCGCACCGGGGCAAGCCACCGCCTTCAACGCCAACCAGCGTGCGCTGCTCGACAAGATCAGCCTTTATCTTTCCAGCGTGCAGACCATGGTGGGAAATTTCGTGCAGATCGGCCCGGACGGCCGGCGCGTCGAGGGGACCTTCTACGTTCAAAAACCGGGCAAGGTCCGCTTCGAATACAACCCGCCAAGCCCGATCGACATCATCGCCGATGGCTCGGCAGTCGTGGTGCACGACCGCTCGCTTGACACGCAGGATTTCTATCCGCTGTCGCAGACACCGCTGCGCTACCTGCTCGCCGACCGTATCGACCTGCTGCGCGACACCGACGTCGTCGCCGTATCGGCCGACGACACGTTCATCACCGTGGTCATCGAGGAAACAAAGGTCCTGGTCGGCACCAACCGGCTCATGATCATGTTCGACGCCAAAAGCGCGCAGCTCAAACAGTGGACGGTCACCGATCCGCAGGGGCTCGACACCACCGTCGCTGTGTACAATCTCGACTCGGCGAAAAAACCCGACCCGAACCTGTTCGTCATCAATTATCAGCGGCCCGACTACGGGCCGCCAGCGGCGCCCTATCGCTGAGGCGCGAGCCGCGAGCGGCGCCCGGCTTCACGGCCCCGTCAGATCATCTTGCGCCCCCGCATCCGCAGTGCATATCACTGCCGTCATCACGCCACGCTTCGCATGCAACTCACCGTCACCACCTGGAACATCAATTCGGTGCGGCTGCGCATCGACCTCGTCGCCAAATTCATCAAGGCCGCGCGTCCCGACATAATATGCCTGCAGGAGACCAAGTGCCCGGATGACAGATTCCCGCTCAAGCGCTTCAAGCGGCTCGGCTACGAGAACGTCGCGCTCAACGGCCAGAAGGGCTATCACGGCGTCGTGGTGCTGTCGCGGCTGCCGTTCGAATCGACCGCGGTCCGCGTCTATTGCGGCAAGAGCGATTGCCGGCACATCTCGATCGTGCTCGGCGAGCACGCCGGCTTAAAGGATCCGATCACGCTGCATAATTTCTACGTGCCGGCCGGCGGCGACGTTCCCGACCCCGCGGTCAATGCGAAATTCGCCCACAAGCTCGCCTTCCTCGACGAGATGCAGGCCTGCGCCACGCTGCGGCCGGCGCCGGTCGAGCGCGCGATCATCGTCGGCGACCTCAACGTGGCGCCGCTGGAATGCGACGTCTGGAGCCACAAGCAGCTCCTCAGCGTGGTTTCGCACACGCCGATCGAATGCGAGAAGCTTCTCGGCGTGCAGAAGGCCGGCAACTGGATCGACGCCGTGCGCAGCGTCGTGCCGGAGCCGACCAAGCTCTTCACTTGGTGGAGCTACCGCGCGCGCGACTGGACCCAATCCGATCGCGGACGCCGGCTCGATCACATCTGGACGTCGCCGGCGCTCGCCGACCGCTTGGCGGCGGTCAAGGTGTTGAAGGATTCGCGCGGCTGGGCGCGCCCCTCCGACCATGTGCCGGTGACGGCGACGTGGGAGGTTTAGCATGATGCGGAAAAGCGGAAAAAACGCTTTTCCGAGCAGATCATGCGCCCAAGAAAACCGCAGCGCAATCGATCCAACCAGCAATCGGCTCAACCTGAAGCGATGGCGCTTTTGGCACTATTCCGGCTTGGTGCCGCGCGCGAGCGCGTCGCGGATACCCTCAACTTCGCGCGTCCATTGGTCGGCGCGCGACATGATCAATTCGCGCAAGCGCGCCGCGGCGTCGGGATAACCTTCGAGCATTTTCAGGAACATGCTGCGGGAAATGCGCAGCACGGCCGAATCCTCGCGCGCGGTAGCGGTGGCCGGCCGCGCCGTTTCCGCAAGCAGCGCCGATTCGCCGATCAAGGTCCCCGGCCCGGCAATGACCTCGTGTCCGCCGGGCCGTTCCGGCCTGAGCCTGAACGAACCGCGCTGCACGATGTAAGCACTGTCGGCGGCGTCGCCAAACCGAAACAGCTGCTCGCCGGCTCCGATGGCGACGCTTTCACCGCCGATCGCCAGCATGCGCAGCGCCGGAGTGCCAAGCTGGCGGAGAATCGGGATCCGCTCAAGGAAGGCGATGTCATCCTCGATAGTCATGGCATGGCGATCACGGCACCAGCTTGTAGCCGCCGGCCTCGGTGACCAGGATGGCGGGAACGGCGGCATCCTTCTCGATCTTCTGCCGCAGCCGATAGATGTGCGTTTCCAGCGTGTGCGTGGTCACGCCCGAATTGTAGCCCCAGACCTCTTGTAGCAGCGTCTCCCGTGACACCGGCCGCTGTCCGGCGCGATAGAGATAGCGCAGGATCGAGGTCTCCTTCTCGGTGAGGCGGACCTTGTTCCCCTTCGGGTTGAGCAAGAGTTTCGAACTGGGCCGGAACGTGTATGGGCCGATCGTGAAGATCGCGTCCTCGCTCGCCTCGTGCTGGCGCAGCTGGGCGCGGATGCGTGCCAGCAGCACGGCAAAGCGGAACGGCTTGGTGACGTAGTCGTTGGCGCCGGATTCGAGACCGAGAATGGTGTCGGAATCTGTGTCGTGACCGGTGAGCATGATGATCGGCGCCTTGAAGCCGTTCTTGCGCAGGATGCGCACCGCCTCGCGGCCGTCGATGTCGGGCAAACCCACATCCATGATGACGAGATCGATCTGCCCGGCCTTGGCCGCCTGGACCCCCTTGCTGCCGTTCTCCACCGCGACGGTTTCGAACTCCTCGTGCAGCGACAATTGCTCGGTCAGCGCGTCGCGCAATCCGGGATCATCGTCGACGATGAGAATCTTCCGCGTATTCGGCATCAGTCCAGACCCCAACGCCCGCTCGCGCGTCGGTCGGCGCGCCGCGCCCAGCTTGCCTGGCCGCGAATTTGCCGCGCCGCCGGGCGCGAAGTAGGACAGGCAAGGATACAAGAGCAAGTGGCAGTTGGGAATTCGCCGCGTTGCGGGGGCGGTCACGGCATGCGAGCAATTTCTCTCCGCACCATCCATGTCAGCGCGCAGCCGGGACGGCGGTCACAGGGCTTCCTGCGCGCCGGTCCTTTGCTCGTGCCCGTTGCGCTCGGTCGCGCCGGCATTAAGGCCGATAAGCGCGAGGGCGATGGCGGCACTCCGCGCGGCCGGTTTCATCCGTTGCGGCTGTGGTGGCGGGCCGACCGCCGCACCCGCCCGCGAACGCGGCTCCCGGTGCGGCGCATTGGCCGCGGCGATGCCTGGTGCGAAAATCCGAACGACCGGCGCTACAATCTGCCCTTCGTGCTGTCGGCCACTGAACCATGCGACCGGCTCTGGCGCGACGACAGCCTCTACGACATCTTCGTTGAGATCGACCACAACACGCGGCCGCGCATCGCCGGACGCGGCAGTGCGGTATTCATCCACGTCGCCCGGCCGGGCTTCGCACCGACCGCAGGCTGCGTCGCACTCGGGCTGCGCGACCTCTTGCTTTTGGCAAGCCGCATCACCCCGAAGACACGAATTCTGATTCATAACTAGGCACCCGCCTCGCGTGCACCGAAGATTGCCGTACCGACCCGCACATGGGTCGCGCCGAAGGCGATCGCCGTCGAGAAATCCGCGCTCATGCCCATGGACAGCATTTTCAGCCCATTGCGGCGAGCGATCTGAGCGGTGAGGGCAAAAAACGGCGCCGGCGCCTCGGTCTCGGGCGGGATGCACATCAGGCCGGAAATGGCGAGGCCGTAGCGCTCGCGGCAGACGGCGAGAAAACCGTCGGCATCCCGCGGCCTAACGCCGGCCTTCTGCGGCTCTTCGCCGATATTAATCTCCGCGAAGAGCAGCGGACTTCGTCCCTGACGGGCGATCTCCTTGGCGAGCGCCGCGGCAAGACTTTCCCGATCGACCGAGTGGATCGCTGCGAACAGCGCCACCGCGTCTCTCGCCTTGTTCGATTGCAGCGAACCGACAAGGTGCAATTCAAGGCCGGAATAGCGTGCCATGAGCGGCGGCCACTTGGCCTTGGCCTCCTGCACGCGGTTTTCGCCGAAGACACGCTGGCCAGCGGCGATCACGGGCTCGATCGCAGCGGCGCCGAAGGTTTTCGAGACCGCGACCAGCGTCACGCCCGCCGGATCGCGTCTGGCATCGCGGCAGGCGCGCGCGATTTCCTCGCGCACGGCGACAAGCCCTCCCGGTCGAATCATCCTTTCCATTTCATCACCGCCGCCAGCAACAGTTCAAATTTTACCGACGGCGCCAAGGCGGTCTTTACGCATCTCCGCTACGTTGGGAATCGGGTGGGGAGTTGAAGATGTCGGACGTTTCAGCAAGGTCCCCCAGCACGGATCGCAAAACATCCCGGCTCAATCAGCCGATCTTCAGCATCCGTGCCCGACTCATCGTCCTCGCGCTGCTGGTGATCACTCCGCTCATGCTCGAGCGCGTGCACGGCCTCGAAAGAGCCCGCGTCGAGCGCGCCGACCTCGCTCGCGCCCAGGTCATCGATCTGGCGCGCGGCGGAGCCGTCGCGCAGCGCGAGATTGTCGATTCCATGCGTATCCTGCTCAGGGTCGTCGCCAGCGTCTATGCGAAGATGCCGCGCGATGCGGCCGACTGCAACCAGTCACTCATCAACCTGATCGGCAACGTCCCCTGGATTCACGGGCTTGCCGTCGCCGGAGCCGATGCCCGCGTCAAATGCGCCACCGACGCGCGGGCAATCGGTCTGAACGTGTCGGACCGTCCCTATTTTCAGGATGCCCGCCATTCGCAGGAGTTCGCGCTCAGCGACTACATGATCAACCGGGTCCGCCAAGCGCCCGGACTGATGGCGACCTTTCCCATCGCCGCCGCCGACGGTTCGTTCGACGGTGTCGTGCTCGCGTCGATCAATCTGCAATGGATCGGCAAGCTCGCGGAGATTGCGGCGCAGCGTCCGGGCACTTCGGTTCTGTTGATCGACGGCAGCGGCACGCTCGTCGCAGCCTCGGCCGAGGACGCAGCGGTTCTCGGCCACAACTACGCCAGCCATCCGCTGGTGGGGGACATGCTGGCCAACGACGAAGGCACGATAACGACCGCGGACCTGGACGGGGTCCGTCGCATCTTCGCTTATGTTCGCGTGCCGTGGACGCGGGCGCGGCTCGCCGTCGGTCTCGACGAGGCCGTCGTCCACAGCGGCATCGACCATGAGATCAGCGTCGCTTACCTGCAGCTTGCGTTGTTCGGGATGTTGGTGCTGCTCGCGGCCTGGTTCGGCGCCGAGCGGCTGATCATACGACCGATCCGGTCACTGGTGCGAACGGCCGCGCGTTTCGGTCGCGGCGACCTCCACGTACGCGCGGCCAAGGAGCCCTGGATCGCGGAATTCCAGCCGCTTGCGGCCGCCCTCGACGACATGGCGCGCAAACTGGCCGGACGCGAAGAGGAATTGCGCATCGCCAACCAGCACCTCGACGAGCTGGCGAGCCTCGACGGACTCACCGGGCTTGCCAACCGGCGCGGATTCGATCGGCAACTCGAGCGCGAATGGCAGCGCGCCGGCGAACGCCGCGAGCCGCTTGCGCTGATGATGGTCGATATCGATCATTTCAAGCTGTTCAACGACCGGTACGGTCACGTCAGAGGCGACAGCTGCCTGCGTGCGGTCGGTGAAACTCTGTCGCTGGTCACGCTTGAGGAAGCCGTCCTCGTTGCCCGCTATGGCGGCGAGGAATTCGCCCTGCTGCTGCCGGGTCTCGATATCAAACGGGCGACCGCGCTCGCCGACGAAGCGCGGGGCGCCATCGAAGATCTCCTGATCGCCCACGCCGAATCGCCGTGCTGCCATGTCACCGTCAGTATCGGCGTCGAATCGCTGATACCTGAGCAAGGTCGGCGAGCCGCAGATCTGGTCGAGGCGGCGGACCGCGCGCTCTATGCCGCCAAGCGGCGCGGCCGCAACGCGGTCGTCGCCCACGTTCCGGTGATGCTGGACGCGGCGTGCTGAAGGCTCGGCGCGTTGGGCCAATGGATGGCGGGAATTGCCGGCCCCGATCAAGCATCGGACCCATTCGGCGATGGCCGCGCGCTTGCGAGCTCGCGCCGACGCGGGTTTAGGATTTTCGCGCGCGGCTTTTCTTCGTCGCCGCCGGCTTGCGCTTTGCCGCGGGCGGCGCCCAGATCATGCCTTCGAGCTTCATGCCGTCAGGATCGGCGAAATAGACGGCGTAGTAGTTGCGACCGTAATACTCCCCGGGCGGATCGAGCACGGTCATTCCGTTCTGTTCCAGAAACGCTCCGAGCGCGTCGACGTCGTTGCGGCTGGAAAGCTCGAAGGCATAATGGTGAAAGCCGATATCGCCTTTGCGGTATCGCCGCTTTCGACCCTGCTTATCGGCGGCGGCGATCCAGAACAGCGTCTTGCCGTTGCTCCAGCCGGCCATGTCCGCGTAATCGTATTTCAGCTTGAAGCCGAGAAAGCCCAAGAGCTTGCGATAAAACTCCTTGGAGCGCGGGAAGTCGCCGACGCTGAGGACGAGATGGTCGATGCCGACGACGCGAGGCATTGGACATCCGATTCTGCGTGAGCCAGACCGCGCGCAGGAAAGCGCCGGCGTGCCGCGGTCTCGCTCGCCTCATATCACAGATAGCGCGACAGCGGCGCCGTCCAAGCAAACGACGCCCGCATTTGCAGCTATCTCGGCCGGAGCCTACACAGGCGGAGCCGAATGCAAGCCCGAGCGGACGGCCAAAAGAAAGGGGCCGGCGTGAGCGCCGGCCCTTCCCCCAACACGAATTGCTGCAGCTTATTAGCCCTTAGTCACCACAGGTGGCGGGGCCTTGCCTTTCCCAGTCTGCGCGCAACCCACGATGCTCAGGAGAGCAAGCACCGCGGCCATTGCTAAAGTGAGCTTTTTCATGAAGAAACTCCCCCTTGTCATGACGGCTAAACCATACATGCGGGTGGCGTGGCCCTCTAGTGCTGAAAAGCCACACCGATCATTTGTTTTCGTCCTCTCGGCTGCAACCCAGCAAAATTGCACCCGAAGGCGTGAGAAACCTCTCGTATAAAAGGTCGAAAAAGCCAAGTTTGTGAATAAGATGCGAACAATCCGGGCGCTCGGCTGAAGGAACAGCGTTGCAAATATGGCGCATTGGCAAAAATCCACAGGTCCGCCGAACAATTGCCACCGAGCGAGGCTGAATAATTTGCTACCATTGATCAATATGGCGCTGACGCTGCGAATCGTGGCGGCGGACTTAATCCTTGCCCTGGTCGGCTAGGGGCTTCTGCCGGCCATAGCGGAGAGGGACGATGCAAGGCAAGTCGAGGGACCGGCGCTGGCCCGCTTGGCTTATAACATTGATTTCGCTTGCCATCTTTGCCCCGGCCGGGTTGTCGGCGGCGCTCGCCCAGGATTCCGGAACTGCGCCAGCCGCCGCCGCGGCCCCGCAGGCGAAAGCCGCGCGCACGAGCGGCAGCGGTGAATATTACATTGAGTTTCGCTCGCGCTATGCCTGGGACTATGGCCACACCTACATCATCCACGCTCGGGTCGGGGAGCCGATCACCAAGGCGAGCGTGGCTGGCCTTTCGCCGGTCGGCGACGACGCGACGGCCTGGGTGATCGGGCACTACGTACCGGTGCCTGCCGAAACCGGTTGGACCGACGGCGACACCGAGGACAAGTATGTCTCCGCCCGCTACCGCGTTTACATGAACAAGGCCGAGTACGACCGGGTCATGGTGTTTGTCCGTCACCTCCAAGCGACTTCGCATATCTGGAGCGCGGAGCTTTATAACTGCAATGCCTTCGTCGCGGACATCGCGAAATTCATGGGGTTGAAGGTACCGAAATCGACGCTGATTTACCCCAAAGTGTTCGTCAACAATCTGCGGCAGATCAACACTCATCCGGAAATGCCCGATAATCTCGTCGACGAGAATGTCAAGGAGATGAGCAACCCGACGCGCGACGGGCGGGCGATGATCAACACCGGCGTGCACACGGTGCGTGAGGATCGCAGGCCATCGGGCGGACCGACGGTCACCATCGGGCGGATTCGGGTCACCAACAGTTCGGCGGAGTCCGTCGCCGCCTCCTCCGTTTCCACACCGTGACGACGGCCGCGCCTTGCCAACAACCGGATGCAAGGTGATCGCCGTATTGGCCGCGGGCTTGGCGCTCGCGACCTGCACGACTTCACCCCCTCCGCCGGACGTTGCCGTCGCAACGGACACCGCGCCGGCGACGCCCGCCAGCCTCGCGCAGCGCGACCTCACTCCGCAGGAAAAGAAGGTGATCATCGACGCGATCGCTCCCTCGATCAGAGACGCGGCGACCGCGAAATACCGATGGACGAAGTTTCCCGTGGTCGCTTCGGGCGAGGTCAACTACTGCGCAATGGTGGACGCCAAGAGCCCCTACCCCGCCTACAATGGCTGGCAGGCCTATATCATCGAAGCCAAAGTGGTCGGCGGCAAGGTCTCCGCCGCGGTCGTCGGCCTGATCGCCGGCGGCAAGGACACCGCGCTCGTCGCCAGGATGTGCGCGAAGTACGGCCTCAATCCCAACAGCGCGACGTGAGGCGCCGTCTTCACGGCACGTTCCGCCCCGCGCTGGCTTCGACCCCACTTTCCGGAGCATGCCCTATTGCGCCGCCCATTCCTCGGCGCTGGCGCCGGCGAGCGATTGAACGCGCGCCTCGTCGGCGGCCAGTTCGCGCGCCGGGCCGGAATAGACGACCTGACCGTCGTCGAGCACATAGGCGCGATCGGCGATTCCCAGGCTCATGCGCACGTTCTGCTCGACCAGCAGCACGGAGATCCCCTCCGTGCGCATCTGCGCGACGATGCGAAAGACCTCGCGCGTGATCAGCGGCGCCAGCCCTTGCGAGGGCTCGTCGAGAATCAGGAGCTTTGGATTGACGAGCAGAGCGCGGGCGATCGACAGCATTTCCTGCTCGCCGCCGGAGAGCTGCCGGCCGCGGCTGAACCGGCGCTCCGCCAGCCGGGGGAACAGCCGATAGATGCTGTCCGGCGTCCACGGGCCGGGCCGCTCGACCGGCACCTGGAGATTTTCGGCGACGGTCAGATTGGGAAAAATCCTGCGGCCTTCCGGGACATAGCCGACGCCGAGCGCGGCGACGCGAAACGGCGGCCAGCGCGTGGTCACCTGGCCGAAGACGGTGACGCGACCCTCGCGCGGCGGCGTCAGTCCCATGACACTGCGCAGCGTCGTGGTCTTGCCCGCGCCATTGCGACCGAGCAGCGCCGTCACCTGGCCCTCCGCGGCTTCCAGGCTGACGCCGTGCAGGATGTGGCTCTTGCCGTAAAATGTGTTGAGCCCTTCGGCCGTGAGTACGGCGCTCATGCGGCCTCGCCCAGATAGGCTGTCTGCACCGCTTCATTCGCGGCGATCTCGCGCGGGGTGCCTTCGGCGAGGAAACTGCCGTGATCCAGCACCGTGATCCGGTCGGCCAGATGGAAGACGACGCGCATGTCATGCTCGATCAGCACGATCGTCAGCTTGCTGTCCTTGTGCAGCCGGCGGATTAGCTGCGTGATCTCGTAGGTCTCCTGGTCGCCCATACCGGCGGTCGGTTCGTCGAGCAGCAAGAGGCGCGGCTTGAGCGCCAGCGCCATCGCCATCTCGGCGGCGCGCTGGTCGCCATGCGCCAGCTCGCCGACCAGGCGGTCGGCCTTGCCGGACAGCGCCGCCAGCGTCAACGTCTCCTCGATGCGGCGGCGCAGCTCCGCCGCCTCGGCGCGATTGAGCCAAGGGCGCAGGCGATAGCCGGCGGCGACCTCGGCGGCGATGCGCACATTCTCCAAGATGGTCAGCTCGGGAAAGATTTCCGTGATCTGAAAGGTGCGCGCCATACCGAGCCCGACCCGCTGATTTGCCGGCAGGCCGGTGATGTCGCGGCCGGCGAACAGGATCGAGCCGACGGACGGCGCCAAGAAACCGCTCACGAGATGGAAGAAGGTGGTCTTGCCCGCGCCGTTCGGGCCGATGACCGCGCGCAGTTCGCCCGCCTCGACCGTCATCGATATTTCGCGCACGGCGACGAGGCTGCCGAATCGCTTGGTCAGATCCTTGACCGCGAGCATGCTCATGCCGCTCTCCCCTGCCGCATCAGGCCGAGAATGCCGCGCGGGAAGAACAGGACGATGAGCACGACCAGCACGCCGATGAACGACATCCAATTGATGGTAATGCTCGAGATGTAATCCTGCAGGACGACGAAGACGATCGCACCGAGCAGCGGCCCCCAGAACGTGCGCATGCCGCCCATCACCGCCATGATGACGAAATCG
Source organism: Xanthobacteraceae bacterium (assembly GCA_035319735.1). Lineage (GTDB taxonomy): Bacteria > Pseudomonadota > Alphaproteobacteria > Rhizobiales > Xanthobacteraceae > BOG-931. Next base: position 8,787 of record DATHCD010000002.1, on the reverse strand, counting down.
CCCGACAGGCTGTAGTGGAACACGCGCGGATCGACGAAATTATTGAGCAACGCATAGAGCGCGCCGGCGAAGGCCATGAAAAAGCAGGACAGCGTGAAGGCGACCCAGATGTGGAATTCCACCGGAATGCCGAGAAAGCGGGCGCGCCGTTCGTTTTCGCGAATCGCGATCATTGTTCGGCCGAATGGCGATCGCAGCATGAAGGCCATCACCGCAATAGCGGCGGCAAAGCAGATCAGCACGAAATAGTAGAAATACGCGTCGTTGTGCAGCAGGTCGATCTGGAACAGCCTGAAGTCCAGCGGCTGCCGCTCGAATCCGCGCAGGCCGTCATCGCCGCCGGTCACCGAACTCCACTGGAAGGCGATGTAATAGAACACCTGGCCGAAGGCGATGGTCACCATGGCGAAATAAACGCCGCGGCGGCGCACTAGCAAGGCACCGAGAAGGCCACCGACGATACCGCCAGCGAGCGTACCAGCGAGGATGGCGAGCGGCGAACTCAACGCTGCCCATTTGAGGCAGAATCCAGCGCCATAGGCGCCGAGTCCGAACCAGGCGGCATGGCCGAACGACAGCACGCCGGTGAAGCCGAGGAGAAAATTGAGCGACATGGCGCCGAGGCCGAGCACCAGCACCCGGCTGCCGAGCGCGGTGTAGCCGCCGAACAGCGGCATCCAGTAAGGCGCGAAGATGAGCCCGCCCCAGACGGCCGCCAGAATCGCCAGGCGCCTGTGCTGCTGCGGCTTCACGTCAGCATGCCTTCTTCGCCCAAGAGGCCGCGCGGCCGGACCAGAAGCACGATCGCCATCATCACGTAGATCACCGCCTCGCTCGCCGAGGGAAAGATGACGGCGGTGAGCCCGGAGGCAACGCCGATCAACAGGCCGCCGAGCAGCGTGCCGGTGAGCGAGCCGACCCCGCCGACGATGATGGCGATGAAGCTCGGCATCAGCAGCCCGTCTCCCATGGTCGGCTCAAGGCCGAGCTGGCCGGCGGCGAGCACGCCGGCCAATCCGGCGAGAAAAATCCCGACCGCGAAATTGAGCGAGCGCAGCGCCCGCACGTTGACGCCGAGCGCGGCGACGGTCTCGAGATCGAGCGTCCCGGCGCGAATGCGCACGCCGATGCGGGTATGGCGCAGCAGCACGAACAACAGCGCGACCACCGCGGCGATCATCGCCACCATGAACATGCGGTAGCCGGTGATGAAGAAAAACTCGGAACTCAGCGCCGACGACAGCGCCTCCGGAACCGAGAAGGGAAGTCCATTGGCGCCCCAAATCTGGCGAGTGCCGTCCTCGATGATGAAAGCCAAACCGAATGTGAGCAGCAGGCTGTAGAGCGGATCGCGCCCGTAAAGGCGGCGGATCAGCAGCCGCTCGACTGCCAAACCGATGATCGCGGTCAAGAACGGCGCAACCAGCAGCGCGCCCCAAAAGCCGAGATAGGGCCGCAGCGTGTAGGCGAGATACCCGCCGATGACGAGAAATCCGCCATGGGCGAAGTTGATGATGCCCGAGAGGTTGAGAATGAGCGACAGACCGATCGCCATCAGCGCGTAGAACGCGCCGATGATCAGCCCGTTGGTGACATTGAAAAAGGTGAGCTGGAGCATCGGGGCCGGCTAGAGCGCAATCGGCTCAGGCTGAATCGATTGCGCTCTGGTTTTCTTTAATGCAGCATGACCTTTTCGGAAAACCGCCTTTCCACTTTTCCGGATCATGCTTAGTGCGGCATGATCCTTTGGGAAAACCGGCCTTCCACTTTTCCGGATCATGCCCGAGAAAGTCCCTCACTTGCGATCGCAACGGCGATGAAGCGAGGGGCGCGGCGGAACCGGATCATGCCGGCATCTGCATCGTGCAGCCGGTCTCCGATACCGGCGGGGCGACGCTGTCGCCGGCGACAATTTGGTTGACCTTGAACAGGTTTTCCGGATCGCCATCGCCCTTTTGCAGCAGCTCGCCGACGAAGGCCGACAGCATGAGTTGATGATCGCCGCTGCGGAAATAGACCTTGTTCGGCTGCATCTTGATTTCCGGCGGCAGTTCCATGTCGCCGAGCGCCTTGGCCACCGCCTTGGCTTCGACCGTCTTCGCCTTCTCGCAGGCCAGCGCATAGGAATGGACGGTCACGTAGCCGAACCAAGTGCGCGCCGTCGGCACCTTGCCGTCGGTGCGCTTGCGGATATCGGCAATGAATTTGTCGAGGCCAGGCGTGCCCGCCGGCTGCTTCCAGTACCACTCGAACATCCAGATGCCGACCCGCGCCTCGGGCGGCATCGCCTCGACCGGCTCCAGCTCCTGCTGCGTGCCGGCGACGTGAAGCTGTTTATCGATGCCGAACTGCGAGATCTGCTTGAGGCAGTTCACCATGTCGTTGCCCTGCACCAGCACGATAAGCACGTCGGGATTGGCGGCGCGCGCCTTGATCAGATAGGCGGAGAAGTCGGTAATGCCGAGCGGCGTCAGCTCGTTGCCGGTCACCGTGCCGCCGAGTTTCTTCAAATTGGCCTCGCAGCCTTCAAAGAGCGTGTGCCCGAACGCGTAATCCGGCGTGATGAAGTGCCATTTCTTGCCGTAGGTGTTGAGCAGCAGGGGGCAGACCGCGTTCGCTTCCATGCGCGTCGTGTTGCAGACGCGGAACACGTTCCATTTGCAGTTTGCGCCGGTGATGCCGTCGGTGTGACCGCCGGGAACGATATGCAGCACGCCCTTCTCGTTCGACACCTGCGCCATCGCCTGGGCCAGCGCCGAGTTCACGTTGCCGACCAGGAAATCGACATTATCGCGCTCGATCAGCTTGCGCGCCTTCTGCACCGCCGTGCCGGCGTCGCCGCTAGTGGAGTCCTCGACCAACAGCTCGATCTTGCGGCCGAGTATGCCGTTTTTGCCGTTGAGCTGATCGACCGCGAGCTGAATGCCGGTCAACTCGTTCTTGCCCGGCGCGGCATAGGTGCCGGTCAGCGGATTGTCGACTCCGATCTTGATGGGGGTCTCGCCGCGCGCCGAGATGATGAAGGGAGCGGCGAACTGGGCGAGACCGGCGACGGCGCCAGCCGTAACGATGATGCGGCGGTCGACGCCGCCGCGATCGAGGCGTTGGGTCATTCTGTTCCTCCTTACGGAGCTTATCGATGGCCGATCTTGACTCGGCGGCGTGGGCACGACAAGGACCCGATCATAGGCGCATTACCATCCGTGCCGCCTCTTTTTACATTATTCGGCCGCGACCGGCCGTGCGGCGGGAAAGAAATCATCCCATACGCGATGGAGTTGCGCGAGCGCCGGGTCGAGCGGCGCGACCGATAGCCGCTCTCCCTGGCGCTTGAGCAGGCCGAGCTGTTCGAGCTTCGCCGGCGCGGCGCCGAGCTTGAAGTCGGCGTCGACGCCGAAGGTCGCGCCGAGCCACGCGTCGATGCGGCCGGCGAGCTCGTCCGCCGTCGGCGGCGCGGGCGCCGCGCGCAGGAAATGATAGGCGAGAAACGCGCTCTTGCATTCCTGCTCCTCGGCCACGCCGATGACGTAATCGAAAACGCCGGCATTGTTGTTGACGTTGCGGTAGTAGATGTTGTCGATCAGCTCGATCCGGTATTTGAGCGACCGGCGCTGGTATTTGACCCATTGGCGAAGGACGAAGCCGCCGAGCGCCACCAGTCCGCTCAACGCGGCAAGCGCCGTTTTCATGTCCTTGTCTTCGACCGCGGCGCTGACGCCGAGATAGAAACCGAGCACCAGGAACAGCACGGTGACGGTGGTGTAGACATTGATCAGGATCGGAATGCCGCCGGCGAGCGCCGGCACGCCGAGGAACAGCTTGTCGGCGTTGCTCATGACCACGCGCACGTTGGGAAACAGCGCATTGAGATCGCCGCTGGCGATGTTGCGGAAGCATTTGAGCAGCACCGAGCCGGGCCGCATCTTCCGGCGCTCGAGCGCCTTGACTTCGCGCCGCGAGCCGATCTCGGCCTGCGATTTCATCGCGGCGAGCATGACGACATCGTCGAAGACTTCGGCCTCGATCTTGCGCCGGCGCAGGCCGAACCATTCCGCGACCTCGAACGGCTCGACGTGCCGTCCGCGGCGGTAGAAGCGCACCTCGCGAAAATCGGCGAGCGGCGCCTTGACCTCGACGCGCAGCACCGTGCGCCGGCGGTGGGCGTCGCCGATCTCCGCGTGCGGCAGCTCGATGAAGTTGGCGTCCTTGAGCAGCGCATCCAGCGTCTGCACGAGGTCGGCATAGGAGCGCGCGATTGACGCCTCGTCGATCGCCGCATGCGGCACGATCTCGGGGTTGAAGTAATAATAGTCGTTGCGCAGGCGCTCGAGCGTCGCGAAATACTCGTAGTGATAGATCGACGCCAGCATGTCGCAGAGCAGGTGAAATTTCTCGCGCTCGGCGTCGTCGGCAAACGCCTGTTGTTTGATCAAGGCGCCGAGAATATCGCTCTTGCGAATGGGAACGAACCGATCGAGCGCATCGCCCACCGTAAGGCGCCGAGGCTGCGTCATGGCGGAGCATACATCGTGCGGGCGTCGGCAGTGAAAGCCTTGCGCGATTGCGGATCGACATAGAACATGTGGCCGCCGCGGTAAAGCCGCAGCTCGGCGCGCTCCTCCTCGACGCTGGCCGGAATATGGTCGAGCACGTAGCGGGACGCGGAATAGGGCGTGACCATGTCGCTGTAGCCGTGCGCGATCATCAGCCGGAACGAGGGCGTGAACGCCAGCAGCACGCGCAGGTCTTCGGCGACGCTCGGCAGCACGTGGCCGGAGCCTTCCCGCCAATCCCAATTGCCGGAAACGTTCGACGCCAGCAGGTTGTAGGTCATCTCGGTCTTGAAGCCGAGTTCGTCGCGCGCATAGCCGACGAAGGCGCTGCCGTAGGAGCGAATGAAGCCGTCGAGAAACGGATCGGTACCGTTCGGCGATTCCGATTCCGGATTGGGATCGTCGACCGCGAAAGTCGCGTCGTAATTGCTGACGATCTTGTGGTCGCCCGCGCGCAGGTGCTTGACATAAGTCCCGTCGATGAAGCCGCGCGTGCGGGCGACGACCACCTGCGGCAATCCGGTCATTTGCGCCAGCCGCCGGTAGAACGCCTCCGCCGCGTCGCCGCGCAGCGGCGGGCCGGCAAGGTTCGACAGATAATCGGTCAGCGCGAAATGCTCGGCCTGCGCCAGCGCCTCCTTGCTGAATATTCCGGTGCGCTCGAGCTCGGCCGCCACCAGCGAAGGCAATTGCAACGCGGCGCCGAGCGCGAAGCGCTTGCCGCCGAACTGGAACGCGCCTTCGAGCAGCGGCGAGATCATGAGGATACCGGTGACCACGATCCCCTGGTCGCTCTGCAATGCGCGCGCCACTTTGGCGGCGCGGAAGCCGCCATAGCTTTCGCCCAAAATGTATTTCGGGGCGCTGACGCGGCCGTTCTTAGCGACGTAGAGCGCGATCACCTTCGCCATCGACTCGGCGTCGCGGTGCACGCCCCAGAACGCGCTGCCGCCGTCGGGCTTGGCCGGCCGGCTCCAGCCGGTGCCGACCGGATCGATCAAGACGAGATCGGTGAAGGCGAGCCAGCTATCCGGGTTGTCCACCAGGTGGACGTCGGCGCCGTTATAGCCGTCGCCGAATGCGGCAACGCGCGGTCCGACGAGACCGAGATTGAGGAACGCCGAGGCGGCGCCGGGGCCGCCGTTGAAGACGAAGGTGAGCGGCCGCCGCGGATCGTTCGATTTCGCCACATAGGCGGTATAGAAGACCGCGGCCGAGCGCTCGCCCGATTGTTCGAACAGCGAGAAGGTGCCGGCGGTCGCGGTATAGGCGAGCTTGCTGCCCGGAACATCGATGCTGTGCTCGGTGACCGCATCACCGGGCAGCAGCGAGAGCACGCCCGGCCCGCTCTCCACCCGCCCCTGCTCCGCGTGACCTCGCTCGCCGCCCGGGTGGCCGGCGTGTTCCTGCGCGGCTGCGGCACCCGTTAAGCACGCAATCAGAAGAGCGATGACGGCAGGGCGAGTATCGATCATGTCCGAGTACCTTTTTAGAGCATGATCCGGAAAAGTGGAGACCGGCTTTCCGAAAAAATCATGCTCCACTAAGGAAAACTAGAGCGCCATCGATTCAACTTGAAGCGATTGCGCTCTTAAGAGCTTCAGTCGCGCACCATCTCGATCATCGCTCGGCGAAAGTGCCCGAAAGATGGCTGCCTGCGACCGCTCCCGGCCACCTTATGCGATCGGCATGACCAGCATAAAACGACCGGCAAAACAGCGTCGGCGGGCCGTAGACAACCTCCCTCGGATCGGAGAAGTTCTGGCCCTTCCTCATGCCAATCGGAGTCCCCGGCAATGCCTTTCCCGCGTGCGTCGAAAGCTCTGGCGCGCTTCACCGTGCTCGACCTCACCCGGGTCCGGGCCGGGCCGACCTGCGCGCGCCAGCTCGCCGACTGGGGCGCCAACGTCATCAAGGTCGAGGCGCCGCCCACGCCGGAAGAGCCGATGGGCGGCCCGCGGGAAGGATCGGACTTCCAGAACCTGCATCGCAACAAGCGCAGCATCACGCTCGATCTGAAGACGCCGGAAGGGCTCGCCGTCTTCAAGCGCATGGTCAAACGAGCCGACGTCGTGATCGAGAATTTCCGCCCCAACGTGAAGAAGCGGCTGGGCATCGACTACCGGACGCTGGCGCGGATCAATCCGCGCCTCGTCTATGCCAGCATTTCCGGCTTCGGCCAGGACGGGCCTTACGCGGAGCGGCCCGGCTTCGACCAGATCGCGCAGGGCATGGGCGGGCTGATGTCGATTACCGGCCTGCCGGGACAGGGACCGGTCCGTGTCGGCATTCCGGTCGCCGACCTCAGCGCCGGGCTGTTCGCCGCGCTCGGTATTCTCGTCGCCCTCCTCGAGCGGGAAAAATCCGGAAGGGGTCAGCAGGTCGAGACCTCGCTGCTGCAGGCGCAGATCTTCATGCTCGACTTTCAGGCCGCGCGCTATCTGGTCGAGGGCGAGGTGGCGCCGCAGGCCGGCAACAATCACCCGACCAACATTCCGACCGGCGTCTTCCGGACGCAGGACGGCCACATCAACATCGCCGCCAGCGGACAGAAGATCTGGGAGCGGCTCTGCCGGGCGATCGCGGCGGAGGAACTGCTGCAGAAGCCGGAATATCGGACCGCGGCGACGCGATCCGAGCATCGCGCCGCGCTCAATGCCGAGATCGAGGCCCGCCTCAAGAGCCGCAGCAGCGCCGAATGGGTCGATCGCCTGAACGGCGCCAGCGTGCCGTGCGGCCCGATCTATGCGATCGGCCAGATGTTCTCCGACCCGCAGGTGCGACATCTCGGCATCGCGCAGAGCGTGACCCGGAAGGACAAGAGCAAGATGCGGCTCGTCGGCCAGCCGATGTCGCTTTCGCGCACGCCCTCGCGTCTTGCGGCGCGGCCGCCGGAGCCCGGCGAGCATACCGACGCCGTGCTCAAGGAGTTCGGCTTTTCCGCGCGCGAGATCGCTGCGCTGCATCGGGCGAAGGCGGTGTGATCGGCAGCAACTCTCCGCCGCGAATCGACAAGGACGCAACATGACGCAAACCGGCAAGCTCGTCGCGCGCAAGGAAGCGGGTGTCGGCACCGTGACCTTCAACAATCCGCAGCGGCATAACGCGGTGTCGCTCGAGATGTGGGAGGCGACGAGGCGCATTCTTGATGATTTCGCCGTCGACTCCGAGGTGCGCGTCGTGGTGCTCACCGGCGCCGGCGACAAGGCGTTCGTGTCCGGCGCCGACATATCAAGATTCGCCAGCGAGCGCGCCTCGCTCGAAGCCGCACGCGCCTACAACGTCAAGACCGAGGCCGCCTTCGTCGGCATCTACGAGTTTCCCAAACCGACCATCGCCATGATCCGCGGCTATTGCATCGGCGGCGGCGTGGCACTGGCGAGCTGCTGCGACCTGCGGATCTGCTCGGACAATTCCATCTTCGCCGTGCCGGCGGCCAGGCTCGGCCTGGGCTACGGCTATGCCGGCCTCAAGCGGCTCGTCGACATCGTCGGGCCGTCCTTCGCCAAGGAGATCTTCTACACCGCGCGGCAGTTCAACGCCGAGGAAGCCCACGCCATGGGCCTGGTCAACCGCGTGGTGGCGGCGGCCGAGCTGGAAACTTATGTGAAAAGCATCACCGACATGATCTGTGCCAACGCCCCGCTCACCATCGAGGCGGTCAAATTCGCGGCCAGCGAGATGCTCAAGGACGAGTCGAAGCGCAACATCGCCCGCGCGAACGAACTGGTCGAGAAATGCTTCGCCAGCCGCGACTACGCCGAAGGCCGCACCGCCTTCATGGAGAAGCGCAAGCCGGTCTTTACCGGCAGGTGACGCAGGCGCCGACCGGCGCCTGCGGATGCACAGGTTTCGCAAGCGCAGCCCTTTCGCGGCTCGTTCGCTTGCGCGCTTGAGCGCGCCGGGGGTTCACGCCCGGCGAGACGACTTCGGGCGCGTTCCCTCGCCGACATCCGCATCCTGGCTCGACTGCTGCGGCAATAATACGATTCCAAGCTCACTGGCGGGATGCTTGCGCAGAAAATCGCTATTATTTCCCAGAACTTTGAACCTAGGGTTTCTCGCGAACGCGTCGAACGCCGCCCGGAGGCACTGTCGCCCAAACAGCACATGGTCGGAGAAACGGTCGCGGGGCGGGGAAGGCGCCGACCCGGCGTTTGATATTCGCCGGAACGTGGGGCATGGTTATGGTTAACATGCTCGCTGGGGCCGGGGAGTCGCGGCGAAGACAACC
>DATHCD010000001.1:0-11709 GCA_035319735.1 Xanthobacteraceae bacterium | reverse complement strand
GGTTGTCTTCGCCGCGACTCCCCGGCCCCAGCGAGCATGTTAACCATAACCATGCCCCACGTTCCGGCGAATATCAAACGCCGGGTCGGCGCCTTCCCCGCCCCGCGACCGTTTCTCCGACCATGTGCTGTTTGGGCGACACTGCCTCCGGCCGTTCGTGCGCATTCGTGAACGCTAGAATGTCATGCGCGGGCGATCCGGGCGGCCTATCATGCAATCACCACGCCGACGAAGTTTTTTCGCAAGCAGGCGATGTCGACATTGCCGTCGTCCGGCGCGCATCCGATGGAGGTACAAATGCCGTATGCATTCACGCTGACCACCAAGATTCCCGCCTCGGCGCAGGAAGTCTACGAAGCATGGCTCGATAGCCTCGCCCATTCCGAGATGACCGGCGGGGAGGCGAGCATGTCGGAGGAGATCGGCGCCGAGGTATCGGCATGGGATGGCTACATCCGCGGCCGTAACCTCGAACTGATCCCGGGCGAGCGCATTGTTCAGTCGTGGCGCACTACCGAATTCGGCGACGAACACGCGGACTCGATCGTCACGATCACGCTCGAGGAGGTCGATGACGGCACGCTGCTCACGCTCGAGCACAGCAATGTCCCCGACGAGCAAAGAAGTTACGAAGAAAGCGGCTGGCAGGAGTACTATTTCGAGCCGATGGTCGCCTATTTTGCCGAGCGTCCCGCAGGAGATGCGAAATCGCCGAAAGTGGCTGCACCGAAAGGCAGGCCGCGGAGGACGGCAAGGAGCGCGTCCAAGCGCGCGCCCAAGCCGACGCGGGCCGTGCGTTCAAGGCTAAAGCGCGCGGCGCCGCGGGCAACGCCGTCGGCGGGCACGCGTAAGGCCAAGCGCAAGTCGGCGCGGATCGTCGCGGCAGCGGCCAAGCGCAAAGGCAGAAAGCCGGCGCGGCGCCGGAGCAAATCTGGTCGGAGCAAACGACGATAGTCGCTTGCTCCTAGAGCGCAATCGCCTCAGGTTGAATCAATTGCGCTCTCGTTTTCTTCCGTGGAGCATGATCTTTTCGGGAAACCGGCTCTCCACTTTTCCGGATCATGCTCTAGCAACGCGGCGGCGCTAACGGATCTCCATTCTGCGCTCCGCCGCGCGCCGGTGCGGAATCGATGCTGGCGGTTGCGGGTTGCCGAACACGCCGCCGAACAGCCGGGCGAAGAAGCCCGGTCCGCTGTCGTAGCCTTGGCCCGGATAGTAGCTTGCGCCGCCCCATAGCGACGGCTGGTCGGGGATCGCCAGGACCTGTCGGCGCATCGCGTTGTCTTTGCGCTCGATCGGGATGTCGGCAACCTTGCGTTCATCGCCCTTTAGCACCGCCAGCAGCGCCTTGTCGCGGCCATAGACATCCTCACGGAATTCAAGCTTGCCCTTCTCATCCACGAAGGCGGTCTGGTAGGTCAGGTGGACCGGCACGAAACTCGGGAACTGGATGTCCGTTTCGCCGCCGCCGAACATCTTGCGGATGCGGTCCTGCGAGTAACCCTCGCCCGGACGCACCAATGACAGCAGCACTTCGGCGTATTTCGTCGGATCCTGCACCCGCATGCAGCCGTGACTGAACGCGCGCTTGTCCAAGGCGAACAGGTTCTTGTCTGGCGTGTCGTGCTGATACACCAGGAATTTGTTGGGAAAATTGAAACGCAATCGGCCGAGCGCGTTTCGCTCGCCCGGCGGTTGCGAGATGTGGATGGTGCCGTCGGCGTTCCTGCTGACCACCAGCCCCGCCCGATCCAGCACCGTGGGGTCGCGTTCCAGGGCCGGCAGATACTCGTTGGCGACGATCGAGGGCGGCACGTTCCAGGTCGGATTGACCGTGATGAATTTCATCTCCGCGCTCATGATCGGCGTCGGCATGGTCGGCTTGCCGACGACGATCCTGGTCGTCCAGACTTCGCGGCCGTCGTGAAAGACATGTAGCGTGAAATCGGGAAGATTGACGATCACGTGAGTCTCGCCGAGGTCGTGCGGCATCCACCGCCAGCGCTCCATATTGGCGATGATGGTGTCGACCGGCTGATCGGGCCGCCGGCCGTTGAGCGCCTCCACGGTCGCCGCGGTCAGCGTGCCGCTGGGTTTGAGTTCATGCTCCTGCTGGAACTTCTTGACTGCGTCGGCCAGCGCCTTGTCGTAGGTCATGCCGACATCGCCGGGAACGCCGAGCCGCTCGCGCAGAAGCGGCACCCGCTCGTCCTCCATGCCGAGCTTGAGCACCGGCCCATTGGCGATCTGCGGTGCGCCGTCGGTACCCTTGCCGGCGCGAAATAGCGCGAGCTTGGCCTTGAGCGCGAGATAGGCCGGACTTTGCGGCTCGTAGCTGCCAAGCGCTTCGCCGATGTCCTTCGCGTCCGCCATATTGGCGAGAATTTCGGCCGCCTCGGCCGGCTTGCGATCGTAGAAGATGTCGCCGCTCACGCGCGACCAGTGGACGCGGCCCAATTGGGCGTGACGCGCATAGGTCAAGACCGATGATGTGAGCTTGATCTCGGCCGACGCGAGCGCGGCCGGATCGGTGAGCGAGGCAAAATTCGGAACCGGGTAGTCGGCGGGATCAAGGCCGTCGGCGTCGACTTGACCGAGATAGGCAATCGCGGCTCTGGCGCGCGCATTTGCCTTGCCGTCGCTGATCCACAGCGGCGCATAGTTTCGGCCCGAATAGAACGCGTCGATTGCGCTCCGCTCCTTTTTGCCGCCGATGATACGGTCGAATTTGCCCTCCGCCAGTCCGCGCAATTGTTCGCTGATTGGGGCGTCGGCGACGATGTCGGGCGAAACGCCCGCGGCGGGCTGGGTGGCTGGAGCAATGGCGGAGGTGGTTGCCGTGGCGGCCTCGCCCGTCGCGGCGGCGGGTTTCTCCTGCGCGGCCGGAACCGCGGCGGCAGGAGCGACAGGCTCCTCGGCCGCTTGTTCAGGCTTCGGCAACTCCGGGGTTGCCACGGCGGCAGGCGCCGGAGCCGCAGGCTGAGCCGCGGACTCCTCCAGATTTGGCAATTGGACCGGCGTCGCTGTTACCGCAGCCGAAGGCTGATCGGCCGACTCCGCCGGCTTTTGCGGTGACTCGGCCGTTTCCGCCGGCGCTGCCGTCTCCGTCTCACCCGCCGCGCCTGTCGGCTTGGCGGGCGCCTGCTCCGCGTCGATTTTTGCAGGCGGCGCTGTCGCTGCCTCGTTCGCGACGCCAGCCGCGGCCTCCGGGCCTGCATCGGAGGTCGGCTGCGCGGGTGCGCCGCCGGCCGCTAGGAGGAGAAGGATGGCGGCCTGGGCGAGAAGGCGATCGAAACGAAGATTCGGCATTGCAAATTTCTCCGTCAGGGTCTGCGCAATGGCCCGCAAGCTCGTATCACCTGCAACAATGGGCCCCCCAACTCACTATGTCCTAAGCTGCCGCGGCGGTTCCACGCGACGCGCCAATCTTACCTTACGTGAGCGTGCCACCTTTGTCCTGTGGGCAACGCGGATATCGGCGCGAATCATGGAATTTTCACGGGCTGTCGCTCCGCGGCCACGTCCTCTGCTTCGCCAACCGTGTCCCCCCGGCCATTGTCGAGGCCGAGCGCCTCAAGTTTGCGGTAGAGTGTCGAGCGACCGATCCGCAGCCGTCGCGCGACTTCCGACATCTGCCCGCGGTAACGGGTAATGGCATACCGGATCACGTCCGCCTCGATCCCTTCGAGCGGGCGCACCTCGCCCTCGGCATCGACCAGTGGCAGCGCATCCATGGGTGTCGCTGCTGGCGCGGCAGGGGCCGGGAGTTGATCGTCGGCAAAAGGCGCGAGCGGCGAAACCGCCGCGTCAGGCGCGGAGGCGCGTGCCTCACTTGGTTCCTGATTCGTCGCAGACGCCGAGATCTGCGCGGCGATCTGCGGGAATTCCGTGACCCCGATGCTGTCGCCTTCGACAAGCACCACGGCACGGAAGACGGCATTTTCGAGCTGGCGGATGTTGCCCGGCCAGTGGAAGGCGCTGAGGAGCCGCAGCGCCTCGGGCGCGACCAAGCGGAGGCGTTTGCCTTCCTCGGCCGCAAAGCGCGCCAAGAAATGTCGGACGAGCGGCGGGATGTCGGCCGGCCGCTCGCGCAAGGGCGGCACGGCGATCGGGAACACGTGCAGCCGGTAGAAGAGGTCTTCGCGAAAGCGACCGTGCTTGACGTCGGCGATCAGGTCGCGATTGGTGGCGGAGACGAGCCGGACGTCGACCCTGACCGGCTTGCGCGCGCCGACCGGCTCGACCTCGCCCTCCTGGAGGGCGCGAAGGAGCTTGACCTGCGCTGCAGCCGGCAATTCCCCGACTTCATCGAGGAACAACGTGCCGCCGGAAGCCTCGACGAACTTGCCGACATGGCGCTCGGTCGCGCCGGTGAACGACCCCTTTTCGTGGCCGAACAGGATCGATTCGATCAAGTTTTCCGGCATGGCGCCGCAATTCACCGCGACGAACGGCTTTGTTCGTCGCTCGCCCGAGCCGTGGATGGCGCGTGCGATCAACTCCTTGCCGACCCCCGATTCGCCGGAGATGAGCACCGGGATGTTCGAGGTCGACGCCTTCTCGGCCATGCGCAGCACCGCGTGCATCGCCGAGCTTCTGGTGATGATGTCGGCAAAACCGAGCGTGCCGGAATGGCTGTGCTTGATGCGCTTGAGTTCGCCTTCGAGCGCGCTGGTGTTGAGCGCGTTGCGCAGGCTCACTTGCAGGCGCTCGGCGCCGACCGGCTTGACCACGAAATCGACCGCGCCGGCACGCATCGCGGAGATGACATTGTCGATCCCGCCATGTGCCGTCTGCACGATCACCGGCACGGTGACGGCGTTTTCGCGCAATCGCGCCAGCACGCCGAGACCGTCAAGGTCCGGCATGACCAGATCGAGAACTACGCAATCGACGGTCGCGCCGTCAGACCCCGTGAGCAGCGCCGCCGCGGCGTCACCGCCTTCGGCCGCCACCGTCTCGTAGCCGAATTTTTGCACCATGCCCTCGAGGAGCCGGCGCTGCACCGGATCGTCATCGACGATGAGAACGGCCATTGCTCCCTCGACGGCTGGCTGCGGCACTTGTGCCGTTTCGGGGCACTCTCGCCGAGGAGGATTAACGGGGTGTTAAGGAGCGCGGCTAAGCGCGCAGCAGCAGATGTCGCGCCTGTTCGACGGTCGCGCGCGCATGATCGGCGAGCTCTGGTCACACCGTGCTGCAGAAACTCCTCGTTCATCATCGCCCGCCGCTATTCGCGGCGGCGCTGCTTGATTTGCAACAGCCCGCGGCCTTCAATGCCCCGCGTTTTTTCCTTGCACGGTCAGCATCATGTCGGCCCCGGATCCGATGAAAGTTGTCGCCGGGCTGTGGCGCGAGGCGGGTTTTGATGATGAGGTGTTGCACGACGTTTATTTGACCGGCGCCGAGCCGGTGCTGCCGTCCTCATTCGCAGTCGGAACGGCGGCGCAGGCGACGATCGCCGCGACCGCGCTCGCCGCCGCCGAACTATGGCGCTTGCGCGGCGGTCGGCGTCAGGGCGTCAGCGTCGACATGCGCAGCGCGGCGATCGAATTTCGCAGCGAACGCTATTTGTGTGTCGATGGAAAATATCCCGCTGGCGACCCCGATCACCTGAGCGGCCTCTATCGCTGCGGTGACGGCCGTTGGGTGCGCGTCCACGCGAGCCTGGCCCATCATCGCAGCGGGGTCATGGCGCTGCTACGTTGTTCTGAGGATCGGGCGGCGGCACAACGCGCCCTTGACGGATGGCAGGCCGAGGCATTCGAGGCCGCGGCCGCCGACGCCGGCCTCGCGGTTGCCGCCTGCCGGTCGTTTGCCGAATGGGACCGGCATCCGCAGGGTCGCGCGGTCGCAAAGCTCCCCCTCTTCTCGATCGAGCAGATCGGCGATGCGCCGCCACGACCTTTGTCCGCGGTCGCCCGTCCGCTGGCGGGCATCAAGGTGCTCGACCTGACCCGCATCATCGCCGGTCCCGTGTGCGGGCGCGCGCTCGCCGCGCATGGCGCCGACGTGCTGCTGGTCACGGCAGCGCATTTGCCGTCGATGCGCCCGCTCGTCATCGATACCGGTCGCGGAAAATTGTCGACGTCAATCGATTTGCGCGAAGCGGGTGGGCGTGAAGCGTTGGCGGCGCTGGTGCGCGAAGCCGACGTCTTCGTGCAAGGCTACCGGCCCGGTGCTGTCGCCGCGTTCGGCTTCGGCCCGCAGCATGTCGCAAGAATGCGGCCGGGCATCGTCTACGTCTCGCTCTCAGCCTACGGGCACGAAGGCCCCTGGGTTGACCGGCGCGGCTTCGACTCGCTTGTGCAAACGGCGAGCGGCTTGAATGTCGCGGAAGCCGAAGCCTTCGCGGCGAACGAGCCAAAACCGCTGCCGGCGCAGGCGCTCGATCATGCCACCGGCTATCTGATGGCATTCGCGGCGATCGCGGCACTCGCGCGCCGCGCCGCGCGCGGCGGTTCCTGGCACGTGCGCGCCTCGCTCGCGCAGAGCGGCTGCTGGCTTCGCCGTCTGGGCCGTATCGATGGCGTCGCTTGCCCCGATCCGAAGCTTGAGGACATGCGCGATCGCCTGGAGGAGACCTCCTCCGGATTCGGCACGCTGACCGCGGTGCGCCACGCCGCCGTTATGGCGGAAACGCCGCCGCATTGGCTGCGGCCAGCCGTTCCGCTCGGCGCCCACGCGGCTGCTTGGCCGTAGCCCGAGATTTTCTATCCGGCTCGTTCGGAAAGGACCGCGGCGAAAAGGCGCGCGAAGCTGTGCGCGTCGCCGGGCCAGCGCGCCGACACATAATTGCCGTCGCACACGACGAAGGCGGCGCGGTCGTCGTCGAAGGTGTCGCGGATCAGGCCGCCGGTCTTGCGCCGGTAGTCGGGAGCGTCGGCGGGAACGTCGAGAAAGTCTTGCGGACGCGCAAGCGCGCGCGTGACCTCCTGCTGCACCGACATGTAGCCGAGGGGCTGTCCAGGTCCGTCGACATAGGTGCGGTAGTAATTCGGGTCCCAGAAACGGAGAATCCGCCCCACCTGCCAACCCGCGCGCTCCAGCGCCCAGGTCAGCGCCGTGGTGCGCCGGCCGAAGAGAACCGAGTGGCTGCCGTCAGGGGTGCGGCTGCGCGCGGCGAGGAGGACGCCATGACAGATCGCCGCGACCGGCAGACCGGCGGCAAAAAACTCGGCGACGAGCTTCTGCAGCACTTCGCTCTCGAGGTATTCGCGCATGCCGCGCGCGCGATGACCGCCTGGCAGGAGCAGGCCGTCGAAGTCTTCGCGATGCGCTTGCCGCCAGGAGAGCGGTGTCTTGAAAGCGGCATCCTGCTGCATCGCCGCGTAGTCCCGCCGCGCCTCGGCATTGGCCCGCATCAGCCGCCCGACGAGAGTGAGGCGCTTCAGACCCGGCAGGAAGCCCCAGAAGTCGAGGCCCTGTCCGGTGATCATCATGTCGTCGGCCTGCCCGGCCTTGCCATCGGGCGTGGCGAACGCCACGGTATGGCCAAGGCGCTTCAACACGCTCCAGCTGACCGCAACCTCGGTCGGATCGAAATCCCTGCTCGGGAGCGGTATGAGGACCTTCGCCATGTGCAATCCCGGCGCGAGACCGGCGATCGACAGCGGCCTTGCGAGCGCCTTCATGCCGCGCCACATGAGTGGCCGGCGGGGCCGACAATTCCATGCGTTCCAAGACAATGTCAAAAACAATTGCCGGCAAACGACCGGCCAGAAACGGTCCGGCGCGTGCGAAAAAACCGCTGGGGGCGCTGCCCGAGTGGAATCTTAACGACCTTTATCGCGGCCTCGACGATCCGGCGATCAAGCGCGATCTCGATCGCGCGGACACCGATTGCGTCGCCTTCGAGCTGGCCAACAAGGGCAAGCTCGCCGATCTTGCCCGCGAGGGCGCAGGGCTTGCCGAGGCCGTGCGCCGCTATGAAGCGCTCGACGATCTCATGGGGCGGCTCGGCTCCTATGCCGTGCTTGTGCACGCCGGCGACACGGTCGATCCGGCACGCACCAAGTTCTACGGCGACGTGCAGGAGCGGCTGACCGCCGCCTCCACCCATCTCCTGTTCTTTACGCTCGAACTCAACCGCATCGACGACGCGGTCATCGAAGCCGCGATGGCCGATCTGGCTCTCGGCCATTACCGGCCATGGATCGAAGACGTGCGCCGCTACCGGCCCTACCAGCTCGAAGATCGCGTTGAGCAGCTCTTTCACGAAAAATCGGTGACGGCGTTCTCCGCCTGGAACCGGCTGTTCGACGCGACGATCGCCGACCTGCGATTCAAGGTCTTGGGAAAGACGCTCGCGATCGAGCCGACGCTGACCCTGCTGCAGGACCGCTCGGCGGCGAAGCGCAAGGCCGCCGCGCAGGCGCTGGCGGCGACATTTAAGGACAACCTGGCGCAATTCGCGCTGATCACCAACACGCTGGCCAAGGACAAGGAAATCTCCGATCGCTGGCGCCGCTTCGCCGACATTGCCGACGAGCGCCACCTGTCGAACCGGGTGGAGCGCGAAGTGGTCGACGCGTTGGTTACCGCCGTGCGCGCCGCCTATCCGCGGCTCTCGCATCGCTATTACGCGCTCAAGGCGCGGTGGTTCGGAAGGAAAACGCTGCCGCACTGGGACCGCAATGCGCCGCTGCCGAGAGTGCCGGTGCGCACGATCGGCTGGGCCGAGGCCAAGGAGACGGTGCTCGCCGCCTATGGCGACTTCTCGCCGAAGATGGCGGCGATCGCCGAGCGTTTCTTCGATGAGAATTGGATCGATGCGCCGGTGCGGCTGGGCAAGGCGCCGGGCGCGTTCGCGCACCCGACCGTGCCCTCGGCGCATCCGTATGTGCTCGTCAATTACCAGGGCAAGCCGCGCGACGTGATGACGCTGGCGCATGAACTGGGCCACGGCGTGCATCAAGTGCTCGCGGCGCCCAATGGCGCGCTGATGGCGCCGACGCCGCTGACGCTCGGCGAGACCGCGAGCGTGTTCGGCGAGATGCTGACCTTCAAGCGGCTTTTGGCTGCCACCGGTGATGGCCAGCAACGCCGGGCGATGCTCGCCGCCAAGGTCGAGGACATGATCAACACGGTGGTGCGGCAGATCGCGTTCTACACATTCGAGCGCGCCGTCCACACCGAGCGCAGAAGCGGCGAATTGACCGCCGCGCGCATCGGCAAATTATGGCTTGAGGTCCAGAGCGAAAGCCTCGGGCCGGCGATCGAACTCAAGCCCGGCTACGAAACATTTTGGGCCTATATTCCGCATTTCATCCACGCGCCGTTCTACGTCTATGCCTATGCGTTCGGCGATTGCCTGGTGAATTCGCTCTATGCGGTCTATGAGCGTGCCGAGCAGGGTTTTGCCGAGCGCTATCTCGCGATGCTCGCCGCCGGCGGCACCAAGCATTACTCCGAACTCCTCGCTCCGTTCGGACTCGACGCCCGCGATCCCGCATTCTGGCAGCGCGGGCTTGAGGTCATCGGGCGGATGATTTCGGAGCTGGAAGCGCTATAACCGAGCTTATGCCCGACCGCGAAAAGAACCGCTTCACCGCCCGCGCCGCCCGCTATGCGCGCGTCGGCGCGAATGTCGGCGGCGTGGCGGCGCGCCTTGCCGGCGCGCGTCTGCTCGGCGCCAGGCCGGACCGCGCCGGCGAGGCGACGGCGCTCGCCGCGGCGTTGGGCAATCTCAAGGGTCCGCTGATGAAGGTCGCCCAGTTGTTGGCGACCATTCCCGATCTGCTGCCACCGGAATATGCCGCTGAGCTGCAGAAGCTGCAGAGCGAAGCGCCGCCCATGGGCTGGGCCTTCGTCAAGCGGCGGATGAGCGCGGAGCTCGGTCCCGGCTGGGAGGAGAAATTCCAGAGCTTCGAGCACCAGCCGGCCGCCGCCGCTTCGCTCGGCCAGGTGCACCGCGCCCGCGCGTTGAACGGCGAGGCGCTCGCCTGCAAGCTGCAATATCCGGACATGCAGTCGGCGGTCGAGGCCGACCTGCAGCAGCTGCAGTGGCTGCTCGCCATCCGCCGTCGGCTCGATACGGCGATCGACACCACCGAGGTCGCGAAGGAAATCAGCGCGCGCGTGCGCGAGGAGCTCGACTACCGGCGCGAGGCCAGGCATGTCGCGCTCTACCGCACGATGCTCGACGGCGTCGACAGCGTGCGCGTGCCGCGCGCTTGGCCGGAACTGTCGACCGGCCGTTTGCTGACGCTCGATTGGCTCGACGGCAGCCGCATGCTCGCCCACAAGGGCGATCCGCTCGCCGTGCGCAACGCGCTCGCGACCGCCATGTTCACCGCCTGGTGGTTCCCGTTCAGCCGCTTCGGCGTCATCCACGGCGACCCGCACCTCGGCAACTACACGGTGTTCGCGCGCGGCCGCGAGCTCGGCGGCATCAACCTCCTCGACTACGGCTGCATCCGCATCTTTCCGCCGACCTTCGTCCGCGGCGTGGTCGACCTCTATCACGGTCTGCTCAACGGCGACGACGATCTCATCGTGCGCGCCTACGAAACATGGGGCTTTCGCCGACTCTCCCGCGATCTCATCGATACGCTCAACATCTGGGCGCGTTTCATCTACGCGCCGCTCCTCGACGACCGCGTGCGCACGATTGCCGACGGCGTAAAGCCAGCAGAATACGGGCGGCGCGAAGCCTTCCGCGTCCACCAGGCGCTCAAGCAAAAGGGGCCGGTGACGGTGCCGCGCGAGTTCGTGTTCATGGATCGCGCCGCCATCGGGCTCGGCGCGGTGTTTTTGCACCTGCGGGCCGAGCTCAATTTCTATCGCCTGTTCAACGAGGCGATCGAGCATTTTTCGCTGGATCGCGTCGCCAAGCGTCAGGCGAAGGCGCTCGCAGCGGCGGGCTTGTAAGCGTCACGGCATGTCGGCGCGCTGAAACCGCGATGGTTGCAGCTCGTTGATATGCCGCTTGCAGGGGTCGAGACGACGCGCGCGCGTGTGGGCGCTTCTTGCGGCGCCGCGAATTTTGAGAGGAACCACGGCCATGGCGAATATTTGGGCGCGCAAATCGATCGCGGCGCTGGAGGCAGAAGCCGCGGAGCCGCAGGTGCAGGCGCTGACCACGCATGACGGGGTGCCGCTCAAGCGCACGCTCTCCGCCATCAACCTCGTCTCGCTCGGCATCGGCGCCATTATCGGCGCCGGCATTTTCGTGCTGACCGGACATGCCGCCGCCGCCAATGCCGGGCCGGCGATCACGCTGTCCTTCGTGCTCGGCGCGTTCGCCTGCGCCTTCGCCGGACTGTGCTACGCGGAGATGGCCTCGACGGTGCCGATCGCCGGCAGCGCCTACACCTATGCCTATTCGACGATGGGAGAACTCGTCGCCTGGATCATCGGCTGGGACCTGATCCTGGAATATGCGCTCGGCGCGACCACCGTCGCCATCGGCTGGTCCGGCTACGTCGTCAGCTTCCTCAAGGATTTCGGCATCACTGTTCCCGCCGCCTTTGCCGAAGCGCCGCTCGCTTATGACGCCGCGCACGGGGTCTGGCAGACGACCGGCGCGCTGATCAACGTTCCGGCCATGGCGGTGATCGCCGCGATTTCGGCGGTGCTGGTGGTCGGCGTCCATGAATCGGCGCGCGCCAACACCGTCATCGTTGCCATCAAGCTGATCATTATCGTGGTGTTCATCGTTGCCGCCGCGCCGTTCGTGCACCTGGCGCATTGGGTGACGGCGACCAA